>MHXH01000001.1 GCA_001824435.1 Parcubacteria group bacterium RIFCSPLOWO2_01_FULL_48_18
TCTCCCGTCCAATTTATGCTATCGTTACAAGGTCAAAATATTCCTCATGTACCCGTGGAATCCAAAAGTGGGTGGCATCATACAGTGCCTTGACAAATAGCACGAAAACGCTACTATATGTATTAGTTATTTATAAGGAGGAGAAATACCATGAGAAAGCTAAGAGATTTTTTTGAGGCAATAAAAAACTTTTTCAGAGAATATTGGATAGGAGTTGGTTGCGCCGCAAGAGCAGAAGTTGAACTGGGCGTCAGACGAATGAAGGCAGAGTCTGACCAATATGGTCGGTACAGGTCTAATTGCCCGGAAAGAGCAGAATCCGCAATGGATATACGAAAGATGAAGGCAGAGGCTGATCAGTATGGTTTTTACGCAAGCCGTCAATAGGCGGTCTTTTTTTTGCCTTTCTCGGCCAGTCATTCGACCTCATCGAGTTTGAAGATCCCTCAGAGTCTGAATGACCTGAAGGGTGTCTCAGGCCCTGAACGAGAGACCGATCCGCCTTTGGGAGGTACAGTACTGTACCTCTCCTTGGTGGGGAAAATGGTTCTGGTTCGACTTCGCTCACCACAAGTAACATTGTTTACGGGGTCGCCTTGACATAGCACACCCCATAGGGGTATACTGTGTCTATGAAGTACAAATCCAATAAGGAGAAGCAGCGGGCTATTCGCAGGTTGCGAATAGCCGCCGGCCAGATACAGGGCCTGGAGAAAATGGTCGAAGAGGATAGATATTGCATCGATGTCCTCCATCAATCGCTGGCGATTAAAGAAGCTCTAACAAGCTTCGAGGATTTGATTTTGAAAAATCATTTTTATGTTCATGTGGTGAAACAAATGCGAACCGGCGATGCGCCCAAGGCAATAAATGAAATCCTGTCTATTTATCGCCTCTCAAAAAGAAAATAGCCGTGGAATTATTATTAACTGCATCACTAGGACGTAAAAATTAGTTAAAGGTCGTTAATAAAAGATATTAACTATTTACTACTATGCTTCAATTAAAACGATACGGTTGGCTTTGTGTTTTGGGTGCTGAGGCAGCATACGTTCTTTGTGTGCTGGGCGGATTCCTACCGCTTCGAAGCGCTAGGGGCATAGAGCTTCACCACACGATTTTTGAAACATTCCCCGGCTTTACGTGGATTAGCTTCGGAAGTTTTGCGCTCGGAGTCATTTATATGTTCGTATTCGCCTGGATATTCGCTTGGTATATGGTCTGGATGCATAACACAAGTCTGGTCAAGACCGAAAAATAATTTTATCAAGTTTGTTAATTATCAATCGTTCATGCACAATCACAACGGTAAAAACAATTCTTCAATACTGTGGATGATGCTTCTTTGCGTCCTGCCGTTCATAATCCTATTATTTGCCGGAGGTAAATTATTTTCAGCAGGCTATTTCTGGCCGATCCTTATTGGTGTGTTCGTAATAGCTCACTTTTGGATAATGCTTCGGGGGCATCGCTCGCATAGTGATGATCCCAACGAATCAAAAGATGATCTACGAACACAAGATGGCGTTCAGGATGTCGATAGCGAGCACAAGGAACGTAAAAAACACGGCGGATGCTGCCACTGACTCAACATGGCTAATGATTATGGCCTTTGGCCGCTTGTCATTATTAATTCATTACTATTTATTTCTGAAAAATCATGGTTCATAATCATCGCATAATAAATAAAACCTGGGAGCAAAAACCGGATTGTACTTGCGGTAAGCAATGTCTTTGCTGCTCTGCGGAAAAATTAACCGTCAACTGCGGCTGTGGAATGGAAGCGAAACAATTTGAATTTAATTTAGAACATTCTTGTTGCCACGCAGAACACGATAAGAAAGCGAGTATTACCGTGCCATCGGACGGTGAAATCTACTATACTTGCCCCATGCATCCAGAGATTCGTCAATTGACGCCGGGCCGTTGCCCTGGATGCGGCATGGAATTGGTTAAATCCGAAATTCGAAGCACGAAATCTGAAACTCATCCCGGCCCCGAAATATCGGCAATGAGCCATAAGGATCATGAGGCGGTAATGACCGATCCGCGAGTTGCGAAAGGAATGGAACGAGATATGCGCCGGCGATTCCTGGTTTCGCTTATCCTTTCCATTCCCATTTTCTTTTACTCGCCCGTGGCAGTAAATCTTTTTGGATTACAGCTTCCTTCCCCGATCCCCATCAATTGGCTTCTTTTCATCCTTACAACGCCAATAGTTTTTTGGACAGGTTCTATTTTCATTACGGGTACCTACTATTCGCTTAGGGCTAAACAACTTAACATGGCCGTGTTGATCGCCACTGGCGTTCTGGCCGCCTACCTTTTCAGCGTTCTGCTTACGGTAGTGAGGCCGGGAAGCGAAACATTTTATGAGGCTGCGGCACTGCTCGTGACTTTTGTGCTCTTCGGTCACTGGATGGAGATGCGTTCCCGCCGTGGCACCTCGGAAGCGCTCCGCGCCCTCTTTGATTTGGTGCCCCCACAAGCAAATGTTATTCGCAATGGGAATGAGATAACTATCACGAGCGCCGAAGTAATAAAGGACGATATGGTAGTTATTCGACCAGGCAACAAAATCCCGGTAGACGGCGAAGTCATAGAAGGCGAAACCTATATCGACGAGGCGCTCGTAACCGGCGAGTCGCTGCCGGTTCATAAAAGAATCGGCAGTCAGGTGGTCGGCGGGTCGATCAATCAGCAAGGTTCGATCAAATTCAAAGCAACAAGGGTTGGTAGCGAGACCGTTCTTGCGCAGATTATCAAGATGGTAGAAACTGCCCAGAATTCTAAAGCTCCCGGCCAGCGCATTGCCGATAAAGCCGCGTCTGTTTTGGTTATTGTAGCAATCGGCTCCGGAGTCGCGGCGTTCTTTGGATGGTATGTCCTTGCCGGAGCGGGACTCATTACCGCCCTTACCTTTGCCGTCTCAACGGTAGTCATCGCTTGCCCGGATGCTCTGGGACTTGCCACGCCGACTGCAGTTGCAGTAGGAACCGGCCTTGGCGCTAAGTACAATATTCTTATTAAAGACGCGGCAACTCTTGAGAAAACCTCCAAAATTAACGCCATGATTCTTGATAAAACAGGAACGCTCACCAAGGGCCGGCCGGAAGTTACCGACATCGTCTCCCTTATTGAATCAGAGCAGTCGGAAGTTCAGACAAGCATTCTTCAGATTGCTGCGTCCATTGAAAAATATTCCGAACATCCGCTTGCAAAAACGATTGTTGAGAAAGCATCGAAAGACGGGATAGAGCTGTTTACTGTGTCGAAATTCGAGGCAGTTGTCGGCCACGGCGTGAAAGGATTTATCGTAGGCCCTGCAGCCGGTTTCGGAAAGAGTTTCTTGCGCTTCTTTGATGCCGCGGTTCAGAAAGAAGCGGAAATATTGCAAGTGACCGAGCCGGATATTGATGAATTTAAGGCGGGGACAGGATTCGGTTTGAAAGGAGAAATAGATAGCAAGGGACACCTTGTGCTTTTTGGAAATCAGCGGCTCATGGAGCTTCACGGGGTACCAGTAAGTTATGAGGTGCGGCAAAAAATAGAGCAGCTTCAAAGCGAGGGCAAAACAGCGATGCCCCTGGCTTTAGATCAGGAAGTAATCGGCGTCATTGCGGTTGCGGATACGCCTCGAGAAAATTCAAAACGCGCCGTCGCTGAGCTTAAGAAAATGGGCATCGAGATTATCATGATTACCGGCGACAACCAACGCACCGCCGAGGCAATTGCCAATCAACTTGGCATTGATCGCGTGTTTGCCGAAGTTCTGCCGGCTGACAAAGCAAAGTGGGTCAAGAAACTGCAAGGCGAAGGGAAGTTTGTGGCTATGGTTGGCGATGGCATCAACGATGCCCCAGCTCTTGCCCAAGCAGATATCGGTATTGCCATCGGCGCAGGCACCGATGTCGCCATCGAGACGGGCAACATAGTTCTTATGAAGTCCGATCCGTACGATATTGTTGCGGCGATTCGTTTAAGCAAAGCGACGGTAATCAAAATGAAGCAGAATCTCTTTTGGGCCGCGATTTACAATGTGCTTTCTATTCCCGTCGCCGCCGGAGTTTTTTATAGCTCGCTCGGGTGGTCCTTGCGGCCGGAGATGTCTGCGCTTTTGATGTCTGCCTCTTCAATAATCGTTGCCACGAACGCCGTGTCGCTTAAACGCGTTGGGCCGTATCTTAAAAAATAACTTGATTATACAGATATTGACTTAATAACTTACGCATCTATACTTTTCTCGGTACCCGCAGCGATTGAAATCCGAAGGGGATATATGACCTACGAAATGTTCGGGGGGGGGGGGGTCAGTACCTTTACATTCTATTTGAGGCATGCTAATGTTATTCTATCAAGTCAGAGTTGTGGGAGAAGCGGAGTCGGGCTTTGTTCTACAATACACGATTTGAGGACTATCCAGAGTAAACATTCCAACAATGAATGAAGGAACAATTGCTCGACTAACGGATCGGGGATTCGGTTTCATTGCGCGCGAAGGAGAAAAAGACCTTTTTTTCCACTCTAACGAGCTACAGGGCGTGCAGTATAGCGACCTCAAAGTAGGCGACAAGGTTACTTTTGAAGTAACCGAAGGTCCAAAGGGGCTTAGCGCCACAAAAGTCAGCCGAGCGTAATCGGAGTACAAACGAACCATTCCTCTCGCTTGCTATTTATAGTGAGCCAGTCGAACTACTCCCACAAAGAACTCCTCAAACAGGAGTTTTTTGCTTCAAACAATAGTCCTTAGGTGGATTCAGGTCTTCGACTCCGAGGTTCAGACTCGAGGAGATAAACGACGAGTAGTGGGGCGGGGTAAATTTTGCTAAAATGCGTTTAATGGCAACTATTTGTGTTTTCGGCGATAGCACCGCTTGGGGTGCTTGGGATTTAGAGAGGGGCGGCTGGGTAAACCGCCTCGTAGACGAAGACAAATTGGGTCTGATAAACATCCCATGAATATATTTGAACGAGCAAAAGAGATGGTTAAAGAGACCCTATCTCCCGAAAGTTACGTCGTCGAGGCAATCCCCTGTATTGCTGAATTGAAATTACCCCCAGATAAAATCTCGTGGATTGCGGAAGTAAAACGTAATTCGGAAAAATGGAAAGACGAGCGCCCGGATCGCAAAACCGCCTTCGATTTAGTGGAACTTCATCTTATGATGCAAAGAGAGCTCAAGTTCGGTGAATTCAGTCATCGATGCGCTTATCTCCAGAAAGAAACAGAAAAGAAGGCCGACGAAATAATTGGCTATATCCTTCAGAATGCTGAAATTGCGGGCGGTTTTTTAGCCGATGTACTTCGAGTTTCGATTGAAAGATTAAGAGCGGCGAAAACGCGCGCCGAAAAACTGACCGCGATCACATTGTATATCAGCAGGATACACTATGGCGGCAGTCCTAGTGGCATGAGTGTCTTTGCTGGTTACCCTAAATATAAACATTATGAAAGAGACCGCCATTTGTGGGATCAGAAAGACGTAAAAATATTTTTTGGAACCCTCCATGATTTATAAATTTGTTGATGGAGCGGAAGAAATATACTCGGCTGGCGCCATACTTTATCGATTACCGTATGGTCGTAAGTTTGGAATATAAATATACTCATTTTGTCTCTCTCGGCCAGTCATTCGACCTCATCGAGTTTGAAGACCCCTCAGAGTCTGAATGACCTGAAGGGTGTTTCGGGCCCTGAACGAGAGACCGATCCGCCTTTGGGAGGTACAGTACTGTATCTCACTTTGGCGGAGAAAATGGTTCTCCTTCGACAAGCTCAGGACAAGTAACGTCTTCTATGATACGGAGTAAAAGTTTGACCTCGCACCAGTTTTGTTGTTAGGATGCTTGAAGAACCTCTTGCACCGGAAAACGAAAAGGAAAACGAGTGGATAGTTTCACAAAAAATCCAGCTGAGGATTTGATAGAAACTCTTGTTCGGCTTACGGAAGAGAAGCAAATACACTGGGTGTATTCGGCTGTTGACTACAAAGATCCTTGTGGTAAAACCATCTTTTGGCCTTCCTATCTGACTGTTTGCGGCTCTTTGCACTGTGAGATTTTTTTGAGACCGGATATGGCCCATCTTGTTTTGGGTCCGGTTTTGAAGGTTACGACCTATAAGGTCGAAGCGGTTCGCAGATTTTTAAAGAGAACTCGTGAAGTTAGAACGGTAGACAGCGTCCGGATATTAGAAAATGATTTTGTCCGTAAGCTCTGGGAAGCGGCCAATAAAAGATTTAATGATAGTATTGGGAATGCTGTTTGCTCCGTTGAAAGAAGAGCGGACGAAAGACTGAAAGATATCGTGAGCGATCTTCGTATAGAGGAAGCAGCAAAAAAAGAAGTTAGGGAAATTTGTCCTGGAAGTTAGGTTTAGAACCGAAAAACGAATTTTAGATCTTTTGGTCGTTTCAAATTCTTGATTGTTGCCGCAGTTACTACTGCGGTTTTTTTTGTTTCACCGACCCGGTCTCAAATTTGATATGCAAATAAACCCCTGTTGTTGTCGAACGACGGTTCAAGTCCTTCAATGCGATTCAGGGTCTGCGGCATTGTTCACAGCACGGAGCAAAAATTTGACAAGCAGTAGGATTTTGCTAAGATATTTTTAGTCCCAAGAAATTGACAGTGACCAGGAGGATGAGATGAAGAAATTTAACGTCGTCGCACTAGCCATAGCAATAGCTTGCCTATTGGTTTATGGAAGCGCGTGGCTACAAGCACCTCCTAACAGCCCGATCATTACAACCCTTCCGGGTCATGTTGTCGAGAGAGGGGATATCAGGTGGCAAGATGGTTCAATGCTTTACAGCGTAACTGAGCATACAGTAGTGTTTGAAGAAATTTCTGGAAGAACACTTTACTTGATTGCGCACTCTCGCCATGGTGGTATCTACGAAGGCAAGAAATATGTCATGCAGTACCAAGAGCAGTGGCGCTGGAATTTTAAAGATTTTGATTTTCGGAGGCAAAGCCGCCTCGTTTCTATGAGAGAAGTTGCGGATTAGTATACTCGACTGCCGGTTCTATGCGCGCCGGCGGTTTTTTAATACCGTCATAAGATAAGGCCCTAACCCTTCGTTATGCTCAGGATCTTCGACGTCGTCCACGATGATGGAGTAGCGCCCTAAAGGGATGGCGTCATTACTGATTTGAAATCCTTCCAGCGAACGTAGTAACAGATTTACAAACGATAAACATACTTATAAACTTGAGAATGTAAGGATGTCTTTTGGAATAGGGTATTTATGAAGTTGTCTGTAATCGCAAAACCGCGGGCAAAAAAGGAAAAAGTGGAAAAAATTGATGACACCCATTTTATGGTCGTAGTGAAAGAGCCGCCGGTTGGCGGACGAGCAAATGAAGCGATTGCAAAAGCGCTTGCCGGTTATTTTGGCATAAGCCGTTCGCGGGTTCGACTACTATCCGGATTTTCGTCAAAGCAAAAGGTATTTGAGATTGAATAAGGATATGCCCGAACTTACTGAAGTAGAACTTACGATGAGAGTGCTCAAGCCGATGATCGTCGGCAAAAGTATCTTGGATTTTTCAACCGATTGGCCGCGTGGATTAAAGAGCGTTTTGAAACTGCCGGCAATAAAAAGGGAAATCCGCGGCAGAAAAATCGCGCGTCTTAAAAGGCGCGGCAAGGTTCTTTTCATGGAAACTTCCTCGTCGTCGAAACGTTCATTCGCCTTGCACCTTCGGATGTCCGGGTCTCTTTTGTGGGGTTTTTCGGATAAACTCCGCTTGCATACCGATCGTAAGCACGTGCATTTCAATTGGAGATTTACGAGCGGAGAAGAATTGTGGTTCTCCGATCCGCGTAAATTTGGCGTAGTTTGGTATGGCACGCCGGAGGAGATGAATGACGAGCGATACTTGCGCACCCTTGGGCCGGATGCGGCCTCGATAACCCCATCCGAATTCCGTAATCGGATTACAAAGCACCGCGGGATGCTGAAGCCCTTCCTCTTGCGTCAGGATTTTATAGCCGGCCTCGGAAATATTATCGTTGACGAAATGTTGTGGGAGGCCAAGCTTCATCCGCGACATCCCGCGGAATTTCTCGTGTACTCGGACATCGAGCGGTTGTACGCCTGTATGAAAAAGGTCATCCGATGCATTCTTGCCGCGGAAGGAAATACCGTTCGGAATTGGATCATGCCGGATGGTACAGAGGGGCGTTCTGCTTTGCGGCTTAGGGTTTATGACCGAAAGGGCCAGCCGTGTGTTCGATGCAGCCGTCCCATTGGCCGTATCGTCGTCGGCGGGCGCGGTACCCATGTATGTTCGAAGTGCCAAAGAGTTTCTAGTCCTGCATCGATGAAGGACTGACCGGCGCCGTTCTCGATATGCTAAGGGCTTGTAAATAAATAACCTTCCCATCTCGCTTCCATCTTCACCCCATTTTCGGCTTTTCCTCAATCGCAGAATCTTCACCGTAGCGCTGCTACGCTTCAGATTCCGCTCAATCGGAAAAACCGAATCTGGGGCAAATCTGTAACCGAATCTGCAAAGGTTATTTATTTACAAGCCCTAAGAAGCGTCATTGACGGCGCTTGCCGTAAATGCTAGTTTGGACATTGGATCATAGATAAAAAGAAAAGGAGTGTCGCCAATGCCCGGAGCGGACGTTGTCATTGAGATCAATTACGACATCAATAATCCGGAGAAGACGGTCATACGGACAAATGCAAAAGAGAGTGCGCTTCCCGAACTGCTTGAAACATTTTTGCTCGCGCAAAGGGGCAAGGGCAAGGATGAGCGTCCGCCAAATTTAAAAGACGAGTACAAGATTACAATCCGGCTAGATTTAAGCGACGACACGTTCTATACGACCAGCGATACGGGTAATGAGGCATTGACGGGCGGAATTGTGTTGGACGTGTTAGAGCGCCTTGATCAAATGACAATTACTGGTTTGGCAGAAGATCCTTAGAGTCATCGCACCGCGTGATAATTCGCGCGGTTTTTCATTTCTGCGGCAATAACCAAAGTGAAGCTCCGCCGACGGGAGTCGGCGGCTTCTTTCGATTCGGTGCGGAGCAAAACCCCGCACCGAAAGCCCTTCGGGCTGGGCACTTTCGTCCCCAGACAAGAGCCCGGGGCTTTCTGGTGCGGGGTAAGTCCCCTAGCCACAATAGCGCATTTGATATTTTTTAAGGATGCGTCAGTATAAACGAATGAGCCTTGATGTACAGAAAAAACTATTGTTACTCTTCTTCCTTGCGGTTATCTTCTTGTATTCGTTCAATCGGATAGGAGGGTCCGACATTTTTTATCATTTAAAAACCGGGGAGATTATTTGGGAGACGAAACACGTGCCCCAATATGACCTGTTTTCTTATTCTGCCTTAGGAGCGCGATGGATTACGCATGAGTGGCTTGCCGAACTGATCTTTTATGGAGTGTATGCTCTCGGGGGATTCTGGGCCCTTCTTGCGTGTGTTGCTTTGTTGTCGGCGGCGGCTCATTATTTTTTGCTTAAGACCGCACTGCTTAAAGGAGCGGACATTCATGTGGCCGTACTTGTGTTTCTTGCGGTAGGGTTTGTCGGTTTTCGTTTTTGGAACGCAAGGCCGCAGGTCTTTGCTTTTCTGGCTCTGGCGCTGCTTTTGTATTTCCTTGAGCAGTATCAGTCTTCGCGTCAAAAAAAGTATCTGGCGTTTTCAGTCGGAGCAGTGTGGTTGTGGGCAAATATGAATGCAAGCGTAATACTGGGACTCTCGGTGTTTGGCGTCTACGCGGCAGCCGCCCTGTTAAAGAAAAAGAAGGAAAGGGGATTCGCGCGCTATCTTATTGCGGGGTTTTTGGCTGCGGCTGTTTTGTCGCTTTTCAATCCCAACGCGTATCGCGCGCACGCCTATTATCTTGAGATATTGCCGGTTATACAAATGCTTAATATTGTTGAATGGAGATCGATCGTGGAGTTTTGGAGCGGCTTTGACATTAAAATTGTCATCGCGGTCATGATTGGCGCGGCTGTTTTTCTGGCGTATCGACTGGGCATTAAAAAACAGAGCCGTGATCTCATCTGGCTCGTGTTGGCGCTCGGCGCTTCTTGGATGCCGTTTATCTCCGTCCGGCATCGGTCTTTTTGGGCGCTTATGATTTCAGTGCCACTCGCGTGGCAGTTGTCCTTGCTCTTCAAAGATTTCATCATACAACATCTCCGCGTTCTTGGCAGAGTTACGTTTGCGGTACTGGCGGTTTTATTCTTTTATCGACTCGCGCACCTTCCGGCAAGTTATGTAAAAACGGAGAGCTTGCCAATTTATCCGAAGGAAGCAGCCGAGTTCGTCGTGCAAAGCGGTTTGAAAGGACCTTTGTTCAATTTGTATGACAGCGGCGGATATCTCATTTGGCGGCTGTGGCCGCACGAGAAAGTGTTCATCGACGGCCGCTCGGAAGTGTATGCGGGCGACCCCGTCCGAGACTACCTCGCAATTAAAAACAATGCATCAAGCGCCGCCCATCTTATTGACGAGCAATACGGTATTCGATACTTTTTGGTCCCGTATCACCGGACGATCCGTACGCGATTTGACGCGCTGGTCGCTTCGCTCTTGAAGCGGGATTGGCGCATCGTCTGGTGGGATGACGTATATGTCATTGTTGTTCGTAACGACGAAATCAACCGAAAGGTTATTGAACAGTATGGTTTAACGTATGTGAGTCCTTTTGCGCAGCCCGAACAGATAGGCGCAGAGCACGCGGGAGCCGCCGTTGAGGAATTGCTGAAATTATTAGAACGATCGCCGAATTCCAAGGTGATTGAAGCATATGCGAAAGATGTATTGAAGCTTTACGGCGTAGGTCATCTCCGTCCGGATAAATAACCCCCACTTTTTAAGTACCTCACGTTTGATTTCCCCTCCGCCGTTTTCTATCATTAAGAGGTTTTATGATCGGCGTACTGCTCGCATTTTTCGGCAGTTTGTTTGAAGAAGCTTCTACGGCCATCGGCAAGGCAGAGGCCGAGCAGAAGAAGGAAACCATCTACTCGATGGCGTTTTTTAGCCTTTTTTGGGGCGTCGTGTGGTTTTCGGGGATCATATTGATCAAGCAGCAGTTTGCATTTTCTGCCGCTTCACTTCCGTCTTTTATTGCGCGGGCCATTTTTGAGATCATTCTTATTCATATGAGTACTATTGCGATCGTGCAGTCGGAGCGAAGCGTGTTTGGGTTTATTCGCACCGGCACGATGCCGCTGTTGCTCGCGGTAGACTTCTTACTCGGGTATCAGATCAAGCCTATCCATCTCATCGGCATCGGCGTTATCGTCATGACGCTGTTTGCGGTATTCGCCAATCACGGAATTAAAAAAACCGGCCTTCGGTTTGTAGTTCTTTCCACACTTTTTCCGGTAGTCACCATCTCTTTGTATAAATACAACATCACCCATTTTAATTCTGTGGAGGCTGAACAATTTTTAATGTCCGCGGTATTGTTATCGTATACGTTTTTTTCCGCCATGAAGTTCGGGCGGGAGAATCCGTTGAAACTCATCACCAGGCCGATCTTTTTCTTCCAATCGTTTTCGCACGGAATTGGATCAGCGGTAGTGAGCTTTGCTTATCTCTATGCCCCTGCATCCATTATTACGTCGGCAAAGAGGTCATCGGCGGTTCTGTGGTCGTTGTTGTCCGGCAACGTGTATTTCCATGAACGAAACCTGCTATTAAAATTGGCTCTAGGCGTATTCCTTGCATTCGGGCTTGCGCTTTTGGCGTTGTAGAGATAACACAAGTCTAATACGGCTGCGGTCAATCTTTTCCGGTCGTATCTTGACTTGCTTGGCGAGAGGCGGCGTGCGTAGTAGGATAAATAGAAAGGGCATGAGAAAATTCATTGCAATATCAGTGTTATGGTTTGTCGTTGCCGGGATTGCATTCGGGCATGGTTTTGGCCAGACGCTTGAGAAAGCAGTTGGCGAGTACGCCATTGATGTTGATTATGACGTTGAAGCGCTTGTTGCCGGAGAGTTAGTGCGTTTCAACTTGAACATATGGAATGAGGATCGGACCGAGCAAGTTGCATTTGACGACGTATGGGCGCGTATTGCTCCTCAAGCAGGAGGAATTTCGTTTGCCGGCAGTTTCTCGCGGCCACAGGTTGGTTCCGCGGGATTCTCGTACGCTTTTCCCCGGCCCGGCGCATATGACCTTTCCGTTCGTTTCCAAAAAGGAGGCGAGCAGATTGTCGAGGAAGTTTCTCTTCCGCTCACGGTAGGAGAGGGCAAGGCGAGAGAGGGCGGCGGCAGCACAGACGTAGTTGTCGGAGGAATTTTGGGTCTTCTCGTCGGAGTTCTCATTGGGTTTTTTCTTAAAAAACGCTCTGCGGTTTGAAGCGCGTCTTTTTACGTTTATGACGTTCTCCATGACTTTTACCCGCGCTGATACGCCACGCAGCCGCGTTTTATAATTATTTTATGGGGGAAAACAGCGTGTTTACAGAAAAAGAAAAGAACACCGGTTGGTATAAATCTGTTTCGTTGTTGAGCGTGGAAGAAGCGTTTGGGAGATTTGAGTCATCGATGGAGGGACTTTCCGGCGAGGAGGCCCTTGCGAGGCTTGCGCGATACGGCATGAATAAAATGGAAAGCGACGAGCGGTCGTCCGCGCATATTTTTGTGCGCCAATTGAAATCGCCGTTCGTGTATCTTTTGTTTGGGGCCGCTGCGATTGCGGCGCTTGCCGGGGAGATTATTGACGCGGGCATGATCGGTTTTTTTATCGCGGTCAATACGATGATCGGATTTTATCAGGAATATCACGCGGAGAAGACTTCCAGAAGATTGAGGAAATATTGGCATGGAAAAACCCGTGTATTGCGCGATGGAACGTGGGGTACGACGGAAGACAGTAAATTGATGCCCGGCGACATTGTTGAGATCCGCGCCGGCGATAAAATTCCAGCCGACATCCGCATCGTGAGAGCTAAAAACTTTTTTGTCGACGAATCGGTGCTGACCGGCGAATCGTCGGCAGTGGCAAAGAACGCGAGTCCTCTGTTCCAAGAGCCGTCCGATTACCATGAGGCATCCAATATCGGTTTTGCCGGCACGTCGGCGGTAATGGGAGAGGCGATCGCGATGGTGTGCGCCACCGGAAAACATTCGTCGCTGGGAAGGCTTACGGCGTTGGTGGCAGAAACGAAAGCGGAAACAGTATTTGAAAAACACATTAGCGAATTCGGCAGTTTTGTTCTTAAGCTTGTTTCGCTCACGCTCCTTTTTGTTTTTTTGCTTAATCTTGGTTTTAAAGGGATCGGAAGGATCGAGGAATTGCTTATTTTCTCCGTCGCTCTTGCAGTTGGCGTCATTCCGGAGGCGTTGCCGCTGGTTATGACGTTTTCGTTTTCCCGCGCGGCCCTTCGCATGGCAAAAAAACATGTCGTAGTAAAACGCCTCTCTGCGATTAACGATTTAGGCAGCATCGATGTGTTGTGCACCGATAAGACAGGAACGTTGACGAAACATGCGATGACCGTGGTTGATGTGCATGCGCCAGACCCTCGCGTATGCATACGGTATGCCCTGCTTGGCTCTTCGTATCTGACCGTCAGTAAAAAAGAAGAAGTGGAGAATGAATTTGACAAGGCGTTGTGGCTGTACGCTGGCGAAGAAGTCCAATTGATACTTTCGCGCGCGCGCATGATTGAAGAGCTTCCGTTTGATCCAGAGCGGCGGAAGAATAGCGTGCTGTTTGAAGTCGGCGGCCGGCGCGAGCTCGCGGTGCGAGGATTTCCCGAAGGGCTTATTGCGGACAGGAACCACAGCACGCGCAAGTCCGGCCTTGAGGCATATATAAAGGATCAGGGGTTTAAAGGAAGGCGGCTTCTTGCGATCGCGCGCAAGCAAGATTCATTCGGAAATTCTCTTTCGCTCGAGGATGAAACCGATCTTGAGTTTTTGGGGCTTATTGCATTCGAAGAATCGCTTAAGGAGGGGACTCTGTTTGCAGTGAAAAGGGCCGCGCAGTTGGGCGTGCAGGTAAAAATACTCACCGGAGACGCGCGAGAAGTTGCCGGCGCAGTCGGCCACAGGCTTGGCCTTATTGATCGGCCGGAAGACGTTATCACCGGCAAAGAATTTGAAACACTTCCCCTGCATAAGCAAATAGAAGAGATTCGTTCCCGCCATGTGTTTTCACGAGTCAATCCGGAGCAGAAGTTGTCTATTATTTCCCTCATTGAACAGCAAGGACATTCGGTTGGTTTTTTAGGAGAAGGCTTTAATGACGCCCCGGCTCTTAAGAAGGCTAATGTTTCGCTTGTCGTGCAGGAAGGATCTGATGTGGCGCGGGATAGCGCTGATGTCATTCTGTTGAGGAGAACATTGACGGTTATCATCGACGGCATTGAAGAAGGAAGAAGGTCGTTTGCGAACACCATTAAATATCTGCGCATCACGTTGGCATCGAACTTCGGCAATTTCTACGCCGTGGCAATCGCGTCGCTGCTGGTACCGTTTTTACCGATGCTGCCCACGCAAATCCTTTTGGTAAATGTATTGACGGACATGCCCATGATTTTAATTGCCGCCGACACGGTTGTTCCTTCAGATTTAAGAAAACCGAATAAATACCGCGCGCACGATATTATCATTGCGGCCACGGTCTTGGGAATTATCAGCAGCATATTTGATTTTATTACGTTTGTATTGTTCAAGAACCTCGGCCAGGCGCACTTGCAGACATATTGGTTTATCGTAAGCGTGCTGACAGAGCTTACGCTGATTTATTCGCTTAGGACTCGTAATCTTTTCTTTCGGGGAGCGCGCGTGCCGTTTTCGCTTGCATTTCTTACGCTTGCTGCCGCTGGGGTTGCCGTTATTTTGCCGCGCATCTCCTTCGGGCAAGAGATATTCGGATTTGTGGCGCCGCAGGCCGCGCCCCTGGCGATTGCATCAGGTATTGTCGTTCTTTACTTTATTTCTTCCGAGGTTGCAAAAGGGTGGTTTCGGAAAACAGGTTGAAAAAATGACCAAGCCGATGTTTGGTTATTTTGACGTTTTTTTGTCATTGCGACGCCGTAGAGTTGATAGCTTCGTGTTCCTTTTTCTATCCCCCGATTCGCGCGAATCGGGGGATAGAAAGTATGAGGAGGGGACTGGCACTGTAACTCCTCACATCCCTGCGAGATAATCCCGAAGCGTGCCACGCTGTTTGCATGACAACAACATTGAGAGAAGGATAGCCGTTGTTTCTGCCGTTCGCTCGCACAGTGAGCCGAATGATATCTTCCGTTTGAGCACGAGGCGCCGCAGTGACCGCTCGGCAGCGTCATTATTAGACGCGGCGTTCGGATATTTGAGACAGGCGAGGTAGTTTGCCAAGCGTTGCCGCACTTGCGTCTTGATTCTCGCAAACTTCGCAGGATCACGCGTATCAGTGCAGGCAAATACGTTCAGTCGTTGGTGTAGTATGTTGTACTGGGAAGCGAGATCCGGCAAGCTGCTTGCGACTGCAAGATCAGCATAGATCGCTGCAAAGGAGTGGTAGGAACGGGTGCAGCGCGTACGTGTCTCTTGCTGCGTTTTGGGTCGCATGCGCTATAATGGAAATATACGGATGGATCAGCCTTACTTGCAGCGAAAAGGTAATTTTATTGATAAATTCCGGCATGCGTGGCGGGGGATTGCGGCCGTATGGAAGCGGGACGTGACGTTTCGTATCGAGCTTATCGTCGCGGCGGTTGTGCTTGCGGGAATGTTCGTTTTGCCGTTATCGGCGGTTGAGCGCGGATCGCTTATTATTATTATTGCGCTCGTCTTGACGCTTGAAATGATCAATGCCACGTTTGAGCAGTTCATCGACTATTTTCATCCTCATTTTTCCGACCACGTGAAACAGATAAAAGATACGCTTGCAGGCATGGTATTCGTGGCTTCGCTGGCGTCGGTGCTTGTCGGCCTTTTTATATTTCTCAAACCGATTTTTAGACTTGATGAGCCGTTCTATGTTTGGTTGATGGAACAGCAAAGCGGCGCAACGGTATCGATGGGCCGGCTGATTTCGTTTTTCGGGAGTTGGCAGTTTATTGCGGCGCTTGCCGCTTTCTTGTGCGTTGTTTTCTTTTTTCAGAAACGGTTTGACCGTATCATGTTTTTGGCCGGAGGATTGATTGGGGGAGACGTTATTGTGCTTTCCTTAAAATATGCTCTTGGCCGGGCACGGCCTCCTTTTGACGGTTTTTTCACCGAATGGAGCGAGCCGGCATTTCCCAGCGGCCATGCGTTTTTGGCCGTCCTTTTTTGGCTTTTAATCGCGCACTTACTGCACCGTAAAGAAAAAAAGATGTTTCGGTTTACGTGGCTCTTGTCGCTGTGCGTTGCCGCGGCAGTAGCCGTAAGCAGGTTAACATTGGGCGCGCATTGGCTCACCGACGTCGTATTTGGATTGCTGTTTGGATTCGTATGGTTTTGGATATGGATTGGGTGGTTTTCTAAACTTTTCAATAGATGGAACAGGGCATAAAAGTTGTTATCGTTGGAGGGGGATTTGGCGGGATACGCGCTGCTTTGGATTTGGAAAAGAAAGTCGGCGACCGCGCGAAAATAGTTTTGATTTCGGATAAGCCGCATTTTGAATATACGCCGTCGCTCTACCGAGTGGTTACCGGCAGGTCGCCGCTCGAAGTGTGCGTGCCGCTTGCAGAAATTTTCCGGGGTAAACGGGTGGAGGTTATTATGGATATGGTTGAAGCCGTTTCTTTGAAAGAGCAAAAGGTGTATGGCAAATCCGGATCGAAATATGCATATGATTACTTGGTGCTTGCTCTCGGCAGCGACACGAACTATTTCAATATCCCCGGCCTCCAAGAATCTGCATTCGGGTTTCGTTCCATCACCGAGGCGTTGCGGCTCAAGCGTCATTTCCATGAAGCGTTTTCCCGCTGCGAAGTGCTTTCGAAGGAGGATAAAGTTTGTCATACCCACATTGTCGTGGTGGGAGCGGGCGCAAGCGGTTGCGAGCTTGCTGGTGAGTTGTCCGGCTATGCGCAAAGGCTTGCAAAAAAACATGGTATCGATCCATCCTATGTGACCGTTGATCTCATTGAGGCGGCACCCCGTATTTTGCCGTCGTTGCCGCGGGGGGTATCCATGGGGGTGGAAAAGCGGTTACGGTCGCTTCGTGTGAATATTTTCACCAATAAATCCGTGGTAAAAGAAGATTTGGAACAAGTCTATTTGAAAGACATGACTATTAAGACGCAAACCCTTATTTGGGCTGCGGGTGCTCTCGTCAATGCGTTGTATGGTAAAATCGAAGGTCTTTTTCTTGATGATAGAAAAAGAGTCGTCGTGGATGAATTTTTAAGATCGGAGGGGGTTGAAAATGTTTTTGTCGTAGGAGACGGCGCAGCTACGCCGTACGCGGGCTTCGCGCAAACCGCGATACGCGATGGCAGATTTGTTGCGCGCAATATTGTGCGGGCGATGCAGCGCCGGCGCATGGACCCGTATAAAGGCGCGCAGCCATATTATGCTGTACCGATCGGCGCCGGGTGGGCCGCGGTTGTCCTGCATTCTGTGGTGCTGTATGGAAGAATTGGTTGGTGGCTGCGCTGTCTTGCGGACCTTCGATTTTTTCTTTCAATATTGCCTCTGCGCAGGGCCATTACGGCTTTTGTCGAGAACAAGACGCTCTGCGAATCATGCGTGATATGCGTACCGGAATAACTGCGCCTAACGAATATTGAATAAAGAAAAAGACCCGAAAATCTTCGGGCCGGTACGAGCGAGGGACTATTGTAGTTCTGATAAATCCCAAATAGGATTTACCGCTGTCGGGATGTCGGAAAGACTTTCGATGATGGGAGGTAGTTCCGAAGGAACAAATCCCCAATGTTCCATGAAGGCCTTAGCGCGTTCGTAGTCGCCTGCGACCTGAAGATTTAAGAATTCTGTACTCAATAGCGACATTGCGTCAACGTAACGCTCGGGATCAATCTCGTACTTCTTCATCGTTGTGTCGTATCGCAGTGCGTTTGCCGCTTTGAGCCAGTTGTACTCAATGAGCTCGCCTCTGGAGTGAGCCTCTGTAAATCCATGTCTCCATTGCCGGAAGTGAGCCGCGATTTCTGTCACCACTATACCAGCAAGTGTTTCGTCATTAAGTATGTTCCGGCTTCTAAAATAATTGAGTAACCGGATACCGAGCGTGTCTGCCTTCGCTTCTTCAAGCGAAGAGTAAAGATCCTTGAGGGCAACCTCAAACGGCATCTCTCTGTCGCCAACCCGAATCTTACTAGGACCGAGACCGTGTGCTAATTCGTGTCCGAGGACGAACTTGAAAAGATTTTCGAAGTTGCAGAGTTCAACAAGGTGAGCGGGTAGAATGCGTTCAGCAACCGGAAGTACTTCTGTATAGAATTTTGCCTCCATCATTGTTCGAGAGAATACTTTCTTGGATCCCTTGAGGTCGTGCACCCTCCGATCGTTCGGAAGATTGTACGCGACAGACATGTATCCGAATCCCGCTTCGCCACCGCGTATAACATCGGCAACCACTTCCAAAGGAATTGCGGCTCCCTTCGGATGGAAATTGAACTCTTCGCTAAGTATTGCGTCGAAGTCAGGAACAACGGGCGTGAATTGAGCAAGAGCGGCAGTTGCGTCCTTGTCTGGCAACGCGACAAACGATTCAAAGGATGCTTTCAGTCCGAGCATGGCATCGAAGTAAACTTCATAAGGGCCGATGGTCACTTCAAATGGATTTCCGTCGGTATCAACCAAAGCCATATCGCTTTCGAAGTAGTCATTCGACAAGAAAGCATTAGCGCGAAGTTGCAAGAACGACCGCAGTGAACTATTGGGAAGCAGAGCGGCCGCTTGTCGCAGGAGATTGGCCGCCTCGTTTAATTGATCGGCGTATTCCTCTGAATATGGTCTTGCGATCAGCCCATTGTTTTGACGCCGGATCACTGTGTAATTACTTTCAAATCGTTCACGATCTTTCGGGCGCGCATTCAACCATGCGTCCCATTCATCTCTTGTTAAGTCAGAAGGATAGAAAGAACCGAATTTCGGCTTTTCGCCCACCCCCGGAATGAATGGACGATCATGATCATAGGCGTCCCACGGAGATCCATGAATAAGGAAGTAGCGTAATAGATCTTTTCCCTCGGCATCGTTTCGCTTCTGAAGCTCGCGGTAAATTCTCTTATTATCGGCGTATACTTGTTCAAGGTAGATATCAGTCATGACGCGTGAAGCGTTGACGCAATGAGCGAGCGCTTGCCTCTGGGTTGTATCAAGGGATGAAAAGTCGGGTTTTACTTCGAAGAAACGAATCTTCGCGATGCGTTCTTGTATAGTCATTACCTTATTTTCTCCTTTCAAAGACCGACTATCAAGCTTTATCAAGCATATCAAGCATTTTGGGAAATGCAAGGATTGTATTCTCGAAGACAATCAATTCTGTATTTAAGATCTCTTTAGATACCATGGTCGGTAAACCAATGGAGGTTCACTTGGTGAGATGACTAGCGAGTATTATAATTACGTTGATGGCGAAAGTCGCTATTTTAGTCGAACAACAATATCAGGAACTTGAAGTATGGTATCCGGCGTTAAGATTGAAGGAGGAGGGATGGGCGACAGTATTTGTTGGACCGGCTGCCGGGGTCGAATATAAAGGAAAATACGGATATCCTGTAAAATCTGAATTGGCGATTGATGACGCGCGAGCAGAAGACTTTGATGCGGTAGTGGTTCCGGGCGGATTTGCGCCGGACTTTATGCGGCGCGTTCCAAGAATGGTTGAGTTTGTGCGTACAATGCATGAGGCCGGAAAGGTGGTGGCCGCGATTTGCCATGGCGGCTGGCTCTTGGCGTCGGCAGAAATCGTACGAAACAAAAAAGTAACTTCCTTCTTTGCGATCAAGGATGATTTGGTTCATGCCGGAGCACGGTGGATCGACAGCGAAGCGGTGGTGGATGGAACAATCATCACGTCTCGAAAACCGGAAGATCTTCCGGCATTTTGCCGAGAAATAATAAAGCAACTCCGCGCATAACCTACCGTAACATTAGAACATTAGTGATGTGACGCGCGTTGCTCCCCGATACAATAGCGGAACCCATTAAAGGAAAAAAGGTAATGGTTTTCGGGGTCTTTGATGGCCTTCATGAGGGTCATAGATCGTTTTTATCTCAGGCGCGCGGGCTTGGGGACTATGTGATTGCGGTGGTTGCGCGGGATGAGGTTGTGGAGAAATTGAAAGGACGCTCGCCGCTGCGTCCGCTTGAAAGTCGGATTGAAGAGTTGAGAAAATCAGGCGTCATAGGCGAGGCGGTTGCAGGCGATACGGAACCGGGCCGTTATTCGATGGTGGAAGCGCATCGGCCGGCGGTGATCGCGTTCGGTTATGACCAAGACGCGCTGCGAGCCGACTTTATGTCGCGCCTCGATCGATTTGATTTTCAAATTGATGTACTGGTTTTGAAGTCATTCGAGCCGGAAAAATATCATTCTTCGCGCATGCGCTAGTCCGTAATCTCTGGTAGTGCCAATTGATAAACTCGCCTTCGGAGTCGCGTCGTCCATGATGCGTTTCTATTGACGGCTTTATGCGCCGTGTGATAATCTATTTATAGCTATTTATTGAAATCCGAGGGGGCTGACATGCGTATGCTAAAATCTCTTACGGTACTTTTTGTAGCGATCATGTTCGCGTCAATACTTGAAGCTCAAACCATTTCCACAAAAAAGACGGTGTGCGCCGACTTGGAAATAAGAGAGCGACTTGAAGGCTCCGAAATTGTAATTTCAGGAAAGGTCTTCGACATTTCTTCCGAAATTGATGTAACGCCTGTAAGCCAGCACTATGCGGACTGGCGCCAAGCTATCATCGAAATCTACGAAGTGCTCAAGGACCATCCACGCTCTTCAAGAATCACTACCATCACCGGAAACAAGACAAAAACAACCCAATTCACTACTCTCTGGTTCCCAGCAAGTAAGGACGTAGCTTGGTTCGAGTATCCAAAATTCGAACGCGGACAAGAAGGTATCTGGATTCTTCGGTATTATGGAGAAAGTCCCGCATATACCGCACCTGATCCTTGCGATTTCCAGAATCTCGAAAACCTTGACATGGTAAGGAGATTACTGAAATAGCAACAGTATGCCCCGCAATTTGACACGCACAGCCGGATAGCATAAACTTAATGGTGCGACATCAAATACGTATCCAGAGCATGGAGATGCTAAGGGAACTGGCCCAATGCTCCATCCGCAACCATCTTGCTCTTTTGAGGCGAGAACGGTGCGAAATCCAGCCCCTCGAGGGGAAGATGCATCAAGCAACTGGATACGTCTCTGCTAAGGGCGTATTTTTAATTCGGCTCAAGGCGGGATTCAACTTTGACGCTCGCCGCCGCTCATTTACAACCACAAACACAAAAAGGAGACGCGAATGAACATTAGTTCAGAACGAGCCGCCATCGAACGCCTCTGCACCGATGAGGGTACGGACCTGTATAGTATTCGCCCGGACACCACATTTCGACTTGACTCCAAACCGGTGTACATATTGGGCGTAAGCTGCGGATATCAAGGATATACGCGTGCCCCTGTGCTGATAGTAGGTTCGTCTCCTCCGCGTACGGAGACAATAAACGCATCTCCGGATCTTCTGGGACTATGCCGCCATATCGTTCTGCTTGAAAGAAACAACAATAAAGACAAGGCGCTTGCGCTAAATACAGGAAGCTTCAGAGTAGAACGCCTGCGTTGCATTACCAGGCTGAACGATATAGTCTTTTTGGACAGAACCGGTAGATACGAAGCATTCACTCCGTCCGGTTAACCGGAAGAAATGAGACGCAAAAAAACACCCGACAGGGTGTCTTTTTAGAGGACAAGGCGGAAGAAGGCGCGCAGAAAAAACCTTGACCCTGCGAACTGCCCATGCTATAAAGACAGTGGTTTTTCATCTCGCATTCACAAAAGGTAGAACAATGACACTTGAGGAACTCGAAAGAAATGCCGTCGCAGTGCTTCTAAAGCAATCTACGAAAGATCTGTTTGCGCTCGATGCCCTACTCGTGAAGACACATAGTAGTATTAATTGGCCTCCCATGGGGCAGTGCGTGCGAAGGGCGATAATTGTGAAAGACTGTCTTAGGAGGGCCCGAAAAGCAAGAACTAAAACGGAACAGCGTTACCTTCGGCAGCATGCAAAGAAAGTAGCTAGTTGCAAGTTTTGGTTTTAGTCCCATGAGATCGTGGGACTTTTTCTATAATGAAATCGTATGATAATATAGGAATACAATGTTAGACATTAATTTGATTCGAAAATCACCGGGGGAAGTGAAGGCCGGTATTAAGAAGAAGAATGCCGATCCCGCGCTCGTGGACCAGTTTTTGGAATTGGACGAGGGGTGGCGCCATAAGATTTCATGGCTTGATGCCTTAAGGTCGAAACAAAATAAGATTACGGCCGATATCAAGGGCGGGAAGGGAAACAGAGAGAAGCTTATCGAGGAGAGTAAAAAAATTAAGCTGGAAATCCAAAGAGAGGAAGCTACGGAAGCTGATGTGAAACGTCTAGAGTTGGAACGCGTCTCGGCTCTCCGGCTTATTCCAAATCTTCCGCTTGAAGGGGTACCAGAAGGAAAAGACGAAACGGGAAACGTCATGCTTCGCGAAGTCGGCAAAAAGCCGGCGTTTGATTTTGAGCCGAAGGATTATCTTACGATCGGTGAGAAGTTGGGAATTATTGATGTTGAGCGCGCGGCGAAGGTTTCGGGAAGCCGCTTCGGATATTTGAAGGGCGAGGCGGCGCTTCTCGAGTTTGCGCTCGTGAATTTTGCCGTGAAATTCCTGACCAATCCGAAGAATACCGGGGGTAAGCCGTTTGTTCCGGTTATTCCGCCGGTTTTGGTGAGAGAGGAAGCCATGGAAGGGATGGGATACGCCGAACGCGGGAGGGATGAGATTTATCACTTCGAGAAAGATAAAATGTATCTCGTGGGTACGTCGGAACAATCCATCGGGCCGATGCACTCGGGCGAGGTATTCAACGAGGCCGACCTGCCGGTCCGTTATCTCGGTTTTTCAACATGTTTCCGGCGCGAAGCGGGTTCGTATGGAAAGGATACAAAAGGCATCTTGCGCGTACACCAGTTTGATAAATTGGAAATGTTCTCCATTACGAGGCCGGAGGACTCGCGCAAAGAGCATGAGTTTTTGCTCGAGATGGAAGAAGAATTGATGCAGGCATTGAAGATCCCATATCACGTTCTTCACATCTGTACGGCTGATCTCGGCGATCCCGCGGCCGCGAAATACGATATTGAGGCGTGGCTTCCTGGCCAGAACAGCGGGCGAGGTGAGCATCGCGAAACTCATTCAACGTCGAATACCACCGATTATCAATCTCGACGTCTGAATATTAAATTCAGACGTTATGGTTCGGAAAAGTTGGAGTACGTACATATGTTGAATGGTACTGCATTCGCAATTGGCCGAATGATTATTGCAATTATGGAGAATTATCAGACGAAAGACGGAGGCTTTAAATGGCCCGATGCTTTGAAGGAGTAACCCGTGTTCAGCCTTTATAACGCACTGACTTTATGCCTGATGAAACACTAAAAAACCTCCCCGAAGGCCTATCTCAAGAAAAACCCGAAGCTGAATTGGCGTATACCAAATATGAACTAACTCGTATCGAAGCGGGAGACGTGTGCTTCGCACAGGGAGATCCGGTTGGGGCAGCAATAGAATTCATAGGTGTGTATACGACCAGAAAATTAAAGGGGGAAAGTATCGACCGCGCATTACAGTTGAAGTTAATAGAGGTCGGCGACGCGCTCTTTGACAAGGGTTATCCCTTGCCGGCACAAGAGACTTACAAGGCAGCCGGCAAAACCATAAATTCAGAAAGGGTTATTGAAAGCGCAAATATCTGGATTGAAGATTTGTTACGCGAAGCAGAGAAGGTATCTTCTGAAAGGGAAGCGGTGAGAAAAAGTGGCGCAGAAACACCGGAAATTTGGCAAGAATACGGAAACACTGCCGATCGAATCATGGATAATTTGCAGAGCGCCATCTCAATTTTAAAGAACGCAGAGGCAAATGAGGATCTCAAAAAACTAAAAGAGAGAATTTTATGGAACAAGGAGTTAGAAAATGAATTTTGGCTTGGACGACGCATCTGGAGCTTCATTTCAAGAACGATATTATTGTAACAATCTTTGTATTGCGCACCTTGATCTTTACACGAGGGAGATCGTCGGGTTCTCGGTCATGCTGACGCATTCGGTAACGCTCGTCATGAACGCATTGCTTTCTGCAATATCCAAGCATCCCCATCCCGTCATCATCCATTCTGATCACGGCAGCGAATATACGTCGAAAGATTATGTCACATTGAACGAGCAGCTTGGCATCACAATGTCCATGTCGAAGAAGGGCTCGCCGTGGGAGAACGGATATCAGGAATCCTCCTATTCGCAGTTCAAAGTTGATCTGGGGGATCCTGGCCGGTTCGCGTCGCTCGGAGAATTGGTCTATGATATCTATCAAACGATCCATTCCTACAACACCAAGAGGATACATACCGCACTAAAAATGCCTCCCGCGGTATTCGCCAAGAGGCATCAAAGGTCGGAATTGCTTGTACAGGAGGTGTCTTAAGAAATGGGTACCTGCCACAACGAATGAATCTCCCATAATGCAATGACACTTAGGAATCTATTATGGGACAAGGTATACAATTGAGAACCTGGATTGAGATAGATAAAAACGCTGCGCTGCATAACATTGGAATGTTCCGCGGTTTAATCCCAAAGACAACGAAACTCATGGCCGTCGTGAAGTCGAACGCATACGGCCATGGCATCTTGGATTTTCCGAAAGCAGTACAGCATATGGTGGATTGGTTCGGGGTGGATAGTATCACGGAAGGTTTGCGGCTCCGTAAAGAGGGGATACGGAAGCCGATTTTGGTATTGGGAGCAACGCTTAAGTCGCGCCTGAAGGATGCGGCGCGGCATGATATTGCGATTACCGTTTCAAATTTTGAGACTTTGAGAAAAGTATCGAAGGCGCGCCCGGCCCCGAAGTTCCATATTAAACTTGATACCGGCATGCACCGGCAAGGATTCCAACCCGAAGAAGTTTTTAAGCTTCTGGCGGAAATTAAAAACAAAAAACCAAAGACCAAAGATCATTTTACCGGAATATATACGCATTTTGCGAAGGCGAAAGCGCGTCGACTCGATCCATACACGAAAGAGCAGCTAAAAAAATTTGAGGATGCGGCTGGCCTTTTTCATCGCGCGGGATCTAAAAATGTAATTCGGCATGCCGCCGCAACCGCCGGAACGTTTTTGTACCCCGAAGCCTGTCTTGATATGGTGAGGATTGGGATCGGATTTTATGGCCTTTGGCCTTCGCAGCATGTACGTGCAGCTCGGTCTGACATTCGATTGCAGCCGGTTTTGTCGTGGAGAACCGTCGTTGTTGAAGTGAAAGACATAGCGCGAGGAGAGTGCGTAGGATATGATTTGACCGGATGCGTCCGGCGGCCATCGAAGATCGCAGTGCTTCCGATAGGATACTGGCATGGTTTTGATCGGGGCCTCTCTAACAATGGTTTTGTGTTGATCCGTGGGAGGCGCGTTTCTGTTCTGGGACGAGTTTCGATGGACATGACGGTTGTTGATGCGACCAATGTTCCTGCGGTGCGCGTCGGCGACGTCGTGACGCTTATCGGCCAGGACGGAAAGGAACGAATTTCCGCAGATGAAATTGCGCGAGCGCTGGGCACTATAAACTATGAGGTGGTTACGAGGATAAATCCGCTCATCTATCGAGGGATTAGAATTTAGTCCCGATTTATCCTGCACATTGTGCAGTTGATAAATCGAGGATCCTCGATTTTGTTACTCCGCGGCGCGGAGACAAAATCGGGAAATATAGAATTTAGGAAACCGAGCTTAAATTATCCCTAAATCCTAAATCCTAAATCCTAAATCCTAGTAGTTCTGGAAGTTTACGTTCCGGAAAAATATAAGAGAAATCGAAAGCTGCGCCTGCGAATCAAGGTATATTTTGTCGTAGTTTTTTTGACGGTGGGTGCCGGCGGTGTTTTTTATGCCGCATTTCTTTCCCGGTATGCGACGGTTTTTTCTTACCGTATTGAGGGAACGGAGATAGATTTCAAAAAAGATTTTGATGAGCTGGCTCCGGCGATTTTCGGCATTAGGTTGCCCCAGAATATCCTTTTTCTGAACACCGAGGGAGCAGCTGCCCTATTGCGGGAAAAGTATCCGCAATTGGCATCGGTCGCAGTGCATAAAGATTTAACAGAGAAGCGTGTTGAGATTTCTGTGTCCGCCCGCAGCCGCGATATCATTTGGTGCGCCCCGTCGCAGTGCTATTGGATGGACAAGTCGGGAATTATCTTTGAAGAAGCCCCGGAAACAGCGGGTCTTCTTATTGTGAGAATCAACGATGTAACAAAGGAAGAATATGCGTTTGGAGAGATGCCGTTGGAGCCGCAGCGCCTTGCGCGCATCCTTCGTTTTGTTGAGGTGTTGCGCGCGCATGCCCTGGGATGGGATTCCATTACGCTGAAAAACCGGCAGATGTCGGAGGTTGTCGTTCTCTTGGCAGGGGGCGCCGAGGTGCGGTTTAATCTTTTGAGCACTTCCGATAAGCTGTATGATGCCTTTTTAAAAATTGCGAGCGAGGTGAATATGGCGGATATCGATTACTTTGATCTTACGGTGGAGGATAGGATCTATTATCGCGAGAGAAAATGAGATGGCGAGCGTGGGGGTATATACAACGGAATGTCTCATGGTATGATGATGAGGTAGTTAGGACGTAGCTGTATCCGCCAAAACTCTTTGCCTTTCGGCATGATGGTGTAGAGAGATACCTTGGAGTTGTGGGGGCATGACCATTGACTTGTACATCAATTTAATGCTATAATATACATGACCGAAGAGAAAGTAAGTTTATTGAAACAAGCGCTCGAGAAATTTCTGAAAGAGATTGAAAAAATAAGAAGCGAGCATGATCAGGAGATTGAAGGAATTTTGAAAGAGATTGACGAGAAAAAGATTAAAGACTTGAAGAAAGACCTTGGAATTTAGGTTTTGATTGTAAATAAATGGCTACAACCGAATCGTCGCCCGGTGCGGGCGACCCAAAAAATGAACAGGAGGGGTTAGAAGAACTGAAGCCCGTGGCAAAAGCCGGGGCCGAACAGGATTTTGAAGAAATGGAGCGTTTGATGGGTACTTTTCGCGAGTTGCCGGAGCAGGAGGTTCAAGCCGTCCAGGCGGATGCGGCAAAAGGAGTAGAAAGAGTTCGTGAAGCGGGAGGCGATGAATTGCAGGTTGATCGCGCCGAGGATTCCGGCAAAAGAGAGGTGGGGAGGGTCGGAGTAGCAGCCCGTGAAGCGCAAGCAACCGCAGATAAAGTAAGTAAAGAAAGCGCAGGACCAGAAACGTTTAGTGATGAACAAGGCACATGGCGCAAGGTAGGTGCAGATGAGGTTTTGCAACCGGGAGTTGAGGTTCGCATGGATGTTGCCGGAGCAGGCGAGGGGCCGTTTGTGAAGGTTGTCGAAGGAGAAGCCGCGGGTATTGTAGGAAAAGCAGCTTTAGAAGATGAAAAACCGGAGGGAGCCCTTGAGGTGCCCGATATAGATTGGAAAGCTGAGCTTCCCAGTGAACCTGCTAAAACAGAAAGACGCGATGTCGTTCCTAAGGGTGAAGGAGCTGGGGCCTTTGAAACGTCGGAGTCGGGTGAAAAACCGGTGGATCTTAGCGTTGGAATTGGACCGTTGGAACCCGCGCGTACGATTGCAGAACAAGAAGCAGGCGCTCGAAAAACGTTTATTGAGGAAGAGATGCAGCGGGCGGAAGAACTTATTGCAATGCAGAATGTTACTGACGAAGAGAAACAGAGGAAGCGCGAGGAGCATCGGCGCGTAACCGAGCGATGGGCAGATGAAAGACTGAAAACTTTGCGACGATCGCGGGAAGAAGCTTATCGCGGGGCAAGGGGTGGCGGAGTGGAAAAAAAGAAGGTAGACACCAGTCCAGTCGATAAGGTTTCTAGGCCGCGAGAAGAAGGAAGCGAAGATCGTCAAGAACGAAAACTCCCGCCGGAACTGCAAGGAGAATCGAGGTTGTGGGCATATCGTATATTCTCTGAAAATCATAATGCCAAAGAGGTGCCGCCGGATTTTCAACTGACCCCAAGTATTGAAGCCGCCGCGTATAACGTGTTTGCCCGGCGGGAACTTTTGTTAGGCGCATATATACGAGAATACGACGCAAGTCGGAAACTCAAAAAAAGCGGAGGAGAAAAAGGCGGAGCCGAACATGGAGAAGCTGTTGTTTGGCGCGAGAACGCAGGGCGTGCGCACGAAGAAGCGCTTGAGGAACTAAAGAAGGAACTGTTTAAAGATTTCTTAAAACGGAAGAAGGAGGCGTATCCGAAGCTTACGGATAAAGAATTGGCAGAAGAGGCATTGGGATACAGCGCGCGATTTATCCTGGAGACCGCAAAAGATGTCGATGAGGATCTTATGCGAGAGAGACTGAAGATGGCGCGTGAAAGCCGCGACATCAGTTTCTTAAGAAGCGCGTGGGAACATTATATTAGGATGTCGCGGGGAAAGCGGGTTCTTATCTCATCGGCGCTTTCAGCGGGTATTGCCGGAGGATTGGCGCTTTTAGGACCTTTAGGGCTTGCGGCAGCAGGAGTGGCTGCAGGCGTGCGGGGTTTGCGCGCATTGGGTGCCGGCGCAGCAGCCGGTTCGCTCAATGCTTTGGCAGATCGCATTTTTATTCGAAAGAAGTATGGCAAGGAGCGTTCGGCAGCGCGAGAAGGAGCGCAAACAAAAACCCTTGAAGATTTGAAATCTGCGGTAAAGAACGATGCCGAGGATTGGATAAAATCAGAAAAGCGGATTCTCGAAATAATGAAACTTGTTGACAAAAACGCGGTTGATTATCGTAAGAAATTGGACGAAGTGGCGAAACGAGAAGGGAAGACGCGAATGAAAGTCGCACTTGCGATCGGTGTAGGGACGGGATTGGCCGTAACAGCCGCAAGCGTTGATTGGGATGCGGTGCTTCATGGCAGAGGGGTCGAAGAAGCCGCCGGAGCGGGCGCAGCAGCGGAGGAGGTTCAGGAGAGTACGCAGGAGGCTGTCGGTGCAGGAGCGGTAACTCCGGAGGGCACACAGGACACTGTCGGCGCGGTAACTGCTGCGGCCGAAAAAGCACAGGAGATGAGTGGTATTGAAACCGCCGGAGAAAACGATTCAATATGGCGCATGGCCGAGCGACAATTCGAAGAGCGCTTTGGAGACGACTTTACCTCCCTTGATGAGGCGCGGAAGACCTATCTTATTGATGCGGTAAAAGATAAAGTTGCTGCCAATCCTTCCGGATTTGGATTGGAGGATGTTGATAAAGTCGTGCCCGGACAGAAAGTTGATTTTTCTTCAATTTTCGAAGACAAATCTTGGACCGAACGAATTTTTGATAAAGCCGGCGCGCTTCGTGAGGCGCAGCTTGAGAACATTCGGCTGAATAATCGATTATTCGATCAATGGGTTGAGTCTCATGGCCGGGGGCTTATGACAGAGGATCATGAGGCAATCGCGCGGTGGGTGAGTGAACACGCAGGAGAAAAATTAACCCTTGAACGGATCGACGAGGCCTTAGGAGTTACGCAGGCAGGCAGTGCGGTTGATGCCGTGACGACGCTAACCCCTGAAGTTGTGGGAGAAGGGGTGACTGCGTATCCGCCGGGTACGGTACCTTCTGAGGTGGTGGCCACAGTGCCGTTGGAGACACAGGCTGTCCCAGGAGTAGAAATTCCTTCTGATGTTGCGGCCCAAGCCGCGCAAGAGGTGGCCGCGCGTTTCGAGCTGGCCAGCGTAAAGGGTATTGGTTTTGACGTCAATGAGTACAATGCTATCAAGGGTTTGAAAGTCGGAAAGTTGCTGGAAACAATTCCTTCGGAGAAGCAGGCATGGCAATTGTTCGAAGCGGGCAGAATTCGTTTGCCTCATGCCGGTTGGTACGGCGCCTCCGAGTTCGGCAAGCAGATTCGACTGGCAGAATTTATCAGAACATTTGAGCCGGGGACAAGCATAAAAGAGATGACGGTCAGCCAGTTTTTGAGATCAGTGCATGCTGGAAGCATGGGCCAGTAGGGGGATTTGTCATGGGCCGGCATATTTTGTAAAATAAAAGAAAAGAGATCATGGCAACAGCAATCGACATACAAAAATATCTTACGGCAGATCTTTTTAAGGAAATCCATCTTGATGCCCTTACGCCGGAGCAGCGCGTTTCTTTTCTCGAATCGTTCGGCAATGTTGTTCAACAGCGCGTTACCCTGCGGTTGATGGAAGAAATGCCTGATGAACAAAAAGACCGGCTGGAAGCGTTTCTCGGCGCCCGACCCGACGACCCGGGCGCATTAGCCCAGTTTTTAATTTCTGAAGTTCCGAACCTGCAGGATGTCGTTAACGAAGAAGTAGCCGCGTATAAGAAGCAGCTTATGGATAGATTTAACGCATAATCCCGGTTTGGTTTAATATCGGCGCGCGATGCCAGACATTAGCGGTCAACCACAATTTGAAAAGAAACAGATCGAGCAGGACATTGAACGGCTTAGCAGGGAATTGGTGGAAAAGCAACGGCAGTTGACTTCCGCAGAAACCAGGAAAGAGCATAAAGAAGTCCTGCATCAAGTTATCGGCGAGCGTATTCAGCAGGCGCCGCCTTCCCAAGCCGCAGCCGTCACTGGGGCTTCTTCTTTAGTTGTTGACGACGACGAGGATAAAGAGCTGCCGGAGTATCTTAAAAATGTGTCTCCTGAAATTCGCAAAGAAGTGCATCTTCTTATTCATCTTGCGTTTAACGGAGGCATTGAAAAAGCCGCAAGCGCGGCCAAAAAACACGGCAGTTTTATTCTAGACGCCTTCCATGACGCGCTCGTTGATAAATTGTATAATGAACTCAAGAGTCGGGGGTTGCTTAAATGAGCTTGTAGCTTGTAGCTTGTAGATAGCTTAAGTTGCGATCCAAAGACCTCTTGCATAATAATCTTTCTGTTGCAATTTTGATATTTTGGCTGCAAACCGCTCATCGCTCCTCAAAATAGCTATTGCTATTCTTCGTCGCGCTTCTCGGTTTTCGCCTTAAAATCTCAAAATTTCGCTGCGAAATTTATTATGCAAAAGGTCTTAGTTGCTGACATTTAATGCTCGTATCATATGTTGCGGTCGTTATTATTATTGCTGCGTTCGTAGCGGTTTTTTTGTTGTTCCGTCACGTTGTTTCCTCTCGGCTGCTCAAGAAATCTCTTAAGCTGAGGCTTTTGCTTATTAAAGTGCCTCCGCAGCAATTTGAGCAGAAACCCGGGGAAAAACCCCAGGATTTTAAGACCGAAATTAATCTCACCGAGCAGCTTTTCAATGTATTGAGTAATTTGAAAACGCCTTCGGTGGTGGAGGTGGCGGTGCATCATATTGGCGAGGAGATCTACTTCTATGTGGCGGCGACAGAAGAATCCGTTGATTTTGCCATGAGGGAAATTCATGGCTTGTGGCCTACCGCAAGCGTTGAAGCAGCCGGTGATTATAATATTTTCAATCCCGAAGGAGAGGTAGCGGCGGCGTATGTAAAACTGCAAGAGCCGTACATGGTGCCGCTCCGAACATATCAGGAAATAGAGAGCGATACCTTTGCGGGAATCGTGAGTAATCTCTCGAAGCTTGAAAAAGTAGGCGAAGGGGCTGCGATACAGCTGATTATAAAACGCGCGCCGAACTCCGTGACAAAGAGCATTTATTACGCAATTACCCAGCTCAAGCAGGGAAAAAAATTGAAGGACGTACTCTATTCGAATGTGTTTACCGAATTGCATGAGATGTTTATTGCTCCGGCGGCGAGCAAGGAACAGAAAGAGAAAAAGGAGAAAGAAAAAGTCATTGATGAGGCCGCGGTCAAGTTGCTGGAACAAAAACTCGCCAAGCCGTTATTTTTCGTGAATATCCGTTTGGTTGCCTCCGGGCCGACAAAAGAACGGGCCCGCGCCCTCCTTGATAACCTTACGCGGTCCTTTGTGCAATTTAATGCCCCCCGCCGCAATAATCTGAAGGTGGTAGTTCCTTCCGCCTCGCGGTTTCTTATTTTTCAATTTTCCTTCCGTGAATTTATGGGGGCGCAAGCAATGATTTTAAATAGCGAGGAGCTTGCCGGTATTTGGCACTTGCCGTCTTCTACCACTAATGTGCCGAGGATTAAATCGTTGAAAGCGAAAGAAGCCCAGCCGCCGATCAATCTGCCGGAGAGCGGCGTGATATTGGGAGAGAGCATATACCGCGGGGAGCGTAGGCCGGTGAGGATTACGGACGAAGACCGGCGGCGGCATCTCTACGTTATCGGGCAGACCGGAGTCGGTAAGTCGAATTTGATTACGCATCTGGCTGAGCAGGATATTGTGAGTGGCAGAGGCGTGGCCATGATTGATCCTCACGGCGATTTGGTGGATTCTGTATTGAACCTTATTCCGCCGGAACGCGCCGATGATGTCGTGGTATTTGATCCGGGGGATATTGAGCGCCCCATCGCGCTGAATATGCTTGAATATGACCCGGCAAGGCCGGAAGAAAAAACGTTCATTGTCAATGAAATGCAAGCGATTTTTAACAAGTTGTTTCCGCCGGAAACCATGGGGCCGATGTTTGAACAGTATATGAGAAATGCGCTGCTGCTGCTTATGGAGGATCGAACCCAGCCCGGTACGTTGATGGAAGTGCCGCGCGTATTTACCGACGCGGCGTGGCGGAGGGAAAAACTATTGAGAATTTCCAACCCTGCAGTGATCGATTTTTGGGAAAAAGAAGCTGCCAAGACCACCGGCGAACATTCCATTGCCAACATGGCTCCCTACATTACCTCGAAGTTCAATAATTTCATCGCCAATGATTACGTACGTCCAATTATTGCGCAGGTCAAATCCGCATTCAGGTTCCGCAAGGTGATGGACGAAGGCAAAATTTTGCTCGTTAATTTATCTAAGGGGAAAATCGGCGATATCAACGCAGGCCTCCTGGGCATGGTGATTGTGGGCAAGCTCTTGATGGCCGCCCTTTCGCGCGTAGATGTCGAACAAGAGCAGCGGAAAGATTTTAATCTCTATGTCGACGAATTCCAGAACTTTACCACGGATTCTATTGCGGTTATTTTGTCTGAAGCAAGAAAATACCGTCTGAATTTGACCATCGCGCATCAGTTCATCGGCCAGCTTACCGAAAAAATCAGAGACGCGGTATTCGGCAACGTGGGTTCGATGGCGGTATTCCGCGTGGGCGTGCAGGATGCGGAATTTTTAGTGAAGCAATTCGAGCCGATTTTTTCGCAGAACGACCTGATCAATATTGACAACTTCCAGGCGTATGCGAAAGTATTAATTAACAATGAAACGTCGCGGCCGTTCAATATTGCGATGCCGCTTGCATCGCGAGGTTCTCCCCAAACGGGAAAGAAAATACGGGAACTCTCGCGCCTCAAGTACGGCCAGCCGCGCGAAGAAATCGAAGCGGATATTATACGGCGGCTTCGAGAGATCTAATGTTGTCTCGTAGTTATGGCGAAGGACATTGAGTTAGAAAATTCGGAAAAAGCGGTATACGATGGAGGAAATAAAAGGGAAAAAGAGGAGCGCCTTATGGATTTAGCTCAAAGATTGGAAGAAATTTCTCCGGAGGATTCCTCGGCGCCCCGATTGATGGCGGAATTTTTAGCCGCATTTGCCGAAGCATTTTATGTAACTTTGTCTTCGGACGTAGATGCGCTTTATAAGGAGATGGAGGAGAAGAAATTCCTTTTGCGTCTTGAAAGCGTGAAAAGAATAACGGAATGTTTGATAAAAAAGGCGCCGCTTGAGCTTGGGGGTGGCAAAAAACGTTACGCCAATGCCGTGACGGTTGAGGGCTTAAGAATTGCATTTGCTGAAGGAGATGCTCCGGGGCCGATCCGTTTGTTGGTTGGTTTCGATTCTGCAATCGGATTTGATGCTCGGGGGTTGAAGGTTGAGGACATCGAAATGGAAGAAGACGACCCCCGCGATGCGCGTTTTCGAATCGCGTACTGCCGTCACGTTTCCGGCAACCTCCCTCCCGAGCGCATTAAATATTTTATAGTACGCATTCCGGAGTATATGTTTCCGCCGGAGCTGTTGACCGACGAAGAGAGACGGGGAGGGGGAAAGTTTATGTTTCGAGGTGCGCGGTTTAACCAATGACTCGCAGGGATTTTATTGCTATCAATATTGTCAGCATTTGCTCTGCCGTTTTGGCAGTTCCGGTGCTTGCGAATGTCGGCGCGCGCGCTGGCAGCCTTTTATTCTATGCGGTATTTGTCATCGGCGTTGCGGCCGGCGCTGATGTTGCATTGTGGGTTGCGTTTTGGCTCGCGCGATGGAAGCCGGCATTCGCCGAGATAGCAAAATTCGGAGCAGTCGGCGTGTTGAATACGCTCATTGATTTTGGAATTTTAAACTTTTTGAGTTTCACGTACGGAGTATATAGCGGAGGGGTAGTGGCGATTTTTAACGTAATAGGATTTTCGATTGCGGTCGTCAACAGCTATTTTTGGAATAAATATTGGACCTTTGGGGGAAAGGCGCAGAAAAAAATAATGGAGTTTATTAAGTTTCTCGCCGTAAGCGTTGCCGGCATCGTAATAAATACGTTAATCGTGTATGTGCTTACTACGTTTGCGGGAATAGGGGACCTTTCTCCGTCTCAATGGGAAAATATTGCGAAGCTCGTGGCAACGTTGGTTTCCCTGGCGTGGACCTTTTGGGGATACAAGCATGTCGTGTTTAGACACGAAGGAGCTTGACAGCGAAAGCGTCTTGTAAGATAATGGAATCAGAACTTTCGGTTTTTGGCGTTTGACAAAGGAGCTTCGTATGGAAGATTTTTTCTGCCCCAAAGGACATGCTTTGTTTCATAAAGTTATCGATCGCCTGCGGGCTTTAGTCAGTACGGCCAGGGCGCGCCGCGATTATGTGTCCCATGTGAAGGATTGTAAAGCCTGCGGTCGGTTTCATAAGAATTTTTTAATGAAGGAGCGCGTGTATGTTGAACTACTTGGCAGCATGAAAGCCGATGTACGTTAATCGGCTTTTTCATTTGACAAACATAAGCTTCTGTGGATAAAGGGGTTGACAGGGGTGCATGGCTCTGCTAGTATAATGATTAGGTGAGTGTTAGTTTTCCTTAGCGATGATATCGACCAAGGAAAACCAGATTATACATTGGCTAAATCCGTCCGAAAGGGCGGATTTGGTTTTTCATGAAGGGAGTACTTGCACTCATTTACCCTTTATATCATACTAACCATTGAGCGTCGGATTTGCGCACTCACTAAACAATGTATAATTGGAGTCAACCACCGGCGCTCACAGAAGAGTAGGGAAGTGTTTCGCGTAATCTTGCCTGCTCTTTTGTGTAATTTGCGTTTACCGCTTCATGTTATTCGAGAAATATGTCGATGTATCTTCTTGCAGCAACTACCGCATCGGGGGCCCTGCGGATTTTTTTTATATTGCAAGAACCGTCGAAGATATTGAGGCGGCAGTACAAGAAGCTAGGGGAGCAAAGCTCTCGATTTTCATTCTTGCCGGCGGAACCAATATCTTGTTTAGCGAAAAGGGGGTACGAGGACTTGTGCTTAAAATTGCCAATGACGGAATCGAATCGCTGGACGGATGCCGAATAAAAGTTGGGGCAGGCGTTTTGATGAAAGATTTACTAGGGTATATTGTTGCGCGCGGTCTTTCCGGACTCGAATGGGCAGGGGGTTTGCCGGGAACGGTCGGCGGCGCCATCAGGGGCAATGCCGGCGCGTTCGGAGGAGAAATGAAAGATAGGCTCGTCGAGGTACGGAGCTTGGATATTGCCGCGGAAAAACCGGTGATAAAAAAACGGCAAAAGTCGGAATGCGAATTTGATTATCGAATGAGCGTGTTTCGCAGATTAGCCAGCGGAGAAATTGTGCTAGATGCCGTTTTCCAAATGGAAGAGCGAAAACCAGAATTGATCGAAAAGGACATTCAGGATAAAATAAAATATCGGGAAGAAAGGCACCCCCTGGAATATCCGAATATCGGCAGTATCTTTAAGAATATTCCGTACGAAACGTTTCCGGAAGAATCGAAAGCAGAGGTGTCGCATATAGTGAAGACAGATCCTTTTCCGGTCGTGCCGACTGCATATCTTATTTCGGAGGCGGGATTGAAGGGGGTTTCGTCCGGTGGCGCGATGATTTCGCCGAAACACCCGAATTTTATCGTCAATTATAATCATGCCACCTCTGAAGACGTGAAAGCGCTCATCCGGCTCGCCAAAGATAGGGTAAAAGAGAAATATCATGTTGAGCTGCGGGAAGAGATAGAATACGCGTAAAATAAGTGAAGCACGAAATCCGAATTTCGAAGCACGAAACAAATTCGAATGATCAAAATTCAAATGACAAAAAAGTTTTGAATATTTGGTAATTAAGATTTTAGAATTTGTCTCGAATTTCGTATTTCGATATTCGGATTTAGCTTCGATTTGTTTCGGATTTCGACCCATTCGACAAGTCATTCGACTCTGAGAGTCTCAGACTCGATGAGCTCAGGTCATTCAGACTCTGAAGAGTCTTCAGACTCGATGAGGTCGTCCTGAGCGGAGCCGAAGGACGATATTCGAATTTCTGATCCAATCAATTGGTTATTAAACTCAAAGGAACACAACTGGAATTAACTCCTGCCATTGAGCAGTATGTGCGGCAAAAACTCGACAGCGTCCGCCGTCTTATAGTTCGCATTGACGCCAGTAATGTCGCAGAGGCGGATGTTGAGATTGAACGAACGACGCGCCATCACCGCCGCGGCCTCGTGTATCGGGCCGAAATTAACCTTGCGTTACCCAAAGAACTTTTGCGAGCCGAGGCGTTGTCTGAAGACATCAGGCTGGCGGTGAATGAGGCGACGGAAGAATTGAGGAGGCAGATCAAAAAATATAAGGCCAAGCTTGAGACGCAATTTCGCCAAGCCAGAAAAATAAATACCTGATCGGCGTTTCGCGCCGACCCGCTGTGTCCGCTAGACAAGAAGAAGAGAATAGAGTATATTCTCAACAGCGTTTCGCGGCTACCCCTGTATACAGAAGAAAGGATCATGGGCCGTGCTCCTTTACATCCTGTTGTTATCGTTAACGGTGGGGCTTGCCGTACGATATGTTTATAGGGCTTGTCAGGAAGATGAAGAAAATAAAGAAAAGTGTTTTGAAAGATTGCGTTCTCTTGAGACGCCGGCGGATCAAGATGTCGTATTATTGGATCCGGAAAGCGCCTTGTGGCACGGAAAGGCGGCATACGTTCAGAAACGACTGGAGCAGCTTGTTCAGCTTATCCGTCAACGTAAGGAGGGCGCACATCTGATAGTGCCGATTCGTGTCGGAGTGGCAAAATCTTCATTGTTTTATACAACTTTAGCATGGGCAAAGCGTCTAAGAGGGCTTATAGTGATTTCTGATCGGCATTTGTATCATCCGCTGGCAGAGATTGACAATGCCCTTGCTCATGAATTGGCTCATTTGTTAACCCCTAACGAGAGTAAGTCACACGGGGTAAGATGGGAAATGACATATCATATCTTGTGCAGAGCGTTGAAGGCGGCGGATCGGGGCAATATTCAGTCAGTGACTTGAGAGAATTCGACAGAACTTCCGAGAACCTTACACATCCGGCGCTTTACGCGGCGGATTTTACTATCGAATTTGTCACCGTCCTGGCATTGGTGTATAATTCTTTTGATGATCGAAATAAAGGATCTTAAGAAAATGTACGGGCGACGAGCAGTGGTTGACGGCGTTTCATTGGTGATTGAAAAAAATAAGGTGTTCGGTTTCCTGGGCCAGAACGGCGCGGGCAAGACGACAGCGATGAAAATGATGGTGGGCCTCTTGCGGCCGGATGCCGGCAGCGTATCCATAGCAGGAAGATCCGTCTTGGAAAGCGAAACCAGAGAAATTATCGGCTTTATGCCGGAGGCGCCTTATTTTTACGAGCGGTTAACCGGGTTTGAGTTTTTGAAGTTTTGCGGAGATTTGTTTCCGAGGCACCGGAAAAAAACAGGCGCCGAATATGAGGCATTACTGAAGAAAGTAGGTATTTTTGAAGCCAAGGACGCGCCGATTAGAAATTATTCAAAAGGGATGAAACAGCGCCTGGGGTTTGCGCAGTCGCTGGTGAATGATCCGGAATATGTATTTTTGGATGAGCCGCTTGACGGGCTGGATCCTATCGGTAGGCGGGAGATCAAAGAGATCATTAAACTGCTCAAGCAAGAAGGGAGAACGATTTTTTTAAACTCACATATTCTTTACGACACCGAAGAGCTCTGCGACGAGGTGGGCGTGATCCATAAAGGAAAATTGTTATACGCCGGATCCGTAAAAGATTTCTGTTCGGGCAAACCGCTTGAAGATCAATTTATTGCTACAGTGGAAGCGCACAACAAATAGAATCTGGAATCTAGAATCCGGAATTTAGGGTTCTATTACAACTTATCATTCATGACAGTGCACAATGTTTTTGTTATAACAAAAAATACGTTTAAAGAAACGATCCGCGACCGCATTCTCTACGGCTTGGTTGCATTCGGAGCCCTCTTTATTCTTCTTGATTTGTTCTTGGCTAAACTGTCGCTCGGGGACATGGTGATGATTAAGAGTTTCGGGCTGGCCGGCGTCTATCTCATCGGTACCATCATTACCGTGTTTCTTGGAGCTTCAATTATATATAGAGAGGTTGAAAAACGCACGTTATATTTCGTACTGTCCAAGCCGGCATCGTATGGGGACGTGATTCTTGGCAAGTTTTTCGGTCTGTACGGCGCCGCGATCCTCACGGTGCTCTTGATGGCGGCGGTATATCTCGGCGTTGTTCTCTATCAAGGAGGAGGATTTGACGCGAGGGGGTTTGTGGCGATTCTGTATCAGTTGTTGGAGGCGGGATTTTTTGTTGCGCTGCTTACATTTTTATCAGCGATTTCAACGCCGCTCACTTCCACGATTGCGGCCGCTCTGATTCTTTTTTCCGGACACTTTATGAGTACGGCGGTTGAAAATGTAAAACGGATCGGCGGTTTCACCAAAACCTTTATCGATGCGGCGTACTACTTGCTGCCGAATCTCGAAAAGTTCAATGTCAGAAATGTTGTGGTTCATCACGTACCGCTATCGCTTGAGCCGTTTATACTCTCTGCTGCATATGCAGCTTTTTATGCGGCCGTTCTTTTGTATTTCGCCTACGCATTCTTGAAAAGGAAAGAATTGTGAAGCTTCTTCTATGGCATCCGCAGCAATAAAGAAAATTATTATTATTCCTATTTTTGCCGCAGTCGTGGCATCGCAGTATGCGTACGATCGATCGAAACTAGAGGCTCTGCAGATACAGTTTCCGGCCCCGCTTCAATTGATTAGAGTGTTCGATCTCGGACTTCATTCCGCCGCAGCTTCTTTACTATGGATTGAAACGATTGTGCAGCTCCCGTTTTTTCAAAGAGGAACCGAACCCTTTTTCAATAACTTCCGTACCATCAACGATCTGGATCCTAAATTCAGTTTTCCGTACGCGTTTACAGTGCTTGTGTTGCCAACTTCTCGCGCATATCCTGATAAAATCGCGGCGGCAATTGAGATCGGCAAGCGAGGCATCGCGGAGGCTGACCCTGACTGGCGGATTCCATTTTATCTGGCCGCGGTGCATCTGCTTGAATTAAAAGACCATGAGAACGCGGTAAAGTATTTCGATATTGCATCGCAGACTGTCGGCGCTCCACATTATATCAAGCGTTTCTCATCCACGTTTGTATTGGCAAAGACATTCCGCGAGCAGACGCGGGAGTTTTGGAGGGCGGTCTATGAAAATGCAGAAGACGAACAAATAAAGGATCGCGCCGGAGCATATCTTGAGCGGCTTGAGATATTTGACCTGCTCGATAAGGCGTCTGGCGCCTATTTCGAGCGGTTCGGCAGCTATCCGAAAACGCCCCAGGACCTTGTGGGCGCGGGGATTATTTCCGAAGTTCCGCAAGATCCGTTCGGATTCGAGCTGGTATTTAACGACGCGGGAGATTTAAGCGTGCAATAACAATGAAATTTCTATCTTCATTCCTTGGCGAGGAAAGAAAATTGAATAGGTTGAAAAAGAGGGTGGAAGAGATTAATGCGCTTGAGCCTGAAGTCAAAAAACTGTCGCGGCAGGAACTCTTGTTTGAGTCAAAGAAACTTAAAGAAGCTGTCGGCACAGGGGAGAAAACTTTGGATGCCGCGCTTCCGTGGGCGTTCGCGCTTGTCCGCGAGGCGTCGCTCGTAACCCTTGGTCAGCGGCACTACGACGTCCAACTTATGGGCGGCATGGTGCTTCATGAGGGATCGATTGCCGAGATGAAGACCGGAGAAGGAAAAACGCTTGCGGCCACTACGACTGCGTATGTGAACGCGCTTGAGGGAAAAGGAGTGCATGTCATTACAGTTAACGATTTCCTTGCAAAAAGAGACACGGTATGGATGGGCCAGATTTATCATGCGTTGGGGCTTGACGTTGCGTGCCTTACGCATGAGTCGGCATATGCCTATGACCCTGATTACGTGCTTGAAACCGGACCGCTTGGCAAGGGCTTCGAAGAAAAAACAGATGCCGAGCGCGACAGCACCGGCGCGTTCAAGGTGCAGCAGAAGTTTTTGCGGCCGATCACGAAAAGAGAGGCATATCGAGCGGACATTACGTACGGCACCAACCATGAATTCGGTTTCGACTATCTGCGCGACAACATGGTGTATGATGTATCTCTTGCGGCCCAGCGCGGACATCATTTTGCCATCATTGATGAAGTGGACAGTATTTTGATCGACGAGGCGCGCACGCCGCTTATTATTGCCGCGCCGGACAAGCAATCGAGCGATCTCTACAAAACGTTTGCGCGAATCAGCCGCCACCTCATCGATAAAGAAGATTATGAAGTAGATGAGAAGATGCGGACGGTGAGCATTAATGATTCGGGAATCGGCAAAGTTGAAAAAACGCTCGGGATTGATAACATCTACAGTCCCGAAAATTTCCGCTACGTGCATTATCTTGAGGAATCGCTTCGAGCAGTCGCGTTGTTTCATCGGGATAAAGATTATGTCGTCAAGAACAACGAAGTAATCATTGTAGACCCGTTTACCGGACGTATGCTCCATGGCCGTCGATATTCGGGCGGTTTGCACCAGGCGATCGAAGCAAAAGAAAGCGTATTGGTAAAGGAGGAAACAAAAACGGTTGCCAGCATCACGATCCAGAACTACTTTCGTCTGTACAAAAAACTTGCGGGCATGACCGGCACTGCTGCAACATCGGCAGAAGAATTTCATACGGTGTATAACCTTGACGCGGTCAGCACTCCGACGCACAAACCGATGATACGGAAAGATTTGTCCGACTTGGTGTATCGTACCCAATCCGGAAAGTACCAAGCGCTTCTTGAAGAAATCAAACGCCGTCACGAGGCGGGGCAGCCGATGCTCATCGGCACCGTTGCGATTGAGAAAAATGAAGTGATCTCGGGCTGGCTCAGGCGCGCCAATATACCACATGAAGTATTGAACGCGAAAAACCATGAACGAGAAGGTGAGATTATTGCGCAGGCAGGACGGAGGGGGGCGGTGACCGTGGCGACAAATATGGCCGGCAGGGGCGTTGACATCATTTTGGGAGGTAATCCGCCTTCGCCCCAGGAGGCGCAGAAAGTGCTCGAGGTCGGCGGATTGCACGTGATCGGTACCGAACGGCATGAAGCGCGGCGCATCGATAATCAGCTCCGAGGCCGCTGCGGTCGGCAAGGAGACGTGGGTTCGTCGCAATTTTTTGTTTCTCTCGAAGATGAAGTGATGCGGATTTTCGGAGGTGACAAAATTAAAGGGCTTATGGAGACGCTTAACGTTCCCGAAGACGTGCCGATTGAATCCGGGTTGGTTTCAAAAGCGATCGAGCAGGCGCAGGCGAAGATTGAGGGGTTTAATTTTGACGCGCGCAAACATACGCTTGAATATGACGACGTGCTGAATAAGCAGCGGCAGGCGGTATATGAGCGTAGGAAGAAAGTTTTACAGGCAGAAAAAGAACAATTGGCGGACATTGCAAAAGAAATGGTTCGCAGCCAGCTCGGCAGGTTTTTGGATTTTCCTGCCGACGAAATCCAAAAAATCTTTGTCAATTCCGGCGTCATCGAGAAGGACGAAGTTTTAGGGCTTGCCGAATATGAAGAGGATAAAGAGAGGATACGCGGCCGCCTTGATGAGGCGTGTGTAAAGAAATTTGATGCTGTGGTTACATCCGATAAACTGCCGTATCTTAAGCTTCCGATGCTGCAAATTATTGACTCTCTCTGGATGAACCATCTGGAAAATATTGATGCGCTTCGGGATTCAGTGAGGCTGCGCGCGTACGGCCAGCATGATCCGCTGGTGGAGTTTAAACGCGAAGGATATCGCTTGTTTAAAGATTTGTTTGCCACCCTCGAGTCGATATTTTTCAGCATCGTATTTCGTTTCGATGTCACGCCATCGCTTGAAGCAACTGTTCGGCGGCAAGAGCTTGCGGTCAAAGCGCCTTCTGCGGCAAACCAAAAAGTGGGCCGCAACGATCCGTGTCCTTGCGGAGCGAAACATCCTGACGGGCGTCCAAAGAAATATAAGCATTGCCATGGGCAGTAAATGAGATGTTTGGATAGTCCTTGAGCGAAGTTCCGTACCGTGTTTTTCTTTGGTGCGGGGCGGAATCGGGAAGAAGCATAAGAAGTGTCATGGTAGGCAGGAACATGAAAAAACTATTAACACTCTGTATAATTTATCAGCATCCGAAAATATTGCTTGGGATGAAGAAGCGTGGATTTGGAGCAGGAAGATGGAATGGATTTGGCGGCAAAGTTTATGATGGAGAAGTGATAGAAGATGCGGCCAAAAGGGAAATTCAAGAAGAAATGGGAATAAAAGTAGAAAATTTAGATAAAGTTGGAATTATAGATTTTGAGTTCAAGGGAAATCCTGAAATTTTGCAGGTTCATATTTTCAAGTCAGATAATTTTTCAGGAGAGCCAACGGAAAGCGAAGAAATGAAACCGCAATGGTTCCATATTGACGGGATTCCATTCAAAGAAATGTGGCCTGATGATATATACTGGATGCCGTTATTTTTAAGCGGAAAAAGATTCAAAGGGAAATTCCTTTTTGGGGAATCTGATATTATTCTCGAACAAGAATTAGTAGAGGTTAAAGAGATATAATTCCTGCGGAATGAATAAGAAATATAAAGTGCCACGGGCAATGAGGATAGATTTTGCCAAAGAAAAGAGCCCCGCACCGTAATTTGCTTTCGCAAACACGACGCGGGGCGGGCAGTTTTGAGCGATGCTCAGCACTTGTTGGCTAGGCCGTGTGAACCCAGCTGTTGCCGTTCAGGACGATCTCGCCGTTCCGAGCCATCCGGTTTAAGGTGTTGCACACCCGTTCGGTGAGCGACCGATCCATTGTTTTGCCGCTCATTCCGAGCCGCTCCTTGAGCTTGTGGATGGTCAGATCCGGCAGGATGGGGCAGTGATGCCCCTTCAGCTCCACCTCGATTCTCCAGCCGTTTCCGAGCGGATTGCAGATCACGAACGGCCCCTCTGTGAATACCACATTGTCCTCGAAGTATCCGATCACCTGAGCCATGGTACATCCTCCTTTCGGCAAAACCTGAACATGTTATGGTTTAATTCTCGAATTCTTTGAGGTGGATGAGGGTTAGTTGCGGCGAGGAGCAACAGTAAGAGCGGTCAAGTGGAGTCGTTCTCCCATTGTCAAACGTAGTTCATCGCCCGGGCTGGCGAGAACGGTCATTGTGTAATAAACCTCGTGGGAGACGAAGAGCTCGATCTTGAATTGAATTTCCTCTTGAGAGAATACAAAGCGGCTGATGTCTACACTTTTCGTGGTGTACGCCTCAACGCGTCCAATGGTTTCCAAAGACCCGGACGGAAAGACGAAGGACACCTTCGCGTTAGCCCAGTTATCGTTGCGGATTACAATGGTTGTCTTTTGAACGGGCCGCGGGGCATCCTCTTTTTGTCCGACAGCGACAGCAGGAGCACATGCTAGAACAACTACAGCCAGCATCGGCTGTAACAGCGAACTTGCGCGCATGACGGCCTCCATTCTTTGCATTTGGGTTTATTCCCCCGAAAAAAGAAAAAAGCAAAACATTCTTGGCTCGTCGTCCCTTTCCTGCGGCAAACACGCATCTGATTACCCCCAGATGCCATATTTGCTCCTGCCAGGAATAGAGTCGACGGCCAAAAAGGCTTTGCCCTTTTCTTTTTACAGGAGATTCATATTGTGGTTTTCTATGATATATTATACTCCTTTACCGGTTCCTTGTCAAACAGAGGATTCGCGTTTGTATTTGCAGAAGAGCCTCATTTCATTTATGATATTTGGTGTCGAAGGGATTTTTTAAAAGCCGTCATGCAACATCACTCGCAATCGTCAATAACATTTCATGGCCTGGGGATTGCGCCCGGTCTTCTTCAGATCCTTGAGAAGCTCCATTATACGGAGCCTACTCCGATCCAACGTCAGGCGATCCCGATTGCGATAGAAGGGAAAGATGTTGTTGGTATCGCGCAGACGGGAACCGGAAAAACCCTTGCTTTTGGTATTCCTATTATTCAACGCCTTGCCCGTGAGAAGGGGCAGGGATTGGTACTTTTGCCCACTCGGGAACTCGCCCTTCAGGTGGATGAAGAGCTGCACAAGATCGGGCATCCGCTCGGTCTTAAAACCGCAGTGTTGATCGGTGGGACTTCGCTCCGGCCGCAAATTACGGCAATTTCAAGAAGCCCGCACGTCATCATTGCAACGCCTGGGCGGCTTATCGATCATTTGAACCAGAAAACTGTGCGTCTCGAGAAAGTAAATATTCTCGTTTTGGACGAGGCCGATCGTATGCTCGACATGGGATTTCTCCCGCAGATTAAGAAAATTCTCTATGCTGTTCCGAAAGAACGGCAGACCATGCTTTTTTCCGCAACGCTTCCCTCGGACATCGTGGCGATAGCGCTCCACAATATGAAGCTTCCGATCCGCGTTGAGATTGCGCCTCCGGGTACGACCGTAGAGCGCGTGACGCAGGAAATATTCATTGTACGGAAGGATGCGAAAATGCGTCTTTTGGATAAGATCCTTGGTGAATACAACGGATCGACGCTCATCTTTACGAGAACCAAATTCGGTGCAAAGCGTGTAGCGCGTGCGGTCCGTGCGATGGAGCATAATGCGGCAGAGATCCATTCGAATAGGTCTTTGAATCAACGACGGGAAGCCTTGGATGGATTCAAATCCGGAAAATACCGCGTACTTGTCGCAACCGATATTGCTGCGCGTGGGATTGACGTTCGGGGAATCGAGCTCGTCGTGAATTACGATTTGCCGTCCCAGCCGGGGGATTACGTTCATCGTATCGGCCGTACCGCGCGTGCCGGAGCCGAGGGGCATGCCATTTCGTTCGTTCAGCCGGAAGAACAACGCGACATCCGCGAGATTGAGCGGCTCATCAGAAAAAATCTCAGGATTTCTCAACTTCCCGAACTTCCGCCCGCCCGTACGGGCGAGGCAGTGAGTCCCTCGACTGCGTCCCGGGCAAGACCGCGGTATGGTTACGGCCGCCGCCCGCATCATTTGGGACGAGAACACGGCGCGCCGCATCACCCTCGAAGTTTCGGCCGTCCCCCCCGCCCTTTTTATAGATTCCGATAAACCGGGGCTCTAAATTTCTATCCCCGCCGCGCTTTCTTGCGCTCGTTTTCCGTGAGGAGCATTTTTCGGATGCGTATACTTTTGGGCGTCGCTTCGACGAGTTCGTCGTCGCCAATGTACTCGAGCGCCTGTTCGAGCGATAGGATTCGGGGAGGAACGAGATCGTCTGTTACTTGCTCGGTTTTGCTTCGGAAATTGGTGAGCTGTTTTTCTTTGCAGACGTTTACGGTAATGTCGCCGGATTTCGCATTCTCTCCCGCGACCTGGCCTTTGTAGACGGGCGTTGCCGGTTTTACGAAGAGTACTCCGCGTTCCTGGGCGTTGAGGAGACCGTAGGCTGTTGTCGTTCCTGCTTCGTGGATGACAAGCGATCCGTGCGGGTTTGTTTCGATATGTTCCCACTTCGGGAAATATCCGGCGTAGAGGGAGTTTAAGATTCCCCTACCCTTTGTTTTCATGATGAATTCGTTCCGGAAGCCGATGAGGCCGCGCGTCGGAATGAAAAAGTGGAACATCGCGACGCCGTTCTCTACGTGCATGTTTTTGAGTTTGCCCTTCCGCGAACTCATCATTTCGATGACGTTCCCCGAGTATTGTTCCGGAACCTCGATCCATGCGTCTTCCGCGGGCTCCGTAGTACGTCCGTCTTCTTCTTTGAATATGACCTCTGGCCGTGAAACTTGGAGCTCATAGCCTTCGCGCCGCATTTTTTCGATGAGGATGGCTAGGTGCAATTCGCCTCTCCCGTTGACCACGAATTCGTCGGGTGATGCGCCGGGTTCTACCCGAAGCGCTATGTCGCTCTCAAGTTCTTTCATGAGCCGCTCTTTTAGGTTCCGGGATGTGCAGTAGTCGCCCTCTCGTCCGGCAAACGGAGAATCGTTCACCGAGAATATCATTTTTACCGTCGGTTTTTCGATCATGATCGGCGGGAGCGTTGCGGGATATTCCTTCGAGGTGACCGTTTCCCCGATCGTAATGTCCGGAATTCCCGCAATTGCTGCAATGTCGCCGGCTTCGACTGTTGAAATTTCCACCGTATCAAGGCCGGCGAATGTCATGAGGTCCGTAATTTTTCCTTTCCGTAACGGTCCTTCGTGCGGGATGATCGCAACCGGCATTCCCGCTGAAAGCCGTCCTGAATATACCCTTCCGATTCCCACCCTGCCTTTGTAGTTGTCGTAACGGACGGCAATGATCATCATTTGCAAGGGATTGTCGGAATGCGCGATCGGAGGAGGAATATATGAATGTATTGCCTCGAAGAGCGGACCGCAATCGGTCATGGACGCGAGGTCTGGCGTTCTCCCTGCTTTTCCGATTTTGCCGGCTGCATAGATTACCGGAAATTCTACTTGTTCGTCGTTCGCGCCGAGATCAATAAAAAGCTCAAGGATTTTTTCGAGCGTGTAGTTTATGCGGGCATTCGGTTTGTCGATCTTGTTGATAACGACAATGATCTTGTGCCCCAGCGAGAGGGCCCTTTTTAGAACAAAGCGCGTTTGCGGCATCGGGCCTTCTTGCGCGTCAACGAGGAGCAGCGAGCCGTCGGCCATGTTTAATACGCGTTCCACCTCTCCACCGAAATCGGCGTGTCCCGGCGTATCGATGATATTGATTTTGGTGCCGCGGTATTCAATCGATGCGTTTTTCGAGAAAATCGTAATGCCCCGTTCTCGTTCGAGCTCGTTTGAATCCATAATAAGTTCTTTCGGCGCATCGGCTTTGATTTTGAAGTTCGAGGACTGTTTCAATAACGCATCGACCAAGGTTGTTTTTCCGTGATCAACGTGAGCTATTATGGCTATATTTCTTAAGTCCATATGAATCGATCCACGGGCTTACGCCCATGGTTTTAGCCGTTTCGGGGCCATCGGGGCCGCTCGGAATCCCGCACACCGAAAGGCGGTTCTGCTCTATTCATCTCTTGGGCTTACGCCAGGGGCTTTCTGGTACGTGGGTAAAAACAAAATCCCTCCAGCGAGGGCAAAACCCGTTATAATGAATATAGTACATGAAATACAAATAACGCGCAAGCAGTTTGTTTTATCTTGGAGTCAGAGATTTAACGCAACGGATATGAGTACAATATATCCGTATGCAACAATC
>MHXH01000002.1:0-12151 GCA_001824435.1 Parcubacteria group bacterium RIFCSPLOWO2_01_FULL_48_18
CCATTTTATTACGGACATTTTCGGTATCGTGGAGAAGTGCACGAAGGAACGCATAAGCCGATGATTTCCAAGAAACTTTTTGACCAAATCCAAGAGGCACTTATTCAGAACGGGAAGCCCCGCAAAAAGCGAGGAGAAAAAGGTTTGTTGTACAAAGGATTCGCGGTATGCGGTGAGTGCGGCTACGCGATAACTGCCGAGCGTAAGATAAAGAAAAGTGGATTGGTCTATCATTACTATCATTGTACTTTCAAAAGCCGCACTCAAAAATGTTCACAAACTCGCTTTTTGCGGGAAGAAGAATTGATGCGACAACTGCAAGAAATGGTCAAAAAAGTTTCTTTGCCCGATGAGTGGCGGGACGCATATCTCAAAAAACTTGAAAGTGAAAATGCCGATGTCCGCCACTCATCAGACCTTTTCGTTCAAAATCTCCGCGATAGTATTTCCGCCATTAAAATACGCCTTGAACGACTTACAGACGCATATCTAAACGAAGCTCTGGAACTTGGCGAATATCAGGAACGCAAGAACGCTTTAATGGCGGAAAAGAAAACAATTGAGGAGAAATTATCTGATTTTGAGCGAAAAGGTAATCATTGGCTCGAACTCATGCGAAACTGGATTATTGAAGCCAACCAAGCCGAAAATCTCTCTCAACAAGAAAATCCCTCACGAATGAGAGATTTTCTTGTTTCCATCGGCTCGAACCGCCGACTTGCGGCAGGAATTCTTTTGGCGGATGTCAAAACCCCTTGGAATTTCTTGGCGGCAACCAATGCCGAGGGGCGAAGCCCCGAGGCAACTTCTTCGGCAAATCTGAAATGGTGGACCGTACCGGATTTGAACCGGTGACCTCCTCATTGCAAATGAGGCGCTCTGCCACTGAGCTAACGGCCCCTTGATAATAAAATCAGGGGGGTTTTATTCTTTTTGCTTATCGGGTGATGTAAATACCTCGTTCAAACCACTTACCGAGAGAAGCGGTCGTTTGCCGCCTCCGATTACATAAATCTTTTCGTCAACTTCTGCTGCGCCGAGCCCGTGGCGTCCCCTTGACATCGGATTCATCTTCCTCCATTTCTTTTCTGCCGGGTCATACTCTTCAACCGCGTCGAATGTTTTCGTCGGCTCCTCGCCGCCAAACACATACAGCCGTCCCCCGGTTGTCGCCGCTGCGATGCCGCCGCGTTTCGTAGGCATTGGAGGGCCGATAACCCAAATATCTTTTGCCGGCGTATACACTTCAAGGTTGCCGAGATTTTTCGTAATCGATTTCTTTCTGCCTCCGACCACGAATATCCTATCGCCGATTGTTGCGGCAGCCAAGTGCTCACGCGCGGTCGGCATGCGCGTTTTCATTTCCCATTCATTCCGCCTGACATCATACATATATACCTTATCGGAAAGCCCCTCTTCCCCCGTGCCGCCAAAGACATATATGGCATCTCCTTCGGGGCCAAGCTTCTGTTCGACGCCTGCGCCGACATCGGTTGATGTCTCTTGTCGAACAGTCGTTTTATCTGCCGTATAGGCCTCCATTCCTATTGCCGCCATTGCGCCAAGGGGTTCGGGCATACTTTTGAGCTCTCTCCACCGTTCTTTCCCTTTGTCAAATATCCAAAGATCGTCTGTGGGTTCGAAATTAAGGCCGGCATATCCCCCAAGCACATACAGCTTGTCGCCGAGCGCGACTGCAGCAGCATGGTGCTTTCCGCTGGGAAGCGGTACGGCCTCTGACCATACGCGTTTTAACGTGTCAAAAGCCTCAACTTTATTTACGGTCCTGCCGAAACCATCAATGCCGCCAATGACATATATATCTTTTCCAAGCGCGGCAACCTCAACTTCAGTTCGCTCGGTCGGCATATCCGGCAGCGATTCCCACGTGCCCAAGCGCTCATCCTGGGGAGGCGGCAAGGCCTCTTCCTCAAACGCGATGCGTATACGGATGCTTTTTGCTTTTTTGAGAAGCGGTTCAACTTCTACGCCTCGAACATACCAAAAGTACAAGCCGACGAGCGCAACTATAATTATCACGGTTAAAAATTTCCACATGACAATATAATCATACAACGGAATGTGCCCGGAAAAAACGCCTGACGGAAAAGACCGCATCGAATATGATGCGGCTCCAAACTATTGTAATTTCATCCTTTTCAGCATTTCCTCTGCCCCGTTGAAGGCACAGAATGATCTGACTGCCCCATCCAGTCTTAAATTCCGAAACTCCGCTATGTTCTCCACCGGAACATAGACCGAAGTTTCCGGACAAAGTATATCATGCGCGCCGGGAATTTTCTTGCGCGGGAATCCCACAACAGAACAAAACCTTTGTTCTTCCACGAACATCGCAACGACAATGTACGGATAGTCCAACGGAAGAGCGCTGTTAAGGCCGGCGGATATACAGCCGGGGAGCTCAATGCGCGTTATAAACGGAAGGTCAGAAAATCGATTCGCGCCCGCTCTCTTCACAAATGTTCGTACAATCAATCCTGCCAGATCGGTTACAAGGTCGTCAAACATCTCAAGCGACCCCTCTTTCAAAGAATCTTTAAAAATAATCAAGAGCGACGACGAAGGGCGGCAAGATTTCGTCTCGTAGAATATCCTCAAGTCTTTCGTCCATTTCCGCTCCTTTCTCTCATGTACGGATTCATATTAATGCCGTCATTGCTACTAATCTGGATTGCGAAGCAATGCGGCAATCGTATTTCCGGGCCTCGTAGCAAAGACTTCTTTTGCCGGATCGGATTACGCTGCAACCGCTGATCCGAATCAGGGGGCGTCGGAGTATAATATGACCAACCGCAGGTTATAAAGGGGTTCTCGGGATGTCCGGCTCGGTCCATGAACTGATGCGCAAATTCATGCTGCATATATTTTTTGCTTCTTACCGAATCGGCGGTCACGAAAACTTCGCGAGTAAACGGATCAGACCAACCAACCCAGAGCATGCCCCGCATAACAAAGGCCGTATCATGTACGATGTAAAATGTTACTTGATTGATGTCCAATTTCCGGCCGATACATTGTTCCGCCTCATGCCACCAGGCTTTCCACTCCGACGAAGGCCTAATTTCTTCCAAATATTTCTGTTGAGCTTGTGCGTTAAACACGACAAACCCCAACAAACAAACCGCAAGAGCAGGGTTTCGTACCCTCACTGAACGCTCCCATATTTTATCTAGCAAGGAAACCTCTTCTTTTATAAATCATTTCTAAATAAAAAGCAACGCCCCGCTTAAGGTCCAAAAGCCGAGGCCTCACATAGTTTTATCGACACGAGGGGGGCGTTGCAACAACTGTCAATTGTCCGAATCGTGCCATCTTTTTCAGCACGCGCCCAGTAGAGATTTCTCTCGTGCCGGCAAAGCTGACACGCCGCTTACCGTACCTCTAACACAATTTTACCCAAATGCTTGCCCTCAACCATTCGCCTTTGTGCTTCCGCGGCTTCTTGAAGCAGAAAGGTTTTATCAATGATGGGTTTCAGTTTTCCTGTTGCAACAAGTTCCAAGACTTTTTCAAATTCCTCTTTTGTGCCCATTCTCGTGCCAAAAATGGAAAGCTGACGAACATAAATATCGCTCAAATCTTGCGTACCCATATCGCCGCTTGTGGTTCCGGCAATCACAACGCGCCCGAATGGACGGAGCATAGCGAGCGTGATATTCCATGTCTTTTCGCCAACGCTTTCAAAAACAACATCAACGCCCAGGCCATCCGTCAGGCTTTTAGCTGCAATTTCTACGTTCTCTTTTGTGTAAATAACGGCTTCGTCTGCGCCAATCTCACGGAGTCGCCTCGCTTCGTCTTCGGATTTTGCGGCGGCGATAATCCTTGCACCGAGATGCTTTGCTACTTGAACAGCAGAAGATCCTAATCCGCCGGAAGCGCCCCAAATAAAGACCGTTTCGCTTTTTTGCAAATTTGCCCGCCCGACAAGCATATGCCAAGCCGTTAAAAAAGTCAGAGGAAACGCCGCCGCCTCAATAAAAGAAACATTGTTCGGCTTTGGATAAAACTGCGAGATTGGCGCAGTAACATATTCCGCATAGCCACCCTGATTTTTAACGCCAAAGATTTTTACAAGTTCGCACGCCTGCCTAATTTTACAACGAGGACAAGCACCGCAAGGAATAGCTGGATTCAACACCGCTTCCTGCCCAACCTTCAGGAAACTTTCACCGTTTATCTCCTCAACGATTCCGGCCACATCCGAACCGGAAATATGCGGCATAGGAATACTACGAGCGTTGTCTTGGTCCTCGCGAAGCCAAATGTCGAGACGGTTTAACCCGCACGCTCGCACGCGCACCAATACCTCGCCCTTTTGTGGTTTCGGGGTTGATAACTCTCCGCACTGAAGAACCTCTAACCCGCCTGGTTTTTCGAAGAATACTGCTTTCACAAGGTTACGTCGAAACTATATACGCCAAAGCGTCATGCTCAAGGTCAAAAAATCAACATCCCCCAAGCAAAACAAGAACTATAAATAATTTAGAAATCTTTGCAATCGGGCTGCTGGGAATCGAACCCAGTCTACGTGCTCCCAAAGCACGCGTACTGCCGGTATACTACAGCCCGGTAATTTCTAACGGGGCAAGAAACAGGCGTACTACCGGTATACTACTCTCCGGTATTAAAGATGGGCGGGCAAGAAGCATGCACACTGCCATCGTGCGCCAGCCCGATACGAACTTATGCGGACCATGAATCACGAGTTGTTCGCGAATTTTGCTTTCAGTGGCACCCAAAATTTTATAATGCTCCCCTTCCCCGCCCCTTCACTTTCTGCCCAAATTTTCCCCCCATGATCTTCGACAATTCTTTTCGCGACGTAGAGCCCCAAACCAGATCCTCGTGCAACGGTGCCGTCCTTGCCGCTGTACATTTTTTCGAACAGCCGTCCAAGCTCAATTGTGTCCATCCCAGCGCCGGTATCAGAAACCTCTAGCATCACACGATCCGTTTCCTTCCACGCGACTACAACGATAGCGCCCCCCTCGGTATACTGGATCGCATTATCGATGATGTTGGTTGCCGCCTGCCGGATTTTATCATCATCGACATAAACAACGAGGGGGTCATCGGGTTTTCGAAACAAGAGGGTGGTCCTTTTCTCATCCGCCGTAAGCTTGAGACTGCCGGTGGCGTCTTTAACAAGATCGGCAAAGGATGCGTCTTTGCCGTAATAACTCAACCGCCCCGCTTCAGAGCGGCCCACAAACAAAAGATCGTCGATCAGCCGGCTCATGGCATCAGCGGTCATTTTCACTTTTTTGATCGGTTTTTCGATTGGCGGCTCAAGATGGCCGAATTCCTCATTTGCGAGCATAGACGCATACCCCTTAATAATGGCCAGGGGGGTTCTCAGCTGATGGGCAGCAATGTAGAGGAATTCCTCTCTCGCCCTGTCTTTCTCCTGCAGTCTCTGATTCGCGATTGAAAGCTCTTTGATGAGCCGCGAGATTTCTTGATGGTTTTTCGTTTCGTCGCCGTTCATCCCGTTAGAAATAGGACGCGGACATACTGTATGTCTTGCAATCCTTTACTACAGTTTATAAATTTTGGTTTGCGTATTTTCATGATTAAGTGCGTCCACGACTTCTAACGGGATTCATCCCTACACTATATGCCTTGACCGGCGTCAATTCAAATCGCCCGGGTTGAACCGAAAATGAAAAACCGCGTCTCGCGAAAACGGTTTTATGATAGTTCAAACAACATCGAGGTCGCCGTCGCGGTGTTATTCAGGCACCTCTTCTCCTAAAATAAAATCTCTGATTTTGTCCAATAATTCCGTGTGGCGGATTTTTGTTTTGACAAAGTATTCTTTCGCGCCGAGCTCTTTCGCTCTTTGGACGTCGCTTGGCTGGTCAAGATTGGAAATGACAATGATGGGGGCCTTGTGAATGTCGGTACGCGAGTTTATCTCCTGCATGATTTCAAAACCGCTTTCTTTGGGAAGGCAAAGGTCAAGCAAAATAAGATCGGGCTGCATATTTTTCAAAAGCTTCACGACATCTTCACCAACATCTGCGCGCGTCACGTCATACCCTTCTTTTACCAGGCGTCCCTGAAATAACTCGCCAAGCAAAGGATCGTCTTCCACGAGAAGAATTTTAAGCTTTTTGGTGTTCGCCATGTACCCTTATGATAGCCAACAGGGAGGGACTAGGCAAATTATGCATCTCCCGCAACCCTTCCGCCGGTCAGCGCCAAGATTTCTTTTTTCTTTTCTTCGGTGAACACTTGATGCGCCGATTCAATAGTGAGAGAAATTCTTGTTTCCGTGTTCGAGGGTCGGATATTAAACCACCACCACGGATTTTGAAAATGCAAAGTGAGTCCGTCGATACCATCGATCCGCGCGGCGCGCGGCTGATATGTTTCTTTCACTCGCGCGATGGCAGCAGCCGGAACATCATCAAGGTATATATATCGGGACCAGTAGGCGTATGTCCGTAATTCCTGCGCAAGCTCCGAAAGTTTCTTTCCGCTTTTGGAAATGATTTCACACATCAAGAGAAATGCAAGCGTAGACGATTCGGCAAAATAAAAGTCCCTGAAGAAAAGATGGCCGGATAGTTCCCCGCCGAATATCGCTCCTACCTCGCGCATTTTCCTCTTCATGTGGGTGTGTCCGGTTTTCCACTCCACCGGCGTGCCGCCATTTTTTTCGATGATGTCACGTACCGCTCGGGTACACAACACATTGTATACAATAGGGCCTTTCCCGTACTTTTGCAAAAAATGTTTTGCCAGTATTCCAGTAATGACGTCGCCGCGCAGCGCATCGCCTTTGTCGTCAATGAGGGTTATCCTATCGGCGTCACCGTCAAAGGCGGCGCCGAAATCAGCCTTTGTTTTCACTACCATTTTTTGGATTTCGCGCGTGTTTTCGAGCCGTTCAGGATTGGGTTCGTGATTGGGGAATGATCCATCCGGCTCAAAGTAGAGCGCGGTATATTTAATACGGGGAAGGTTGCGAAGCACAAGCGGAAAAACTCTTCCGGCCATGCCGTTTCCCGCGTCAAGCACCACCGAGAACGGCTTCAAAGCGGATGGATCCGCAAATGCCAAAATTTTGCTCGCGTATGCATCATCGAAGGAAACTGCTTCAACCGTTCCGGCGCTATCGACTGTTCGTCCATCGTCTCTCTCGCTCATTATCCGCAGTTCCTGAATTTCTTCAGCGCTCACCATATCCACCCCGCCTCGATACAATTTGACTCCGTTATACTCTTTCGGGTTGTGCGAAGCGGTAATCATTGCTCCGGCGGTAAACCCCAGTTCGCCAAGAGCAAAATACATCTGATCAATGGCAATAAGACCGGCATCAAAAACGCTGACGCCGACCGAACGCAGGCCATCAATGAATGCAAGGCAAAGCCCTGGAGAAGAAAGCCGCATGTCGCGGCCAACAATCACCTTCATCTCCACCGGTTTTTTTCCGCTCCGTTCAAACAAATGAACAAACGCACGGGCGATGCAATATACCGCATCTTCATTAATCTGGGTCGGATATACGCCGCGGATGTCATACGATTTAAAAATTGCCGGATCAGCTCGCATATGAGTTAATCGTAACTCTCCATCCGCCAACTTTCAATTATCTCCCCCGCTAGATGCGCCCAGAACAAGAAGAGATTAAGGATCTATCATGTGTAAAATTCAAACTCGGCTACGAACCTGAACGATTTATGGTGATGTTACAAGCCAAGTCGGAGAATAGCGCCGAGCCAGGCACAGGGAGGCGAGGCCTATATGCCGGATTGTTAGGAATTGCCGCATCGTTCAGACACGCTCAGCTCCTTAATAGTGACTGCATGGTTGGGTCATTTGTTGAGGTGGGCGAACAGTTACAATAAGACGCCTCGCCAACTAAAAATACATTCTGCGCATCAATAAATGTTTCACGTGAAACATTTTTAGCTCGCAAGAATGGAGAATGTCGGTTTTAAGCCATTTCCGACCCTTATAGGAGAGAAAGTGTTTCACGTGAAACATATCAAATAATGGAAACCCAGAAAAGTCTAGTACTTGAGCCACTATCGACCGTTCTCGAGATAATCGGATATTTGTGCCTTGACCACAATGGATGACTCAAGATGTTTCACGTGAAACATTTTGATGCCCTAGAAAATCAAAAGTGAGTATTCAGGCCATTTCCGGCTCATAGGAACTCGAAAGTGTTTCACACTAAAGTGTTTCACGCCCCAACTTCAAGAATTGGCCTCCCTGAATCTCAAGATAAAACCCGCTTTAAATTCGGAATATTTGCTATCCTGTATTGCTTTTCTTATTTTCCGCATTAAATCGTTAAAAAATGAGATGTTATGGATAGTTGCAAGGCGTCCGGCAGATAAATCTCCGTCACAAAACATTGTCCGAAGCTGTTTTCTGGTTATTGTTTGACAGGTGGCGCACCTACATTCTTCATCAATCTTCGAATTATCGTCCTTAAACCGGGAATTTCTTATATTAATCCTTCCACAGGTTGTCCACAGGGAGCCATGGCGCGCTTCTCGAGTCGGTATAACACAATCAAACAGATCAATACCCTGTTCCACAGCATTGAGGATGTCGACAGGATTGCCAATTCCCAAGAGGTGTCGCGGCTTGTTTTTGGGAAAAGACGGGTATATCCAGTCAATAATCTCGCGCATGTGCTGCTTTGAGGTTCCCATTGCTCCGCCAATACCAATACCTTCAAACTCATGTCTTGTCAGGAAATAAGCGCTTTTTTCTCGCAAATCCCGAAAATAACCCCCTTGGATAATGCCCCACAACTGCTGGTCTTTTCGCGATTTAACCTCAAGGCACTGAATGGCCCACCGATGCGTTCTGTCCAACGAAGCTTTTGTATATTCATAGTCGTGAAAGGGAGAGGTGCACTCATCAAGTGCATATATAATATCAGCGCCGAGCGCTTCTTGAATCCGGATTGATTTTTCCGGCGTAAGCACCATATGACTCCCTCGTTCTCTGTCTGAAAATGCAATACCCTCTTCGCCAACAAGGGCCATGCTTTTTTCCGGCATCATGAGAGGATTATGTTCAGTCGGAAAAAATCCGATCTTCGATGCGCCATATACCCTTCCGGCGCCAAGGCTAAATACCTGAAAGCCGCCGCTGTCTGTCATCAGAGGATTATTCCAGCCCATGGCAATATGAAGACCGCCTTTCTGCCGTATTTTTTCATGTTCTTCCCTGACCGCCAAATGGTAAGCGTTAGCAATGACGATTTGCGTGCCCGCAGATAGAAGATCCTCCGGCGTCACCGTTCTTACTTCGGCGGATGTTCCTACAATAATATATGCCGGGGTTCCAATCTCGCCGTGCGGCGTTTGTAGGATGCCAGCTCTTGCTTTGGAGGAAAGGTCTTTTGCTGTGACTGAAAACATGATGGTTTACCCCGTTACAACCCGGAAGCCACAGCGTTCAGACTAGGAAGGAGGGGAGAAATTTCAGAAAGCTAATGTAGAAACCCCGACCCTTGGGCCGGGTTGTAATGGGGTTCAAGAATAGTGTAGCGCGAACAAACAAAAATCCGCAAGAACCGCTCGTGGCGGCTGCGGCAAGAGAATAGGGCGCTACGCGACAAAGTCACGCAGTAATACCCTCAAGGTATATATCAACCACTGCGTCTTCCCAATCGCGTACTCCTGTTTTAATGGCAATGTCATGATCAGCAAGTTTTTCATGCAACTGCGCGGCGGATGACGCGCTAATACTCCGGGAGAACTCAGAGAGTTTTTTTACTACGAATGGGTGCGCTTCCGACTTGTGCGCGAATCCATTTTTTATCAACATCATCGAGCGGCTCTGGGCTACAAGCATATTGAATATCATAGCAGCCTCGGTGCCTTGCTGCAGGGCTTTCTCGAGTAGCGGCAATCGAAGATGGCTCTTTTGCCAAAAAGAATCAAGCAATTTAAACACATTTTGTTCGCCGGGCATACTAGAGGTCGCGCGCGCATCCTTGGGCCCCACGATCTTTTTTCCGAGAAGCGACAGCTTTTCGAGTTCACGTCGAAGCATCCACGTATTACCGCCGGAGAGTTTAGTAAATTCTTCAACGAGCGGTGGTTCCAACTCAATGCCAAGCTTCGCTGCTTCACTCGCGATCCAGTTCTTGAGCATAGCACCAGAGAGCATTTCAAATTTCTGCGCCATTACTGGCGTACGCAACAAAAAAGACCATGCGCCGGTGATTTTTACCGCTTCGTCTCGCACGATAACCGTTATTTCCTTGTTGCTAAGCACCATTTCTTGCCGCAAGAATGCAGCAGCGTCTTTTGTCGTCTCGGCTTGCAAGATATTATCCACAACCGCAAGCTTTTTTGAAGAGAAAAGAGACGGCGTATCTACAAACCGTTTCAGCAAACCGAGAAAATCCTGATCTGCTGCGTCAAAACGAGCCATATCGGATAGATGATGTTTCGCGCGATAGGCGCTCAAAAGTTCTTTAAGCTTCTCCTTCAAACGATACGCGTCCGGGCCGTAAAGAAAAACAATCATGGTTTTTGTATTATACGCAGAGCGACAATCGAAAACAAATGCCCCGTGGGCCTTGGATGCGGCATAAAAATACCTTATACTATCAATACAATGACCTCTATACCAGTAAAAAAGATTCACGAGATAACATCCGTGCATCTCCCCGAAAAAGAGAGGGCTGCGGATAAAAAGCCGCCTGTTCCGGAATCGGCGCAGTGGACTGCGTCAGAATTCGATTACGAACCCAAAGGCGTTTCGTGGTATTGGATTTCTGTCATCGTCTGCGTCGCGCTCATTTTTTTCGGCGCCGTATCGAAAAATTTTCTCTTCATCGTATTTGTCATGATCGCGGAAGTACTTGTACTTTTCTGGGGAAACGAAAAACCGCGACCGACTTCTTTCGGCATCGATGCATCGGGCTTAAGAATTGACCGTACGTTCTATCCCTATAGCTCCTTGGATTGGTTCGCTCTTGTTGAAGAGGAGCAGAAGAAAGAATTAATTATCGCTCGCAGGTCAAAAATACTGCCACCATTCCACATCGCCGTAGATTCTGCCGACACGCTTGATCAAGTCCGTTCTGTACTCAAGGGAAAGCTTAGAGAAAAAAAAGACTACGAGGATCATCTCATTGACCTTCTCGCCAAGCTCTTCAGATTTTAAAGCTCTCCTGCGCCCCCCTTCGCCTCTCCGAAACTTCGATACATAAAGATCACCTGCGAGAATACGCGCCCATCGTTCAACGGATAGGACACGGGATTGCGGATCCCGTAATCGAGGTTCGATTCCTCGTGGGCGCACCAAATTGGACTTTTCGCGCTCCGGCGCATCAATCGCCGTTTCTATTTCAGAAATTTTGCGGGTTCTAACATCGTTGTTTTCCCTGTATAGGGAAATGGAATTTTTTATTGGTGAATAATGAAATTTTCTGAAAACTAAAAGGTTTTTTAATGGCTAAGCAGAGGTTCTAACATTTTGACGTTTACTTACCACGACTTATTGTGGTAGGGTATTTTTAGATCAAACACAAATCGTAAGGAGGTAAACGGCAATGATTATCCTTATTGATCAAGATGGACCATTGGCCGATTTTGAAAAAGGATTTCTCGACGCATGGAGAGCACAATTTCCTAACGAGCACTTTGTTCCACTTCATCGGCGTAGAACATTCTATGTTCGCGATGATTACCCAAAAGAATTGCGTGACAAGGTTGAAAGTATCTATTTTGCGCCCGGATTTTATCTGAACCTCCCACCAGTGAATGGGAGTCTTGAAGCGTTAAAGATGCTCGTTGAACTTGGCCATGATGTACGCATTTGTACATCACCTTTATCCCGTTACGAAAACTGCGTGCTTGAAAAGTATCAGTGGATAGAGAAACATCTCGGCAGGGATTTCACAAAACGAATCGTTCTTTCAAAAGATAAAACAATTGTCAGGGGAAAACTCCTCATTGATGATAAACCCGTTATAGAGGGCGAAGAAACAGCGGAGTGGGAGCATATTCTTTACGATTGTCCATACAATCAAGAAGTCGGTAACAAAAGACGATTGACATGGGTAAATTGGGAAAACGTACTTGCCCTTTAGGCAACGCTAATAGAGCTCAAAAACGAGCTCTTTTTTGTACGAAAACAG
>MHXH01000002.1:12205-12347 GCA_001824435.1 Parcubacteria group bacterium RIFCSPLOWO2_01_FULL_48_18
TGCCGATTTTTTGTTTGGGCTTGACTTCAAGCTCATAATATGCTACATTAGCGATATTGTCGGAAACTAAAACCGATGATCTCTGCCGTAATAGTGCGGTAGAGAATCCAGTACCTTGAAAGGAGACCCGCATGAAAATCTC
>MHXH01000003.1:0-9692 GCA_001824435.1 Parcubacteria group bacterium RIFCSPLOWO2_01_FULL_48_18
AAAACCACACAGCAACAACAGCGGCGGAAAAGACAAGAAGCCGGTATTTCTTGAAACGTATGGACACTGGTTGATATTTATGGATATTCATTGTATCTTGGTCATCAAACTATGGACGTCGGACGTCATTAATTTTTATTCTCCTTCGCCGAATACCCCGCGGCCCATTCGGGTCTGAGCCCCCTCAGGCCATTCGGCTCTGAGAGCCTCAGGTCATTCGACTCTGAGAGTCTCAGGCTCGATGAGCTCGATGAGTCGTTCAGACTCTGAAGAGTCTTCAGATCTTCTGATTCAGAGAATCATCAGATTCGATGAACTCGATGAGGTCGAAGACTTGCCGCGGGGATGAAGGCGGAAGGAGAACCTCTTCGAGCCCGAACCTTAGAGCCGAAGGCCTGAGCGAGCGAAGCGAGTCGTCCTTCGAATTCTTCAGAACGATCCTGAGTTAATCGAACGGATCGAAGGGTTGCCTCGGACGTTCGTCCCGAGGTCCTCAGTTCCTTCGACTGTGAAGCCTTCAGGACTGAACAGCCCGAGGGAAGAATTCCGCTTGATACCGCGCGGTCTTGCCGCGCGGAGGTTCATTTTATCGGCTTGCGATAACGATAATATCGTTTTACCGATTTTATTTATCCACAATTTGGATATTGACATAGTTTGTGGGGATGATATATTGATACTATCATTATGAAAAAGACCCTTGCAGGGTTTCGTTCCTGCCGGGGGCTTTTTCTTTACGGCTCATATTTCAAACGGTTTTTCTGCGTATCCAGATATACAAGCGGAACATTCAACTTGCGTAAAAGAAACGAACAGTTATTGCTTGGAGAGACAACAGAACACAACACACCTTCGTAGAGATTCGCTCCATCAATATACGCGAAATTGTTTAATTTATTTTTCATCGTGCTGACAGAAACCTGCCCAGGACCGAGAAAGTACCTTGTTTTTCGGCCCAAGTTTTTAAATATTGCACATCCAGTTTGCCTCCTGATACTTTTATAACTGATTCGGCATCTTCCAGATGACGAGTTGATTGACTTTTTTGATACCAGCGCAATTTGCTTAATATTAAATCTTCCGGGGAGATGAAATAAACTTTCTGACCAAGAATTTCTTTGGCAATTCTTCTTTTTAGCCTTGATGCATCAAATGAATCTTTTGATAAAATCCAAAAGTCAACTTTCATCCCGGTACTACCATCAATAAAATTAAATTCACCGTGTCTGGAAAGCGCCTCTTCCATCGCGTCTTTATCAATATATCCCACACTGCTTAGCTGGTGCAGGGCAATTTCAAGTTTATCAATGTGTTCGGGTTTCAATTCGACAATAACATCAATATCCGCGGTAAATCTCGGTCTTCCCCACACTAAAACCGCAATTCCGCCGGTTATCATGTAAGGAATATTCAAACGGTCAAGAATTTCAGCGACTTTTATTAAAAGTTGTCTGGGGTCATCTTGATCCATGACGTATTTTATCTCCTCTTAATTCGTTAGCAAATCTCCAAAATTGAAACCATAATTCAAGCTTCCTGTCAGCCGACATCTTCCTAAAAATCTCATCCTGCTTGTCCTGAGCCCCTCGGTCCTGAGCTCGGGGTCGAAGGACTTGTCGAAGGAACTTGTCCTGAATCCCTCGGTCCTGAACGCTTCGGACTGACCAGTTCGTCCTGAGGCTCACTGCCGAAGGGCTCAACGGAAGTCCTCGGGGTCGAAGGAACTTGTCCTGAGCTTGTCGAAGGACTCGTCGAACGGACCTGCCTTGAACAGATTTCTTCCGCGTTATGTTTTTTTTAATCACGTGCGCGTTATTTTTAGATATTGTATGCGGGGTGTCAAAACTGCTTGAGCTTTAACACGCCCGGCTCTGACCCCCAATCGATATTATGCGCGTCCGAAAAGCCTTCGACGAGATTCGCGTTCGCGGCGTCGACCGGCCCTTCGTAGCCGGGACCGGCTGACCAATCTGATTGCGCAAAAGATTGAAGCGCCTGACGCGCCTGGCGGGCAATACGCTCCTCCACGGAAAAATAAATCACATAGAGGGCAAGGAGCATCGTTGCCGCGCTCACGAGTACGACTATATACAGATTTTTAAACGAATATCGCTTTTTTTTCATCGTACGAATGTTATGACTCGGCCGCCAGACGACTACTGACGGCCACCAGCTATCATCCATTAATATGACACCTCTCCTTGCGAATTCACCGTAATGGTCTTTGTCGCCGACGTATCGCTTAAAAGCTGTAATATAATCGATGACGTTGCCTGCGGCAGTCCAGTCGCCTTATTGAAAATCACGTCTTTGGTCGAACTTGCCACGGGGTCTGAAAAATCTATGCCGCTCCCGAGCCGCTTGCGAAACATCAATGTCCCGCTTGCATACGTCGAAGACGTGTAAAACAGATCATAGGAATCAACGCCTACGTTCGGATTTTCAAGGTGGACCCCCCACGCGCTTGCATTTTCCTGCGCCGCGGCCGCGGTTCTCGCACGACGCAACGTAGTGACAATTTCATTGGTCGTCAAATCAAGCATCTGCCGGGCGCGAAACCGCGAAAAACTGACGATTCCGACGGTGCCGATGATGGTCAAAATTCCAATAGAAATGAAAAGTTCAATGAGAGTGAAGCCGCTCATACGCTCGCTAGCTCGACGGCTCATTAGCTCGTTAATGTTAAAGCTTCGCTGATAACAGGGGAGGCATTTTTGAAACTTTTTCAATTTTCGACCCCAATAATTGATATATCTCGTGGGTGACATAAAAATATCGGCTCTATAGCGAGATGAGCTCGATAACTCATTAATACGAAACGGCTTTAGCCGCTATCAAGCCGCTAACGAGCTCGCCTTCTAAAACTTCCCTATCAACTGGTAAACCGGCACGATGACGGAAAGCGCAATGGTGCCAATAGTGATGCCGATAAACAAAAGCAGCATCGGCTCGAGAAATGCCACAAGCGTCTTAATGGAAGCGTCGATCTCCGTTTCGTAGAAATCCGAAAGCGTCTTTAAGATGTCTTCCACGTGCCCCGCTCTCTCTCCGATAGCAATCAAGTTCGTCACTACCCGCGGAAACACTTCTTCCCGCTTAAACGCCTCGCCTATTGTCACGCCCTTGGCAATTCCCTCGCGCGAAACTCTCAGGAGCGCGGATTTAATTTCTTCATCGCCGACCGCGTCCGCGCTGATCTCGAGCGACTCCAAAATCGGCAAGCCCGCTTTCATAAGCGACGACAGCGTAGACGCAAACCGCTGCAGGGCGATCCGCTTCAGCACATTCTTGAGCACCGGAATCCGATGAGAAGCGCGGGCAATTAGAATACGCCCGACCGACGTCTTCCGGAAATATACCGTGGAAAAGATCCCGCCCCCCACCATCAATACGAGAATCAGGATGAGATTGCCGCCGAGAAAATCGCCGATCCAGAACACGACTTTCGAAAAAAACGGCGGATCAATCCCGGCGGTTTCAAACACCGCAGAAATTTTAGGAAGGGCGATTGCAACAAGAAAGAACATGACCAACATCGACGCAACCAGCAAAATGACAGGATAAACCAGCGCCGCCTTAATCCTCGACCGCAGTTCACGCTCTTTTTCAAGCGCAAAACTCAAATCGTTAAATATGTTCTCCAAATTTCCGGAAGCCTCGCCGGCCTTGATGAGACTGACGAATACCGGCGAGAAAAAATCGGGATACTTCGCAAACGTCACGTAAAACGGCTTACCCTTCTCGAGGGTCGTTCGAACCTCGATTAAAAACGACTTCACCGCAGGTTTGTCAAAATCGGCGATCAAGATATTAATGGCCTGAAATAGGTCGGTGCCGACCCTGAGCATCAAAGCCAAGTATTTGGTCAAAAACACCTTGTCGACAACGGTGATGGTCGAACCAAAAAGGCCCTTTCTCCTTTCTGTATCAAAGCTTCGTATCGCCTTAATGGAGATGGGCCGCAGTCCTCCCATCGCAAGCTGCTCAAGCACCTCCGATGGATGCTGCGCTTCCAAATTTCCTTCAACCACTTTACCATTTGGTTGAGCGGCAACGTAATGAAATTGCAAATCATCTAGGCCTTAGGCCTTAGGCTCTAGACTTTAGGATTTAGGATTTAATTCCTAATGCCTAATGCCTAATGCCTAATGCCTAGCGCCTTATTTATTCACGAATGACTCTCAACACCTCTTCCACCGTCGTGAAACCGTGTTCGGCTTTCCTCAGTCCATCTTCAAGCATGGAAATCATACCCTTGCTTCTTAGTATATGCTTCATTGCCTCAAGCGTAAATTTGGGATTGCTGATAAGCTGACGGACTTCGCCGTCAATATTTGCCACCTCATAGATGGCAACCCGGCCGCGATAACCGGTGAGGCCGCAACTATAACAGCCGCGGCCCTTATATGTCGCATGCGGAACCTTAACCTTGCTTTCGATTAGCTGTAACTGCTCCTCAACCGCCTGGATAATTTCTGAAGGAGTTTTATGCGATTCGATGCAATCAATGCAAATCTTTCTGACTAGACGCTGCGCAACAATAATATTCACGACTGCGGCGACCAAAAACGGCGGCACCGACATATCGATAAGACGCGGAACCGAGGTCGGCGCATCATTCGTGTGAAGGGAAGCCAAAACCAAGTGTCCGGTGAGCGCCGCATTGACAGCGATATCCGCAGTTTCGTTGTCCCGAATTTCTCCCACCATGATGATATTCGGGTCTTGCCGCAGGAATGCGCGAAGTGCGCTTGCAAACGTAATACCCGCAACCGGGTTCGCCTGCGTCTGATTCACGTAGCGCATGTCGTACTCCACCGGATCTTCAATGGTGACGACGTTCACCTCCGGTCGATTGAGTATTTCAATCATGGAATACAGAGTCGTGGTTTTTCCGGATCCGGTCGGACCGGTTACAAGAATAATGCCGTACGTTCTCTTCAGGTTTTCCTCGACTCCCAAAGCGGTATCATCAAACATGCCCAGTTCGGTTAAACTGAGCGGTTTCGTGGAGGCGCGCAAAAGACGCATCACGATTTTTTCTCCGTAAAACGTCGGCATCACCGCAACGCGGATGTCCATAATCTCTCCAATCGCCTTATAACGGAATCTACCGTCTTGCGGCCGGGCATGCTCGTCGATGCGAAGCGCCGAAAGCAACTTTATACGCGCCGTAATTGCGGGATGGACCGATTTCGGTATCCTCATCATCTCGCGCAAAATGCCATCAACGCGGAACCGCACCAGAATCGCATCCTCGAGGGCTTCAATATGAATATCCGACGCGCCCATGGCAACCGCATATGACACTAGATTGTCCACAATCGAGACAATCGGCAAATCGACGGCCGCTTCTTCAAGGCCTTTCAGCTTCTTTCGCTCGCTTTCCCGCACATTCTCTTCGATGACGCTTAAAAAATTCTGGCTCGATTCCTGACTATAGAGGGTATATCCCTGCTGCAAAAACCGCTCGGTGGCAATGAACGGCTTGACGCGCGCCTTAAAATATTTTTCGAAAAACTCAATCGCCGCCAAATCGTCCGGGCTCTCCATCGCTACGTCAATAGTGCCGTCCGCCTCCCGCGCAAACACAAGCGACCGCTTCTGCCGCGCAATCTCTTCGGGGAGCAGATGCAACACCTCCGCGGGAATCCTGTGGGGAGCCGCCATATCCGCCCGCGGGATCTTGAAATATTCAGAGACGAAATTGATGTAATACTCATAGGTGATAAGCCGCCTCGAGATGAGAATATCGATGAAATTCTTTCCGGTATACTCCGCGTCCTTTACCGCGGACGTAAAATCGCCTTCGCGGATAAGGCCGGTGTCAACAAGATTTTTACGCAATTCGGGAATAGGAAGCTGAATCATGGTTGAAAATTGCTCCTCTCGGTAAGTATACCTCAAAATGTCCTGGTCAGCATCCACATCTGTTGAACGAATATGGCCTGCCCTGCTCCCCGGCGCCCGGATATGAAGCTTCTCTGAACACAAAAACGCCCCGCCAAAAATGCGGGACGTTTTTTACCGGTTGGGACCCGAGCTAGAGATTTAAACCGGGGTCATTACCGACTTCGTACCAGTTTGTGGAATTTCCTCCGTCAGTATTCTCGATATCGCTTCCTCCGCTCACGCCATATTCTGTACTTTCCATGTTTGCTCCAAGCTCATACGTACTGGAACCCTGGCTGCAGGCATAATAGTAAATACAATCATTTTGGCCGGTTCCCCCGGTACACACGTCTACTGCATTTCTCGGATCAACCGGAAGCGCTGAAAGAGGCGATCCTCCTGCGGTATTGTTAAGATTTACCGGAATCCATCCAGTACCATCTGTCACTCTGGTACCAGTTGTCGTTTGGACTAAAGCAGCAAGGTTTAGATTAGCAGAGGAAGTTGTATCATTCTGGGCAAGCGCAGTAAAGTAGTTGGTTGGGCAGGAACTGCTTCCGTCTAAATCCGGAGTGCCAACGGTTGTCAAATACAGATTGAGCGCATTTCGGGTATTCGCAATATCCGTGATTCTTTCAGAATCCCTGGCGCGGCGCAAAAGCTCGGCCGGGTTTAACACCACCACTGCCGCGGCAGCCAAGATGGCCAGAATTGCGATTACGATAAGCAACTCAAGCAATGTAAAACCTGATTTTCTCATAGTGTATTCCTGGTTATTCGATTATCAATTCTTAATGCGTTCGACCTTTTAGGCCCTTGGTTTGCCGCGCGAAACGAGATAGCCTGCATCAATCAATGTTGCCATCTGCGTATATCCTGTATTTGTTTACAGATAGTACGCAGATACACGCGGATAAAAACACCGATCGAAACAAACAACTATCTCTACTGCGCCGCAACGCAAGGCCTTATACGATTTTCGCCAATATTTCAATTATAGCGTAAAAAAAAGGGGGGGGCGGTTTCCTGTGGATAACTATACCGCCATTTGCCCCTATCATGCCTTCTCCTCTTCGGAAGAAAGGAATTCCTTTATCTTTCCGATCAGCTCGTCGATGGAAATCTTCGCTTTGACGAAATATTCAACCGCACCGAGTTCTTTGCCGCGCTGCACATCGCTATCCTGTCCCAGATTGGAAATAATCATGATCGGGCCGTCAGACAATTGAGGATCGGTACGAATCGCCTCCATCACCTCAAAACCGCTTTTCTTCGGCAATATGATGTCGAGCAATATCAAATCCGGCTTGATGTCGCGCAAGATGTTGATTGCTTCTTCACCGTCCTTCACGTGCAAAATTTCAAAACCCTCCTTAATAAGTTTGCTTTTAAGAAGAGCGGACAAGAACGGATCGTCTTCAACCAGTAGAATTTTTTGCGTTTTTACAGCCATGTATCGGACAGTTGTTATAAAAATTGTAGAAAATTAAAGCAGCCCGTATGGAATCTATTTTAAGTCTTACAACTTATAACCATAATCTCTATATACCCTTATTATAGACATAAAGGGGGTAGAGCGTAAGAGAGGGGGTGTGAATAAAGATTTTGTCCAAAATTGACAGCATAACTATCATTCCGAACATCGACGAGGAATCCCACTGAAATTTATGAAATCCTTCGACAAGCTCAGGACATATCTTTTCTCAACCAAAAAACTGTTTTGCTTAAAAACAGTTTTTGGAGAAAAGATATGCTTTTTCCAGTTGTCCCAGAACTCGATATTTCGATATGATCGAAATTTCGAGTAGTCGCCACTTTGGGCTGAACGACCAACACCCTACCGCTGCGAAGCAGCGGAAATCCAAATAACAAAATATTTCCATATATTTCTATATATTCCTGTTTATTTCAATATATTTCATAAATATATTGAAATATGCTTCGCGAAATAAATAGAAATACCTGGTTTTGGAATTTGAGCTTCCGTTGCCCCGCAACGGCAATCGACAGTTATTGTATGTAATTGTTCCACGCACAGCTTCCGCTACACGTGCCTTGTTCATGGTTTCCCCCTATATCGCTATAAGGCATGGACTATATCTTCATCCTTGTCCTAAAAATCTTAACTTTTATGGGGTGTAACGAACCAATTATCTCGGCAAATAATTTCCAACTTTTCGTTGAAATGAATATTCGCCAATAATCGGGATCGGCTTGCCTGCTTGGATTATGGATTTTACCGCTTGAAATTCCCAAATGCTCGAGGATTTTTTTGATTGCGGCTATTTTATCGTAATTCTTTTGCGCCAACTGAATATAGAACCTATCCATCGTGCGCGGAACTCCGCCTTCCGCATCAAAAAATCCCTTGATGTAAGCGGCTTGGTCTCGCTGGCTTACCAAAGAAAGCGGATTAAATTTGAAATCTAATCCAGAACATAATGTCTCTAAAACATAGAGACTTCTTGTTTTGCCTTCTTTGTATATCCATGAGTTGTAGTTGATGGTTTTGAGTAACGACTGCACCATCTCCAACCAGCGAACATCTTTCTGCACAAACCGAATTCGCTTCCCTTTATTCAATGAAGCGTCATGAAGCGCTCCATTGAGATATGCTAAGATTTCCGGTTTAGACATAGGAGCTTGGCGTATAGTCTCTGAGGGTTCTCCGGTATATGCCCGGAGCCTTCCCTGCTGATTGTCTGCAACGATTGCTTTGTAACTCATATAATCATTGTACATTATTTAATCATTGTACATTATTTGAGTAGCACCGTATTCAACAGATGTTCCAGCATATAGCCAAGTTTTTACATCCGCCTTACGGCGGAGAGTCGCAACAAAGTAGTTTACTTCTACGACTTAACCCTTGTCACCGAGCCTAGGTTAGTCCCGCCCAAAAACCGCAGGTTTTTGGGCGGGAAATCCGAAACACGAAATCCGAAATCCGAAACAAATTCAAATAACAAATGACTAAAATTCAAAACGTTTTGGCCATTTGAATTTAGAATTTTTTGTATTGTTTCGTATTTCGATATTTGAATTTCTAATTTCCCAAAGCCCTACGGGCTTTGGGCGGGGCTTCACCTATTCCCGGCTCCCTTGATTTGACGGGCAGTGAGTACAGGACTCGAGAACGTATTCACCGCGGCATAGCTGATCCGCGATTACTAGCGATTCCAACTTCATGGGGTCGAATTGCAGACCCCAATCCGAACTGGGACCGGTTTTGATGGGATTAGCTCCGTCTTGCGACTTCGCAACCCATTGTACCGGCCATTGTAGCATGAGTGTAGCCCAGGACATCAGAGGGTCATGCGGATTTGACGTCATCCCCGCCTTCCTCCCAGCCCTAGTTTTACAAACAACATTCTCAACAAAGAAAATGTGCTTACTACACCGCCATACGTTAGCAACTATAATAACGTCGGCAGTAAAACTAGGGCTGGGCGGTTTCCGATGACATATATAACATCGGATAGGGGTTGCGCTCGTTACCCCACCTAAGGGAACGTCTCACGATACGAGCTGACGGCAACCATGCAACACCTGTCCCGATGTCTTGTAAAAGACGTTCCTCCTTTCGGAAAAACTTCATCGGGATTTCAAGCCCTGGTAAGGTTCTTCGTTTACTATCGAATTAAACCTCATGCTCCACCGCTTGTGCGAGTCCCCGTCTATTCCTTTGAGTTTTAGCCTTGCGGCCGTACTTCCCAGGCGGTTCACTTAATGCGTTAGCTTCGCCACCCCGAGGGTCGATACTCGAGATAGCTAGTGAACATCGTTTAGGGCGTGGACTA
>MHXH01000003.1:9747-11097 GCA_001824435.1 Parcubacteria group bacterium RIFCSPLOWO2_01_FULL_48_18
TGTCTAATTTCTAAACAATTTTGAAATAACAAATTCCAAACTTTATTACCGGGCAAGGCATTTCTGCTTGCCTCTGCATATCGCTATGCAGTTCGGACTATATCATTCTCGCGCTTTGAAAAACGGATATCAATCATCTTGATACCCGCAGATCAAAGAGCGAGAATCGGCGTATAGTCTCTGAGGGGTTAATTACTTTCCTACTAACTTTTTGAGGTGTTTTTTTACAATGCGGTCAACTAATTTAAAATCCGATTCTTTCAAAACATCATTCGTTGAATATCCATGTCTCTTTTTGCGATCAGCAGTTTTATAAATTGCTACTACAGATGGCAATCCTTTATCTTTCAATTCTTTATTCGCGATTTCTAAAACTGTTTTTAATTTATCATCTGATTTACTGCTACTCACAATTTCTACAAATCTAGCTTTTGACTTTGGCATCGTACCTCCTTTTTAACTTCCCTGCTGGTTGTCCGCACTGACGCATTTTCACCAGCGATTTGTTTTTAAATTTAAAAACAAATCGCTGGTAACGTCAGATACACCGGATTTTCCAGCATATAGCCGATTTTTCATTTCGATGTTGCCATCGAAAGGGACCATGTGCGTCTCCGAAAAAATTCCGGAGTCACTTCTTTATACCCTAAAGAGAGTGAGATTATTTTTGTCGCATCATAAAAGCGTGTTGGTGTGTTTCGTAGAGAAACTCCGCAGGCAGAAAAAGCTTGTTTTTGTTCCGCGCTGCGGAACAAATTTTTCTGCCGAGGTGTAGCGGGCTCTTGCCGCTAGAGCAAGAGAACCGCGGTTCTCATAGAAATACAACAACGCGCTGATGCGCAAAAATGATCGAACGATCCTTTTTGCTCCCCACGCTTTCGTGCTTTAGAGTCAGTAACGCGCCAGCTGAATGCCTTCGCCTTTGGTGTTCCCCACGATATCAACGGATTTCACCCCTACACCGTGAGTTCCATCAGCCTCTCGCGCACTCTAGTTTAGCCGTATTCGTTGCAGCTCCAGAGTTGAGCTCTGGAATTTAACAACAAACGCACTAAACCTCCTACGCACTCTTTACGCCCAATAAATCCGGATAACGCTTGGAGCCCTCGTATTACCGCGGCTGCTGGCACGAGGTTAGCAGCTCCTTATTCCTACAGTACCATCATTCCTCACTCATAAAACACTCCAATTTTCACAACGCCCCCGATAAGACATTGTTTAGTATTTAATTTCTGCATTTATAACCTAACCGATTCTTTCAAAAAAATGATTAGGCGTTGCAGTGCTTTATGAGTGAGGAATTTTTCCTATAGAAAAGAAGTTTACAATCCGAAGACCTTCATCCTTCAC
>MHXH01000004.1:0-1432 GCA_001824435.1 Parcubacteria group bacterium RIFCSPLOWO2_01_FULL_48_18
ACTGGCTTTTGTTATGCACGGACTTGGTGGTTTCAAGGAGCAAGATCATATCGCCACTTTCGCCGATGCGTTCAAAGAAAAAGGGTTTACTGTTGTTCGTTTTGACACCACAAACACACTTGGCGAAAGTGGCGGAAAGTACGAGAACGCAACTATAACGAATTACTACGAGGATTTAGAAGATGTCATCAAATGGGCGCAAGAGCAAAAATGGTACCAAGAGCCGTTTGCTCTTTCGGGGCATAGTTTAGGCGGAATATGTACGGCTCTTTATGCAGAAAAATATCCCAAAAAAGTTTTGGCTCTTGCGCTCATCTCCACTGTTGTATCGGGCAAATTGAGCATAGAAGCGCATAAGCGAGATGACGCGGAAGATTTTTCAAATTGGGAGAAAACAGGCTGGAAAGAGGAACAGAGCCGCTCAAAGCCGGGCGTGATAAAGCGGCTTCCGTGGTCGCATATCGCTGACCGATTGAAATACAATTTGCTTTCCAACGTCTCGAAATTGACTATGCCCGTTTTGTTAATTACCGGAGAAAACGACACCTCGACTCCGCCTGACCATGTACAAATTTTATTTGAGGCGTTGCCCGGTCCAAAGGAATACCACATCATAAAAAACGCACCGCACACATTCCGCGATAAAAAACACTTGGCAGAAATCAAAAATTTATTTTTGAAGTGGGTTGATAAAGCAACAAATCAAGGCGAATCTTCTGACGAATATTTTGATATAGTTGATGAAAATAATTCACCTACGGGTGAAAGACGTTTACGTTCTGAAGCGCATAGCAAGGGTTTATGGCATAGAACTGTACATATTTATCTTTTTAAAAAGACAGACGAGATAGAGTTTCTTGTCCATTTTCGTTCAAAAACAAAAGACCTTAATCCAAACAAATGGGACACTCGGTTTGGTGGACACTTGAAAGCCGGAGAAAGTATTCAGAATGCAATAAAAGAAGAATTACAAGATGAGGTGAGCTTAATTCTTGAACCGTCTAACCTTATTCAAGGTGAAACATACAAGCGCGATAAATATCCAAACAGAGAATTTACAAACGCTTATTATTACAAATTTGAAGGCGAAGTTTCACTTCTAAAATTTAATGATGGCGAAGTTCAAGAGGTTAAGTGGATGAAATCATCGACAATTTTAGAATCTATGAGCAAAGAGCCAGAAATATGGTCTGGAAGCAAAAGTGGTTTTACTGAAATTTTTAATGTGCTAAAATCCATTTTGAAAAACTAGCCGCCGGATTTTTTCGCCGAAATGCCCGAGCGTTCCGCCGGAGAGAAGCGGAGGCGGTCAGCTTCGTTCAAAGAAAATTCGCGCAAAGTGTATAATTACAGCACCAATATCAAACTTTCCGATTTTTGCCCGACCGATTCGGCCGCGCGAAGCGCGGAAAGGTATGGAAACACTTGCTCG
>MHXH01000004.1:1448-2830 GCA_001824435.1 Parcubacteria group bacterium RIFCSPLOWO2_01_FULL_48_18
CACGGCGCGGCTCGCCAAGCGCAGGTTCGAAATCCCTTACGATTTTAAGTATTTGCTTTGCCTAATCATATGAATAAATTTTTTCTATACGCCCGCAAGTCCACTGATGTTGAGGATAAACAAGTGCGCTCTATCGAGGACCAGATCACAGAATTGCGCGCCTTTGCCAAGCAAGAAAATCTGAACATTGTTGATGTCTTTATTGAAAAACAATCCGCCAAAATTCCGGGCCGTCCGATATTTGGTGAAATGATAAAGCGAATTGAACATGGCGAGGCGGATGGAATTTTGGCTTGGCACCCCGATAGATTAGCGCGCAATTCTGTTGATGGTGGACAAATCATTTATCTCATTGATTGCGGGCGTATTGCGGCGTTGAAATTCCCTCAATTCTGGTTTGAGCCAACGCCGCAGGGAAAATTTATGCTCAATATCGCCTTTGGGCAAAGCAAATACTATGTTGATTCTCTTTCCGAAAACACCAAGCGGGGTTTGCGCCAAAAAGTAAGACGAGGCGAATATCCCAGCATTGCGCCGATTGGCTATATCAATGATGTGAGAAACAAAAGTATTATAGTTGATAGAAAGAAAGCGAAAATTATTAAAGCAGTTTTTGAATTTTACGCCACAGGCAACGCTCGACTTGAAGATGTCTCGGATTTTTTGGCGCAACGCGGGATTATGTCCCGCGGTGGAAAGAGAATCCACAAGACGAGGGCGACTTTCATCCTCTCAAATCCGTTCTATACCGGACTATTCAAATATGGCGGTGAACTTCACGAAGGAAAGCACGAGCCAATCATTTCAAAGAAACTTTTTGATACGGCGCAAGAGATTTTAAAACAACGAGGCAAACCAAGACATAAGCAAAAGAATGAACCGCAAGCGTTTTGCGGCCTCATCTCTTGCGCCGAATGTGGAATGATGATAACTGCCGAAAAACAGAAAGGACATATCTACTATCGTTGCACGAAAAAGAAAGTCAAATGTTCGCAACCTTATACCCGCGAGGAAGAATTGAATCGGCAGTTATCCTCTCTCATTCAAAAAGTTTCTTTGCGTGCGGATTGGGCGGAAAAACTTTTGAAAATAGCAGAAAAAGACAAGGCAATATCCGCCCAATCCGTTTCTGCTTTTGTTCAGGAAAGCCAAAATCAAATCCGCGCCATTCAAACAAAGCTCCAGCGACTTTTAGATGGATACTTGGAGCAAGACATTGAGCGTGAAGTGTATCGAGAACAGAAAGCTATCCTATTGTCAGAAAAGAAGTCGCTGGACGAGAAAATGGTGCGGATTGAACAAAAGCAGAATGATTGGCTCGAACCCTTCCAAAACTGGATAAAAGTCGCTACAACCCTCGTCAAAATCGCAAGGGATAATGA
>MHXH01000004.1:2839-56669 GCA_001824435.1 Parcubacteria group bacterium RIFCSPLOWO2_01_FULL_48_18
ATTGGTGCCCCCACCAGGAGTCGAACCCGGATCAACGCCTTAGAAGAGCGCTGCTTTATCCGTTAAGCTATGGGGGCGGCCCTCCACAACCTCATTATATTTAGTATAATCGATTTTTCAATACAGCGATGCGATTTTGTTCTGCACAGAAGTCGGATGATTGATTTCCCCTGCCCCTTTTCGCATAATACATTATAGCTTCTGTTGATAACCGCATAGGAGAATATGCCATGACAAGACGCGGCGCAAGACAGAAAAAACTGATTTTATTGAGTCCGGGGCCCACGATTGTCCCGGCAACAGTAAAGCGGATCTGGGCGCGGGCGGAAATGCATCATCGGGTCGAACCGTTCCCGCCCATTTGGGGACGCCTGCGGGAAAAACTTCAGTCGTTTTTTGAAATCGACAATCCGATTCCGTTTGTCCGGCGGGGCGGAGGCACCGAAATGATGGAAGCTGCCATTTACAATACCGTCCGTCTTGGAGATAACGCACTCGTGCTTAATCATGGTTATTTCGGCAACAGGTTTGTTGATATGCTCGAACGCCGCGGGGTAATACCGGATCAGGTAAAAAGCGAGTGGGGGTTCCCTATCGATCCGCGGGCGGCGCAAAAGCACCTTGTCTCTTGGGGTAAAAAGCATTACCGCGCGATTTTCGCCCAAGCCACCGATACTTCCACCGGCGTACGAAATGATCTTGAAACGATCGGAAAAATCATTCGGACGCACAGCAATGCGCTTTTTGTGGTGGACGCCGTGTTCGAAGCAGCCGTCGGTCCGATCAGGATGGAAGCATGGGGGATCGATGTTCTTTTGTGCGCGTCGCAGAAAGGATTTATGATGCCCGAGGGAATCGGTTTCATGGTTCTTTCAGAAAGAGCCTTCAATCGTATAGCCGATCGCGGACTTACGGTTCCATATTCATGGGACATCGTTGAAGAATGGGAACGGAACCAAAAAGGAGATACGTTGGCGACCCCGCCGATTCGACTAATGCAATGCCTCGATTATGTCTTGGGAAGATATCTTCGTAGCGGAACGCATCGATTGTACGAAGTGAATCAGCGAAAGGCATATTTATTGCGCGATGCGTTGCATGTCATGGGGCTTTGGCTGCTCTGCGAACCTGAGGTGGGTCCTCGTGCGTCGATTCGATCCAACGGACTTACGGTTATCGATCTGGCTCGGGTCGGAGTTGAAAGCAACGCAGTGGTGGATGAGTTGATACGTACGGAAGGCATTATTACCGCCAATGGGCAAGGAGATTTGAAGGGAAAGGTACTGCGCGTAGCCCACTTCGGAGCAGTAACGTTCAAGAATCACCTCGTGCCGTTCTTGCGCGGTTTGGAACGGGCGCTGGATACATGCGGCACCCGCAGGAATTTAAATATATAACAGCTTGGATTCAATCTATTCCGTGGCCCTTGAAAATCTTGAAGATATAAAACCAAAGAAAGATCCAGCCCCCAGGGGCTGGAATTTTATTCATAAGTACTCTTCATACGCGACCTCTTTTGCGGGTATCAATTTTTCATCAAGGGGAAGCGTGAAATGGAAGGTAGTGCCTCGTCCCAATTCGGATTCTGCTCGAATCTCGCCTCCGTGGCGCCTGACGATATTCTTCACGATATAGATACCGAGGCCCGAGCCCTCGGTTTCAAACTTGAGCACGTTCTTCGCTCTGAAAAATTTAGTAAACAGCCTCGGCATGTCCTCTTTGGGAATGCCGACCCCGGTGTCTTTGACGCTGATTTGCACATACGGCTTGTCTTTTAACTTTTCTATGCGTACCACAACCTCACCATTTTCCACGTTGTACTTGATGGCGTTATCCAGGAGATTTTGAAACACGATGGAAATCCGCGAAGGGTCGATTTTGAACGGCGGAATTTCGCCGGACGGCGTGTAATCAAAATATACTTTGATTTTGTGTTCGGCGGCAATTGCAGAATAGGACTCGAGGATTTTTTCAATGAGATCTGTGATGTCGACCGTCTCGAATTGGTAGCCGAATTTTCCCTCTTCAATCTTGGATACATTAAGAAGATCGTCCACCACCCTCGTGAGTTTGTTAGTTGCTTTCACGCCGGTATCAATCACTTCTTTCTGCGAGGGGTCGACCGCGCCAAAATCGTTTTTACTGAGCCCTTGAAAAATCCAATTGATGGCCGACAAAGGGGTTCTTAGCTGATGCGCGGCAACGGTAATAAAATCGCTTTTTGATCTGAGAAGCGCTTTTTCTCTGGTTTCGTCGTGGATGGATTTGAAAAAACCGAGGAGGCGTCCGCCCGGATCCACGATCTTTGAGGTGGTTACTTTTAATTCAAGCTGGGGGTCGTCAAATGACAGATGGCTTTCTTGAGGATAGGCTTCTGCGGAGGTGTGCCGCGTGACTAGTGGGGCTAGAGCGGGAAATAACACCTGAACGAGTAGTCGGTGGCCCGGCTCTCTGATTTTATCCGGGGTAATGATTTTGCCCCAGACGCCATCTGCGGACAGGCCAAAAATAACCTCGGCCATTTTATTGAATACCAAAATCCGGAACTCCGGGTCATACGCAATAATGCCGTCTTGCAGATCGTGGATGATGGTTTTAATCTGATTACGCTCGAGTCTCACCTCGAAGCTTATTTTCGCGAGCCGGAGGTTTACGAAAAAAAGAATTGCGGCCATAACCACGAAAATTCCTGCGAGGACCGGCGCATAGGTTCTTGGCAGATAGAAAAAACTAAGAATTGCCAATGGAACGAGGAGCAGCAGAAAATACCAGAGCATTCTCATCTCCGGCAAGAAAAGATACAAACGCATTTTTGATAAAAGACGGCTCATTGCATGTCTGCCCAGTTTTTCCCCGTTTTTATATCGACGCGCAATGGAACGCGGAGCGTATAGGCGGATTCCATAATTTCTTTAATTTCTTTCCTCGTTTCTTTTAGTATATCATTGCTGATTTCAAACAACAATTGGTCATGGATCTGAAGGACAAGGCGCACCTTCGTTCCCCACCGGCCCCTCTCGCGAAATATGCGCTCGATTGCGATCATGGCCAATTTCATAATATCTGCATCAAGGCTCTGGATGGGGAAGTTAATCGCCATTCTCTCCGCGGCTGCGCGGTCCCGCTGGTTGGGCGAGACGAGATCTTCAAGCCATCTGCGTCTGCCGACTGCGTTGACAACGTAGCCATGTTCACGCCCGAATTCCACGACGCGTTGTTGATACTGCCGAATTCCCGAAAAGATGCCGAAATACTTTTCGATAAACCGCTTCGCTTCATTCTTGCCCAGACCGCTCGCTGCCGCAAAAGAATCTGCGCCCATTCCGTACATGATGCCGAAATTGAGCGTTTTTGCCGCTTTACGCATTTGGGCGCTTACGCTCTCGATGGATACGCCGTTAATTTCAGCAGCAGTCATCGTATGGATATCTTGCCCCTTGGTAAATGCCGTGATCATTCGTTCGTCGTCAGCAAGCGAAGCAGCGATCCGTAGTTCGATCTGCGAATAGTCGCACGATACAAAAGTGAGCCCTTCGTCCGCAACAAAAGCTCTTCTGACCCCCGGCGCATACTCTTGATCGAGCGGAATGTTCTGTAGGTTCGGATGTTGGGAGCTAAGCCTTCCGGTGACGGTTCCCGTTTGCTGAAAGGTAGTGTGCAATTTCCCGCTTGCGGGGTCTATGTAATTCGGCAATGCCTGAATATACGTTGTTTGCAGCTTAAACAATTCGCGATAACGCAGAAGAGGGGTAATTATCGGATGGAGCGCGGCCAACTTTTCCAGCTCTGATGCGTCTGTTGAGAGGACGCCCCCGGCAGTTTTTCTTATTCCTTTTGTCGGAAGCTTGAGTATCTGGAATAGCACGTGAGCCACCTGCTTGGAAGAATTTACATTAAACTCTGCGCCCGCGGCCTCGTATATTGCTGTCCGGATTTCTTGAAGTTCTTTTTTGAGCGTCGCTTCGAGCTGTTTGAGTCGAACGGAGTCGACTGTTATGCCTTGCATTTCCATGTCGGCCAACACAGACAAGAATGGCATTTCAATATCATAAAAAACTTTTGTGAGTTCTTTGGCCGCCAAATCTTTTCTTTGACGTTCGTATAATTGAGAAAGGGATGATTGATCAACGTTCGCGCCGGCGCCATTTTCCTTAGGGCTTGCTCCCAGGAGCCACGCCGCGATTTTTACGTCGAACAATGTTCCTCGAAGGTCGCTGCCGTTCTTGCGTAAAAACGCGATCAGCGGCTTGAGGTTATATCCTATCTTCTCTGTTGCGCCATTTTCAAACCCCTTTTTCTCATCCAGGACGGCGCTACCCGATTTTTCTTCCGCCGTTCCTCCGGCGAGTATTTTTATACGCTCCACGGTTCCGTTTCGAACCTCTGTGATGATAAACAATTTTTGCTGCACGGCATCGAACGAAACGGGTTCACGCGGCCCGGAAGCCGTACCCGGCGAATCGGCTCCGGAGGTATCTCGACGTGCGTCGAAAAGCGTTTGGGGCGCACCGTGAAACTTTGGAGTATATCCTTCTTCAAGTCTCGGCAGCAAACTATGGAATCCCAGTTCCCGGAAGTAGCCGCTCAAGAGTTCTTTTTTCAACCCTCCAAACGATAGCGCATCGAGGGAAAATTCAATCGGCGCGTCAGCGCGCAAGGTCGTGAGATATTTTGAAAAGACTGCCTCGTCTTTATGCGCGGACAGTTTTTCATACAGCGTCTTTTCAGATTTTTTGTTCTTTTGCGCGTCGAGGGCCGGCAGCTTTTCGTACAGATTTTCGAGGGAGCCAAACTGTCCAATCAGCCGCGACGCAGTTTTCTCTCCTATCCCTTTTATTCCGGGCACGTTGTCAGACGGATCCCCCTTGAGCCCTTTAAAATCGGGAAGTTGGCAAGGCAGAAGCCCGAACCGCTCCTTCACGCCTTCTTCGTCATACACGGCTATTTCCGAAATACCTTTCTTGGGGACATAGACGATGACCCTTTTACCGCTTACGAGTTGGAGCGTGTCGAGATCGCCGCTGACGATAATGATGTGAACGTCCGCTTCGTTTTTGAACCGATCGCACACGGTTGCGATGACGTCGTCTGCTTCAAAGCCAGCCGATTCGAAAATGGAAATGCCGAATTTTTCAAACAATTCGTGCGCTTTGATGATCTGGGAAATTAATTCAACCGGCGCCTTCGGCCGGGTGGCCTTGTACGCTTCAAATTCTTCGTGCCGGAACGTGGGTTCCGGCCTGTCAAAACAGGCAACGATATGATCAGGCTTAATCTCGCGGATGGTTTTTAACAGGAAACTTGCAAGGCCGTAAAGCGCGCCGACCGGTTCTCCCCGCGCGGTCGAAAGCGGCGGGAGCGCATGGTATGCCCGGTGGATAATTGCGTTGGCGTCGACGATAACCAATTTCTGCATGTTTGTTTAATCATAGCACAAACATAATGGCCCCAACGCGAACGTTGGAGCCATTTAACTTGGAATGTTCCCGGATTTAACCAGTACACGCGAGTTCTGCGTAACGATCGTAACGGCCGTCTTCTCTCGGTTCGACTTTCAGTTCGATCATGCAAGAAATGCCCTGGCTCCAATAAGACACTCCCCAGCTCCTGCTTGCGAAGATCGGCCTTCCGTCAGCAGTAGGGATGAAAACCGTAAGAACTCCATTGGTGTAAGAATACGAGTTTTCAACATAGGGCCAGTTGCATGTCTCGGCTTCTCCGCTTTTTAAACGGTAGCTGTCGAGAACGCCTCGGTACAGGCATTCAACGAGCACGTCATCAACGCCGGTTATATTCCTAAAACGCACCGTCGTATACGTGGACGCAAGGCCGGGACCGTAAATGTACTCAGCGTCTTTACACCCCGAAACGATTACTATCATACCGAGCGTCAACAACAGAACTAATCCGCGCATCGCCTCCTCCTTGCTATAATGTCCTTGTGGCGATCAAGCTATCGCTATTATAGCACGACAATTCCCGAAGTGCAATATGTATCTGGCCTTATGCAACGATGAAACGTGGGATCGTCCTCGGGTCCCTGGGACTTGAAAGAATTTCCCGCCTTGGTATTATTGAAGGTATGCGCGTATAACAACGCATAGAACATAGTGTACATGAGAACATTTGTAAAAAAGGTGCTTCCGGGACCAAGGTTCAATTACGGCATTACGCACCCGGAGGTAAGGGTTATCGACGAACAAGGAAACAATCTTGGAGTTTTTCCGGCGTCCGCGGCGATCAAAATGGCCCAAGAACGAGGGCTTGATCTCGTTGAAATGTCCGCCAAGGCGCATCCTCCCGTGGCGCGGATCATGGAAGTAGGCAAGTATCTCTATCAAAAGTCAAAGGAGGATAAAAAGCACAAACAGAAAAAACAAGAGCTCAAACAAGTTAGAATCGGCCTAAAAACGGGAAAAAATGACTTAACCATCAAAGCGGGCAAAGTCGATGAGTTCCTTGCAGAAGGGAATCCCGTGGAGATACAGTTATTCCTTAAGGGACGTGAACGGCAGAACAAAGATTTCGCAAGAAAAAAACTCAACGAGTTCTTTACGTTTATAAACACGCCATATAAAAAGACGATGGAGACGAAGGCGTCGCCGCGCGGATTCGTGGTGCAAATTACCAAAGCGTAGATCCTACAAATTGAGAATACCGACGAATTACGAATAAGGACAGAGGCTGTTCGTGATTCGAATGCCTTCGTGATTCGTAGGTGAAAATTTTGCAGAAGACCCAAAAAAGCGTTGCAAAAAGAATCAAAATAACCAAGCGCGGCAAGCTGCTCCGCAGGCCAATGGGTATTGATCATTTTAAAACACGCAAAACCAGTAAAGCCTTGAGGGCAAAAAGAAGATCTTTACAGATTCACGGCGCCGATGCTAAAGCGTTCAAGAAATATTTGCCGCATCATTAGCTTGTAGCCTGTTAGTTTGTAGCTTCTTAGAGATTTCTAAAAAGCTAAAAAGCTAAAAATGACTCGAGTCAAACGAGGCACAATCGCCCATAAAAAACGAGAACGGCTTTTGCGTTATACGAAAGGGTTTCGCTGGGGACGAAAATCTAAAGAACGAGCGGCAAAAGAAGCACTTCTTCACGCGTGGTCACGAACATTCCGCGGCAGAAAAGAAAAGAAGCGCGACTTCCGCAGCCTCTGGCAGGTCAAAATTAACGCCGCCGCGAGAGAGCGCGGCCTTACCTACGGAGCCTTTATGAGCGGCCTCAAAAAAGAGCGCATTGCGCTCAACAGAAAAATACTCGCCGAACTCGCCGAACACGAACCAAGCGTATTCGACAAAATCTTGCATCGGATAAAACCGTAGTTCCAAAAAATGCCTCTTGCAAGAGGCATTTTGAGTTACGAAGTTAGGAAACATCCCTGCCTGCCGGCGGGCAGGCGCTTCTATCGTGGACAGAAGCGGATAGACGCCGATCTATTTCGTAACTGAAGTCGGGAAATAAACTGGAACATAAATTACTTAAAAACCTTACGATCGCAAGGTTTTTAAGTAATTTATATAACCCCTCGCGGGGACATTCTACAAGTAAGGACATTTTTTAATTAAGGAGATTCACTTCGGCAGCACTTCTTTTATTTTTGGCCGATACACCGTCACCTGTACGCTCGCGCTTCCGCTTCCTCCGGCATTAATGGCCGTAACCGTATACGTCGTTGTTACGGCAGGTTTGATTGAGAGGTTATCAACGTCTTCCACTTCCCCGAGATCCGGTTGAGGAACAGCGGTAATCTCGGTACGATCAATACCGCCGGGAGATGTACAGCTCCAGCTCAACGTCGTGAATTGTCCCTCAAGAATGGTGTCGGGAACCGCATCAATGGTGCATTGGGGCGGCGGCGGAAGTTCTGTGGTAAAACTCCAAACAAGCCCGGTGGTGTCTCCTCCGGCATTTTTTGCAACAACTTTCCAGTAGTATGCCGTATCATATGCCAGAACCGGAGGCGTAAGATCCCAAAAGCTTACCGTCGTGTTGCCAAGGAATGTGGGCGGTGGCAAATTCGGATTCGTTCCAAAATACACATCATAGCTTATCGCTCCGGCCGAATCATCCCAATCCAGATCGGTATACACCCACACATTTGCGGCGCCGTCTACCGGATCGGGATTAGCGGGCAGATTGGGCAAGATTGGAGAATCAACCACTATAGTAACGTCATCCGAGTTAGAACCGTCGCTGTTCGTGCACGTAATATCGTACGTGTATGTCCCGGGGCCGGCAAGCGGCCCGACAATTTCCGGAGACCCTTGAGACCCTGCCGGATCTTTGGGTCCGGACCAGTTACCTGTTGCAGCACATGACGTCGGGCCATTAAGCGTATTCCATTCAAGCGCTACCGTGCTGCTGTCAGCAACAGTGAGAGATCCGCCGTAGCCATACAATTGACCGTCTGCAAGAAGATCAACGCTGGGCAAAAGCGGCGGCGAATTCACGTTTACCGCCACGCTATCGGAAAGGCCCGGCCCATATGTAATGCTGTCACACTGAATGGTATAGGTATAGGTATTCGGACCGTAAAGCGGAGGACTAATGTAAAGGCCGCCGACAACCGATTTTGGCCCGGGCCAATTATCGTCTCCGTCCCAACCATCGCATGAAGTCGGCGCATACTCGGTAGACCAGTAAATACCCACGCTGTTTCCATTATTGATTGTCACCGGGTAGTCGCTGCCATTCGCCTTGATATCAACGGTGGGGGTTCCGTCAGTCGCTTCAAACTGCCAGTCGATACAATTGTTGGTTTCGTTCGACTCGGTTACCGAACCGGGTGTGGACGTGTCGGCGCATACGCGAAGCGTATGAATGCCTAATGCGGCGGTCCAAGCGCTTGAAGTAACATTCTGCGAACCGCCCGGATTTAAATTGGGAAGCGAGGGATTGGGTGTAAGCTGCACATCGGACGCAGTAAACACCGGGCTATCAAGATCTATATCAAATGAAATCTCAAAAGAAGCGAATGCGTCCGCGGTGCCGATATTATTTATAACAGCGTCAAATTCAATCGAGCCTCCTGTAATAAGCGGATTAGCCGCAGAAGGAGGTTGGGGAATTGTGAGATCGGCTTGGGGAAACGGCGCAACCGTGGTCACTGCATACGGATCATATGGCGGTTCCCGGGTTGTTCCGCTAAAGCTCACCCACCCTGCCACGCTGCCGCCCCATGCGTATCCGCCAAAACTGTCGGTTGCGGGATCATACGTTACGCCGTACGTCGTACCGTCCGCCGCAATTCCGCTCAAACTCACCCAGCCGGTAAAGTCGCCCATGTGGCTCGTTGCTTCTGCTATTTTTGTATTCTTGATGATTGCGGAGAGGTTCTGGACAGTTGTCATCAAAAGTGAATTGTCCGACACCAGTTCGGAAAACCCGGAAAAGAAATCCCTGCGGATCGCGGAAAACAGCGGAACGAAAGCGCGATCCTGCGATGTTCGAGAAAAAACGGGTGCGGGCAGGGCAGAGAATGAGTGCGGCGCGAGAAAACTGGCAGATGCCGCCACTGAAAATTTCCAGTCAGAACAGTTGTTGAACTCGCTTTTTTCGTCAATCAAGTTGCTGTTTGCCGGAACCGCTGCTTGATCCGCGCATGCGCGAAGTACGTGCGTTCCTGCCTGTGCGGTCCACGGACCTGAATCAATCAATTGTGAGAATCCGATATCAAGGCTGCTAACCGTCGGGTCCGGGGGCAAATTCACATCTCCGGTACCCGAAAATGTGCTCGCATTGAGGTCGAGGCGGAATCGGTTGTAAAACGTACTACTGGCAACTTCGTCCCCAATATTTTTTGCAGTTACTTGGAACATAATGGTGTTGCCGGCAACCAGCTGGGATCCTCCGGGCGTGGAAGATCCAATGTTAATAATTAAATCAGGTTTGGGAGGTGGGGGAGGAGGCGGAGGCGGCGGAGGACCGGCAGCTACTGTAAATGTCCAACGCGTGCAGTTATTCAACTCATTCGTCTCCACAACCTTGGAAATAGGAAGGTCGGCGCATACGAGAATCGTATGAGTGCCGGCCACCGCGCTAAAATCACCCGATTTCACTCCTTGGGATGCCCCTGCGGCCAAAATAGTGATGGCAGGATGGGGGTTAAGCGTAAGCGACGGCGCGGCAAACGTCGGGCTGTCAAGATCGATCTGAAATCGGGTCGTAAAGCCTCCGGACGGGGCTGCGTCTGCAGTGCCGTTATTCTTGACCGTCGCATCAAACGTCACCATGTCTCCATCGGTCACGCTGGTAACGCCGTCGCTAAATCCTATGGATCCTGCGGTGATGATAAGATCAACAGGGGGGGGCGGCAAAGGAGGATCTGTTTCGTCGTTGTCGCTTGCGCTCAAACATCCTGGATCGTTCATATCAACCCTTCCGTCGCTGTCGTTGTCTATGCCGTCAGAGCATCGAGGAAGAGGGGGATCTGTCTCGTCGTTGTCGCTTGCGCTAGAACATCCCGGGTCGTTCATATCAATACGGCTATCGCTGTCGTTGTCTATGCTGTCGGAGCATTGAGAGGGAGGGGGATCTGTCTCGTCGTTGTCGCTTGCGCTCAAACACCCCGGGTCGTTCATATCAATACGGCTATCGCTGTCGTTGTCTATGCCGTCAGAGCATTGAGGGGGCGGGCCGCCGACCACGCTAAAATTGGTAGCGCCGCAATTATCTCCTTCGTTCGTTTCTGAAATCACGTTGGTGGGATCAGTGCAAAATTCAATGCGATGACTGCCGGCGGTTGCAGTCCAATTCCCCGATGTCAACAGTTGAGACGTCCCTCCTGCAAGCGAAGACACGGAAGGACTTGGAGGAATAACGAATCGAACTGCGGTTGGATCCATAACGAAACGATTGAGGAAAGGCGTGCTGATATTTACAGAACTGTTGTTCATTATTGTTCCTTCAAATCGAACCGCGTCTCCGGCGTTGATGGTTCCCCCCCCGACTTTGGCAGGGGCGACGGAAATAATCAGATTTGATTTCGGCGCCGGAGGAGCCCTGGCGGTTATTGATACCGCATCGGTGCTGGTGCCGAGACTATTCCCGCAGTCAATGGTGAAATTGTATGTAGCAGGACCGGTAAGCGGCCCGACCGATTCGGATCCGCCCGCCACATTTTTTGATCCGGACCAATCGCCCGACGCAGTGCAAGAATCAGGGTTGTTTACGACAATCCAGCTCATCGTACAGGTAGCATTATTCGCTACCGTAAGCGGTCCGTCAGAAGGACCGGTGCCGCAATTCGTTTTTAGGTTTACGACCGGCTCGAGCGAAAATGATCCTCCGGGAGAAAGAAACCTCGCCCAACCGGAAAGTTCATGCGTCACTTTGTCATAGCGCGCCTCGCACAGCGGCGCGGAAGGACAGCCGCCTAAATCTTCGAATGAAAGCCACCCAAGGTTGTGGCTCCACGCATAGCCGGAAACAAGCCCATTGGTGTTGTCAATTCTCACTCCATACGGACAACCGTCCACGGCCCTCCCCTGAAATTTAACCCATCCGGCGCCGTTTTCAGGATCCTGGCCCACATCGCTCCACGCATAACCATACAACTCCGTGCATCCCACCGTACATTTCGGCGGAGTGCAGCCCGGAGGAGGCGGAGGCGGAGGAGGGGGAGGCGGCGGCGGAGGCGGAGGAACGGCTAATGTTGTTGCTGTCACGATCGATGAATATCCGGAAAAGTTTCCTGCCGCATCAACAGCCCTCACCTGATAACGATACACGGTGCTTGCAGTAAGGCCGGTGTTATTGTAGGAAGTGCCGGCTGGAGCGGCGATTTGGGAAAAATTCGTACAGCCAGTACCCTGACAGCGTTCAAGTCGATATCCGGTCACGCCGACATTATCAGTCGAAGCGCTCCACGAAAGATTGATTTGAGAAATGGAAATTACCGAAGCCGAAAGGCCGGTTGGATCAGTGGGAGCTTGCGTGTCAGGCGGTGGTATACACGTAAATACCATGTCTTGGACATAGGATAAGCCCTCGCTGATTTCAAATTGATAGGTAAATATTTCATTAGGCGCAAGGCCGGGATGGACGGTAGTTAATATGTTAGGGGTGCATGTGTTATCAGGGATGGTTGTTTCAAGCTCGTTTTTCCCGTTCGTCAACATCGGCTCGGCGATCGGGTCCCCGGAGCCGCTGTTAGACGGAGGCGATGTCTGTATACAAAATGCGCCTGGAGGGCCGCTTACAGATCGATCACTCCTTGTCCAGCTTGTTGCTGTTTGCGATCCTACAGGATCCGGAATATCCCGCCCCCACACATAAAAATTAATTGGGGGAACGACTGGGGCGTTTCTTACTTTACCGACCACACTACAATTGACACCGGCATCGTTTCCAGAACAGTCAAGGGTATAACAAGTGCCCGGGAGGATCGGCACACCCCCTCCTTCGCATACGCCGCTTCCATCTAAATACACCCAAACGGAACCCGAACACTGCTGAGCCTGCGCGATAGGAAAACCGGCGGTAAATATAAAAAGGGTCCCGAGTGCGATTGCCGGAAAAAGAATAAATACAAGGAACCGAATGTTGCTATAAGTAATCATGTTAATGCCATGAATGTCCCTGCGCTAGTACTGAATTAACTTAACTTTGACTACTCTATGACAAAAATGCTGTATTTATGGGACGTTTTGCGACAACGACGGCGTCAAAATTAAGTTAATCCAGCGCTGGGGGCCATGGTCCAAATGAAAAAGTTCAGGGGCCGAGTAGAGTAGAGTCAAATCGGCGAGGATCCACTAAGTCGTTGTCAACGCACACCACATCTATCTCGATAAATCCAATTGGTTTTTTGAACGAGTCCGTTGCAAAGCCTCCGCCGCATTCCCAGACGTCTTGACTGTCGTCATTATCGTATTTCCCTTTTCTGCAGCCATGCGCCGCAATAATATTTCGAGTTCCGTATTCATTGATATCAGCTTCCAGCACGGAAAGTCCCCCGGAAAAACAAAACACATTTGCCGGCGAATATTGACAGCCGCCGTATCCCGAAAGGCAATCTCCTGTGATGTCCATCACGACGTCGCGCCACACCGGTATTGAGTTTCCCCACTGATCAACGCCTTGCTGCAAACGTTGATCCAGGAGATCTTTGGTAAAGCGCATAAGCGTAAAAGGTTTTTTGTACTTCATCTGCACTTCGCCGCCCCGCACGTTTACTCCCCAGGGCGCGACAACGCCGGTTCCGACATTACTGATGATCAAAGGATAGAGAGGCGTGCAATTCGTGTCATCGCATGACGCCTTGATGAAATAGAGGCCGTTGTCAGTCTGTCCGATGCCGGACTTGGTTACACCCCCTCCCCACCTGATCACTCCCTTGTTTGAAACCTCGATCGATTTCATATTGCCGTTGAACACCGTAAGCCGCGCGTACAAAGGATTATCGCCTCCGATGCCCGCATTGCCCGAGGCTGCCATATGCATGTCGGAGCCGGAAACAATCCAGCCATTCTGCCGAATATCCGACCAGTTGCTGATGCAGCTCGGAGATGAGCCGACACAAAACCCTTTCTCCGCAATCAGCTTGCCGGTCGTATCAACGCGCGCCTGTTCCGCGCTTCCCGCTACTGGACCGATGGTTACATCACGGACAGAAAGAACGCCGCCTGCGCCAAGATAGAGAAACATCTCGTTGTTCATATCCCGGCTCAATAGAAAGGGATCGGCGCCGCGCGTATCGCGGGAATCTTTCGGGGCCGAACTGTTTTTGGCCGCTATCATGGTGCTGGTATTAATAATGATCGGAAACTGCCAATTTCCTACCGTAATACCGCCGCCCAGCGTTAAATTGCCTTCCCTTTTCTGGCCGGTCGAACCAGTGTTGACTGCCGCGGTCGAGGTTGCGTTTGGCGGCCCCTCAAGAGGATCCTGAAATACCTGTGCAAGCGCATACCAGCTAAACCACGCAAAACAAAAACTCACTGCCGCGTACACGATGAAACTTGCCGCAATGGAGCGGACTACTGCCGAGGGTTTAAGTTTTTTCGTGAGATTTTCCATGATCTTCAAAAAATAGGGTTTGCCGAAACATTCACAAATCCTCTGTGAATGCAAATGGCATGGATTCCCACTTCCTCGGATTTATTGTGGGATCGGAAATCGCCGCCGCATTCCCAGTTAAGAGGAGAATTGCCCCTCTGCCACATCCCCTGCCTGCAGCTAAGCACCATGATGTCGCCGGTGTCGTTTTCATTAATGTCTCCATCGGTAAAGACGGCCCCTCCTATAAAGCAAAAATAAGTATCGTACGGAACGCCGGTGTCATACCACGTTCCTCCTGCTCTTCCTTTAAGCGTGACCGCCAGAACAGGCCGGCCGCCGTTGACATTCAGCGGACCGGAAACGATATTTAAACTCCCCGCAATAGAGAGATAATCGCCGGCAGTAATATCCAGGCTCGCGTTAAAGACAACAGGACAGCTATTGTCCGGGCAGCCGCTTCTCAAAATATGGATGCCGTCCTTGTTTTGGCCGATGCCAAAATATGTGCCGCTGCCCGTGTTTGCCCCCCAAGAGATTACCTCGCCGCTGTCAGAAATTTCGATTGACCTCATCCAGCCTGCGCTGTCGTCGTCTGTCCAACGCGGCCCGGTTGTCTGTATATCCAATTTTGCTTGGGGGGTTGGCGTACCGATGCCGGTGTTTCCGGAGATCAGCGTATACGTATCGTTTCCGAGTGTCGCCCATGGCCCCTGAAGCGTTTGGTTGCAAAACTCAGACGTGTCCAGGCCGGCGCAAAATGCGTTTTTGGCCGTTACATATCCGAAGGAGTCGATTTCCACAAGTCTATCATTAGAGCCGTCCGGATTGAAATTGAGAAGGACGAATTTACTGTCTTTCTTGAAAAAAATTGCCGAATTGTCATTTATGTCCCTTGGAAGAAGCACTTGCTCAACTTCAGCCGGCAAAGCGGAGTTTTTTGCCGAAAGCAGCATGCCGTTTTCAAATATCATCACCGGCTCCGGCTCTGGAAAATTTTGGGCGCCGACAGAAATACCCGGGAAAGATATTCTTTTCGCCTCCTGGTCTTCGATTCCAGTGGTAAGCGGGGCGTTCACATTGCCCGCCGGAGGACCGAACGCGGGCTCTTGGAAAACGGCAAACGCATACCACGCGCCGGCCGCGAGAAAAAGCGAAAGAGTAACGATACTATAAATATATAAGTTATTTTTGTGGGATATCGTCATTTAAAAAACTTTTGAATCGTCCGCGAAGCCATTCATCAAGATCGATAGTCGTCCGCGAACTTACTGTCGAGGCAGACGCCAACAACCCGAACCTCTTCATGATTCTTGTGCGACCGGAAGCCGCCGCCACATTTCCAAGTTCCCGCGACATCATAGCAGCCGAAAACCATGATATTCCCCACGTCGTTTTCTTGTATATCGCCGTCGACATACGCTATATCTCCTGCAAAACAGGAATGCGTCAGTGTCGAGAATCCGGTATCGTACCATACATATGCGTCTGCAATACCGTCTCTTCCCACAAAATCCCGCACAGTAATCGGCGGCTTGTCGTCTATCCAGAATTTTCCTGCGTCAAGGCCCCCGTAAATCTCGACACCGCCATCATTTTGAACGGTTATGTCGTCTGTCATGGAACAGTTAGGGCATACCTTGCGAGAAAAATGAAGACCGCCAATATCCTGATAGATGGCATGGGATACGCCGTAGCTATTCGGCGCCCAAGAGATGGCGCCGCCGTCAACTTGAATGTCAATCGCCTTGCCCCATCGGCTATTGGAGGCGTCTGCGGGCGAATTGGTCCACTGTCCTCCTCTGCCGGCAATATGGAGCGGTGAGAGCGGCGTCTGCGTGCCGATGCCGATATATCCGGAAACCGAGGCATAGATATTGTCGCCGGAACGGATCCAGCCTCCGTCCCAGTTAGAAACGCAATCCGGAGCGCTTGTGCCAATGCAGAATGCGCCGGCAAATATCTCTCCGCTCGGACTGAATCGGACAACGGGGGCGTTGGTATTTCCCATGACGGTAAAATCGCCGCGCAGGTACAGCGCGGTTTCATCCGACTGGGTTCTGCCGGTCAAGACAAAGTCAACCGGATTATCTTCATCCTGAAGGGTATTTCTTGATCCAAGCGGAAGGTCATTTTCAAACATCAACGCTACAACGCTTGCAGGACCCGCCCCGACGGTAACGCCCGGAAACGCAATCTGGCCTGATTTCCCGCCTCCTTCTTCCGCAACAACCGGTACATCCACGTTGCCCCCCGGAGGAGCGGACGACGGCTGATCAAATGCGAATGCGTAAAAAAACGCGGCTGCCGCGAGAAGAAAGGCAGCGGTAAAAGTAAAAAGAAAATAAATAGTCCGCCTCCACCCCATGTCATCTCTATCATAGCACAACAAAGTGGTCTTTTGCAGAGAAACCTATCAACAAGAGGCTTAATGCGCGCATCCCTCTTATTCGTTATAATAACAGTAATGAAAGGAGGCGCAGAACACATGAAAGATTATGTGCCGAAGAAAGAGAAGGACGACGAGCCGCCGCTGTTTACGAAAACCAGAATTATCGTCACGCTGCTTCTCGCGGTTCTTATCGGCGCATTCGCATTCATATCGCGCCAGCAGCTGAAAAAGGCGGCCGTCGGGCCGTCAATGCCTTTTGTGTCCGAACCGCAAGCTATTTCTGAAGAAAACCTCAAGCAAATAATAGAAACTGCCTATCATCCGCCAGCCGAGCTATTCGGTTTTACCGGGACGATACAGGCTATCGGGAACAATGTTGTTTTGCTTGAGGTAAATGATCCGGCGGCAAACCCTTCGCCCCTCGAACCCGCAAAGAAAAAAACCATACAAGTCGTCGTTGCTCCGGATACCAAAATCGTCATGATTGACCGCAGCCAGTTCATGGAGGGCGGTTCATTCCCGGAAATTCCCATAAGTATCAAACAGTTGCGCCCGGGTCGAGTGATTACCGTAACCGCCGAAGAGAATATTCTTAACAAGGAACGTTTCAAGGCAGCCACGATTCAGGTAAATAAGTAACCTATCCGCGATTCGAAAATTACCCCGCTACACTATCATACTACAGTGCATGATAGTGTATTAAATCAAACCTTAACCCCTTCTTTTAATAATAGCCGTTTCTTTTTCTGCTTCCCCCATTGATAGCCGCCAATACTTCCATCGCTTCGAATAACCCGATGACATGGGAGCGTGGCGACAGTATGACGATGCAAAATGTTGCCCACGGCGCGATATGCCCTGGGACCACCCGCGAGTCGAGCAACTTGCTTATACGTCAAAATTTCTCCTCGTGGTATAGAAGAAACAATTGTATATACTCGTTCTTTGAAAGAAAGCATATCTGAATTCTAAATTCTAGATTCCAAAAACGAGTTCGCGCTGCGCAATAACTTTTTCGCCTTCGGGTACGTAAGCCGCTTGAGCGCTTGCCGATACGGCAACCATTGATAATCATTGTGTTCTCGAGAAAGTTTTACGCTCTTCGTGTAGGTTTGCGCGGCAAAAAACGTCACCATTTTAAATATCCATGCCGTTTTTTGCTTTTTTTCTTTTCTTCCTTTCTCTCCCCTTCGATGGTCGCGAAAAAAATACCGCGTACTCATTTTAAACCCCGGGAGAATCCGGATTTTTTTGATGCCGGTTTCTTCCCGCACTTCACGGCGAACGGTTTTATGCAGGGTTTCTCCCGGCTCAATATGGCCTTTGGGCAAATCCCAATGCCCCGCATCATAGTGAAGCAAAAGATACTCAACTTGATTTATGCCGCGGCGCTGGTAAAAAATAACCGCGCCGGCAGAAAATTCTTGAGGCACAATTTTAGAATTTGGAATCTAGAATTTGGAAAAAGCGCATAATCTCTCTAACGAGAAAACAAACCCCCAAATTCTAAATTCTAGATTCCAGATTCTTAAAAATTAGCGCTTAATGTCGAGCTGTTCCCGCAATCGTTCTTCAATTTCTTTCGGATCGAGCGGTTTGAGCATGCGTTCAAGCTCCGGGTCTTTACGCTCCTGGTTAATGTTAAAATGCTTATGGAGGTGCGAGAGAAGGTTCATGATTTTAGTAATTTCTTCTTCGGCGACCAAATTTACCTGTAGATCCACTTCCTGACGGAGGTCGTCAATCTGCGACTGCCGATTTTGCGTAATAAGAACGAATATGGACAAAAAGATCGCCTCGAGAGATACGACGGTCGTCAGCAGATTAAAGGGATAAGGATCAAATGGCGCTACACCCGGGATGGCGCCGAGGTTGATAATAATCCACGCCGTAAACCAGACGACGTTGATAACCATAAACCTCATCGTGCCAAATTGCTCGGTGAGCCAATCGGCTACCCTTTCAACCGTCGTTCTCTTGGTTCTCATCTGCGCTTCGAAGCTCTGAATCGTTCTGCGGCGGCGCCCCGCCCGTTGCGAAAATGAAGCTTCTTCTCCGCCTGGTCGTTGAGCATCCGATTTTTGCTCTGAGTCCTTCTCCATATCTATATCTTACACGATAAATGCTGCGGCTGTTATTTTAATCGCGCAAGCATCTGTTCCGTCCCCCACGCATTGACAACTTCCGATCTAGAAGCCCAACCGCGTCGCGCCTGCGCGATGCCGAATTCCAAATAATGAAAGTGCGCGGTCGAATGGGCGTCCGAATCAATCGACATGTTCACTCCGGCCTCGACGCATTTGCGGATATACTCATCCTTGAGATCAAGACGATCGGGGTACGCGTCAATTTCCAAAACGGTTCCGGTTTTCTTTGCGGCTGCAATGATTGCTTCCATATCAACCTCATACGGTTGGCGGCGGTTGATCAGGCGACCGGTGGGATGAAATACAATATCAGCATGCGGATTTTTCATTGCGCGAATGATGCGCTCGGTTTGATCTTTGCGGGAAAGATTGAAATGAGAATGCACCGAAACGCCAACCACATCAAGCTTTGCCAACACATCATCGCGGATATCCAACGTGCCGTCCTTCAGAATATCACACTCTGTTCCCTTTAGAATACGGAATTTCGAATTTCGAAATTCGGATTTCGAATTTACGCCATCAATGTATGCCATCTGTTTCAATAATTTTTTTTCGTCTAACCCGCCGGTCATCGCCAGCCGTTTCGTGTGATCGGTAATCGCGATGTATTCCATTCCAAGCTTTATCGCCTCGCGTGCCATTTCTTCGATCGTATTCGCACCGTCAGTCCAATTCGTCTGCACCTGCAGATCGCCCCGAAGATCGTTATAACCAATCAATTCCGGCAATGAATGTTTTTGCGCCAGCTGGATTTCACCCCAGCCTTCACGCATCTCCGGTTCAATATAATCCATGCCCAGTTTTTTATATAATTCGTCTTCGGTTTTCCCCGCAATCTGAATTCCGTTTTTGGTTTTTGGTTTTCCCTCGACCTGAGCTCGGGACGAGGGCTGATTTTTGGTTTTAAATAGTCCGTATTCATTCAGCTTCCATCCTTTTTTCTGCGCGATTTCGCGAAGCGCAATATTGTGCGCTTTCGAACCAGTAAAGTAGTTGAGCGCCGCGCCAAAAGAATCGTGTGGCACTACTCGTAAATCCACATCCATCCCGTTTTTGAGTTTTACCGCGGATTTGGTTTCTCCGTGCGCATATACATTGATTACCTCCGGCATGGAGGCAAAATAATCCATCACCGATTTGGGATTTCTGGCAATTACGAGCATGTCCACGTCGCCGATCGTTTCCTTCTTTCGACGCGCCGAACCGGCAACGACGACGCGCTCAACATTCTTGAGATTTTGCAGCCGGCGTTCAATTTCGCGGATCTGCGGCATCACAAAACCCAACACGAATCTCCCGCCCGAAGCGCGCAAAAATTGAATGCCTTTTAAAATATGCTCTTCGCTTTTTTCTCCGAATCCCTCGAGCGCCCTAATTTTTCCTCGCCTAGCCGCCCGTTCCAAGTCATTGAGGTTTTTAACGCCGAGTTTTTTATACAACTTCAAAACCATTTTCGGGCCTACGCCCTCGATTGCCGTCAACTCCGAAAGATTCACCGGTGTTTTCTTTTTCAACTGTTCATGGTACGCGCACCGGCCGTTTGTAATCAGCTCTTCGATTTTCTCCGCAATCGAAACTCCGACGCCCGGAATTTCTTCAAGCGCTTTTAACCCGCCATGGCGGTAAATTTCTGAAACGTCCTCTTCAAACGACTCAACGGCATTGGCTGCCTTCTCATACGCCCGCGGCTTAAATAGCACCTCTTGCATTTCAAGACATTCGCCTATTTCGTATAAAATTTTCGCGATTTCGGTGTTTTTCATAGCACATTTATGCTGGTTTGTTTGCGGTGAAAATGCAGTAACGGATTAAACCCTTTTTAGCCATTTTATAATACTCGTGACTTGCAGCTATGTTTGGGAAAAGTCTCTGAGCATTAAAAAATCTAACAATGAAGTAAAGGGGGGCTAGGATGCGGTGGAGGCGAGCGAGAGAAGGGGCCATGTGGCTAGAAATATTTTGTTCCCGGATACCTGTAAACCCAATTTTCCCAAGAAATTCGGGAAAAGTATCATGACGAAATTGTTTTAAGCTCATCATCGCCGCTCCCTCAATAATCGCATCCAGCATTTTCTTTTCATATTCGTCAAATTGACCATCCTGCGCGATCGTATATTCAAAAAGGGCAACCCGCCCATTTGGTTTTAATATTCTCATAAACTCTTTTAGCGTTTTCTCGAGATCTGCGGCATGCGAAAGAGATTCGGTGGTATAGACGGCATCGAATGTCTCATTTTCAAAATCTGTATCAGAATAGTCCATAAGCCGATATTGAACCTTGTCCTCAACGCTCTCCCTTTTAGCCAGTATTTTCGCTTTTGCAACTTGGAACGGAATGATATTGATACCAACAATCCGGCAGTTATATTTTTTTGCAAGATGGGCGGAAACAACTCCTTGGCCACAGCCCGCATCCAATATATAGTCGTCTTTTTTGATCTTCAGGTTTTCCGCTACCAGTTCATTGAATAAATACTGAGCCTTTTTTTCGGTAATATCAGTGCTTTCTGTGGGGTAGTAACCAAAATGCATTGCCCCTCCAAGTAGATACGTATAGCAGAAACGGGATTCGAGAGAAGAAAAATATTGAACAACCTTGCGAGACCCTTCGTCTGATAAAATTTTTTCGATTTCGTTGTTTTTCAATCCCTTGACTTTTTAAACGTATATGCTATAATAGAAACAATTCCGAACCGGTTACGCTAGAGTATCCGCAGCGGAAGGTGCCTCAGTCGGTACGGAGCAGCTTACGTTAGTGGCTTGCGCTGTGACGTATGGATTCTCCGACGAAGACCCACTGAGGAAATGCAAGCGCTATGGGGGCGCGGGGAACAACTATCCGCGCCTTCTTAATTTTTACTCAACAACCTTCGTCCTATTTTTCTTCTTACGCCGCCTCTTTCGTAAATACAAAGTCCCCGTTTGCAAATGACAATCGCACGCGTTCTCCCCGCTTCACTTCTCCCTGAAGTAGGGCATTGGCCAACTTGCTCTTGAGCCGATCGGAAATCACGCCGCGCAAGGGGCGGGCGCCGAACACCGGATCATACCCGAGCCTGGCAAGTTCGCGGATGGTTTCTTGGTCGGTTAACAATTTAATGCCGTGCGTTTCATCTAAAATTTCTGCCAATCCCTTCAATTGAAACGCGGCAATTTGCTCAATATGCTCGAGCGAAAGAGTACGAAATACGATAATGCCGCTGAAGCGGTTCAACAACTCGGGCCTGAAAAACGACGAAAGCATTTTTTTGAGATCCTGTGCAATGTCCTTCGCGGATCTCCCGCGCTCTGTTTCCGCCTTCACGAAATCCGAATGAGCGTTCGACGTAGCAATCAAGATGGTATTGGTGAAGTCAATAACATTTCCCATTCCGTCAGTCAGGCGGCCGTCGTCAAATACCTGCAAGAACAGATTGAAAATGTCCGGATGCGCTTTCTCAAATTCATCGAGAAGAACCAGGCTAAACGGTTTGAGCCGCACCGCCTCCGTAAGCTGTCCGGGGACTTCTCCGTCCGAAGAACCGGTAAATCTCGTAAGGCTTTGTTTCTCTTGAAACTCCGACATGTCAAACCTGATCATGGCGCTCTCGGAACCGAATTGAATTTGGGCTAAAATCTTGGAAAGTTCGGTTTTTCCCACGCCGGTCGGACCCACAAACAAGAACGCCGCAATCGGCCCGCCTCTTCTCGAAAGGCCGCTTCGATATTCCCGAAGCGCTTGAGAAACTGCCGTCACCGCTTCATCTTGATTGATCATGCGGGCATGGATGACCTCTTCCAGGTTCAGCAATTGTTGCGCCTCCTCTTTGGTGGCCCTGTGGATTGGCACGCGCACCTTTCGTTCGGTAATGGCGATAACTTCGTCTTCCCGTAATACCTTCAACCCTTTTTCCTTTGCGTCGGCAAGAGCTTCTTTTAGTAAATCTTCCGCGCTCGACGGCAAAAGTTTTTCCCGCAGATACCGCTGTGCCAAAGCCACCGCCTTCTTAACGGCCTTATAACTGACGAGAATTTTGTAATACCGCTCTAATATAATTGCGCTGTAGACCAAAAGGCGGGTTGCTTCTTCTTCGCTGATTTCTTCCACGCGAATAACCTCGAGCGCATTGGCGAAATCGGCGTTCGGCTCGATGATTCTTTTGTAATCCCTCGGGTCAGAAGCGCCGATCGTCTGAAACGTTCCTTTCGAAATATACGGCAGCAAGACGTCTGCCGCGCTTAGAAATTCCGTTCCGGAAGTCCGCAGCAAATTGTGAATATCGGGGATGTACAAAATCACGTTGCCCGCGGCAAGAATTTCATCGATGATCTTTTTCATTCGCGATTGCAGTTCGCTTGGTTCGGCTCCTGCAACGAGATTTCCTATGGAAAGTTCTACAAGCCTTTTGTCAAATAGCGTAGCGGGTACGTGGTCGCGGATGATGAGAAATGCGAGGTGTGCCACAATGGTTTCTCTGCCGCTCCCCGGTTCTCCTACCAGCATCCCGCTGCTCTTGAGCGGCCGGGATAGCACGTCAACAAGGCGCTCCAACTCGGTTTTGTGTCCCACCATGAAACCGACCTGTTCAGTTCTGGCGAGCGCCGTCAGATCTGTGCTGTACCGATCCAGGGTTTTCGTCGGTCGCGCGGTCCATGCCCGGTTCATGGTCCGCGACCGCATACGCACATGGCGATGGGCGAATCCGCCTAAGGTTGCAGGAAGGGCCCTCAAGCCGGAAAACATTTTCTTGTACTTTCCAAAAATAAGCGAATTCTCAAGGTCAACTTCTTCGATTTCGAAAAACCCGAAGATGCGTGCAAGGTCTTCTGATTTCACATGAAACAGGGCGCTGAATACATCATGAGGCTCAACCCATGCATCATTATTATTTACCGCATCAACGAAGGCGAATTTCATAAATTCATTTATCTCGAGCAGCAATTCAACTTTCCCTCGGGGAGGAACTTCCCGGCTCTTGTCCAGATGCTCTAATGCTTTTTTGTAGAATTCTTTCGGGTCAACATCCATTCGCATAAGTCCCCCCTTGATTTCCTGCAACCCACAGAGTTGTACGAGCAGGTTCAAGAAGAAGCTTTTTTGAGAAAGCCGGGTTTTGTCGATGCTTGCGATCAGCGTTTGGAATGAAGCAAGCGGCAGGAAATCTGCGATATTAATCCGCGTCCCTTTTTTGATTTCTTCCCGAACTTTGTGGTTGATCACTTTCTTGGCATTTTGACGATGCATCGTGAAATCAACCAGAAAAAACATGAGGAAGATTCCCGCATACACAAGGCCCGGGCGCTCGGCATCTGAAAAAAGAAACGCGATGGTGGTTATCAACGCGGAAAAAAATAGAATCGATCCGACTGCTCGCACCAAAAAACGCCCGCCGACGGTCATCTCAAACCGCGGATCATATATATATAGTTGTTCGGGGTTAATTTGCATGTTTTGTAACCAAAATTTCATCGCCGTTGGCTCGAATTCTTGGGTCAAGACCCTTAACCGGCGAGAGTACGGAACAGCAAAAACAGCGGAATCAAAGCCCACACGATATACGCGAAGATAAAACCCGCTATCACGCACAAATAAATCAAGCCGCCGACGAGCAGCCGGGCCGGCCGAAATACAATGCCCAGTATCCTTCCTACAATGCTGTAATCCTGATAGAGCGGTTCGAACAAATTGCGCAGGGTTACCTTGATTGCAAACGTTTGATCAAGGCGTTCAAGCGCTGACAATGCCCGGTGCATAAACCAGCCGAATCCGCCGACATACCAATGCATGAAAAAAGCGCCGATATAAAAAAACAGTTGCGAAATAATATAAAGAGGGGAGAAAGACATATTCCACCTTCATTGTATCATGCATTGTTCTCAATCGAAATCGAAGCACCGCTCTATTTCTCAAAAGTCGTTCAACCGCGGCAAGGCGCCAAAAAATAGCGTCCGCAATGGAACGCTATTACATGGAAATAGAATCTTTGCGCGATTTGGTGTTCCCTATCTTAATATTTACCACCGCTGGAATGCCGCGCAGGGATTTGTCTAGCGCTTCGTTGAGCGCCACGGTTAGATCATCGGGGTTTTCAACAAACGCGCCCCAGCCGCCGTACGCTTCAACTGCCTTGTCATATCGTACATACCCCAGCTCGGTTGCCACGCTGGCGCCGTATACTTTCATGTCGCCGCGCCTGATCTCTTCATGAGCTCCATTGTTTCCGATCACGCCTATAATCCCAAGTTTTTGCCGAGCGGCGGCTTCGAATTCTGCTGTCGTACTAAACCCGAAAGCGCCGTCTCCGTAGAGCACCCATACGGTTAATTCCGGATACGCGGCCTTTGCCGCCATTGCGAAGGCTGTTCCGGCGCCAAGGGTGCCGAATGGGCCCGCATCTATCCATTTGCGCGCAGACCAGGGTTTAATCACCTTCGCAGCCGCGCCGACAAAATCTCCGCCGTCAACCACGATAATATCGCTCGGCCGGATTAAATCGTTAATCCTTTGGCTCACCCAAAGAGGATTCAGGGGCAATACGTTTTTGCTTTTTTCAATTTCTTCCTTATCCGCCGTTTTCTTCTCGTCTTCTATGCGCCGCAGCAATTCGATCCATGACGTCCGTCTTGCAGCGAGTTCATCCGCGCGAGAACCAAGCTCCTTATCTTGCGCAAGTTGATAAAAAACCTTTCCGGGGTCTGCTCTCAAGCGCATGGCTCGCGGTAGATTCTTTTTTAAAAAATCGGGGCCAAGATCAATTCGCACAACTTGCGCATTCCGGTTTATGTCCTGGCCATACTTCAGGCGAAAGTCCGGAGCCATGCCCGCAAGAATAACGAGGTCTGCTTGTGCCAGCGCCTCTTTGCGGGAACGATCGAACGGATATAGGCGCTCCAAAAGGCCCCTGCTCAAACCCGTCAGGTAGGTAGGGATGCCGAGTTTTTTCAAGGCGCCACAAAGATCGTTTTTCCCTTGAAGCCAGATGAGTTGGTTGCCGCCCACAATAACCGGCCGCTCTGCGGATAACAGAAGATCGCGTACGTGAAAAAATTTCTTCTTGTTGATAATCGGCCTTTGCGGCGCGCAAAGCGATGGGTATTCAATGTCTTTTTCAACAGACCATAGCTGACGGAAACGGTAACGCACATACGCCCGCTTGATACTGCCCAAAAGCCCTTCGCCGCATCCTCTAAGGATCGGATCAATATATTCGTTTTTTACCAGATCAATGTCGGGGTCATAAAGCACGTCAACAGGAATTTCCATAAACACCGGCCCCGGAACCCCGGATTGCGCAATCAAAAATGCTTTCTTGAGCAGTCGAGGGATGTCGCGTTGGCGTTTGATGCTTACGGCCCATTTTGCCGCGCTGCTCGGACCGAAAAACAGTCTACAGAATACGGCAACAGGGTACTGAAATGGCCTTTTCCATAACGGGACTTCAACGCGCATCGGATCGCCATCAACCATGTATGCAAGCTGTTCGGTGTCTTGTAGCGAGCCCCGGCCGCGTAAAAACGTCGCGGCTGCTCCGCCAATCACCACCATCGGCACTTGGGCGCGGCTCGCGGTCTTTATCGCAGTAAAGACATTCGAATTGCCCGGACCCGCAGTTACGACCGCAACGCCGGGAATGTCAGTTACAATCGAAGTTCCCATCGCAAAAAATGCCGCATCGCATTCATGCCGGAAATCGACCGTCCGAATTCCCAGTCCATTCGCATGGATAAGAATAGGAGTAATATGACCGCCGCACACCACTCCAATCTGTTTTACGCCTAATTCCGTAAGCGTTTTTGCAACCAATTCGCCGCCGTCCATGCGCGTTCACCTCCTTCAAAGAATCGTATTCGTTGTGACGTTGTCGACGAACACTGCCTCTATTGTAAAAACCTCAACAGCGGTTGTCAATCAGATTTTTTTCCACTATTGTAATGCGTAGGGAGGCGTGGCTGAGCGGCTTAAAGCGGCGGTTTGCTAAACCGCTGGGATCTAAAAAATCCCACAGAGGTTCGAATCCTCTCGCCTCCGCATTGACAATTTTTTATCGGCGCGACCCGATTGGTCGCGAGTGAGTTGCGACCCGAGTGCATCGATAATCAATTTAAAAAATAACAGAACAAGATAAACTTTGGACTTTTCTTGAGACAATTGTAAATACAGCGTAATATCTTATGCGAAAAAAAGATTTTCAAAACTGGTCAAGAGAAAAATTGCTTCATGAGTACAAGGAGCTTTCGAAGCGCAAAAAATTTGGGATTGTTTGGGAAGACAAAACCGAAGAAGTCGCGGAGCAATGCAAAACGCATTTGCCAGTTTTGAAAGAAGAAAAGAAAAAGGTAATTTCATCAAACAAAGCGGACATAGATCATGTCTTCATTCAGGGCGACAACTACCACGCTTTATCTGTTTTGAATTACACCCACAAAAAGAAAGTAGATGTGATTTTCATTGACCCGCCGTATAACACCGGAAGCCAGCACTGGATTTATAACAATAGCTATGTTGAGAAAGATGATCGCTTCAAACACAGCAAATGGCTTTCCTTTATGTCAAAGTGAGTATATGCGCCGAAAGTACGAATTCTTTAATGAGGTGTTAAGTAGTAAGTAATAACTCTGACCCACGTGCCCCAAAGCGCCAACTAACAAGGGTATCCAGAAACGCTTATACTGCTTGCACCCACGGGGCACTTAACCCACATGTCCCGCCAGTAAAATCATCTAATAAATAAAGCATAATTCTGACCCGACAAACGAGATACTAGAATCCTTGCATAATACCGGTGTCCATGCTATACTTGCTTTTGTATCTAAAAAGAAAGGAGGATGTAATACTGAGAACGCCCGTAGAAAACGCAATTGAATGGGTAAGCCAGGAACTCAAGCGTAATCCTTCGGCCAACAAGTTAAAGCTTGTGGATGAAGCAAGCATGAAATTCAATCTGAATCCTTTGCAAGGAGAAGCGCTGATACGATTCATGCTCGGGAAATAAAGCATAACATCCAGACGCGTGGCCGCTCTCGACAATTGTCGGAGCGGTATTTTATTTAAAAGCGGACCGCACGTCCGCCTTTTTGATTCTTTCCCCCAAAATGCTCGATGCTCAAAATAGCATAAACCATAGAGCAACCTTTGCCAAGCTTTATGTGTTTGTCGCTATGATATATTCCGGCGGCGGCCGTGAAAGGCAGAATGGATTTCTTTGAGCTCTTTGTTGGTAATATGGGTGTATATCTGCGTGGTGGTAATGCTGGCGTGCCCAAGGAGCGATTGTACTGACCGGAGGTCGGCGCCGTTGAGCAAAAGGTCGGTGGCAAATTGGTGCCGCAGCATATGCGGACTGACGCGATCGGCTATTCCCGTCTTTCGCCCGTAGTACGAGATCAGCCGCTGGACGGCACGGGAAATAATCCGGCCGATGACCGCCGGCTGTTTTGATTTGGTAAGGCTTACGAATAGCGCCGGTTCTCCGTCCTGCCGTTTAGAAAGATATTCCTTGAGCGCCTGTTTTGTCCGTGCCGAAAGAAATACGATGCGAAGCTTCCCCCCTTTGCCCCGCACGGTAATTTCTCCGCGGCCGACATCGATGAAACGGTCGAGCTTGCAGAGTTCTGATACGCGTAAGCCGGTTGAAAAAAGCGTTTCCAAAATTGCGCGGTCGCGCAGCGCCCGCAATGAATTGCCTGCCGGAGCTGTCAGCAATCGTTCGAGGTCGTCATAACTGATTATTGCGAGTTCTCGTTGGGGCACGTTGGGAAGTTCAACTTTGTCCGCAGAAAGCGTTTTAATATCCCGCTTGGCGAGATATTTAAGGAAATTGCGCAGCGCGATAATGTAATACGACTGCGTGGATTTTTGAAGCGTTTCTCCGCGGCTATTCTTAAGCCGGTTGAGATAGATGCGAAACTCGCGTACTGCATCAAGCGTGATGTCCTCCGGTTTTTTAATCTTCGCAAAATAAATAAATGCTTCAAGGTACCGGCCATAATTCTCCCGCGTGCCTCGGCTGCGGTTTTTTTCGACCTCGAGGTGGTTAAGGTAGTCGTTAAGGAGCGCTTTATTGTTCATATTGTTTTCTCTACCGGGATTCATGATTTCATTGTATCGCATCTGTCGCAAAACGGAAGGTTGGATTGCGTGACAAGATGTGCTATACTAACAACAATGTTAACCACCAGGCAAAAATCGAATGTCATCAAGAATTTTCAGCTTGGGCCGGAAGACACCGGTTCTGCCGAGGTTCAGATTGCGCTTTTGACGAGGCAGATTGAAGAGCTTACCGGGCATCTGAAAGATCATCCGAAGGATCACCATTCCCGCCGCGGCTTGTTGAAGATGGTGTCAAAGCGGAGGCGGCTCCTTACGTATCTTGAAAAGGAAAGCGTCAGGAGATATAATAAAATAGTCAAGGGATTGGCGTTGAGGAAGTAAAAAAACCTCGAGATTATAAGATTTCCTATTTCTAATTCTAATTTCCAATTTCCAAACAAGTTCAAAATCTCAATAATAAAATCGGTTTATTGGGATTTGGGATTTAATTGGGAATTGGATATTGGGTATTGGGATTTTAGTTAATGTCTGTTATCAAACACAAAGATCAGCGAGTCGGTGTCTTTATCGACATCCAAAATCTATACCACTCGGCGAAAAATCTCTATCAGTCGCGCGTCAATTTCAAAGAACTTTTGAAAGAAGCGGTCGGCTCGCGCCAGCTGATCCGCGCCATCGCGTACGTGGTGAAAAGCGAGGGCGTGGTTGCAGAATCTTCTCAGGGGGAAGCTTCTTTTTTTGAGGCGCTCGAGCGCGCCGGCATTGAGTTGAGAATGAAGGACCTGCAAGTGTATTCCGGAGGATTTAAAAAAGCCGATTGGGACGTCGGACTGTGCGTGGACGCGATACGGATGTCAGAGTTTCTCGACGCCATTGTGCTCGTTACCGGAGACGGTGACTTCGTGCCGCTCGTGGAATATCTTCGAAGCCACGGGAGACAGGTAGAAGTTATGGCGTTCGGCAGAAGCGCGTCGTCGAAGCTCAAGGAGGTCGTCGACCTATTTACTGATTTAGGAGAAGGATCAAGGTTTCTCATTAAAATTGCCCTACGGAGAATATCGCATAGACATTAATGCTATTGCATCATGGATTTACAGCGTAAAGAATTCACCATTGAAATCGGCGGCAAAACGCTCAAGCTTGAGACGTCAATTTTGGCCGAGCAGGCAAACGGAGCAGTGCTCGGCACCTACGGCGACACCGCAGTGCTCGTAACCGCCGTCATGGGAAAGAAGGATAGAACGGGCATCGATTACTTTCCGCTCACCGTAGATTATGAAGAAAAGTTTTACGCCGCGGGGAAAATTATCGGCAGTCGCTTCATCCGCCGAGAGGGCAGGCCCTCGGAAGAAGCGATTTTGAACGGCAGGCTGGTGGACCGATCGATTCGGCCTTTGTTTGACCACAGAATCAGGCGCGACGTGCAGGTGGTGGTAACGGTTCTGGCGATTGACGAAGAAAACGACCCTGACTTTGTCGGGCTCATCTGTGCCTCTGCCGCGCTGGCGATTTCTGATATTCCGTGGAATGGCCCGATCGCCGGAGCAAGAATGTCAAAAATGAACGGCGAAACGATTATTAACCCTACCCACAAGCAGCGTGACGTTTCAATACTTGACGTGTTTGTTTCGGGCACCAAAGATCGAATCAACATGATTGAGGCCGGCGCGAAAGAAATAGGCGAAGACGGCTTTGTTTCGGTGGTCAAAGCGGCCCACGAAGAGATAAAAAAACTTGTTGAATTCCAGGAAAGAATGGCGAAAGAAATCGGATCGAAAAAAACAACGGTGGGGCTGAAAGAAATTAAACCGGGGCTCGTCTCGGCAGTTCGCGATTTTGCGAAGACCAAACTCGAAGAAGCGGTGTATGCCGACAAAAAGAGCCGCACCGATAAACTCGACGCACTCAAAGAAGGACTCGCGCATCATCTAGCCGAGAAAGAATTTAACGAAGAGGATAAAAAAGAATCGTTTCGCATCCTTGATGAAGAAATTAGTCAATTGGTGCACCGCAATATCATAGAACACGAGCGCCGACCCGACGGAAGAAAACTTGATGAGGTCCGGCCGATCCATGCAGCTGCGGGTCTTTTGAAACGCACCCACGGATCAGGATTGTTTATCCGCGGCAATACGCAAGCGCTCTCGATCACCACGCTGGCTGCGCCCGGCCAGGAACAGATGGTGGAAACCATGGAGATTACGACCAAAAAAAGGTTTCTCCACCATTATAATTTCCCGCCATATTCGGTCGGGGAGACAGGTTTCTTCCGCGGCCCCGGCAGGCGCGAGATCGGCCACGGCGCGCTAGCCGGCCGCGCGCTCCAGCCGCTCATACCGGACACAAAAGATTTTCCCTATACCATACGCGTAGTGTCCGAAACGCTTTCCTCAAACGGCTCCTCATCCATGGCATCGGTGTGTGCAGGTTCGCTTTCGCTGATGGATGCCGGCGTTCCAATTAAAAAGCCGGTAGCCGGCATTGCTATGGGGCTTATGAGCGAAACCGGACAATACAAAATTCTTACTGACATTCAAGGACCAGAAGACCATTACGGAGACATGGATCTGAAGGTGGCCGGGACGCGAGACGGCATCACCGCAGCGCAAATGGATGTCAAGATCGAAGGACTTACGCCTGAAATGCTGGAAGAGGCACTCGTGCAGGCGAAGAAAGCGCGACTGGAAATCCTTGAAAAGATAACCGCCGTACTTCCGGCGCCGCGGCCGGAACTTTCTCCCTACGCGCCGCGCGTCATCGTGCTCTTCATTAATCCGGATAAAATCCGCGAGGTCATTGGCCCCGGAGGTAAAGTGATAAACGAGATCATCGCCAAAACGCAAACTACCATAGACATCGAACAAGACGGCCAAGTATACGTGACCGGCACCGATGAAAAGATGGTGGGGCAGGCAATCAATTGGATTAAAGATATTGCGCGGGAGTTTCAGGTAGGCGAGGTCGTGGAAGGAACAATAGTAAGGGTCATGGACTTCGGGGCTATTTTACAAATTTCGCCGCGCCACGACGGCATGATCCACGTTTCTGAAATTGCGCCGCGCCACGTAAGCAGGGTTGAAGAATTTCTCCGCGTAGGCGATACGGCCAAGGCGAAAATTGTCAAGATTGATCCGGAAACCAACCGCATCAGTTTATCCACAAAGCAGTTTCACTAACTTCCACAAGCGTATGGTATAATAAAAAGAAAACCGCCCCAAAATATCTCGACCAACGAATAACGAATCCGATACGAATGATCGAATAAACGAATTTGTTTATTCGCAAATCCGCAATTTATTCGCTATTCGATTATTCTCAATGAACGGCGATCAACAACAAACTCCGTGGAATCCATTAGGATCGAATCCGGAGCCGCAGGCTCCGGCTCCTCCGCCGGTACCTCCGCCATCTCCTCAAGAGAAAAAAGTTCCGCCTCCCCCGCCGCCGGAAGTGAACATCAGAACCATGGCGGCCGACATTAAGTCGCTCCGAGAAACCGGAGGAGAGATGATAAAGCCGGAGGTGATTAACCTTTCTCCAACGGGCGAGCCGGTTTTACCCGAAGCGCCTCCCGTTCCTTCTCTGCCGCCGTCCCCTTCCGCGCCAACAGAAGAAGAATTGAATATTCCCGGTTACGCCGGGCCCGAAGAGTCTGTGTTTGCACCCCAATCTGCTGAAGCTGTTCCGACAGCTGCCGGCTCAACAACAAAGAAAAAACACTTGCCCATGAAAACAGTGCTTATTGTGCTTGCTGCGGTATTTGTAGTGGGGCTCGGCGTTGTGGGTTATTTCATTGTGTATCCGGCGTTCTTCGGAGAGAAAGAGGTGGCAGTAACACCTCCGCCTCCGGAACCGCCGCCTCCTCCGCTTCCGGAACCGCCACCTCTTCCGCCAGAACCTCTACCTCCTCCGCCTCCGGAGTTACCCCCACTCCTTCCACTGCGTATCCATCAATCTGCGCTGAAAGGATTAACCGCGGCTCCGATCGAGCGGCAGCTTGAATCATTGAGTCGGGATACAATCACCGCTGCTTTTTCAGGCGCGAGCATAGGACTTGGAGAAAATGCGCTGGCAGAAGTGGTGCTGCTAGATTTAGAGAGCCGGCCGGCTGATTTTGACGCATTCTTTACGACATTGTATTCAAACTTTACGCTTGCGGAGCTGGATATCTTTGATAAAGATTTCACCGCGTTTGTTTTTGTAAGGGGCGGGGTTGTGCTGCCGGGATTTCTTGCCCAATTGAAAGATCCGCTTGCAAGCGTAGAGGCGGCTCGCGCGCTATTGAATCGGTTTGAAACAGACGAACCCTCCTATGCAAAAAGTCTTTTCCCAAGCGACCCGGGCAATCCAGCTGTAACCGGATTTAAAGATGGTCAGATCAGCGGAGTAAAAAGCCGTTACCTTACGTTTGAACAATCCGGCACAGCGCTCAATTACGGAGTTTCTGATCAGGGGCTGGTGTTATTCTCCGCATCGTATGCCGGCCTGGTGGAGGCATTCAAGTTAATGGCGCCTCCGGTCTTACCCGCAACCCAGCCGTGAAGCTTTAAGAACTTGTATTAAAAAACAATCCCCGCATATCAACGGGGGTTTTCGTTTAGAAAACAAAGCCTTGGGTTTCCTCAATGTGCCTGGAGCATGTTTGAAAATCCTTTTTCGTAGCGTCATATCTGAGGTAGGTCCGTCTCGGGCGGAAAATCTTTTCTCTCATTTTTTTCTTTTTCTTCACCTTCAAGTTTCGCAATTTCGTCTTCCCAAATTTTTCTGACTCGCGGATGGGCTCCGGGCCAATTGTTAAGCATTTTTTTGTGCCATTCTATACGAGCTTTTTTTCCCTCTTCGTCCCAATTTCTTTCTTGGATTTCTTCTGGTCCAGGGGGTTTTTCGTCCATGTTCATGAAGAGCTAATTCCTCATTAATTTAATTCTGTGCCTGCCCCGCTACAGAGATATCTCCAAAAAAACAGCGCCTTTTTGAAATGCAGAAGCAGAGTAATTAAATTAAAGGAGGGTTGATTCTTTTTATTTTTAAAATCTTTTTATCTTGTCGTTTAATGCTTCAATACGGCGATTTAAGTCAGTGATTGCGTCGTATCTTGCCCCCTGGTCCAAAGAATCATCATCTCGATTGATTAATCTGGCTCTTTTCTCGATCAACCTTAGAACCTCTCTTTCCAAAAATGTACGATCCTCCTTTACGTCATGAGGTTCTTCCGGGATAAAGAACTTTTTCATTTTCTCTAACATGTTTTTGGTGCTGTATTCTGAAATTAGTCCGAACCCATTTTGGCGGGCGGGCGAGCTCTGAAAAAAATCCGAAGCCGTTGGGATGACAATTTCAAGTTTTTCTAATGAGTTAATAATAACTCATTTCAAAGCATTTTTCAATTTGAAATTGATTGAAAAATGCTTTGATTGGCGGCAAATTCTTTTAGCTCTTTGAATTAATAAAGAAAAAGGGTGGAGCTCTTTCGAACTCCACCCAACTGCGATGACCCTATTAGGTCCGAACACGCTCATTGTCGGGAATGGGCATCCGCGGGACGGCAGAATCGTGCAGATATACCGGACCCTTGCTCAGTGCACGCTCCAGTTTCTGGCGCAACACCCCTGGTCGGCCGTCGACGTGCCGATTCTTGCCTCGACCAGCTCTACCTTCCAAATGATCAAGTACATCGAGAAGCACGAAGTCTTTGTAGGTTCCTTCGCGACGATGCAACTCGATTGTCAACGTCCCGGCTTCGAGATCCTTCTCGAGTTTGACCCAGGCGTTGGCGCATCGTTCATGCTGTTCGGTCGGCGGAAGCTTTTCGCCTCTTCCCCATTTCAGCGTGATGGTTCGTTGAGCCGGGTGGACACGGACGAGTTCCTCAACCTCATTCAGGACAAGCGTTATCACGTCCTGAAAGAAGCCGAACGATTGAACTATGTCTGCCCAAGGCCAGGAAGGATACTTTTCATTCCCTTGGTCGGCGGCGTTTTCTTTTGTGACCCTTTGGGTGAACACCATCAATCCACTGTGTTCCCATTCGAAACGAACCTCGAGATTAGCACTCATGACACTCCTCCTTGTCAGGGTTGTCTTCCATCCACATCGGGAGGATATCAGGATGGAAGTTCCAGCACTATGCTGGATATACTAATATACTTCTAAATTCATGGTCCGTCAATGCCAAACAAAAAACAGCCTAACGCTGTCTTAAAACCAAGATGAAAAATTTTCTTTTACCAAAATGTGGTTCGAGCCGATATTTTTACAGGTTCTTTGGCAGTTTTTATCCCAACGGCTTCGGATTTTTTTCAGAGCTCGCCCGCCCGCCAAAATGGGTTCGGACTAATTTCAGAATACAGCACCACTTTGAAAATTGCAAGTTTTTAGACACAGGGCCGCCGCAGGCGGCCACCAAATCGTAAGGAATTTTGGGCTCCAAAACCCATTGGCGATTGCGTCTTAAAATTTAAGGGTAAAAGAAAATTTTTCATCAAAAACCATATGAAATACATAATATACGCTCGCAAGAGCACGGAAGAAGATGACAGGCAAGTCTTAAGCATTGAAGCTCAACTGCATGAGCTAAAAGAATTTGCCGCCAAAGAAAAACTTGAAATTGTCGCCTCGCTGTGCGAGGCAAAAACTGCCAAAGAACCTGGGCGAATTAAATTCGCAGAAATGTTGGCATTACTCGAAAAAGGAAAAGCAGAAGGGATTATTTCGTGGCACCCGGACAGATTGGCACGCAATTCTGTAGATGGTGGAAAGATTATCCATTTTGTAGATCGCGGCTTGATTCGTTCCCTCAAATTTCCAACATTCTGGTTTGAACCAACACCACAAGGGTTATTTATGCTCAACATAGCTTTCGGACAATCAAAATATTTTGTAGATAATTTGCGAGAGAATGTGAAGCGCGGGCTACGCCAGAAAATACGAAATGGCGTATGGCCCGGCTGGGCTCCGGTGGGTTATCTTAATAATTCAAAAACTAGAATGATAGATATTGACACAGTGAAAGCACTAAAAGTGAAAAAGCTTTTCACACTTTATGCCACCGGAAAATATCCACTTCATTCCCTCGCAAAATGGTCTGATAAAAATAACTTGCGTGGCAATCTCGGTAAAAAACTTGTTATCGCCAATATCCATAAAAATCTACAAAATATTTTCTACATTGGCCTCATGAAATACAAAGGCGAAGTATTTGAGGGAACTCACGAGCCGTTAATTTCAAAGAAACTTTTTGATAAATGCCAAGAGGTTATGGCGAAGCGTGGCAAAGTCCAGGAAGTGAGAAAACATCACTTTGCTTTTCTTGGTCTAATGAAATGTGCCTCTTGTAGTTGTTCAATTACCGGAGAGCGGCAAAAGGGGCATAACTATTATCGTTGCACCAAGAAAAAAGGTTTATGCCAAGAAAAGCGGTATCTACGGGAAGAAAGTTTGTTAGAACAGATCAATAACTTTCTACAAAAAGTTTCTTTGTCGAGCCAAGCAACGGAAAAAGTTTTAGCCGAACTGGATAAAGAAGAAACACAAGCTAAAGAAGCAGCTAAAACTACTGTTCAAAATCTCAAAGAGCAAGTGAACCAACTGGAACAAAAATTGGATAAACTTTTGGATTTACATCTGAACGATAAACTTTCCAGCGACGAGTATGCTCTCAAGAAACAAAAAATCCTAACAGCCAAGTTAGAACTTTCGGAGAAAATTACAGATTTTGAACAGAAAGGATTGTCTTGGCTCGAACCGGCTCGTGAGTTTGTTTTGTCTTTAAACCAAGCCGCTAAATTGCTTGAGGCTCAAAAGAAAGAGGAAATGACAACATTTCTGAAAAACATTGGCTCGAACCACATTTTACGCAATCGCCAATGGGTTTTGGAGCCCAAAATTCCTTACGATTTGGTGGCCGCCTGCGGCGGCCCTGTGTCTAAAAACTTGCAATTTTCAAAGTGGTGGAATTATACAACTCTGCTCGAACCTATTTTAGCAAAAATCTCTGAAAAACGGAAGATTGCCGCTCGCTTCGTTCGCGGTATCCCCACCCCAGCGGCTCGCCGCCTGACGGCGGCCAAAGCCCGCAAAATTTCTTTTCATTTTTTAGAGGGCGCGCGCAAAAATCTTTTTCAAATAAAGTAAGGAATGAAATTTTGCGGGCTTTGCTTCCTTGCTGACGCAAGGACGAGCCACTTCCCACCCCAACGCTCGGGCGGGGGCGAGTTTTTGAAAAACATATCAGGCTTTCTAAGAAGGGATTACGCCCCAAATAATTTCAAAAATCACTCTGAATGTCGCCACCAAATTTTTGTTTGTAATAAGAGTGCCAAAAACGGGTTCTTCAAGGGTCATGAGCACCACATTATCATTCCAAATAAGGAAATTGGTAGCTAATTCTTCATATTGTGATGGTAAAAGTTTATAGTTATACAAAGAACCCATTATAGCTCTTGTATCTTTAGCCGTCTTTTCGCCCGAAGGGTGAGATAAGATATCTTGGAACATAATATTGCGGTGTTTCATGAGTTTTGTATAAGAGGTAAAAAATTTCGGATCAAGCTCAAAAAGTTTTTTTGTTGAAGCAATGCCCAAAATTTCTTCTGCCTCGAGCATTTGCATAAAAATCTCTTTGATCTGTTCTGTGCCTTCAAAAAACCGTATACTCGGTTTGTTTTTCTGAATTTTATGGAGTGCCCGAAGGTCGGGAAGGAGCTGTTCCACAATTTCCCTGCGGCGTTCAAGCGTGCGTAAAAGCGCAGCCGGATCGGTGGGTAAGTACACGAAACGCTTTCGTTTCTTATGCTGCTCAATAAGTCCTTTTTCCTCAAGTGCCCTCACAATGTGGTAGGTATTTGTGCGGGCGATTTTAGTGCTTTTGGCTATCTGCGGCGGCGTTGAAACGCCGTTTTCTAAAAGGTAAAGGTAAACCTTAATCTCGGAGCCCTTGAGACCTATATTTTTTAATCCCTCATCAAGTTTCATAGATACAATGTCAATGTTTATTATATCATTTTAGCAAGTAAACTACTTAATGTCAATACAACAGGATATTTTTCAACATAGTCATACTTGATGTTCTATAGATATTAGAGTATAATGTGGGCAGAACACTGAAAATCCATCATCCAACAAAAGCGCGAAGGCGCGGGAGGAAACAATGATAAAGCCATTCTCGGGGGCTAGTTATCTGGAGCGACTTGAGCGAGTCACTCTGGAGATCTGGCGAGCCATTCACAGAATGAATGATTCTGTGGGTGGTATCGCACAGATTGGCTCCAGCCAGGAGCTACTGACGATCTGTCTTAGTGGGACGGATTTGCAGCAACTGGCGGCTACTACCGAACAGTTCCGGCAAGAAGTGCTGGAGTTGATCGAAAAGGAGGGTATATCTCTATCATTTCTTGTCTCGAAGCTTAACAACGGCCGAGAGAAAGAGGTGATGAAGGTTTATGCCACAAGGTTATCCGGTTGCGATGTGGATATTCCTTGGGCACTGCCCTTCTTGGTGGCAAACTTCGCCACCAGCCCCCAAACCTAGGTGATTGGGTAATCGCGGGGCCGAAGATCCCCGAACCCAGGTGGTTCGGGGATCTCATTAATCTTATAATGTAAACATGAGTACTTTTGAGGAGTTGCCAAAAAATATTGGTGTCGGCGAACAAATTGAGCCAATAGAAGAAATTGAAAAAGAGTTAACCTCGGAAGATTTAGATAAAGTGATGCAGAAAGTTAAAGATATAGACGAAAGAGGAACAGCATACACAGCCCTTGATAAAATATTAAGGCGTTCAGAATCAGAATCTTCAGCAGAATTAGACCGCGATGCGCTAACAAGCATTCTTAAAGACGGTGTTTTGGGAACATCAACTTCGCCGGATTATCATGCAAGAGTAGAGAAATTAGCAAGAAAAGATGGGCTGAAAGCGTGAGAAAACACAAGAGAGGCGCTGTGTATTTTAATATTGTCGGAAGGGCAAGTAGTAATGATTGGAGATTTGAAGAAGGCACTACGCAAATTGATTGGTCGGGTTATTCGGGTGGACATGACACAAGCGGGAAAAGAGTCGAAACAATAACTTTGATATTTGATCTCTCGCCCTTTAAAGAGAAAGAACCGAGACGTGCATATGCTGAAGTGAGTGAAAGATCAAAGGAGTACAGAATAGACGATCCGCAAGCGGCGGCTGCTTGGCAGGGGCTTCAAAAGGGACGAGAGACCACCGAAGAATTAAAAGAAATAGGACTAATGAACGAAAAAAGTGAGCTACTTGCAGATACCGAGTATGGATTTGTGCTTTCGTATCGTGTTGCCCCGCGGCTTTTCGGGGGAATTGTTGTAAGACCTTCATCGGAAGACCCAGAAGTTGTAGTAAAGCGAGTTCACGAAATCGCCTCTTTGATGCTCGAGGCATACCGGGATAAAAAAGCCCCACTGGTACCCATATATGACTCTAAAGGTAATCTGTTGTGGCCTAAGAGTTTGGCGTATAAAGATGTAAAAGAACTTATCGCACAAAAAGAATAATATAATTGATCTTATTTGAAACAATATATAACTCGCCCCCGCCCGAGCGTTGGGGTGGGAAGTGGCTCGTCCTTGCGTCAGCAAGGAAGCAAAGCCCGCAAAATTTCATTCCTTACTTTATTTGAAAAAGATTTTTGCGCGCGCCCTCTAAAAAATGAAAAGAAATTTTGCGGGCTTTGGCCGCCGTCAGGCGGCGAGCCGCTGGGGTGGGGATACCGCGAACGAAGCGAGCGGCAATCTTCCGTTTTTCAGAGATTTTTGCTAAAATAGGTTCGAGCAGAGTTGTATAATTCCACACCAATCCATAATAAACTATGTGTATCCACGTATATCTATGAAGAAAAGTAACAAAAGATTTGTAGATGCTTACGGCGAACAGCTTTGGAGCTACTTCAAAACTGGTGAGCCTAAAAATGAAGTCGTTGAAAGAGACGATGGCTTTATTGCAGTTGGCAGATATGGTGGCGAAGTCTATCTGTCTGAATATGAGCACTGGGATAAAATTGAAAAAGATGCAATGAAATTTGTTAAGGGCAAAATATTAGACATCGGGTGTGGTGGCGGACGGCATTCCTTATATCTTCAAAAGCGTGGGCTTGATGTAACTGGCATAGATAATTCACCATTGGCGATAAAAGTATCGCGATTGCGAGGTTTGAGAAAAGCAAAGGCTATGCCGATTGAAAATATCGGCAAGTTTAAGAAAGACACTTTTGATACGGTGATTATGATGGGCAACAACTTCGGTCTTTTTGGCTCGTTCCGTAAAGCCAAAAACCTTTTACGAAAACTTTATAGAATCACATCTCCTGAAGCCCTTATTATTGCGGCCTCAAGAGACCCATATACCACAAAAGACCCTATACATCTTTCGTATCACAAGTTGAATCAGAAACGAGGAAGAATGAAGGGGCAATTACGTCTACGAGTAAGATACAAAAATTTCGTGGGTAATTGGTTTGATTATCTCATCATTTCAAAGCAGGAATTGAAAAAGATTTTGGAGAATACGGGTTGGGAAACACGTCATTTCATAGATGCAAAGGATGGGCAGTATATAATGATACTTGGCAAGAAGTGAGATTAAAGTGGATTAACGACTGGTTGGAGAATTCCTTGCCAAATTCTTAATTCTTGCAGAATGCGGTTCCAATCCAGTCCCTTTAAGGGCACACCAAATCCGTAATGAAGCTCCGCGCGGAGCTTCAACTAAGGGCTTCCATTAAGATCGGCCCGAAGCGCTCATCCGAGTATCCAAGACGCGCGACCTGCCTGCCGGCAGGCATCAAATGATAGTACAAATTAAGATAGGTGAGCGGTTATTTTCCTCCATTCCTCGATCTTTTTATGATTGCCGGAAAGAAGCATTTTCGGGACCCTCCATTGTACGACTTTCTGTCGGCTATCCGCCAACCGGCGGGGAGAGAAAACCCCGGGGCGGGTATAAACGGAATAACCATGGGGCCTTGAATTTGGAATTTGCCCCTTGGTTCTAAACTCGGGGTCGAGGGAGAATTTATAATTTGGCAACTTCTGGCTCCTACGGTGTTCAAGGGATTCGGCCTTACCGAGTACCCCGGGAAGAAGGCGTGTTACGGCGTCTACCACAAGCATTGCCGGAATCTCGCCGCCGGTTATAATGTACGGGCCGACTGAAACTTCTTCGTCGGCGACATATTTCGCCACGCGTTCATCCACCCCCTCGTAATGGCCACAGATCAGAATCAACTGATCCAGTCTTGCGAGCTGCTCTGCCATCCTTTCATCGAATTGTCTTCCTTTCGCGCTCAATAGAATTACCCGTGTTCGAGGGGGTTTATTTTTTGTTTTCCCTCGACCTGTCCTCGACTCTGAGGCTCGGACTCGAAGAGGGCTCGGGACGAAGGTTGATTTTTTGTTTTTGGTCCTTGCGGATTGAACTGCTCTATAAATCGGCTCAATCTTTAATACCATCCCCGGTCCTCCTCCGTACGGCCGATCATCAACCTTCCGGTGTTTTTTGTCGCTCGAATAATCTCTAAGATTATGGATGTAAATTTTAATCAAGCCCTTCTTTTGAGCGCGCTTCAAAATCGATTCATTGAAATATGAATCAAATATACGAGGAAATATGCTAACGATGTCGAAACGCATAAACGAAGAACCTAGAATTTGGAATTTAGATTTTATACGTTTTCATCATAACACAAAAGCCGCGTCTGAAGCGGCATTTTGTGTTCCGACGATCGGTTAGGTCAATGCGACCCCGGTAAATTGAGCTCAATTTACCTTCGCCGGTCAATCGTTATGTCTTTTAAGGAAGTTCCCTAGAGCTTAAGGTCTTCCACTACTTCGTCGACTGAACTTACCCGGCGCGGCCGAGGGGCAGCGCCCTCTGGCTCTTCAATCTTAAGATTCACGCGGGCGTTGTGCTTGATTCCGACGATCCGAAGGAGCGAGCGAACTGATTTCGCGGTCGCACCCCCCCTTCCGATCACCTTGCTCATATCTTGAGCATTGACGGAAAGAGTAAGCAGTACTCCCATTTCATCGATCTTTCGTACTACTTTCACGTCGTCCGGATAATCGACGATTGATTTTATCAGATACTCCAAAAACTCCTGATCAACTGGTTTCGCCATACGATTGTCTATGATCAGCTCTTGCCACTGCAACATCTGCTGTATCGGCTGAAAGCTGAAACGCTAAATCCTGATATACCGAATTCATTCGACCTTTGAGCCGGCTTCGTCCCTGCTATTCTGACGGCTTCGATACGTATTTCGCCGTCGGCTTGCGCCGATAGCTGGAATCTCTGCCTTAAGCTTTTATACATACCATTATAATTCATCTCGTCTAAAATGTCAATAGGAAGAGGAATGGTCATAGCAAAGTCACCAAAATTATGAAAACAGCCCGGGTCCTTCCGCGGCGCCATATACCCTTAGCCTAAAGCGATGTATCTGTTCTCGTTTCTTCGACTAGCGCGGTTTCAACCGAGGACGTTACCTCTGTAGCTACGGGCGCCGCCTTTATTGTTTCGTCGGAGGCGCTGTTTTGTTTCCTCTTCGTGTGCATAGAGCGCTTCGGTCCTTTCACAAATCCGAACGATACAAAAAGATTATGAACCGTATCGGTGGGCCGGGCGCCTTGAGATATCCAGTGTTCGGCGCGTTCGCGGTTTAGAGAAAACGCTTGCGTATGCGGATTGAAAGATCCGAGGTCTTCCACAAAACGGCCGCGAAGCTTTGAGCGTTTTTCCGCAACCACAACTCGGTATGCCGCCTGTTTCTTTTTTCCGATTCGCCGTAGTTTTATAGCTAACATGAAAGTTATTTTACAGTGGCGTTTAAAAAAGTCAAGCAGTGCGCGAGGAACGTAACTACAACAGCATCGCCGACTGGCAGATCAGCTTGAACTCGCCGTTGCGCATGGACGGCCGCGCGCTGACGAGCACCACATTTTCCTCTTGCCACACCGTCGGATCTTTTTCGAGGACGTCGTGAAATACGATTACTTCTGCCGCGGAAGAAAGATCCTCAAGTCGCGCGAATAGCATTGGTTTACCGACCTTGGTCAACACCTTTTTAAGGCTGGAGATGACCCCTGCCACGCGGATAAAAGACGCCTGTTTTGAAACGGCTTCACGAATCGGCATCACGCGCAGATCGGTTAGTTTTGCTTGAAACTGGTTCAGCGGGTGCTCGCTGAGATAAAATCCAAGCAGTCCCTTTTCCCACGACAACCTTTCTTTATTACTTGCCGCGGCAGCATCTTTAAGCGCAAGCACCGAGAGTTGGTAATCGGTATCTTCAAAGAGCCCGGCTTGAGGGCCGCGGTAGGATTTCTTGTTTTGGCTTGAAAACACAAGCAACCCATCCATATTTTCAAGGGCCTGATTCCTTTCGACGCCGAGGGAATCCAGTGCGCCGCACTTGATAAGACTTTCGAGCGATTTTTTGTTCAGATCTTTGTGCTGTACGCGTTTGAGAAAATCTTGAAGCGAAGCAAAGGGTCCTTCGCGGCGGCGCTCTTGAATTACGGCATCAACGATATTCGCCCCCACGTTTTTAATCGCCAGAAGTCCGAAACGGATTGCCGATCGGCCGCTTCCTTCGTCAATGGAAAACATTTCTGCGCTTTGATTGATATCCGGCGGAAGGATCTCGATGCCCATCCGTCGCGCTTCGGCAATAAGAAAAGCGGTGCGTTCGGTTTCAACCGCTTCTGCGCGAAGAAGGCTCGTCATAAATTCAAGCGGGTAATTCGTTTTCAAGTATGCCGTCTGATACGCAATGGTGGCATACGCCGCGCCGTGGGACTTATTAAATCCGTAACGCGCGAAGGGCTCAAACCAATTCCATATCTTTTCGGCAGTACGCCGGTCAATGCCATTTTTGATCATTCCGGAAATCATTTTCTGCGCTTGCTCGTCAAGGAGCGTCTTTATTTTCTTGCCTACCGCTTTCCTTAACACGTCCGCTTCCGCCAAAGTAAATCCGGCCAGATCCCGAGCAATCTGCATCAGCTGCTCCTGATAAATCGCCACTCCGTACGTTTTCTCCAAGATGGGTTTGAGCTTTGGATGCAGATAGGTGATCGGTTCGAGTTTGTGCTTGCGCCGTATATACTGCGGGATAAGCTCCATGGGCCCGGGCCGATACGCCGAGATCATGGCGATAATATCCTCGAGGTCCGTGGGTTTGAGCTCTTTGATATATCGGCGCATGCCGTCTGATTCAAGCTGAAAGACTCCAATGGTTTCGGCATTGCGGAGAAGATCGAACGTTTTTTGGTCGTCGAGGGGGATGTGTTTAATGTCAATTTCGCGCCCAATGTGCTCGCGGATGACGCGAATCGCCTCTTCGATAATGGTAAGGTTTCGGAGCCCCAGCAAATCCATCTTCAGTAATCCGAGATCCTCGATCGAGTGCATTTCAAATTGGGTGATGACGTTGGTATCGTCCTGCGGCGCGCGCTGGAGAGGTATGAAATCAGAAAGCGGTTCCTTCGAGATTACGACACCGCATGCGTGCACCGACGCATGCCGTGCCACGCCTTCCAGTTTTTTCGCTGCGCCGATAACTCGCTTGGCGTCGGGATTGTTTTTATACATTTCTGAAAGCTCCGTAACCGTCGCAAGCGCTTCGTCTAATGAGCTGTTGAACGGGATAAGTTTGGCAAGCTGATCGCAAAGACCGTACGGGAAACCGAGGGCCCGGCCAGCGTCTCGTACCGCGGCGCGCGCCGCCATGGTCCCAAACGTGATAATTTGCGCCACGCGATCTTCGCCATATTTCTGCTTAATATAGGCAAGTACCTCGTCACGGCGAAGATCCGTAAGGTCGATATCGATGTCGGGCATCTGCACTCTGTCGGGATTGAGAAACCTCTCGAATAGCAAGCCGTATGTAAGCGGATCTATGTCGGTGATATTAAGGGCGTAGGAAACGATACTGCCCGCCGCAGAGCCCCTTCCCGGCCCAACGACGATACCATGGTCTTTCGCCCAGTTCACGAAATCCTGCACAATTAAGAAATAATCGGCAAAACCGGTTTTCTCGATGACGCGGAGTTCATAATCAAAGCGGTCCGCAATTTCTTTCGAGACATTGGAATATCTTTTATGGAGGCCGTCGAAGGCAAGCTTCCGTAAATACGAATCGGGTGTTTCTTCGTCGGGCACGTCGAACGTTGGCAACTGTACCTTACCTAATTCCAGCTCCAAAATACATGCGCGCGCAACCACGACCGTATTTTCAACTGCTTCCGGAAACTCTTGGAACAGTTCGATCATTTTTTCCGCGGGACCCATGGAAACGTCATAGCCTTTTAACGTAAGCCGGTCTTCGTCATGCAGTTTGTTGCCGGTCTGCACCGCAAGCAGTACATCGTGCGCTTCGGCGTCCTCCGGATGGAGGTAATGCGAGTCTTGGGTGGCGATCAACGGGATATGTAATTCTTTCGATATGGCCGCAAGCTCGTAGAGCACGCGTTTATCCTCTTCGCTTTTATAGTGCGGTTGGATTTCAATATAAAAATTGCCGTCGCCGAAAATGGAACGGTACTCTCCGGCCGCGATGCGCGCTTCTTGTGCTTTATTGTTTCGAATCAGGCGGCTGATTTCTCCGGAAAAACACCCCGACAAACATATAAGGCCTTCCGAATATTTTTTGAGAAGCTCTTTATCGATGCGCGGCTTGTAATAAAAACCTTCAAGGTGCGAAACGTTTACCAGCTTAACGAGGTTGCGCCAGCCAATGTTGTTTTTTGCAAGCAGTATGAGGTGGTATCGTTTGTCGTCGATTCCAGAGCGTTTGTTCTTGTAACCGTGTGGCGCAACGTATGCCTCGACTCCCAGGATAGGCTTGATGTTGGCAGCCCTCGCCTTTTTATAAAATTCAACGGCGCCATAGAGGACGCCGTGATCGGTTAGGGCAAGCGCTTCGAATCCCAAGTTTTTCGCGCGCGCGATTAAGTTGTCGATGGTTGCCAAACCGTCGAGTAATGAATAGTGACTATGAACGTGAAGGTGAACGAATTTCATGTGAGGCGTAGAGATTATAATCATTATAGGCAACTAAATCTTTTTTTGAAAGGGGATAATTTGCTATGTACTCCCACAACCGTCGGGCTCAACAAAAAACCTCCTTGTATGCGCAAGGAGGTGTGCTACCAAAGAGTCAAACTTGAGAATCCTGGTCTATATCTCGGGTCCAAGGATAGCGGTAATAGTCAGTTTTTGTCCCTTCCGATAGATAACGATGGGTATCTTATCGCTTTCGCTGTGCTCGAAAAATAAAATATCAAGAACCTCATGGGAGTCTTGTGGCTCTTTGTTGTCAAAACGGGTAATGACATCTCCTTCCCGCAAGCCGGCGCGTTCTGCTGCTCCGCCGGCAAATATGTCCATAACATACACACCTTTCTTCACGTTATTGGGGACCTGATAAAATTTTCGTTCTTCGGAAGACAAATCGGAAACCGGCTTGAGCGCAAACGATAGATAGCCGTGCCTAATGTCCTCCCCTTTTTTCATTCTGGGAAGCAGCCTGATGACAAACTCTGCGGGTATCGCAAGGGGTATGGGATTCACGACAGGTTCTTGTGGACGAGAAGCAGGAAACCACCCCTTCATAATCGCGATAATCTCTCCATTTTTATTAATCACTGGGGATCCGCTTACTCCAGGGGCAGCGGGGTATCGAATAGAAAAGAAATACACGGAAGCCCTCCAAGAGATAATCCCAACTCTGCCCACATAGCCCTCGTCGTAATGGTACGGAATACCGTGCGGGTTGCCAATAATAAGTACATGGTCTCCTTCGCGAACATCTTTTTGGCGCACAAGTTTTCCGGGTTCAATGGAAGGAAGAAGAGGATGCACCGGCGCTTCGAGCAGCACCAGATCGCCATCTTTGGTTCTGCCGAGGACTCGCGCCGAAACGGGAGGATAGCCATTTCGGAAATAAACGAAAATCCGATATTGCGCAGTATCGACCGTTATAGTTCCTTTTACCGTATCCCGCGAGATAAAATCTTCAACAATATGATTGTTGGTAACAATGTAATAGTGGGTTTCGCTTCGGTCGACAATAGAGCCTACTCCGCCAGTAACCGATACCATGTTGCCGTCGATAACGCTTTTTACTTCAAACTGAACGACAAAGTCGGTTCTCTCGTGGTACATCGACTGAAAATCCTGCGCCCGTGCAGCTCCGGCATAAATCATGAGCGAGCACAGCAGCAAAAAAAGCCGCCGTTGATCTTTGGAACAGAGCATCGTTGTTACTCCGTATGAAGATGTAAACTTCTAGTATGAACGGTAACATACAGCAGTAGTGTTGTAAACTCCCTATTGGATACCCGCCCCGATGGTTAATGTGTGTTCAATTTTGACAAGCAGCTCCTCGATTCTAGGTCAAAACTCCAAAGACGGACGCTAAATGCCTAGAAATAAAAAACCGTCACGTTACGTGGCGGGATTTTTATAGCCAGCGGTTTCAAAAAATAATTTTCGCCAAGTCGGCCAGCATCGCAAGAACGAAAATGAACAGTATGAGCAGAAAACCTAGTTGCATCAAGAGCGTTTTAACCCTCTTGGATAAATCTTTTCGGATTACACTTTCAATTGCAAAAATTAAAATATGTCCGCCATCCAATCCGGGAATAGGAAGCAGGTTAAAAAATGCCAGAAACATGCTTATGTTCGCAGTGAGAAAAATAAGACTTACGAACCCTCGCCGAGCCATTTCTCCGCTGATCGATGCAATGCCTATGGGTCCCGAAATGGTATTTGAAGGCGACATCTCTCCTTTAAACATCTTGCCGAACACCTCAATATTTCTCTTAAGAAGGTTGGCGTTGTAACGCATACTCTCCGAAAACGATTCGAAAAAGCCGTATCTTTGGGCTGCGCTGAACTGAACCCCGATGCGCGCTGTTTCTCCGTACATTCTCGGAGTCACTGTCAGCACATGCGCAGAATCGCCGCGCCTCACCACAATCGATAATTCGGCGTTGGGATGCTCGTTAATGTATGCAACTAACTTATCAAACGTAGCCACCGTCACCGACAAGTCGTCCACTTTTATGAGTTCATCTCTTTCTTGCAGGCCCGCTTCTTCCGCGGGGCTGTCCGGCTCCACGAACGATATGTGCACAAAATTTTTAGGAAGAAGGCCGGCGTCCCCGAATGTTTGTTGCGCTACGCTAACTGCTTTCGGGGTGACAACCGCGGTCAGCGTATCGCCGTTTCGTTCAAACACGATCGATGTCGCTCGATTGGGAGATGTGCCTATGATAAATGAAACGTCGTCCCAGTTTTTCATCCCCTTCCCTTCAATAGAAATAATCTTATCCTCTGCTTGAAGGCCGGCCAGCTCTCCCACCGAACCGGAAACCACGCCTCCTATCACCGGACTCAACCGGTGGCCGGTAACGGTATTACCAACGGTCATGAAAATGCCGGCCATCATTACAACTCCTAAAATAGCACTCGCGACCGGACCGGCCCATACGATTAGCAATTTCTGCCACCGCGGCTTATTGATAAAGGCACGGGGGTCGTCCGATTCGGCGAAGGGGTCGTCGTATAGCTTTACATATCCCCCGAGCGGATAACGAGAAAAACGATACTCTGTTTCGCCCGGCTTTATTCCAAAAACTTTTTTACCGAACCCCACAGAAAATACCGTAACCCGCACGCCGAAAGATTTAGCAACCAGAAAATGACCAAGCTCGTGGAACACAACCACAACAGATATGACGAAAAGAAACGCGGCCAGCGTAATCAACAATTGCATCCCGCTCCCCGATCTTTTTAGAGTTTTCAATTTCTCCTACAACGCTATTGTGAAAATACCAAACACCAACCGCCTAGTCAATGGGAACACTATCGTGACGACCACCAAAGTTTGAGGCTTGAATCGGCTTTAAATATTGTGATATGTTTACGGTAAGAGCAGGGGGGGCGATAATTAGAATTAAGCCCCAGCTCCATATAATCGCTCACCACACATGGGAGGAGTACCCGTAAAACATCACTCTAAATCAAAAGTCGGACGACGCCGATCGCATTTGGCTCTTAAAAAGGGCTCCTTTTTTGCATGTCCGAACTGCAAAGCGCCTGTGTTGCCGCATCGAGCATGCGCGCATTGCGGAATATATTCCCCCAAGGCGCCTACGCAGACAACCTAACGCTTCGGAGAATTTAGAATATAGAATTTAGGAATCCGCGGTTGTTGCGTCCTAAATCCTAAATTCTAGATTCTAGATTCTAGATTCTTGGCTACTCGCCATCTCGCTCGTTCCATAATTTTACAATCTCTCTCCGAGTGGGACTTTTGGAATAAACAGCGCGACTTCGCCGGCGTCCTTGAGCGGAACATGGCCGAGTTCGGTCCCGGCATTGATGAGCCGGATTTTGTACTGCGCGTGGCCAACGGGGTCATTTCGCACCTGAAAGAACTCGACAACATCATTGCTAAAGCGGCGCCTGAATGGCCGATCGAACAAATTTCAATCATAGATCGAAATGTGTTGCGAATCGGTTTGAGCGAATTGCTGTTTGCAAACAGAGAAGAAGTTCCTCCCAAGGTGGCAATGAACGAAGCAATAGAACTTGCCAAAGCATACGGAGGCCCCAATTCCGGTAAGTTCGTCAATGGCGTGTTGGGCACTATCTACAGAGAACTCGGCGAGCCCGGAAAAGACATGCAACCGCCGCCCAAAAAAGGAGCAGAACAAAAAACAAAAAACGAAGAAGAAAAAACCGTCGAATAATATATGTCGAAGGACCATTCGCAGCTTGAATCGCTGATCGGTTATGTATTCACCGATAAAGATTTCTTATGGGAGGCCCTTACGCATCGTTCATACCTGAACGAAAATACGTCATGGAGCCTGCCTCATAACGAGCGCCTTGAATTTCTAGGAGACGCGGTATTGGAATTGGCGATGAGCCGCTATCTGTTTTCCGCGTTTAAAGAGTATGCCGAGGGCCAACTCACCAGTCTCCGCGCTGCCCTTGTAAACGCTCAAATGCTTGCCCGCGTTGCCAAAGAAATCAAGCTTGATGATTTTGTCCTTCTTTCCCGCGGAGAAGCCAAAGACATCGGCAGGGCGCGGGAAACCATCCTTGCAAATGCGGTCGAATCGCTCATCGGCGCCATCTACCTGGACTCCGGCCTGGAATCAGCCTCGCAATTCGTGGAAAAATTCATTGCCACCCATTTGCAAGAAGTGCTGGAGAAACGCCTCTGGAAAGATCCAAAAAGCTATCTGCAAGAAATAATTCAGGAAAAGAGAGGGGTTACGCCGAATTACAAAGTACTGGAAGAATGGGGTCCTGACCATAAAAAAACGTTCCGTGTCGGCGTTTTTTTCGGCGATGAACTGATTGCAAGCGGTGACGGACTATCAAAACAAGAGGCGGAAATTGCGGCTGCCCAAAACGCCCTTGCTCAATATAATCGATGAATAAAGAATTCCATAGAGAGAACGAGCAGTTGCCGAGCCTTTTGCGAGCAGAGGTGGTGTTGGATAAGCAAAAATTCGGGCAGCCGCTGGCGGAAGGAATAGAAAGAAAAGCAAGAAACGGATTCGCTTTTTTTGCGAAGCGACGAGACGAAAAAAGCGGCAAAGAACGGTGGGAATTCATTACCGTGAGAATAGGCGATGCGCCGATTCTCTATACCGTTAACGACAAACAGTATAGAAATTTTTCGAAAAGAGAAATCGTTGCCGTGCCGGCGGATTTTATTTGGAATCTGGAAGAAAAAATATGGACCGTGTCATGGAAAGAAGATCCCCCAGGAGATATTCTCGACGAAACCAGAGAAAAAACAGACGGACCATAACTGTAGTGACGCTGTTCGAAAAACCTTGGATTAGTAGCTGTTTTCGTAGATTTGTGACTTTTGCCAAAGCCGTTTTTTCCATATTTCCGACCTTGATTATTTTAGTATAGTTGGTATAGAGTGAGTGATGGTAACCAATAATGAAAGGGGTTAGTAATGAGTAGTAACGTCGTGAGTGAAATCGAGAGACTGAAGATGCTTTTATTGCAATCCACGCCAGTATGGATTGAAGGGAAGGACTTCCTCGCGTTTAACTACGGGGATGAATCACAAAAGCATTCAATGGCGGGCTACAACTCAAGAATCACCAGCGCGTCGGGGTCCGCAGTTATCGACCGAAAAACGGGGCAATGGCGATTTTTGGAGCCGCATATCCGGCTTACAAATGTTTCGCATGTTTCAACCTTTGATCAAACGAGGTTTGGCCTGACGTTTGATGAAATAAGAAAAGCGATAGAGACGAGCTGAAAGAAAAGGACCCGAGCGAAAAGAGTTTAGTTTTTTACACCCACTTACCGCAGGTTTTTCTGCGGTTTTGTTTTGCAGAACACTGCAATTTTCTCTAAGCCTCTTTTGATATTTATCCAGTTTAGTTCTGAACGCCTTGACAATTCGTGTATTTTAGAATATCTTATATAAGATTGCTCGATTATCGGTAGGTGTCCGTTCACTTAGAACAAGGAGGTTGTATGGCTCCGCAGGAGCAGCAGAAAAAAGGCGGCGGCAAGAAGGAACAGCGGCAGAAGAAGACGAATAAGACGACCGGAAAGCGGAAGCCTCGTATTCAACGGCATTTCGATCGCCTGCCAAGGAAGAAGCTCCTTCACGTTTTGAAGAATAGCGGCGTCGCCGCTGCGAAAGAGTATTCCGAGAAGCATGGGCTCGGGACGTGGGCCTTTAAGCTCATCGACGAGTCACGCTGGAAAGAGCGGGAGCAGGCGACCTGCCAGCGCGCCGAGCAGCGTCGTCAGCGAAATACGTTGCGTCGTCAGGCAGTGAAGGCTGCTGTTGTACCTACTGTTGCATTGGAGCCTTCGACGCCCGACAGTGAATAGATCACGCGTTTCATCTACCCCGTTGTTCTTTGAACAGCGGGGATAATCTTTTTTGTGGATCGCTGTGGGATACATTGCGCTCTTGGGAGAAAAGTATTATTGTGTGAGGTAGCAACGAACCAACATACCGGAGGCCCCGTGGGCGTAACGCGGATTCTCGCGCTTGTCGGAGAAAAAGGGTCGGGCAAGGGTGAATTTGTAACATATGCCGCAGAAACGTTTTTTAAAGCCGAAGAGCCCCTTGCGGTTACATGGAAAAGAACCACGCGGAACATCCCAAGAGAAATCTGTCGAATCCTTTATGTTCGCGAGGAGCCCGAGTTTCTTCAAAAACTGCCCCTGGGATTACAGATAGTGTTTGACTTTGTGCCGCCACTAAAAGTTTTTGATAGGAAATCGGACATACAAGAAGTTTCTTGGGAAGATGCCATTGCCAGACAACAGTGGCCCGCAAAGCGGTTGGCGCACATTCGATTTTCCGATCCTCTGCGCGAAATCACCGACCTGATGGGAATGCCGCACGATACGCGGTATCTCCAACGCTTGCCGCAGATGCTGCAAATAATTTTCGGGTCGAATGTGCTCTCGCGTGCGGTAGTGAGCCGAGCCCGGGATTGTCGCGCGGACAAGGTGATTCTCGACGGCGTGCGCTGGCCGCATGACGAAACTGCCGTACGATTCCTAAGGGATTCGCAGTTGATTTATATTACTGCTAAAATGGAAATTCGCTACGCGCGCAGAAAGAATCGTGGCGAGAATGTCGAAGAGCATGACATGCCATTTGAAGAATTTCTCCGTCAAGAACAAGAACAGTCCGAAGTATACATTCCTTTCATTGGATCGAGGGTCGACGGCAAAAACCGCATTGACAACAATGGCGCCTTGGAAGAGTTTTATAAAGAAGCTCGCCGCGTGCTTGAGGCGAGCTGCCGAGAATAACCCTTTACGCGGGTTATTTTTTTATCTTCGTATTATGTTATGACACAAATTATGCTATAGCATTTTTTGTGTCATAGATTTGGATGAGCTTATGGATGGGTTTTGGGGTACGTTTTGAGTTTGGGGACAAGTTTTGGGCGGACGATCAAACCTCTTTCAAAAACTTATTGAGAATATTTTGCAGTTCTTCCTCGGAGAAAAAATTGATCGTAATTTTACCGCGACTGCCGCGCTTGATAAATTTCACGCGCGTGCCCAGCGCCTCTTCAAGGCGGTTTTTTATATATTCGGATTCCGGATCTTGGCGTTGCCGGTCAGGCATGAACGTATCAGCCGCCGCACCTTGAGGTTTTTCGATAAGCTGCTGTGCCTGGCGTACGCTTAAATTCTGCGACATAATTTCGTGCAAGATATTGTTTTGCGAAGACGGATCGGTTACCGCAAGGATCAGCCGGGCATGACTTTCATTAATCTTTCCGTCTGCGAGCGCAAGCTGGGCCTCGCGAGGAAGTTGCAGCAGCCGGATACTATTTGCGATCGATTCACGGCTTTTGCCGAGCCGCTGGCCGATTTCACGTTGTGAAAGACCAAATTCATCCTGCAGGCGCGCATACGCGCGTGCAGTTTCAAGTGGATTCAGATCGGCCCGCTGGATATTTTCAATGAGAGCCATTTCAAGCTTTTCGCGCTCTTGCCGCGGAGCCTCCTTAATGACCGCAGGAACCCGTTCAAGACCGATCATTTTCGCCGCAAGCAGCCTTCGCTCGCCCGCAATAAGCTGATACTCAACGAGCGACCCTTCGGTCGTTTCGCGCTCCGCGCGAGTCACTATAAGCGGCTGAAGAATGCCGTATTCCCTGATGGAGGCGGCAAGCTCTTGAAGTTGGGATTCGTCATGCGCGTCTCTGGGTTGGAACGGATTGCGTTTTATTTTCGATACCTCAATATGAAATATCGGCTCGTGATATTTGCTTGGTTCGGGAAGTTTGGGTATTGTATCCGGCGGCAAGGCCGAGGATGTTACAGGTGAGGTCGGTTGAGATATGGCCGGTTGAGATATGGCCGGTTGAGTTGTCTGCGACAGAATTGGAGCTTGAGGAGCAACATCCGGCGGCTGCAGCAAAGACGGCGCGAGTGGTGGCGCCGGAGCAGACGATTGGCCAGTTGATGCTCCGCCTGGCGGATTTTTAGGTGGAATGAGGGATTCAAGGCCGCGGCCCAACATCTAGAATCTAGAATTTAGAATTTAGAATTTAGGGCCCCACGACCTTTTCAATTCTCGTTTTCCAAATTCTGGTTTTAAAACTTCAGGATTTATTAAGATTATAAATTATAACGTTGTTTATTGTTCCTGTTGTATGATTTCCCGGGCCAGTCTTTCGTAGGCTCGTGCGCCTTTTGATCCGGG
>MHXH01000004.1:56693-61090 GCA_001824435.1 Parcubacteria group bacterium RIFCSPLOWO2_01_FULL_48_18
GACGGCGCAGTTCTTTGGCAACATCGCGGGAAAGCCGTTCGCGGCGATCATACATGGTTAAGAGCGCTCCGGCGATTTTTAATTGGTGGCGCAAGTTCGTCTGTACCAGCTCGATGGTCGAAAGCAGCTGGCCAAGACCCTCCAGGCTGTAATATTCGCATTGCACCGGGATAATAAGTTCGTCCGCGGCCACGAGTCCGTTTACGGTCAAAAGTCCCAAGCTCGGCGGCAAATCGATGATAATGTAATCATAGTGATGTCGAATGGGCATCAGGAATTTCCGCAGTAAAAATTCCCTGTCGGTTTCATTCACAAGCTCTACCAGCGCTCCGGCCAGATCAACCGACGCGGGTATGAAGTGGTAATTAAAGATGGTCGAGGGTTTCACAAGGGCTGTCGCATCTTCTCCGAAAAGACCGTGATACACGCTCTTTTCAATTGTTCGCGGATCAATTCCGAACGTTGAAGTGGCGTTCGCCTGCGGGTCAAAATCAACCAGAAGAATTTTCCGACCCAAAAGCGCGAGATACGCAGAAAGATTAATGACGGTAGTGGTCTTTCCTACTCCGCCTTTTTGATTGCACACCGCGATAACCCTTGCCATTGCATTCGTAATAGTAAAACAGCCCGAGCGAAAACTCAAGGCTGCTAGTCGCTAATTACGGACCGGGTGGGCGCGTATTTTTTCTATTGTTGAAGCGAGGGCTTCGATATGTCCTAATCCGGTGTGTCCGCAACCGAGCTTCGTGTTGCCCTGTGCGGCGATTAAAAATTCTTTCTCTTCTTTTGCCATGCTGCAAATCGCGTGAAGTTGCTTTTCAAATCTGGAGTACAGGATACCCATATATGGCGCGTTCCGAAAGAGTGCGGTTGCATTACTGGTATAAATCCGCGACCACCATATTCTTATCTGCCGGAGCATAAGCTCGTGTTGAGGATTAGTAAATGCCGCATCAATCGCGCAGCATTCAATCTCGTTAAATCGTACAAGATCCGGATGGTCAGAAAATCGGTCCCTTATATGCACGCGCATATCGATGGCTCCTTGTGGTTGGTCTGTTCCCCATTATACCATCGATCAATGGTTCTGTGAAGCAACTCGTTCCCACATCATTGCAAGCGAAACGTAACGGCCTCACCGCAAGATTTAACGACTTTTTGGCCTGAATTTGTCGAGGGTCCAATTTTTCTTCGGCGGCTAAATTCTTCTACCGCCTTCAGCGCTGCCATCCACTTCCGGAAAAACCTCTCTTTTCATGTAATTAATCTTTTAAATTCCTCCACCATCGGAACATGCTCCGGATCAACGCCATACTCCCGAGCCAAATAGTAAGCGGTCCAATCCGCCAATAGAGTCGTGGAGAAAATTTTATAGAACTTCGTGTGATCTCTAAGCTTAACAGTTTCGGCTGGCAATCCTCGGCGCTTGTACAGCCGCCCTAGCACCTTCATTCTTTTGAGAATCTTGGGGTGGTCGTCCCCTTCTTTCAAAAAAATAAAATAAAAATTACTCGACAACGATTTTGTTGACGACCGAACATCGAAACCGGTCATCTCGTTATGGTTCAATTCGGGAACCACATTATAAAACGCGGGAATTTTCCCTGTTTCATTCAACTTAATCTTCCAGATATAGGCCAGCGCCTCGTTGGCGGCGGAAGCATAAATTACCGGAATCTTATGTATCAGTCTTTGTGCAAGTTTCTTCCCGGCGAGTTCGTATGCAACCGGCTTCAGAGCATCGGCGAGTTCGTCGATCTCTTCCAGTCCGTTTTTCTGATTCATGAATGCCAAAAGGGCTTTTGCCGAAAAGCCGAGCGCCATGCGCGGTTGAATATGAATATCGGGCAATTGGATATATGGCACCTTGTGCCGCCGAGCAAGTTCCAACAGCGTTCCGCCCGTAGCCACCGCTGCAAGCGGAAGCTTTTTCTCCATAGCCTGGTTAAAACTGCTAATAGTTTCTTCGGTATTTCCTGAATACGAGATAGCAATCACAAAGGCGTTTCTCAACTCTTTCTCCGCAAGAACGGGCAATTCATAGTCCCGGTGAAGCACAACATCCAGATACGGATTCCAGATTTTGATGAGACCGGCGGCCAAGTTTGACCCCCCCATGCCGGCAACAATATATTTACGTATGCTGCGAAAATAACGGCGGTTTTCTATAACCGGCTGATACGCAAACTGCTCTGCAAAATTCTTGATTGCGTCGTACATTCCCATCAGTGCCATCATACCATGATTTCAGCTTAAACGCCCCTTCTAATCCATCAGGAAAAACAAGGGAGGCTCCGCGCGGAACCTCCAGTTTTAAAAACTAGATATAATCAGACGCCGCAACTGGCGCCGTCCTCCTGTCGGGGCATAAGGTTGCGTTCTTGCACTTCTTTCGCCACCTTTGACCAGCCGCTAATCGTAGAAAATTCTTTACCCATCACCACCCTAGGATCTACTTCTTCCCAATCAGTGTTCTCCACCGCCTTGAAATACAGCGCGGTCTGCAGATAATTGTTCGGGAACCAAAACGAATTAAACGCCAACGCCTCTCGGTACAACTCATTTTCGGAAAGCCCTTGTGACGCTCCGAGCTGGAGCAGTCCCAATAACGCTGAACCGTGATTGCAGTCCTGGAAAAAGGTGGAATTATTGCAGCAGGGGCGGTAAGTATTTTGGGCAATACGCGTAACGAGTGCCTCTTGGTCTGGGGTTAACGCCACTACCTTGAATTTATTGAAATATGCGCCGCCGTTTTCTTCTTTGCCGAGATTCCATCCGCCCGTTGAGGCAAAATTGAAAAGGTCTCCGCCGGCAATGGGACTTGATTGGTTGCTGGACATATAGTTTGCAAGTCCGAGCGCCCACAGAAAATTCACGTAGTAGCCCGCGCTTTCTTTCGTGAGAAGAATTGGCGCATCCGCCGATCCTGCGAGCGCATCTTGAATTTTTTTAGGAATACCGCCCCGTTTCTCATAGAGCGCGGTAATTTTTGTCAGATCAATGACGCCGAACTCAACGAGTTTTACCATGCTGTCGCGGAGCGCAATTTTGCTTTGAATACCGGCTGCGGGCAATACTTTTGCCGACACTTCGTCAAATAATTTTTGATCTTCGGGAGACAATTTCCGTGATATGTTCGATACGCCTTGCCCTTGCTGCGGCGGAAGAATGCTTGCCGCAATCGGTTCTGCTTTAAACATATTCCAATTCACGCCAAACACGATAAACGCAAGTACGATTACCGCCACAAGAATTGGAATATCTTTCCCTTGAAAAGACGGTTTCTGCGCGACTATACAGGCGTCGCCCTCGCAAATCGAACCATCTTCTGCTCCTTTCAGCGCCCTGATATCTTTCATAAGGAACCAAAGAGCGGAAACGAGGAGTCCAAACGAGAGCGTTTTGAGCTCTAGTCCCTGGAACGGAAACGCGGCTAGTCCTCCAGCAATGCCGACCGCCGCAAGCAACGCAGAGCCGCACACCGGACATGCCGAAGCGACTACTCCCACGAGCGTTCCCAGCCCGCTTCCCGTTAGCCCGCCCACTGCTTGGCGAAAACGAGGCGGACCAAATCGTTTCCACCGATACACAAACAACGATGAATCTATTCCAAAGAGAACAACCGCGCCAAGAGTCAAAATGCCGTATACCCAGAGATAGACCGGCTCACCTTTTGTGTTGTTAATTAAGCTTGTAACGCTGGAGTTAAGATTTAAGCTCCGGTAAAAAAGAAGGAGCAGCGAGAGCGACGCAAGCACGCCGACCGCTCCATAAAATACTTTTGCGAGAAACCGGATATTTTTTTCTTTCAGAAGCTCTGCCTCCAGGCGCGCAGTATCTCCCGCGTCGCTTTCCGCGTTTTTTGTCGGAGGCGAACCCTGATCAATTGCGCGACCGGTAATTTCAATATTGCAGCTGTTGTGTTCTTTGCACCATACTTCGCATTTCTCCGCCCACTCTTTTCCTGTGATGAGCGAAGTCGGATCATCGGCATATCGAAAACCGCATGCTTCGCATTCATATTGATCGTCGGGTTGTGATCGGTTAATTTTTACCATGGCTTAATGACCGCCGTGTTCGCTATCTCCGCCGCAACCGTCGGATAAATTCCATACATCAACGACTTGTTCGCCGGTGAAACCGTATTTGCGAATAAGATATTTTCCCAGTCCGCCGTAGACATACCAACGCCAGCACTTGCAACAACAGGGTCCATTTTCATTCGAATTCTGCATAGCATAGTCATACGCCCCCTGTTCCTTTGGGGTCAATTCCATATCATAATAACCCATCATATTCTTCGCAATGTATGATGCCACCCACTTTTGGATTCCACGGGTACATGAGGAATATTTTGACCTTGTAACGATAGCATAAATTGGACGGGAGACAAGCGG
>MHXH01000005.1:0-4832 GCA_001824435.1 Parcubacteria group bacterium RIFCSPLOWO2_01_FULL_48_18
AGAACTCAACGACCGTCCCCGAGCCGTGCTACACTACAAGAAACCCGATGAAGTTATTAATCAACTCGTTGCGCTAAAAGTTTGAAACCAAAAGCTATGAGAAAAATTAAAGCAAAACTTAAAAAAATATATAAAAGTGGGGGGGTGGGCGGATTGCTTAAACGAGCGAAGGGCGCTGCGCGAAGAAAAATGACTCCACTAGAGCCCTTGGCTCTTCCCCATGCTCTTTCAAAAATTAAAAAACTCGGTCCGGGTCTTAGTGTAGATGAATTAATTGATTTTGTCTTTAATAAAATCTGGGGAATAATTAAACCCACCCAGCTTGTACAAGAGATTACCGGCCTAATGGAAATTGTAAAAGCGAAAAGCCCGAAAATTATTTTAGAGATTGGGACCGACCGCGGAGGGACTCTATTCCTCTTCTCTCGCATTATTCCCGATTCCGCTACTATTATAAGTATTGATCTATTATCTAAAGATGGCGGGTATCCAGACTGGCGAAAAAAATTGTATAACACATTTAAACTACCTGGACAAAGTCTCCATCTTATTAAAGGCAATTCTCATGATCCTCAAACTTTAAAAAAAGTTAAAGACGTGCTCGGGGATCAAAAGATCGATTTCATGTTCATAGACGGCGATCACAAATATGAAGGCGTAAAAAAAGATTTCGAAATTTATCGCGACCTAGTCAAGGAAGGGGGGCTCATTGCTTTCCACGACATTACCGTACAACCCTTTGATAAGAACTGCACAGTTAATATATTTTGGGATGAAATTAAGAAAAATTATAATCACCGGGAGCTTGTCCAAAATCCCGATCGATTGTTATATGGCATTGGTGTTATAGAGTACAAATAAACTTTTTTCAGAGTCCTTCTACTGATATTCGCATAATAAGTTAACACCTTGCTATCTCAAAATTGGCTTATTCTCTGCACTTTTTAGTTCTTATTTTGTTAATCTATTCTACGAAGTTCAGTAGTCCGACCCTTTCTTACTTTTAAGCCGCAACAGAATCAAGCCGATAATAAAAAGCGTTATCAATGAAATCGCAATGCTTACATATACCCACCACGGACGATACCGGAATACCACCTCATGCTCTCCCGCCGGAACTTCCACCGCCCGAAAGAGCACATTCGCTGGGTATATCTTTGTTTCTTGGCCATCCACATACGCTTTCCAGCCGGGATAATACGTATCGGTAAGTACCAGTAAACCCGGTGTTTCGCTTTCTGTTTTTATATCTACCCTGTTCGCGGTATATCGTTTAATGGTCGCCGCTCGCACATTCATACCACCCTGAGATTGAAATGTGAGCACGGGCGACGAATCAATAACCACGCTTCGCCGATAATCAAAATTGGCCGATGATATGCGCTGAACAGCCGCATGCTCATCCAAAACCGATTCAGCGGCATATGCAATATATGCCCGAGGTAACGCATCCGGATTTTTATAAATCTTCAACTCGCTGTCGTATACAAGCGAAGCCACCTCCGAATTCGCAAGAAGTTCTTCCGTTACGATATAATCTATGCTGGCAAGGCTGAAAAATTTTCGCATTTTTTCATCGAACTCTTCTTCAGAAAATCCAAAATTATGCTGATAATATTCTCCTCGCAATGTCTGTTCGGAAAAGATTCGATAGCGTTTCGGCGTTATCGTCATGGCTCGATAATCATACAAACCGAACATGGACGCACCGTGCGGAGCCAAGATATCCCGCGCGGCGATGAGCCGACCATAATTTTCCTGAGTCAGATTTTGCAGCTTTGTTATTGCCGGTGCCATAGGATAGGGATTAAACCGATGAAACGACCCATCCCGTATTTTGGGAATATAAATAAACAGTTCGATTATCATCACCGCCACAAGAATTCCAAGGAGTCGCTCTTTTTTACTCCTGTAATAAAGATGGGTCAATAACAGTGTAATTCCTGCGACAATAGCGCTCCCGGCAAAAATTCCGACTGTAAAGTATATGCCGTTGTTCAAAATTGCATACGCCGCTTTACCGAGAAACGATGGAAGGTTTCCCAAAAAAGATTGAATAGCATTAACCAAATCGGGTCTTCTGAATATATCGAGCTCCGGCTTATACCATCGCATGAAGCCACTGAAATCCAAAGATATAAAAATAAGATACAAGAGGCCTACTGCGCCGATTACGGACAACACCTTTTTTAAGGCAACTTTTCTATCATGAATGGCTTCATATCCCATTGCCGCCAAAACGGCAAAACCAAGCGCAATCGGGCCAAACATCCGCGCCCACGTTACTTTATTAAAAATGGGAAGATTGCCAATAAAGTCAATAAGCGGAAATCCCCCAATCTTCAGAACAAAAAAGGCAATGACCGCAAGGAAAAAATAACGAATATGCTTATGTGTTTGAGAAAAAACTCCCGCAATAGCAAGCAACGCCACCGAAATGCCAATATACGGAACCACGGTATACGTGCCCTTATATATTCCCCCCGCCATGGCTATCTCTAAAAACATTGAAGGAGAAACAATGAGGTGCAGCATCGCCCGCAAAGAAAGATTAATGGGGCCGGGCGTACGGTCAAACGAAGCGTTGCCCAAGAGAACCATAAACTCGGTAATAAACGGCAAAGAGAGGGCGACGGCAATAAAAAACATGGACAGAAAATGTACCCACCTGATTTTTAGTTCCGAAGGTTTCTTTTCCTGAAACAGCTTCATCAAAAAATATGCAACGAAGAGGAGAAAATATGCTACGGTCGCCCGCGGCTGGGACCCGAGAATAATAAAAGCAAAAAATATACTTGCCAAAAGAACGTTTTTTATATTTGGCCTTTTGAAATATTTTTCAAGAGCAAATAATACATACGGAGCCGCCACATCAACCGCAATAAACCAGAGAGTAATATACGTCATAAAATATCCGGAGAACATGAAAGCAACAGAGCCGACAAGGGCACTGTTCCGCTTAAGCCCAATTTCTTTCAAATATAAAAAGGCGCCGAAGCCGGCAATAAACAATCGCAGAAGAATAAAAAAATCAAATGCCGCAAGAGTCGGAAATAATGTAAATACCAAAAGACGCAGGGGATGGTAGAGCCCCGAGACCGGATATCCCGAAAGCGGCTGACCAGTGCCGATATATGGCGTCCAGAGCGGCAACTCCCCTTGGCGAATCAAATGACTTCCCTCAAACGTCTGCGGCAGCTCTACGCGAATAAGAGTTCCTCCATCGACAGTCCATGTCGTTTTTAGATAAGGGAAGTCATACAACCGATCATTATATATGGTGGGTAATGCCTCAAAAAACGTCTGTCTGCCAATCACAACCGGAAAGAAAAAAAGGACGATAAGTCCCGCTAAAACCACGGCGGCAAAAGCATAATCATTTTTTATAGAGAAGATCATTTTGGTTTTCTTACAATAACACGAAGCGCTATGCCATAACCCAGAATCCTATCAATTTTACACCAACGACACAAGTAATATATCGCAGCAATTTTTTTGTTATTTTTCAATATATCAGCATCGAGAACAAAGCGACGAATTTGATCTACGTTGTCACCTATATAATCCTTTATAATCCCCCCCCCCTCATTTCCAAACCAAAAGCGGATACAAAAACGTGTAAACTTTTTTGAGTAAAAAAGTTAATGTGGCCGGCAAACATTCCACTAGACGTTCCGCGCACGAAACGCATGAGAGGCGTGATAATTTTTTTCCATTGCTCATTGGGCACTTCAACATACACCAGCCCTCCAGGTTTTAGGAATCGAAGATAATAAGGTACCATTGAACGTGGATCGGGCACGTGTTCAAGCACATGATTGAAAATAAGAGCATCTTGTGATTCGGGCGCAATGTGATCGTCTATCTTGGCGGTGGACAAAATAGTAAGCTCGGGATTCTTTTCCACAGACGGAAAATAACCCGAGGGTTCTATTCCGATGTATGCAAGCTCCGGGAATGAACGCTGTATTACTTTTCCGATTGAGGCGCTTCCGCAACCCACTTCCATCACTGAACCGCCCCGAAGACCATACTGTTTTAAAAAATTTATAATGCGCAACGCGAGACGCTGATTAATTTCGTCAATTGATTTATCAATCGCTTGATATGCACTCCTAACTTCATTTTGAAAAGAAAAGCCTTCTTCAATCTCGCTTATCCTATCTTTCCGAAATGCAAAATGGCATACTCTGCATTTAAAAAGAATATAATTATTCTCCCGCATAAAAAAGCGGGTTTTTTTTAAATCACATAGGGGACAAATTTCAACACCGGGTTTCAATTTCTTCTTTACCATAAAATTACCGTCTACTTTTTATTATTTCCTTTTTCCTTTCGTCTACAATAAGCGTGGTTGTTAAAAACCACTCAACGGCGCGCAATAATGTTTCTTGATAAGACCTTCGCGAGTAACCGAGTTCTTGTTTTGCTTTTTCTGAAGAAAAAAACGCGTATTTCCCCACCATAGTCTTTGCGAGCGAATACGACATTGGGGGATGTTCCATAAGTTTCGTGAATATCCAACTTAAGGCAAGCATACACGGTTTTGGAAGATATATCCACGGAGCGGGTAATCCAGTAATTCGTGAAAGCGCACGATACATTTCGCGCATTTCTATGTTGTCTCCCCCCAGGATATACCGCTCACCTCTCTTTCCTTTCTGAAATGCCCTGTATATCCCTTGCGCAACATCTTCAGCGTCAACGAGCGAGAATCCCGTATCAAACCACACAGGGGCCGCTTTTAAGTTTTTGTCTTTTATCCACGCCCAGCTTCCGGCATAGTTTAGAAAATCAACAATAAGCTGGTTGGGAGGCGTCGGTCTTGTATC
>MHXH01000005.1:4845-10654 GCA_001824435.1 Parcubacteria group bacterium RIFCSPLOWO2_01_FULL_48_18
ATGGTTGAGGGGTTTACAATAACGACATCGGCTCTTTTTTCTTTCACGAAATTCTTTACATATTGTTCTGCCTCCCACTTTACCTCTTGATACTTTGTACCTGACAGCTTCGTCTCGCTTGCTTCGTCGAACGTTTTATTCTTTGAATCTACTACCCCCACCGTAACGGTAGAACTAACGTATACCATCCTTTTCACGCCGCACTCCAGCATCAGGTGGCACATATTTCTCACTCCAGCAAACACCGCTTCTTTGTCTTGCTCGGTTCGCACGGTCGTAGGAGCAGCCAAGTGAAACAGCGCCTCACAACCTGCTAATCCTTTACGGATGCTTTCTTTATCAGAGATATCTCCATGCTGCACATCAACTCCAAAATCTTTTATTCGGTTAAGGTTGCTTGTTCTTCTCGCCAAACCAGTTACAGACCACCCCTCTTTTTGAAGCAACCGAGCAAGGTGGGCTCCGATATGGCCGCTTATACCTGTAATAAAAGCTTTCTTCATATCACAACAACGCTCCTTTTGTTTTATAACGTTCCAATGCTTCTCTCATTCCATCATCGAAGGGAACGTTCACCTGAAACTGCAAAACGTTTTTTGCCTTTGTGGTGTTATAACGATGACCCTTTATATATTCCATGATCGTTTGGAACGTTACGCCCTTCAACTGTGCAGGTTTTGCAAAGCCAGGAACACATCGTAATACTATGCTCGCGCAAAGCGCCAGCATTGATGGTACGCTTCGAGGTTGCGCAACAACAAAATAGTTCGCAACAAAATTAACAATGCGCCCAAACGTAATATCCTCATCCGAACTGATAATAATTTTCTCGTTTTCAGATAACCGCTCAGGTTTTGTCAGCGACAGTTCAATAGCCCGAGCCAAATCTCGTTCATGAATAAGCGCATATGGCGCCTTCCCCCCGTCAAGCATAACCATCTTCCCTTTTCTTGCGTATTCGAAAAGTTCGTGCCATCGAAAACGCATATGCGGACCATAAATTGAAGCGGGGCGGATAATCACGCAATAGTATTTTATTTCCCGACTTACTTTGTCCAGTGTTTTTTCTGCTTCGATCTTTGACCATACATGGATATTTTGCGGCTGTCGATACGACGCAGATTCATCTTCGGCCGCTCCACCACCATGGCTTGCAACTCCAGCGGTTGAAATATGCACAAGCCTTATAACACCTGCTTGTTTAGAAAACCGTAAAATATTCTCTGCCGCCCTCACATTCACTTCATACTGGATCCGCTTATCTCCGTCTCCGGGAAGCACCGCGACACAATTTACTACAGCCCACGCTCCTTCGACCGCGCGCGAAATATCCTCGGGGCGGGTTATGTTCCCTTCGGAGATCTCTATATCAAGCTCCTGTAAACGTCGAACACGCTCACGATCATCCCATGGGGCAACAAAAGCTCGAAGAGCATAGTTCCCAGTCTTCGCGAGATATTCAGAAAGAGCCATCCCCGCGCCGCCCGCAGCCCCTAAAATTGAAATCATATTCATACTCCTAGTGTAAAACAAAAAGAGCTATTTTTCGAGAGCTCTTTTTGGAAATTGCTTCTTTCCTATTATGGCAATTAGGTTTATCTCTTGCGCGCACAAAGATATTCCGCTGCTTGGACGATATGTGAAACGCCCAACCCTACCTGCTCCAAAAGATGGTCGCGGCTCCCATATTCGTGCACAAACGTGTCTTTTACACCCAATTTTAAAAAAGGTATCATTACACCGTTTTCCACAAGTACTTCAGCAATAGCAGAGCCTAAGCCCCCAACGTGCTGATGTTCTTCAACGGCAAGAATCGCTCCGGTATCTTTTACCGCACGCATAATCGCATTCGTATCAAGCGGTTTTATGGTATGCATATTTACCACTCGCACTTCAACCCCTTTTTTCTTCAACTCATCCGTAGCACAAAGTATATTTTTCAAAATACTCCCGGCGCCAATAATCGTTATATCCGAACCTTCCCGCATAATAACGCTTTTTCCCAAAACAAATTCGTAATCCTGGGTGTAAACATTCGTATCACCCGAGCGCCCCAACCGGATATATGCCGGCCCGTGGTGTTGAACAAGAGCAGTAACAGCTTTTTTCGCCTCAAACGGATCCGCAGGTGCAACAACTGTCATATGAGGCAAGGCGCGCAACACCGCATAGTCCTCGGTTGCGTGATGCGTAGCGCCCAATGTTGAGTAGATAAACCCTCCGCCACCGCCAATAATCTTTACATTCAAATTCTGAAAACACAGATCATCTCGAATCTGTTCATAACAACGGTATACCATGAAGGTGGCGATGGTGAAAAGAAATGGCACTTTTCCTGACATCGCAAGACCAGCCCCCATCCCAACCAAGTTCGCTTCGGCGACTCCAACATTAATAAACCGATCGGAGAATTCTTTGGTAAAATTCGCAAGCGCAATCGGGCTTACGTCTCCCACAACCACGAATACATTCTTATCAATTTTTGCGGCCTCGGTCAACGCCGCGTCAAGCGCTGCTCTCATGATTTTACTTATCTATTGCTACTTCTTGTCCTAATTCTTTGTATGCTTGTTTCGTCTCTTCAGGATTCGTTACCCGATAATGCCAGATAGGCACATTTTCCATAAAGGAGACGCCCTTGCCTTTTACCGTGTGAGCAATAACCACGCTTGGCTTCCCTTTTTCAAAAGGAACTTCTTTCAGTATTGACTCTAATTCTTTGACGTTATGACCATCTTTCACTTCGCGCACAGCCCATCCGAACGCACGCCATTTGTCCGAAAGCGGATCAAACGAAGGAAGCACATCTTTTATCGGACCGCATGATTGGACGTGGTTATGGTCAACTACGGCGACAAGATTATCAAGCTTAAAGCTTGAGGCCCCCATAATCGCTTCCCATGTCGAGCCCTCCTGACATTCGCCGTCACTCATAACTACAAACGCACGATGACTCTTCTTGTCATATTTTGCCGCATACGCCACACCCTCCCCCATGGCAAGACCGTGTCCCAAAGATCCCGTTGACGCCTCAATGCCCGAGGCCCCAAGAGTCACATGACCGCCAAGCATACTTCCGGGTTGTGCATATCCATCAAGCAACGAATTGGAAAAAAAACCCAGATGAGCCAGCACGACATATTGCGCCAAACCTCCATGTCCTTTGCTAAGAATAAATCGATCACGATCTTCCCATCGTGGATTTTTTGGATTTACACGCATGATTTTTGTATACAACGTGTATACTATTTCCAAACATGAAAAAGCCGGCGCAATGTGCGCCGAGCCTGATCGTACCGCCATATCAATTATTTTCGCTCTAAACTTTTTTAACGTCCCAACATCAGTCATACTCCTACGCTCTTTCATAAAATTCCCTTATTGAATCACACACATAGCGAACATCTTGTTCTGCAAGATATTGGTGAATTGGAAGAGTAAGAATTTCATCTGCTTGCTTCTCGCAAACAGGAAAATCGCCTTTTGTATACCCCAAGTACCGCGCCGCCTCCTGCAAGTGAATAGGAATAGGATAATGCACCAATGCCTCAACCCCTTTCGTTTTCAAAAATTCTATCAACTGCTCACGGCGTTTCACCTGCACAATATATGTAGTATAAACCGGGTTTATGGATGCTTGGTTCAGCCTCCGGTTTGGAACATGAACATTCGGCTCCAGCGGCCTCAACAGCTCATCATAAAGTTTTGCCCATGTGGTACGTTTCGCAACAACGCCGTCCAATTCTTCAAACATAACACTTGCAACCGCGGCATGAAACGTATCAAGGCGGCTGTTGCCTGAAAAAAACACCACCTCATTTCTGTTTTTGAGTCCATGATTGCGCATCAGGCGCAATCGTGCAGCAAAGTCACCATCATTGGTCGTAATCATACCTCCATCGCCCCACAGATTCAAAATCTTCTGAGGATGAAAGCTAAACCCAGCTGCGCTTGCAAAAGAACCGACATACTTTCCATCGTACTGCGCAGAAGCCGCCTGCGCAGCGTCTTCTACGATAAACAACTTGTGTTTTTTCGCAATCTCAAGAATCGGATACATATCTGCTGGATTGCCACACAAATGCACGGGTAGCAACGCTTTCGTTTTCGGTGTAATGTGTTGTTCAATAGAAGCGGGATCAATGGTATAGTCGTCACGAACGTCAGCAAACGCAGGACGAGCGCCCGTCAGCGCTATCGCGCCCGCACTTGCCACGAAACTGTTAGGAGCTGTGATAACTTCATCGCCCGGGCCAACTCCGAGTGCCTTCAAGGCAAGAAAAAGGGCATCCGTGCCGTTGCCCACGCCAATGGCATGTTGTACGCCAAACTTTTGAGCGAAACGCGTTTCAAATTCTTGCTCGGCTTTCCCTAGAGTAAAATCACCCCGTGCTACAACTTCTTTCGCGCGTTGCCAATACCTGTCCGGATCAGCAAATTGCTTATCTAAATATACATATCGAACCTTCCATTGTGGCTGTTGTTCCATAAGATTAAAATAGAGGTTACTACGCACAATACATACATACTACTACCTAGCTTCCCATTGAGCAATAGATAATCTCAGAACGGCTATTGTTCCGAAGTGTTTGAGACAGTAGTTTCACCGTATCGATGATAACGGGTTTATTCATCAATGCGGCAGCTTTTGAAATATCAAATTCTTTAAACTCATCCCAGTCAGTCAAAACAATTAAACAATCGGCGTCCTTAAGCACGGTATATTTATCGGGCGCAATAACTATATTCTCCAATTGATCTGTCGGCATTTCTTTTGACATGGGGTCATACGCGGTCAATGTCGCTCTATCTTTTAACAACGCAATCGCTTTCAACGCAGGAGAATTTTTAAGCGATTTCGTATTTTTCTTATATGCCAATCCCCACAAGGATATTCTTGGATGCTCTACGTGCGAAAACACCAATTCTTCAATTTTTTCCTTCAACCAATCAAAACGGCGAGCATTGTAGTCTACAATGGTATGTATGAACATAGGGGGTTTTTTGTTTTGAGGAAGTGCACCCAACATCGCCAAATCTCTTTCAATATTCCCACCGCCGATGCCCAAACTCGGGCGTAAATATGCGTATTGTCCGATACGACGGTCGAGTTGAAGCGCGGGCACAATTTCGTCAATATCCGCCCCTGTTGCCTCACACAGATCGGCAAGAGTATTGGTAAATGTAACCGAACTCGCAAGGTATACATTAATGGCTGCTTTGGTAAGCTCTGCGCTTTCAAGCCCCATAACAAGAATAGGGCAATTGAATTTTTGTAATGCTTCGTTAAATATGTCGGGCAGTTTTTTATTCGAAGCGTCCGGCACGCCAACAATAATCCGTTCGGGCTCTAAAAATCTCTTTATTGCCTCTCCGAAAACAAACGTTTCAACCCACATAAAAAATTGCACATCGGGCCGCTTTTCTTTTATATGCGCAATAATTTTTCTGCTAAAACCCACCGGTACCTGGCTCATGGAAACAAACACTCCATTCTGCGCTACATGTGGCAATGCTCTTGTTACAAGGTCTACCAGAACATCGGTATTGCCAGTATTGTCATCGTTTGTAGGAGTATCGCGAACCAAAATCACCAGCGGACAATCCTGCAATAAAGAAAAATCGGGGCTGTATGTAATTCTGCCGTGATGCTTTTTCCATAATTCTTCAAGGTGGGGTTCTAAAACAGGAAATACACCGCGACCAAGACTGGCAACAACATTTTCGTCTTTATCAACGCTTATCACCCCATACCCCAGCGACGCCCACCCAACGCTCGATACAATACCCATATGTGAATGTCCGATAA
>MHXH01000006.1:0-11290 GCA_001824435.1 Parcubacteria group bacterium RIFCSPLOWO2_01_FULL_48_18
ATATTCAAGAAAAGTATCCCCAAAACGAGCAAATAGAACTCCTTGCCGAAATGGAGATGCATTTCAAAGAGGTGGAACGAGAACTCTGGGCTGAAGTCAGCGGTGACAATGCGCCACAGACGCGCGTAGCTGCCTTGCGTGTAATCCGAGAAATCTGGAGCGATAGAGTTGATCTTCTTTTGAGGTTAGGATTGATAGCCGTAAAATCGCGAGATGCCGAACCGACCAATTATGATGAATTTCTTGCGCAGATTGAGGCCCGCAGGAAATCGCGTGGCCGAGAGGTTCTAACAAACCCCACTTAACACAACTTTTTTATGCCAAAACTAAGACACTTAAAAAAATATCACAAAGAAGCTATGGCGATGAAATACCGAGGCACTCCGTATAAAGATATAGCCGAAAAACTCACCGAACGCTTCTCAAAGGAAGTAAGCCGAGGATTCTCTGACCAAACAATAAAAGATTGGTTCAAGCTGGGCGGTACACTCCATGAGGACTATCGCACATACGAAACGGAAATTGACGAGGTCGAGCGCGAGAACTTAATTATTATCAAAAAAATGGGTGCGCGAATCCGGGAGGAAAATTTTCGCATCGCCAACGAGATGCTCGTCGCTCTCATAGGAAGCGAAAACGATAATGTAAAACTTGGCGCCATCCGCGAGCTTCTTGATCGTGTTGAGGGCAAACCGAAAGAGGCAATCAGCGTTGACGATAAACGCCCCAGCTACGAGGAAATGATCCGACAGCTGGAACGAGAGGAGGAAGAATACAAGAAACGAAATGAAAATGAAGATGATTGAGCTGTGGGCAAATCAGCTTGATGGATATCGAGAAGCAGCATAGGGGTTGTCTTGAGATCAAAGGTCGAAACAATAACCAATAAATCCATGAACGAAGGCAACGCAACAATTGAATACTACATTTATACCCGCAAATCGACGGAGTCCGAAGATAAGCAGGTGCTTTCAATTGATTCTCAAACTGATGAGTTAAAGAAAATTGCCCGCGACAATAAGATTAGGGTTAAAGCCATAGAATCCGAAGCGCACTCCGCGAAAGCGCCGGGCCGGCCGGTGTTCAACAAAATGATAAAAGAGATTGAGGCCGGTAAGGCGCAAGGGCTCTTGGTTTGGCATGCTAATCGGCTCTCAAGAAATTCCGTAGACACGGGATTGATTATTTACCTGCTCGATATCGGAAAACTAAAAGAGGTCCGAACGCCGGGACAGATATTCCGTGACAATCCGAATGATAAATTTTTACTGAATCTCTTTTGCAGTCAGGCGAAACTGGAAAACGACAGCAAGGGCGTGGATGTAAAACGCGGACTCAAGAAGAAAGCGGAAATGGGATATCTCCCGAGCGGCGCCAAGGCAGGCTACATGAACGATCCCTACGCCGAGAAAGGAAATAAACGGATCAAAGAGGATCCGGTGCGATTTCCGATTGTAAAAGAAATGTGGCGTCTGCTTCTTACCGGCGTCTACCGGGTTCCGAAGGTGGTGGATATTGCCAACAATAAACTTGGATACTTAACGCCAAAGCACAAACGCATTGGCGGAAAACCCATGGCCTACAGCGCGGCGTATGTGATGTTCCGCGATCCTTTCTATTACGGCATGTTTGAGTTTCCGAGAAAGTCGGGCAATTGGTTTAGAGGACGACACAAACCAATGATAACCGAAGAAGAATTCAGGAAAGTGCAGGAGATGCTCGGCGGAGCTGAAAACGAACGGCCGCACATTCATACCTTTGCTTTTACCGGCATGATCCGATGCGGCGAGTGCGGGTGCATGATAACGGCCGAGCACAAAACCAAGCGCCAGAAAAACGGCAATGTTCATTACTACACCTACTATCACTGCACCAAAAGAAAACGCGGTCCGAAATGTGTCCAAAGCGTTGTTCAGCAAAACGATTTAGAGGGGCAGATTATCGCCTTACTGGATCAGCTGGACATCTCACAGGAAGTACACGACTTTGGTATGAAATGGATGCGCGAGCAAAACGCCAAAGATTCGGTGAACACCAACGCGGTCCTCACGAATCTGCAAAAGGATTACAAAGATTGCGTGGCGGTAGTAGATGGACTCATAGATATGCGAGCTCGCGAAGAACTAAATAAAGAGGACTTTCAAAGACGGATGGAGGACGCGCAAAAAGAAAAGAAGCGCCTTGAGGAGCTTTTGGCCGACACCGGCGACCAGATAGACAAGCGGATTAAATTTGCCAATGAAGCCTTCGAATTCGTGGAGCACGCCATGCTAAAATTTAAAACCGGCCCATGGGAGAAGAAAAAAGAGATTCTCTCCACCCTCGGTTCGAACCTCTCACTTATGGACAAAAAGTTAAGTATTTCCTTAGAAAATTCACTTGTGCCGATGAAAACCGTCTCACTCGTGTCCAACCAAGTAATCGCGAGGGTTCGAACCGCCAAAAACCCAGTGAATAAAACAGAAATCGAGCAATCTCTTGCTCGATCTCAATCAATGCTCCGCACCGTGAACAATGTTAGAACCATTTTTGAGAGGCAAAATGGGTATATTTACATACCCGATTTGAGAAATTACGCCCACGCATAAACTCACCCTAATACCGATGCCCTACACAAACTAAGCCGCTTTTCTTTCTTCCTGCTTACCCCATATTCGCTCCACGACATTATCAGCTAATAAACTAACGTCTTTGCGAGCAAGATGTATATCGTTTTGTATTCGTGCTCTCTCTTCAGAACTAAGCGGGGCGTGTGTCCGTCTTTCCCATTCCTCATTTGCTTTTGGGTCTTCGGACTTTCTTGTTATATCCTGAGGCAAGTCTCTGGGTTCAATCCCAAATACTTCTCGCCACTCATCCATAGAAAGCTCTCTACCTTCTTTTTCAATCACTTTTGTTATGTGGAGCGGGTGCGGAGAAAAACTTTTCTTTTCGGGTTTTCTTACTCCAAAAAAGTCGAAGTGTTCTTCGTCAATAGCGATAGAGCGGTCACGAGTGCCTATATATAATTTTTCTTTTGGGAAACCAATCCTCTCTAAAAAGGCATACCGTAGCGCAGCAACGCCAACATCTTCTACGCCAGCTTTTTCTAGGAGCCGATATAAGGCCGAAACGGTGCCGCCTTTAAAAATAAATTGAGTTACAATGAGCGCTTTTCTAGTGTTTCGGGTAATCTTTTGTATGTGCCCAAAGAGTTTTCTATAATCTTCTGTTCCTTCGCTCGGCAAATAAGTTTTACCGCTTGATATGAAATATGTCTCTAAATTAGCGTTTGGTCTTATTGTTTTAATAATCTTACGCAAAACAAGCGTTGGTATGCGTCCACCTATTTCATCACTTATGAGAGTGTCGTATTCGCCTGCTTCAATCTTCTCTTTTAACTGCTCCACCAAGGAAGCCATTGCTGGCTCAAGCTCGGCAATTTCTCCAAAATGGAATTGTTCTAATTCCTCAGCTTTGGCTGCCTCTTTTTCGGGATGAAATGCTTCGGTCATATAAGTAATTTACAACTAATATGGTTCTGGTGTCCACGTTGGGGTATAAAAATAACACCCACAAAATCGGGTTATTTTTAACTGCTCCGCACTGTGAACAATGTTAGAACGATAATTCAAGGGCAAAATGGGTATGTTTACATCCCAGATTTGAGAGCTTACGCAAACGCATAAACTTACCCCACCTCGCTACTCACTATTGTTTTGAAGCAAAAGCGCCCATTGCTGGGCGCTTTGCCGTTTAGTGCGCTTTACTACACAATGCGTCACTAAACTATGCTTTACTTTACAAAACTGCATTTTACTGCACTGCACTAAACTACCCATAATCGTAATCCTTACCCACGAAAAGTCAAGTGCTACGTTCTATTCAGTTTACAATACCCCTGCCGCATATATGGGGGCGCTCCTTGAATATAATTTCTAACTTTTGGTATTCGGTCATAATATTTTAATTATGGACAATTTTTTGCTTTTCGCCAACCTGCCGCCACCGCTTCTGCCTCGGAACAGAACCAACGTTCGCCACGCGCTTCATCAATTTTAGTTACGTTATAAGAACCACAACCCTCTATGTGGTATATTTTTTCACCGCCAGAACTAATATTGCCCTTAATTGTGCAGGTGGTTGATGGTTGTGTCGTAGGAGTAAGAGTAGTGGTTGGAGTAGTGGTTGGAGTAGTGGTTGGAGTAGTGGTTGGAGTAGTGGTTGATGGTTGTATTGTAGGAGTGGGGGTAGCAGTTGGTTGCTCTTGGGTTTGCACAGGACAAGAACCCCACAACCCCTTTTTCTGTTCTCTCGCAATCCGCTCGGCTTCGGTAAACTGGTTTTGGTATTTCACGTCGGGTGGATAAGTGTAAGAATAAGCAAACCCTTCCTGAACAAGCACTAGGTTCACAAAAACGCTGTCTACGTAAACATAGCGCGGCAGGCGGCCGTATCTGTCGGTTTCACTCACGTCCTTCTCTAAACGCACTCTTTTGCCCTCTACGAGTTGTTTATTACGATTACTGGCTTCTACGCCAAAGCACTGCACTGGCTTGCGAGGGTCAACAGTTTCTGGCGTATCAATACCGATATAACGTATTTTCTGACCGCCCTCAATCTCAATGGTGTCACCGTCAATGACCCGCGTAACTAAAAAGAGGTTGTCTTTTGCTGGCTCTGTCGGTTCTTGTTTCGGTGGAGGCGGGGTTGCAGGGGTTGGGATTTTGGTCGGAACTGGAGCGGGTGGCTTTGTTTCTACCTGTTCTTGCTGTAAAGATGTTTGTGCTGATGGCTCGGTTGTTCCTGACAAAACTATACTCAAGACAGAGGCGACGATAAGTGTTCCACCGCAAATTAACGCTACTTGCTTCCTTGTTGCAAATAGCGGCGCACTCCCCTTTTTAAACTTGATGAGCGATGGATTGATTAAACCAATTATTAAGGCAATAAGGGCGACGAAAACAATGAGAGTAGGAATTAAAATCATAAATTTGTTGATAAGTTAAGCGACCTTTTGGTCGCTGGCGGTAAATCACAAAACTCGCCGCCAGCGACGGTCTTACGACCGCCCATACCCCTTTCGGGATACGACCCACTACAGGTGCTCTGACGACGAGTTTTCTATCCTGTAGTGGGTTTTTTATTGCCATACCTTACAGCAAAGCCGTAAGGGTTAGGCATCTGATTATTCAGTTGTTACTTTCTAATTTACCACAAAACACAGGGATTGAGAAAATAGCGAAGTGGTGGTAATTTAGAAGAAATTACTATGACTACTAAAAAAATGATTACTCTAACGCCAGACAAAAAACTCAACCAAGCAATTTGGTGGGTTTTCCAAGAATTGAGGAAGGAGCATCTTGCAGTATCATCTGAAAAATCCGTAAGTTTTGAATACTGCAAAAGGGGGGACACTCCTTCTTTAGAAGACCAAAGGCGAGCACTAAAGTTTTTGAGCGGCAATGGAATGATACGAATTACCAACGATAATTATCCTGCGCCATTCAACCAATACGGTGGTGGTGGGTTTGGCGCACGGGTATTGGGCGTAAAGCCAATTGGACATGATATAGATATTCTTCAACCCAAGTTTGATAAGTTTTACCGCCAAGTTTCTAAAATGCCAGAAATAAAGGCACTGGCGTCCATTTCAAGTGGTTATTTGATTGATAGAGATAGCAACGGTAATTATTTTTATAATGGCAAGCGGATTGAGATGAACAGAGAGGCAATTTACTACAAGATTTTTGATGCGCTTTATCTGCGTGGAAACCAAGATGGTTTCCTATCTTATGAAGATATAGAAAATCACCTAATCAAGAACGGTGTGAGCACAAGCAACACCAAAGCCGAGCGCAACAAGCGCATACTCAACGCCATCACCAATAAGCAACAGGGGCTGTTCAGGACGGCAAAGGTTAGCGGTAAAGGGTTTTTAAATAAAACCCCTGATGGTGGAAAATTGATAGACCCAATTAGGGGCGATGGTTTGAGGTTGAATAACCCAAAAATCTAACCGCTTGTAAAAATCTTGCGTTTTCTTGTGGACAACCCAAATCGGTTGTCTTTTTTGCTTTATTTAGAAGGTTTATTTTGTGCCACAAGAAAAACAAGAAAATGATAGAGGTTCGGAAGCAAGAGATAATTTAGATATAAAAGATAAATTATTTTTTACAATGCAACGACTACAAGAAAAAGATTACTTCAAAACATCGGACATTGCTTTGTGCGCCGCTCTCTGTTGCTACGGATACCAAGTAGAAGCGGTTGACAAACAAAATGTATCTAAAGCGTTTTTTCTAATTTGCCGAGATGAACAACTAGACGGGTTAATACAGCAGTATTTTATACACCAGCTTAAGGTAGAACCCTTAGGCTTCTTCAACTTTCTCAAAGAAATTAAGACGAGAATTTATAACATTTAATCCGATGCTTTCTGATGAGCAAATTATTAAATTCCAAACGCTTTACAAAAGTCGTTTCGGCAAAGATATAAGCCGAGGGGAAGCGTATGAGCAGGGTGCGAAACTCATCCGACTTGTTGAATTGATTTACAAACCAATGTCCGAGGCGGAATACCAGCAGTTGCAGGAACGCCGCCGAAAAACTGGCGATTTATAAACCTATTGCGTAATCATTTTTCAACTGCATATACAGCCCGATAATCAACAGAAGTGATTTGTTTAATAAAATTAAAATGAAAATTAAAAAACCAAATAAATATTGCAAATTGTTCGGTGTCGAAATTGAATTTGAGAACAAACTTAACGATGCCGAGGTTAGATTATTCCACCTCTACTTACGAATTGTTGATTGGGACAGTAAGCATACAGAAGTTTTTGGCTCGTCAGATATAACAATCCGCAATTTGAAAAAGCACTATCTACAATTTTGGTCTATTGGAAAAATAAGTTATACACGACAATCTTTAATTGAGAAGGGGTGGCTTGAAAAAGGGTCAGACGGCGGGGTCGGGGTTAGAAACTACTGGATTTATAGGTTAAAGCGTGTTCAAGTAGCCGAACAATGTATTCAACACACGAGACAAGGCGTTCCAATAGACGAACAGAGTGTTCAGTTTGGTGAAAAAAGCCACGAGGAAAAGGTGGCAATATATAGAAGAAAAAGGGGCGACATTATTGGGGGTATGAGCTTTCCTCGTTCAACGGATTGAACAAGTGCCGATTGCTAAAGAAACCTAAAGATACTTAAAAAAATTTAAATAACATAAAATAGCATAAAATTTAACTATGCGATTAAGCAAGGAGAAAACTAAAGAAATTACTGAAGCCGTTAGAAGGGAAATTGTTAAAAACCCAGACGTTACCATATTTGAAGTACAACACAATCTCAACCTTCACTATGAGCATATTTTTGATAAGAACTTTATCGGAAAACTTAAAAATAAGATACACGGGGAACGCTCTTATCGCTATAACCAAATTACAGTTCAATATGAACTTGCGAAATTTGAAGACACAATTCAGGAGTTATGCAACCCGCTTTGGGCAATTTTAGAAAATCCCAACGCCAGTAATCGCGATGTAATTTCTGCCACTAGGGAAATTCGGTCTGCGAAAAGTATGTTGCTGGAAGCAATGTTTGATAGCGGAATTTTTGAGCGACAGCTTGGTAGGGTGAAAAACAACGATAAGTTTTCACCAGAAGATGAGGAATTATTAAAGCAGGCATTTGATTATGCCCTTAATCCTGATGTGCCGATTAAAGTTGATATTAATGGTGAAAATAGTATATAATGCTAACAAAGTTCATGAAGCAAGAAGCAAACAAAATCAAATTCTTCCTCTACGCCAGAAAGTCATCGGAGAGCGAAGACCGACAGGTGCAGTCCATTGATGACCAAGTAAATCGGCTCAAAAAATTTGCCAGCGATTTTAACTTGGATATTAAGAAAACTTACACCGAGGCCAAATCGGCAAAGAAGCCAGACAATCGCCCGCTTTTTGATGAGATGATACAGCGAATTGAAAATGGTGAAGCGGGTGGAATTTTATGCTGGCAGATAAATCGCCTCTCCCGTAACCCGATTGATAGCGGAAAGTTGAGTTGGTTATTGCAAAGAGGAATACTCAAATCAATCCAAACCATAGACCGTCAATATCTCCCAGAAGACAATGTGCTGATTTTTAGCGTTGAGAGCGGAGTAGCCAATCAATACATTTTGGATTTAAGCAAAAACACCAAGCGAGGTATGCTCTCCAAGCTAGAGAAGGGGTGGCAAACAGGAATAGCACCGCTTGGCTATCTCAACGACAAAGAAAATAAAACTATCATCAAAGACCCAGAGCGATTTAATCTCGTCCGCAAAATGTGGGGCTTAATGCTCACGGGCAACCACACCCCGCCAAAGATTTTGGATATGGCAAATAAAGAGTGGGGCTTTAGGACAAGAAAATTCAAACGCATAGGCGGCAATGAATTATCCAAAAGCGGTATTTATAAAATTTTTACGAGTTTATTTTACGCTGGGACTATTGAAAATGCAGGAGTGCAATACGCAGGACAGCACGAGCGGATGATTACGCTTGAAGAATATGACCGAGTGCAAATGCTTTTGGGCAGAAAAGGAAAGCCAAGGCCAAAACACCACGAGTTTGCTTTTACGGGGTCTATGCGGTGCGGGGTGTGTAACTGTCTCTATACCGCCGAGACGAAAAAGAAACTCCTCAAATCAGGCGAGATACGGGAGCATACTTATTATCACTGCACAAGAAAAACAACGAAGATTAAGTGTAATCAGAGAAAAAATATCCCAGTGGACGATTTGGAAGTAGCGATTGAGAAGGAAATAGAAAAATACACTATCCTGCCAGAGTTTTTGCGATGGGCGTTAGAGGGATTAAACAAAAAGAACGACACCGAGATTGAGGACAGGACAAAAGTTTATGAAATGCGGCACAAAAACTTGGTGGAAACCCAGAAGGAACTGGATGAGCTTACCAAAATGAGATACCGCCAGCTTATTGATGACGAAACTTTTATCAAAGAGAAAAATACACTTACGAGCAAAATCGCCCAGTCCAAAGAAAATCTGCGAGAGACCGAAACACGAGCCGATAAATGGCTTGAGCTTACCGAGAAAACTTTTGCTTTTGCCACTTACGCACGAGCCGCTTTCTTGCGAGCTAACAAAATGGGGAAAGCAGGGTTAGAACTGAAGAAAGAGATTTTACTGACACTTGGAAAAACTCCGATAATTACAGACCAAAAACTCTTTATTGAGCCGAATGAATGGTTTGCAGAGATACAAAATGACTATCCTGCGTTGGAAAAGAAATACTTAAGGTTAGAACCGACAAAAACACCGATGAATAAAGCAAAAACAGAAGCTCTCGCCTCTGTTCGTGCACACTGGCTCCGGCGGTAGGATTCGAACCTACAACCTTGTCCTTACACGTAACCCAGCACTTTCGTGTGGAGTGGACTATATCTTTTCCGTTGCGACCTTTATCGCATTACGGAATCTCGGTATCTAGTCTCTACGGTGCTCCCTCGTTTCACTCGGGACTTTCAACCCCGAAGAATTGAGAGTTCCCACGGTGTTAGCATATTGTATAGCGATGAAGCGTTCACCGTTATCCCGAGATTTTCATCCCGAAGTTTCCTTCGAGAGCTGCCTCAACTTCGTTGACAGGGACCCGCTCTACCATTGAGCTACGCCGGAATATTCAATTTTATACTAATTATACGTAAAAATCTGCGGGCGTCAATTGAAAGTGGCGCTGTTCGGAAACTATAAAACATGCTCTTCGGGCCTGCCTATCCCGCACCGTGTCTGCTCTGGTGCGGGGTCGAGAAGCCAATTTTTTGAATTGCTCCACAGAAAGATTCTCGACTTCCTTCGATAAGCTCAGGATAAGCCACTCAAACAATATAAAGTTTCCGAACAGCGCCATTGAAAGTATCCAGAAAAAACGCAAAAAACATCACCCCCTCTTTTCAGTCGAAAAGAGGGGGTGATTGTTTAGGATACACGAACCGTAAAGTCGTTTACCTCGCTCCAAAAGATACAAGTTTCTGCTGGAGAATATTAAGTATCGTGTGCAGGAGACTAACGACTTGCTTCTGAAGAGAAAGCACTTGCGCGCGCAACGCCTGTTCGTGCGTCAGCTCAACGCTTGCGCCCGCAACTTGTCCGGCAGGGGCCGGAGGCGCATTGTACTCATCGTCGTCAAATGGGTGTGCGCAGCCGGGATCGCGTCCATCGGTCAGACCATCGCCGTCGTTATCAAAGCCGTCGGCGCAGCGCACCGCCGCACCACCACCTCCTCCGCCGCCACCGCCGCCACCGCCTCCTCCGCCGGTTCCAGCACCCGCAGTAGTAAGGCTGCCTTCGGATCCGACTTCTTCAGGAGAACCCCGGGAAACAGTCCGGTAATAATACGTGGTCCCTACGGTGAGACCGGTAACAGCCACAAGGTGCGAAGTTACCATCGGGTCCGTATCAAACTCCGCGGTTGAGAAAGCGTATCCGTAATTCGGAGCCTCGCCCAATGTCGGATGCGACATGGTATCGTAGAGCACGCGGCTTGTAGCCAAATGATCCGTGGTCCAAAGCACATCGAAGGTCGTATTGGTAATGTTATTTCTGTCTTCCGCGGAGATTTCAGCCGCAAGCACGTACGCGACAGGTCCCGCAACCGCAGTGCGCTCCACGTTACCCGCATTGTCCGTCGCGCTTACCTCAAAGCAGTACACGCCCGGCTGCGGAGGAGCAAAGCCTGATCCCCACGAAACCGTCAACGGATCAGCGCTTACAAGGCTTAACTGCACAAGCTCAATCGGAACCGTCTCAAATTCCTCAGGCCTCGGACAAGTAATATCCGTGAATACATCGAAGAAGCTTTGAGCCGGATAATTTTCGACAAGCTCCGAATCTCCCACTTGATACACGGTAAGTTCTGCGCTATTTACGCCCGAGAGATCATGCGAAGTGCCCGAAAGCTCTATCGGAAGATCGGGTGTCTGCACTACTGCATGATCATGGGTGATATCAAAGAATGACTCAGGCAGGTTTTCGTCTTCGGTCCAATTGCCGAACCAAACTGTTTGCTCGTCGCCCCATTCAAGCTCCACCCAATACGAATTACGCTCGTCAGTGTTATACCAGCCGTCGCGGCTTTCCTCAACCAATCTATACTCTCCTGCTTCAAGCTCCGGCCACGAAACTTGGCCATCTGCATCTGTCCGCAAACAGCTTACAAGCTCTTCGAATTCTTCGCCCTCCTCGCCTTCAAAAACCGGCCGGTAGAGACAAATCTCCCAATCGCGCACTCCCGGCTCGCGA
>MHXH01000006.1:11314-17728 GCA_001824435.1 Parcubacteria group bacterium RIFCSPLOWO2_01_FULL_48_18
TGTCTTGTTCGCCATTTTGATTGGCGTCAAAAAACTTATGGGCGTGAATTGCGGCAGTGGTAATGGTATTGCCGAATTCAAACACGGCTTCATCGCCTTCTTCCAGATCAAAATACCATCGGCCGTCTCTGGTATTGGTTGAATGCCAATTTTCGCGCGACTCTTCCTGAACAAAGTATTCGCCGTCTTCCAAGCCGGACCATGAAGCTCTGCCGTCGCTGCCGGTCAACTGAAGACTGACGAGTTCGGTTTCAAACTCTTCTGTTTCGGGATTGCCAACCACGCGATAAAGGCTCATGCCCCAGCCGGGAATAACCGGCTCCTCGACAAACTCTTCGTCCCAGTCCCAGCATTCGTCATCCCATTCTTCGTCGCAAAACTCCTGCCACTGGCCGTTTTCGCCGTCCGCGTTTTGATCGTTGAATTTAAGAACCTCAACGGAATTGGTGTCATTGCCTACTGCCAGCAAAACCTCTCCCGCGTACTGCAAATCAACATGAATTATCGGCTCATCCGTTTCTTCGTCCGTCCATAAATCAAACCCTTCAAAATTTCCATTTCCTTCAATGCCGGTAAGAAACCAGCCGCCTTGAACCGTTTCCCTGACGATATATTCAACATCATTGGAATTTTGAAGGTCTTCGTCCATCCACCAGACCCAGCCGTTTTCATCGGTTACCTCACAGCCCACAAGAGTTTCCTCTTCGCCGTCCTCATACAAACAAAATTCCCATCCCGGAAGCGCGGGTTCTAATTCAAACTCTTCAATCCACCCTTCTTCAAGATCCCAGCGCTCAATCCATTCACCGTCGCGGTAGTTACTGTTATTTTTATCCCAATATTTAAGAACGTGGAGGGCGTTTCTGGAGTTTCCGAAAATAACAACTGTTTCTCTGGTGTCCTCCCCAACCGTAACTCCCACTTTTCCTGTTTCTTCGTTAAAATCCGAATTTGCGTTTCCTGTTGTAACGCTGCCTTCCGTATGAAACCATCCCGCGCGCTCCTCCTCATCGAGATAGTAGGTATCAACGCTTATATCAGCGTTTATGCCGTCCGTCCACCGAACCCAGCCGTCCGGCCCCGTTAGCTGACAGCCAACGGGCACTCCTGCTTCGCCTTGAGAAAGACAAATCTCCCACCCCTCAATCGGCGGTTCTTCTTCGAAAACTTTATTAGGGCCTCCTTCGTCGTAAAAAATCCATTCGCCGGTCCAGTATTGATCGCGCCGGCCGCTGCCGTTTTTATCCCAATATTTGAAAGCGGCGATTTCATCGACGATCTGATGATTGCCGAACGCGCTGACATTATCTTCATCCAAGCTCAAATATATCCAGCCTTCTCCCCAGTCTTCATTTCTGGGCACAACTGTCTGGGCCCAACCTTCATTAGATTGTGCTTCGCTCATATTTTCCCAAGTCCCGTACCAGCCAGGCGGCAAATTATCCCACAAAACACTGCCGCTCTCATCAGTAGTTGTCTGACAACTTACCCCTTCCTCAAAGCCCCCAAAGAAAAAGTTCCAAAGATTAGACAAGAAACTGTCATCAATACTGTCAGGCGCAAGACAAAGTTCCCAGCCTGAAAGCAGGGGTTCGTTTTCGGGCCGTTCGTCCCGAACACCGTTGTTATTTAAATCATTGAATTTTAATTCGCGGATTGAGCCGAGGGCGTAGGTATTCCCGAAATCGTAACCGCCGTATTCTCCGCCGGCAACGGAAACCGAATAGCCCCAGGGCATTTCGTCTTCGCCATCGCAAGTCGCAACTACCCCAACGCTTTCATTGGGATAAGTTTCTGAAAAACCCGTATAATCTCCTTCGCAGACAGTATAGTCGTCGTCGGCTAATCCTTCAAAGGTATAATCACCGTATTCGTCGGTGTAAGTAGTTTCGCCGTTGCTCAAGTAAATTAACCAGCCCGAGAGCGCCGGCTCGCCTGGGTCTTGATCGCCCTCACCGTCATAGTCATACCACTTGTAGCCGGAGATTGAACCGAGTGTCGGCTGTTCGTAAATACATGAACCATCGTCTTCGGTTGCTTCGGGATTGTAATTGATTGCTCCCGGATCCATGCAGCCTAAAACTGGCTCTACTACGGCAGAAGCCGAATTTAAAAACAAAAAGGCGCCAAAGGCGACCACCACTGCAATTAAAGTTAATACTTTAAAATTCGACCACCAAGAATTAAAACTTTGACTGTAATGATTCATCTAATTTTTAACGCACATGCCGCGGGCGGAAAGACACTCATTGCATCATGCCACGTCCACGCATCTGCGCGGTTATACTATTAAAGTTTATTTTATTTCAACTGTTAATCACGGCAGGCAGTGCCTACCGACACGCAAATTCCAAACAAAAAACATATTCCTCTTTTCGGCCTTTCCCAAAAAACCACAACGCCGGTTTGCGCTGCCTCATCACGGTTTATAACACAACACCGCGAATGTATAAAAGTAGTCTAATTATAGCACACTGACAAAACCTGTCAAGGGCAAAATCTTTTTTCTACATTTGCTCCCGCGCATAGGCGATTGCCTCATCGGCAGTTTTTACGACTCCCTCAAGCTGGACATCGCGTATGGCTCTTTTCAGTTTTCCGACAAGCGGCCCCGGCTTGATATCTAATTCTTCCATTAGGCGCTTTCCGTCTATGAGCTCCTTCGGCTCCGGAGGCCGCGCCCGTTCCTCCTCCAAAAACTTCAAAAGCTCGTCGAAACGCTCCGCATGCGCAGGAAAATTTCCAAGCTGATCAGCAAGATCAAGAAGATACAATTCTTCTATCCATGGATGCTGGAGGAGTCTGCGCCGCGTTGACGTACGCATCTTGCCGATTTCGTAGAGCTGCATATGGTGTCGGACAAGCCACATAACTTTTTCCCGCCGATCATTTCCGAATTTCAACCGCCAGCCGATATCACCTGCCATCCACTCGGATTCACTCTCGTGGCTCTTAAACGTCACGCGGGTTCCCCACTCAAGATCGGGTTCCACCTCGCGCGTAACCGCCTTGCCGAGATCATGCACAAGCACAGCCCATGCCACCTCTGTTCCGTACCGCTCGTTAAACAACCGACGCGCCTCGTCGTCGGACATTTCATGGGATACGTTCATAACACGCTTCATCCGGCGCACGTATTCTGCCAACGACATCGCACGAAGCGCCTCAAGCGTATGGCGGTAGGCGTCGCCTTCTTTATGAAAATGCGCCTTGCCGTGACGGATACCCCGCATCTGCATCACTTCCGGAAGAATATGACTAAGCAAACCGAGCCGCGCCAAGTCATTCATCGCCATATAATTCCGTTCGAGCGTGAGCATCTTGTCCAATTCATCACGGGTACGCTCGCCGGATATGCGCCGGATATGTTCGGCGCTCTCTTGTATGATACGCTGAACTTCCTGTGAAAATGAAAACTCGTACTTGTTCCGAAAACGCACGTAGCGGAGCATGCGGAGATAATCTTCCTCAAATCGTTCTTTTGCATTGCCGACCGGCCGGAGTATCTTCTTTTCTACATCGCCGATCCCGCCAACATAATCTATGACGGTTCTTTGAACAGGATCAAAAAAGAGCGCATTGATGGTAAAATCACGGCGTTCGGCATCTTTTCCTGCATCTCGTATGAGTATCACTTCATCCGGCCTCCTACCGTCCGTATACCGATCTTCCTTACGGAATGTAGCGATTTCTATCTGATGTTCGCGGCTGCCTTCTTTATGGGCGATAACCACGCCGAAGCTTGCGCCCACCGCATCGGTCTTAAACCCGCGCGACTCAAGAATGCGCCGGACTTCATCCGGTTGAAGCTCGGTCGCAATGTCGACGTCTTTTGATTCAAACCGCTCGCCATGCGTTTTCTCAATAAGCATATCCCGCACATATCCGCCTGCGAAATACGCAGTGCCTTCTTCTTGAAGCGCCGCGACAATATCATGCGCCGTCCGCTCTTCCTCGCTCTTCGACTCCCAATCCTCTACACGCATAACGCGCGCCGCCGCCTCATCGCCCTGTGGCGATTCATTTTGTTCAAACAATTTACTCATTATGCGCTTCACTCTCGTGCTCCATGTTTCTATCTTGTCATCTCCCGCTAAACCGCACAAGACGCAAACATATTCACGTTCATGCCTCTGCGACGCATTCTTCTGCGCGCGATGCGTCTGCGACATACTCACGGCAATCGGCAATAAGGGCGTCGCGATCGATCTTGTGGCCGAGCCGGAGCACGTCAGCAGTATAATTGAAACACCGCTTCCGGATATATTCGGATTCAAACAATGCGCAGAACGGCATGGCGAGTTCTCCGCTTGTCATATGCGCGGCAAGGCGGCTTGCCACTGCTTCGGCGCACACACGGGCATTCGCCCGATCCAACGACTCGCAAAACTGCACGGTCGGAGGGAAGCCTTCGGCAAGCGCTTCATGCGCAAGATGGAATATACCGTAACCCCGTACGCACATTGCTCCGGCAGGAGACGGCGCCTCGCGGCACGTCTTCACAATGTCCTCTTTCGAAAAACCGAGACGCACAAGCCGGAACGACTGCACGTAATAGCACGCGTACAATTGCTGCGATTTGAAATCGCGGCAAGGGTAATGCGGATCATCGACGTTTACATCGAACGCCATGCCGGAAAGTTCATGCTCCATGAACACTCCGGAATAACAGGAGAAGTGGTTTTGTTTTGTAAGAATCAAATTGCAAAACCCGAGACTCTTTGTAAGATCTTCGAGAAGATATAACGTGCCGTGTCCAATTCCATGATAGCACTCGTCTTTCCGACTTTCGTCCTTCACGGCAGCGCATAATACGGGGATTTTCGTTTCGAGCTCCCCTGCGCTGATATGTTCTTCAATCGGTTCGTTGTCCGGGTCCTGCCCTGAGTTTACCGAAGGGCGGAACATTTTTTCAACCGCGCCATGGAAATAACCGCCGGCGCACAACGTAAGGTCGCGACCCATCTCAAACGTGTCGGCGATATTTTTTACCACCGCATGCGTTTCTCTGCCGATCGCATGAATGACCTGATGGCAGTCCCGACGGATATCAGCGCTCTCGCTCATCGCTTTTTCAAACTGCGCGAACAAACTCTCCGGATCGTAGCGCTCAAGATAATCCGCAAACAAGTCGTTATAACAACGCGCCCGCGCCCCGCCTGCATTCTCCGCCATGCAATTTTCTATCTGCGGCGCCAGTGCCAGAACCCCTATTGCCGTATCCGACCGATTATATTCAAAACGCGAAATCAAAATAACGGCGCCTACGCCGATGAAAAAGACTCCCGTAAGCGCCAAAATCGGATTCATCAATTTTTTGGAAAAGAAACTGACTGGTTGTCGCATTAAAAACGTTTCTATTGTAACACTTTTTATCTACCCGGTCAATCTTGATTTCTTCATATATTGTGGTATAATTTTAAACAGCGAAGGCATATGATACTTAAAAAATAACCAGAATAAAAAAAGGGGGGGGCGTGCCTACAATCATTCTCGCGCTCCTTGTTCTAGGAGCGCTGACTGCCGCCGCAGTCTGGATCGCCAATCTTAAAAATATCACCGTCCGCGATCTCTACGGCGGAGTGATAATCCTGAATCTCCTCGATTACCTTACCACTATGGTAGGCGTAAAACTTCTCGGCAAGCGCGAACTAAACCTTGTCATTGCCCATCTCCTAGAGAGCGATATTGCGTTTATCTGTTTCCTGTTCGCAAAGCTCATCCTGCCTACCCTCTTGTTCGTCCTCGGGGCAATCCGTCTCGAACAATGGGAGAAGCGGAAAAAACGAAGAGGGAGAACCGCAATCGCATTTTCTCTTCTGCTCCTTTTCTGCACTGTCCTATCGAACGGCATTTCCCTTCTGGTCGTCCTCTTTAATTAAGCGCCGCCTGCAGTCTTGCACGCGGCGCCTACCTTTTCGTGTTCATGTGTTAAAACATGGAGGAGTTATAACGCTGTCCAGTCACGCCATATCAATCTTCGCTGCCATGATAAAATCGTTCTCGGACAGACCGCCAACAGCATGAGTCCACAATTCAAGCACAACCCGGTTATAAAAAATATGAATGTCGGGGTGGTGCCCTTCTGATTCCGCGAGTTCGGCAACTTTGTTTATGAATTGCATCGCCTCTTTGAAGTTCTTAAACGAAAATTTCTTGCGTATCTGTTTCGGCTCTGTCCGTATCAATTCCCATCCACGAATCTCTCGCATGTATGTTTCAATGTCCGCGTCCGTCAATGGTGGAACGCCGCCCTCGCACGGCACGCATCGTTTTGAAGTCAGCTTGTTATCCATGGGGTCAGTATATCATCGCGACAAATGCATAATGCCAGATACATATTGGACTCCATGAAGCCCTAGAGCTATGGAGTTTTTTAATAGAATCCACTGTAAATATAAGGGTATCAAGGGT
>MHXH01000007.1 GCA_001824435.1 Parcubacteria group bacterium RIFCSPLOWO2_01_FULL_48_18
GACGGTTTATTATCGCTTAGCAGATGCGCCGCCCTTGGTGGTTAAGTTGGTGCTTGCCATCATTTCTAATTCGCGCGAATAGGAAAGCATGACCGACGGTTTATTATCGCTTAGCAGATGCGCCGCCCTTGGTGGTTAAGTTGGTGCTTGCCATCATTTCTAATTCGCGCGAATAGGAAAGCATGACCGGGGAAGAAAAGTGTCAAAATTGTTTCGATTTCTATCCGCGATTGCAAGGCAATCGGGATTAAGAAATCGGGAATCCCCGATTTTGTGTATAAATAAGATCTATACAAAATCGGGACAAAAATCCATGAATAGAGAGTTAAGAAAATGTCAGAATTGTCAGCAAGAGTTTTGGATTGAACCGGAGGATTTTGATTTTTACGAAAAAATGAGGGTGCCGGCGCCGGTGATTTGCCCGGAATGCCGGTTTAAGCGGCGGGCGGCATTCCGCAATGAATTTAAACTCTACAACCGAAAATGCGATCTCTGTTTGCAGTCCATTATTTCAATGTACCATCCAAAAGCGTCCTGTGCCGTCTACTGCCCAGATTGCTGGCATTCAGATAAGTGGGATCCGTTCTCTTACGGCAAAAACTACGATTTCGGCCGCAAATTTTTTGATCAGTTCGGTGGGCTCATGCGCGCGGTTCCTAAGATAGCAATCAGCAGCAGCGACGTGCTTAAGAGCGTCAACAGTCCCTATGAAAACTTTGCGGGTGGCAATAAGGATTGCTATTTGATTTCAAACTCCGGCCCTAAAAATGAAAACTGCGCTTATTCCCGCGGCCTCATAAAATGCCGCGATGTGTTTGACAGTTATTACGTGGACGAATCGGAGCGGAGCTATGAAGGCGTGGGCGTCCATAACAGCGCGGGCGTCTCCTTTGCCGAGAATGTGGTCGAATGCCTTGATTCCGGATATCTCATTAATTGCGCCGGTCTTCAGGATTGCTTCGGTTGCGTCAATCTCCGCCATAAGAAATACCATTTTTTGAACGAACCGCTTTCAAAAGAAGAGTATCAAAGGCGCATTGAGGCGATTCGCGGCAGTTATCGTGGAGCAGAAGGATTTCAAAAACAATTTGAAGCATTTGCGCTTCGTTTCCCCAGGCGAGAAAACAGCAATTTGAGGAGCGTGGGCGTTACCGGCAACTACATTTTTGAATCAAAGAATTGCCACGCTAGTTTTGAGGTATCATTTTGCGAGGATCTTGGTTACGCCTTTTCAGTTAAGTTAGCGAAGGATGCCTATGACATTATCGGCCACGGCAGGAACGCAGAGTTGCTGCTTGAAACGGTTGCCGTCGGTTATTCGTCGCGGATCATCGCATGCTGGTGGGCAGAAAACTGTCAGAATGTTGAATATTCTTTAGCGGTTCGAGGGAGTGAGAATTGTTTCGGCTGCGACGGCGTCAAAAAGACGCACTACGCGATTTTGAATAAACTTTATTCCGAGGATGAATATAAAAAGATCCGTGCGCACATAATAGAGGAATTGAAGCAGCAAGGGGAATATGGGCTTTTCTTCCCCCCTTCGTTTGCGCCTTTTGCCTATAACGAAACCATTGTTCAAGAGAACTTTTCGTTAAATAAAGAGGAGGCGATTGCGCAAGGTTATCGCTGGGAAGAAAATTTGCAGATGACCAGGGGTAAAGAAACTTTGAAGCCAGAGGGAATGCCCGATCATATTAAAGATGTTCCAGAAAGCATCACTAATGAAATTTTAGTCTGTATTGTTTGTAGCAGAAACTATCGGATTATCCCCGCGGAACTTCAGTTTTACCGGCGCATGATTCTGCCGATTCCTCGGAAATGCTTTTACTGCCGGCACCAGGATCGCATTCGCCGCCGCGGCCCTATGAAGATTTATGATCGTATCTGTGTGCGCTGCCAAAAACAGATCAAAACTTCTTATGCGCCCGACCGATCGGAGATTGTGTACTGCGAAGCTTGCTACCAACAAGAGGTTGTCTGATTTTCAAATTTTTCGTCGTACGAGGACTATTTTCTTATTCGTACGGATAAGAGAATAGTTAAACTGTAAAATTTATGAATTCAGAAACTAAAATCTGTCAAAATTGTAAACAAAAGTTCACCATTGAACCGGAGTCCCTCGGCTCCGCTCGGGATTTCGCTTAGCAAATCTTTCATTGTATGTCTGATAGAGAACATAAAATCTGTCAAAACTGCAAGGGCGAATTTGTTATTGACGCTCAAGATTTTTTGTTTTACGAAAAGATAGAAGTTCCGGCGCCGACTTTTTGTCCGCAGTGCCGGTTAGAGAGGCGGTTGGCGTTTTTAAATGTGTTCAGTCTTTACAAGCGGCCGTGCGACCTGTGCAAGAAAGAGGTGATTTCGATATACGCTCCGGATGCCCCGTACACTGTATATTGTCCTCCTTGCTGGTGGTCTGATGATTGGGATCCGCTTTCATACGGAAAGGAGTATGATTTTTTCCGGCCGTTTTTTGAGCAGCTGAATGAGTTGTGGCATCAGGTTCCACTGCTCGGTCTTTCTATAGATATGCCGGCTCTTGCGACGTCTCCTTACAACAACCACGCCGGACATCTTAAAGATTGCTATCTTCTTTTCCATACGGATTACGTTGAGGACTCGGCATACGGTTATTATGTGTTTCATTCGAAGTCCGTATTTGACAGTTCTCTTATCGATTCTTGCGAATGGATGTATGACTCGATGAATTGTTGGAAGGTAAACCGCGGTATTGGGCTAGTGCATCAGGTAACCGAGTCGGTCGATTGTTATTTCCTGCGCGACTGTAGAAATTGTCAGAATTGTTTTGCGTCCGCAAACCTCAGAAATAAGAGATATTATATTTTCAATCAGCCGTATACTAAAGAACAGTATTTTGAGGAAATAAAGAAATGGGACCTCGGGTCGTATGCGGTATATCAAAAGGCAAGGCGCCTTGCCAATGAGCATTTTAAAAAATATGTCCCCAAGGCGCGAATGGATGATATGTCCGTAGGCTGCACTGGTAATTACGTATTCGAGTCCAAAAATTGTTATGACTGCCGTGAGGTCATAGGCGCAGAAGATTGCAAATATATGCTTATGGCGTCGCAGGCGCCGATAAAGGATTCTTACGACGTTTCAAGCTGGGGTAATAATATGCAGTTTTCATACGAGTGCTGTAATACGGGAGAAGACGTTTCAGATATGAAATTTTGTCAGGAAGCCGGCCTGGGTTCGCATCATATAGAATACGGGAAATTGTCTTCCGGCGCTGCGCATCATTTCGGCTGCGTGTCCGTGAGAAAGCGTGATTATTGCATTTTGAACAAGCAGTATTCAAAAGACGAATTTGAAAAACTTAGAGAAAAAATCATCCGGCACATGAATGAAGTTCCGTACGTGTCAAAGATCAAGGGTCAAAATTCAGATGTCGGCGTCGAGTATCGTTATGGAGAATTTTTACCGCCGGAGCTGTCGCCGTTTGCCTACAACGAAACAATGGCGAATGAGTTTTTCCCCTTGAGCGAAGAAGAAGCAGGGGTGAAGGGGTATCGATGGAGAAGTCCCGAAATAAGACAGTATGCCGTAACGATGACTGCTGAAAAATTGCCGGATCATATTAAAGACGCGCCGGATAGTATTTTAAATGAAATAATTCAATGCGCGAACTGCAGTAAAGGATTTAGAATAATTCCGATGGAACTTGATTTTTTGCGCCGGATGAATGTGCCGCTTCCGCGGGAGTGTCCTTTCTGCCGCGTCAGATCCAAGTTCAGGCAATGGGTAAAAAATATGACTTTAGTTAAAAGAACGTGTTCTCAATGCAATGTAGGATTTGAAACTTCCTATACTAAGGAAGAGTATGAGCATATCTTGTGTTCGAAGTGTTATCTCGAAGGAATAATCTGAATCTATCGAAATAGAAATGAGCATTTCATTAACTTAATTTTTTGACTACTCTATGACAAAAAATACTGTATTTATGGGACGCCCTGTGACAATGATGGTGTCAAAATTAAGTCAATTCAGCACCAGTAACTGCTTACTCGCATGGTTAAGCCATTCTTGCAATTTTATCCTACCTATGATATAATATTGTGGTATAATTAGCATAAAGCAGATGGATACTATTTATTTCGCCAAAACTAATTTTCGAGGAAAAGAGCGGATGTTTGGCATTCGAAACCTTGACCGGCGTCAGCATATGTACCTGATTGGGAAAACGGGCACAGGAAAAACCGTTTTGATGAAAAATATGGTCCTGCAGGATATTCGAGCCGGCCACGGCGTTGCTGTGGTTGATCCGCACGGAGAATTCGTGGAAGAAATTGCAGCGTCTATTCCCCCGGAGCGCATCAACGACGTGGTTTATTTTAATCCGGCTGACCAGGATCATGCTATTGGCTTCAACGTGCTTGAGGTGTCGGATCCGAAATATAAACACCTTGTTGCTTCCGGACTCATGGGAATTTTCACGAAAATCTGGTCCAATGTATGGTCTGCGCGAATGGAGTACATTCTCAATAATTGCGTGCTCGCGCTTCTGGATATTCCCGGCAGCACGCTGCTCGGAATCCCCCGCATTTTGGTGGACAAGGTATATCGGGAAAAAGTCGTGGCTAACGTGAAAGATCCGGTAGTGCGGTCATTTTGGGTTCATGAATATGAGGCATACAACGAGCGGTTCCGTTCCGAGGCCATTGCGCCGATTCAAAACAAGGTCGGACAGTTCCTCAATACATCGCTCATTCGCAATATCGTCGGACAAAGCAAGAGCACCATCAACATTGATGATATCATGAATTCCAGGAAAATATTGCTCGTCAATGTTTCAAAGGGGAGGATCGGAGAGGATAATTCGGCGCTTCTCGGGGCCATGGTTATTACCAAGGTGCAGCTTGCGGCGATGGAGCGCGTGCGTATTGCCGAAGAGGAGCGGCAGGATTTCTATCTCTATGTGGATGAGTTTCAGAACTTTGCCACCGATTCGTTCGCTGGCATCTTGTCAGAAGCCAGAAAATACCGGTTGAATCTCATTATCGCGCATCAATATACGGGCCAGCTTGTCACCGACCTCAATACGAAAGTGCGCGACGCGGTATTTGGCAATTGCGGAACCATGGTGGTATTCCGTATTGGCGCGACAGACGCAGAACTTCTGGAGCCTGAATTTGAGCCGGAATTCATCATACAGGATCTTGTAAATCTGCCGAATTATCATACGTACGTGAAATTAATGTGTGAGGGTGTTACGTCTCGGCCGTTTTCGGCGACTACCTTGCCGCCGATCAAAGTTGAGTTGTCGCAGGACAGCCGCCAGAATATTATTGATGTATCGCGGCGTCAGTTTGCGCGGCCGAGCGGGATAGTAGAAGAGGAGGTTCAGCGATGGAGTGCGGCTGTTGACGTGGTGCCTCAACGTCAGGATGAACCCAAGCAGGCGGTTAAAGAAGAGGTGCGGCATAGGGAATTCGATCGGACACCGCGCGCAAGATTTTTGGGACATCTGGGCAAACTTGATATTGAGTTTGAAGCCTCTGTGGTGCCGGAGCGTCCGGCTTCGTTGAGGCGAGTCGAAATGGATCCGCAGCCGCAGGTGATTAAAGTTTTTCCCGATTCTCCTCGAACGGTTCAATCTCAGCCCGCCGCTCCAAAGAAAAGGGAGGCCGCGAAAGAGTTTTCTTTGAGCGAAGTGCTCAAGCCGCGTACCGAGGAATTGAAAGAACGAAAACAGAGAAAAGAAGTGGACGTTGATGAGCTGCGCAAAGCGCTTGCCGACTCGCTTCGGAAAGCAGGGAGCCCTGTTGCTGAATCCCGCGGCGAGCCGCATACAGAGGACGAAGATAACGACGGAGCATCGGCTTTTTCATCGGCGCCGTCAGCGGCAAAAGATGACGATGACGGCTATTCGTATGATGATGAAAAATAGGCGAACGCATCATTCTTCGCCGACTGGAGTTTCGCTTGAGCACTCCGAAGTTAATTGATAAGAAACCGTTAAATAACCCTTTTTCGTCACGAAATTGTGTGGTTTCGTGCGAGCCGAGAAGAGACGACGAGGTTGTATATGGAATATACGCCGAGGAGGAACGACGAAGGCGTAGCCGAAACCACACAATTGTAGTAGAAAAGGGGGGTTATTTAACGGTTTCTAAAGGATGGATCATATAATACTATCGGCATGCCAAATATAGAAGGGGCTAAAACCGGAGCGGTGGAAGTGAGCGAGCAAAAACAGCGGCGGCCGGCTTTTGAGTTCAAAGACGTGGCTTCGGCCGAGGAATATCTCGACTGGAAGCGCGCGGTGCCGGCGCATTTCAGGCGGCTTATTGAAAGAGATATTGCGCAAGCGGACGGACTGCCGCGAACCGGCCTGCAGCTCACCGACCGGTTTTTGGCCGAAGCGGCGAGACTTCTGGGACGCAAAGAGAAAGAGGGAGCGGGAGAACTTCCGAAACCAGTTCAAAATCTCGTTGAACCGCTTTTGAAGGTGAAGACCGAAGGCGGTTTTATTAATGTGTTCGATATTCTTCGCAATCCGGATGTTTCGTGGGCGCTGAAGCGGCGAGTATATGATACGCAAATCCGCGCGGCGCTCGAGTGGTTTGCGAATCGTGATCTCGCAGAACTGGCCAGGGCCGCTAAAGAGAAAAGCGGGGCGGGGCCCGATAAAGTTCCGGCCGGACCGTCGGAAGAGCCGGGGAAAAAAGAAAAAACCGGTTCTCCCGGAGACTCGAATGATGTGCCGCCGCAGAACGAAGACGTTCGGTCATCCATGGAGGCTGGAACGGAAAAAGGCGAAGGGGAACCGAACGCGCTTTTTCGCGTGGCGCCTTTTTACGGCGGATACTACCGCCAGCTTGTTTTTGGAATATTTGATTCGGGGACCTTGAAATGGGGAAAGACGCAGAACGAATTTCGCGATGTGGCGAGCGAGGCGTATAATCCGGTTGAGGCGCGGGTTATGCTCGGAAAAATCCGTGGCAGCGTGCCGCTCGCCCTCCCGTTGCCGTACGATTGGACCTTCGATTCCGAAAGCGTGAAAACCGACGCGCCGGAAGGAAGCATGGAGATTCAAAGGAACCAGGACGGTTTGTGGTATTTGAGAGTTAATGCCGATGGAATATTTACGTATGAAATACGCGCCGGGAGCCGCGGCCGGATTTCGGAAAATGCGGAATTCCCGAAAATGAGCATCCAAGGCGAGATCGATGCGGAGTTGAAAAATAAGATTGAGGCGCTGAAGCGGCAGAATTTGCCTTCGTTGAAACTGAAGCGCGAGATCGTAAAGTTGGTGAGGAACCACTTGACCTATTCGAACAGCGCAGATGCGTGGGCGGCGTATGCGAAAAATCCCGCGGAATTTTTTACCGTGTTGTGGAAATGCAAAGAGGCGGATTGTTTTGTGGCGAATACCATGGCGCTTCGGGCGCTTGCCGAAATCGACGGGAACGCGCGGTTCGTTTCCGGCTATTTCGTGAAGGAAAGAAATGCCGCCGGACAGGCGATAATGCATTCGGGTAACGGTCACGCCTGGCTTGAGGTATGGGATTCGCTCTCGCGGCGCGCGATCCGTCTTGATGCCACTCCCAAAGGCGATTCGACCATGGATGAGGAGACGCAGGAGCGCGACCTTGATGGCGAGAGCGGCGAGGGTGATTATGGCGAAGGCGGAGATGATGAACTTGCTTCCGAGGAGGAGGTAAAGCGGCAGATTAAGGAAATGCAAAAGAAGGGCGGAGGGGCCGGAGGCAAGAAGAAAGAGAGATCCGCCGCAGACCTTGAGGCCGAACAATTTGCGCAAGCCGCGGAATGTACGCCGGAAGAAGCCCGGGAATTTTTGCGCGCGCTCGAACGGGTGCGGGAGATCAAAGATGAGCGCGGCAATTCGATCTCCGAACTTATGAAAGACGAATGGCGGAAAATTATAGAAGAGCGGAAGATCGAAGCCAGGGACTATCGCGGGCCGGTCCGGATGGACGAAGGAAGCCGCCTTGAAGATCCGGTAAGCGCACGAATAGACATCCGCTCCAAGGAATTCAACCCGACCGGTTTTGAGCGGGATGAGATGGTGGAAAAAGTCGAATCCGACTTCGGCGGGATTAATATATACTTTTCATTCGATCTTTCCGGTTCAATGGGCAAGCCGGATTCGGCAACCGGCCGGCGTAAAGCCGATGTCCAGCGAGATGCCGCCCTGCTTTTTGTGGATAGTCTTATGCAGTGCGCGTACATGGTCCGCCGCGAGGTTCACGAAACCGACCTCTTGCCGTTGAAGCTCATGGTTACGCTTGCTTCGAGCCGGGGTGAAGTGCGGCTGCACCTTACTGATAAATGGACCGCAAAAGAGCAATGGGCGCTCTATTCGGCTTTGATCCAGCTTGCTTCCGGCAGTACGCCCACGCACCAGACGATGCAATTGATAGAAGTTGATTTCGACAAAGAAATGAACGATTTGAAGAAAAAGCGCGTTCCGAAAGAGAAGCTGCCGATCAATTATACAGCGGAGATAACCGACGGCGGACCGGATAATTTCGAAGCCACCGAAGAAATGCACCGGAAACTGAAATCAAAGAGAATGACGGTGCGCAGCTTCGTGATTGGCGGAAACTCCGTAAGCGAGGATGCCGCGCCGCCGCTCCGTTCGTTTTCGCAATTGCCGCAGATCCTTGCGAGAGATATAATCGAGCAATTCAGAAAATTGCATCCGCAGAAAATTAAAGTTTAACGCAAATCCATGAATCTATGGAAAAGGATATTGAGGGAAATATAATGCCGGGAAATCACGATTCGGAATCCGCTCCGCAATCCCGTTTCGAATCGCCGTCATTGATTCGCGGCACCCCGATCAGCATTCCCAAAGGAACGCTCTTTGAGCGGTTCACTCCTCTTGAGCCTGAACAGGAAGCCGCATTTCGCAGGAAGAAACCTGAACGGCCCGCTGCTCCGGAGAAAGAAGTTGTCGATAAAATAACGAGCGAATTAGAACGCCTGCTTGAACAAGGCGCGGTCAAGAACTATGTCGCCCAGGGCCTGGCTGGAGTGGGCACGCCTGAAGCCATGTCCTTGCGGGAACGCCTGCTTGAACAAGGCGCGGGCAAGAACTATGTCGCCTGGGGCCTGGCTGGAGTGGGCACGCCTGAAGCCATGGCTCTGCGGGAACGCCTGCTTGAACAAGGCGCGGACAAGAATAATGTCGCCCAGGGCTTGGCTGGAGTGGGCACGCCTGAAGCCATGGCTCTGCGGGAACGCCTGCTTGAACAAGGCGCGGGCAAGAATAATGTCGCCCAGGGC
>MHXH01000008.1 GCA_001824435.1 Parcubacteria group bacterium RIFCSPLOWO2_01_FULL_48_18
TTTGTCTTGAATCATTTTTACATATTCGTCTGAATACATGGAAATGTTGCTGCCCTTTGGAATGTATTGCCTGATGAGCTTGTTGGTGTTCTCCACTCCGCCTTTCTCCCAAGAATGGTAAGGATGGCAGAAGTAGACTGGTACGCCAATGATCTCTGAAAGCTCTTTGTGTTTTCTAAAGATAATATCATTATCCAGCGTCAGAGTATTAATCACAATGCCGCCCGTCATTTCAAATATGTATTGGTAGGCGGTTTTCATGTTGAGGCCAATGATTCTTTTAATTAGCGTATACCTGCTTTTGCGTTCATAGAGCACCAAGAGAACTCCTTTGCCTGACTTGCCGGAGACGATGAAATCTCCTTCCCAGTCTCCAAATCTCCTTCTATTTTCAACGATTTTCGGCCTTTGGTCTATGAATACTCTGCCTTCGGGTTTCGTAACAGGCAGCAAACCTCTTGGCTTTCTCTTCTTTCCTTTGCAGCGCAGGTGTTTTTCAAGCGGTCTGCCATAGACGCTGTAAATGAATTTGTAGATTGCCCCTCTGCTTGCGTACTTAATGTGCTTGTCTGCTTCTTGGATTCTGCCGGATATTTCTTCCGGCGACCAGTCTTTGGCCAGTTGTTCTTCCACATAGTTTCTTAATATTGAGTTCCCGACTATTTTCATCCCCTGGTATTTGGAGTATTTTCTTTTCACGTAAGCCTTGTGCTGGGCTTTTTCCGGATCGTATTTGCCTTCGGTCGAGTTTCGCTTTATCTCGTCCGAAATTGAGCTTTTGCTTCTTCCCAAAACGTCGGCAACGCCTCCAAGGCCGTAGCTTTTCCTTAAAAGAAAGGCTATTTCTTTTCTCTCCGCGCTGTCTATGTGTTTGTATTTTTTATTTGTTTTCATGGCGACATTCTATACCGCCAAGTGTTCGGCTTCAAACGTGAATTTGCGTAGAATAGGCGTAAATATAGGCTCAAAATAGGCTCGTCAACCCAAAAGGAGGGGTTATTATGCGAAAATTTCAGTTTTTAGCGGTTACGGTTTTAGTGGCGGTTTTAACACCTGTTGCCGGAATTACTTACTTGGTTGTGGGACATAGCTTGGTCGCCGCAGAAAACCTGGTGGTTGAAAGAAAGTATGCCAACCCGCCTTTTGTGCAAAACCCACAAAGTTTTTTGGAAAACGTCGTAACAGCCGGTAATACGATTCCGGTAATCGGGAAGAGCGTTAAACAGGTGAGAGATTTCGTCGTGATCTTGTGGCCAGTGTACTATATCGGGGGGACTGTCGTGCTGTGGTTAAGCGTGCAGCTTCTAAACGCAATCGCCTTTGCAGGTACAGTAGCCAATTGGCTTAGTTTGGTCTAAACCTTTTGCCTTTCAGGGTAGCGGGAATCAACCGCTACCCTGTTTTTTTATTTCAGCGAAATTTTTGTTGAAGAAGATTCAGAAAATTGCGCTAATTTTAGGTTTGTTTCTTTCATTAAATCTTTTTCGTGCTTTTTGGCAATTTCTAAAATTTCTTTTGGCAGGGAGATTTGTGCAACAACTTTGTCTTTGGGTTTCAGTCCCGCGGTCTTACGAGCCGCCTGGATTTCGCGGACAAGGTCGCGGAGGATTCCTTCTTCGCGAAGTTTGGGGGTAATGTTTGTATCTAACCGGACTTCGTCCTCTAATGTAGGATCAAATTTTATTTCTCTTATGTTTGTCTCGTCTTTAATTAAATCAAACAATGCCTTGTCTTTTATTTTTTTATTTTTTATTTCCAGCGCAGCTAGCGGCTGGCGGACTTTAATACCGGCCTTGGCGCGCGCTTCAAGAGTTAGCCCCACGATTTTTCTGACTTCGTTCATGTTCTCAAGTAAATGAGCGCCTAACGCTCCGGAAGGCGCGAGCTTGGTCCAATCTTCCAAATGCACGCTTCTTTTATTCCCTAACTCCAGCCAAATTTTTTCGGAGATAAACGGCGCGAATGGGGCGAGAAGCTTTGAAACTTCGCCGAGCAAATAAGCCAAAACCGCGCTTGTTTCTCTTGATTCTTTTGAATTTTTTTTCATCACATCGCGGATTCTGCGGACATACCAGCGCGAAATGTCGTCAACCACAAAGTTTTCCAACTCTCTCGCCGCGCCAACAATGTCGTAGGCGTCCAGTTTTTTAGTGACGGAATTTGCGGTTTCGGCAAGTTTCGCTAAAACCCATTTATTAATTACTGCACTTGGCGACCCGGTCGCCAAGTGGCGACCAGGTCGCCTGCCGCAATACATTTTCCAAAACTGCAAAACGTTCCACAAAATCATAAAAAATCTGCGCGAGGCGTCTTTAACGTCTTCCTCGCGGAAAAGCTTTGAGTCCCACGGCTGATTGATCGTGAAAAAATACCATCTCACCGCGTCCGCTCCGTATTTTTCAATGGGCACCATCGGGTCAACAACATTTCCCAAAGACTTTGACATTTTTTTGCCGTTAGAATCCAAAATAAGGCCGGTAATAAGCACATTTTTGTAAGCAATACCTTTTCCTAAAAGAGTGGATATTGCCAGAAGGTTGTAAAACCATCCGCGCGTTTGATCTATTGCTTCTGTAATGTAATCAGCAGGATATTCCAATTTTTTTTCAAAAGGATAATGATTTTGCGCAAACGGCATCGCGCCCGAATCAAACCAGACGTCCACAACCTCCGGAACCCTACGCATCTCTCCTCCGCATCCGCATTTTAGCTTGATTTCATCAATAAAGGGCTTATGCAAATCCAAAACAAGATTTTCATCGCGCGGGATATTTGTAAAATCAAGCTTCAACAATCCGCCGGTTTTTATAAAATCATTGCCGCGCTTTTCTTTTTCGTCAACGGATTTATTATTGGTTTGAGCTTCTGTCGCGGCCCAAAGCATCCATAAAGGATACTCGTGGCTCACCATTAAAATAGTTTTATTTTGATACCGTCGCTCAATTTCCGAAACCGCGTTCCACATTCTTTTTTTAAGATCAGTAAGCGACTCTCCTTCCGGAGGCGATTTTTCGAATTTTTCCAAAGTATTTTTATAATACGCGTGGTACTGGCTCTGATCGCCTTCAGCAAAAACTCCGGTATTTATTTCTCCGAGGCGCGGGTCAACCTTGATATTCTCTCGTGAAACTCCTAATCTTTCGCTGATTAACTCCGCGGTTTCCTTGGTTCGCAAAAACGGAGAAGCAAAAATTAAATCCGGTTTAATCTTTTTCTTAAGCATCATTTTTGCTGTTTTTCCAACCTGCGCCCTTCCTTTGGCGGTTAAAGGATAATGGTTTCGTGCAAGATCGCAGTTGGTTATGTTTTTTTTGTTAGATTCGGATTCTCCGTGCCGCATGATAAAATATTTATTGCCCGAAACAATGCCGCGTTTTTTAAGCTCCTCAACCGAACCTATCGCTTCCCATTTTGAGCATGTTTCGCATCTCCAGACAGGCAAGGGCGTACCCCAATATCTCTCGCGCGAAAACGCCCAATTCTTTTTTTCTTTGAGCCATTCGCCCATCCGACCGTCTTTAATATGCGGAGGCAACCAATTTATTTTTTGGTTGTTGGCCAAAAGTTTGGATCTTACGGCGTTTACGTCCACCCACCAAGTCTTCCGTGCGAGATACATCAAAGGCGTTTTGCATCTCCAGCAAAAAGGATAGTCGTGTTCGTAGATTTCGGTTTTGAACAAAAGGCCTCTTGATTTTAAATCTTCCACGATTAATTTATCCGCTTTTTTAAACCATTCGCCGTTCCACGGTTTTCCCTGCGTCTGCATTATGCCGCGCTCATTTGTCGTAACCAAAATCGGCAAATTATTTTTTTTGGAAAGCCGAAAATCGTCGTCCCCGAAAGCCGGCGCTATATGCACAATTCCAGTCCCCTCCTCGGTTGAAACAAAGTCTCCGGCAACCACTTTATATGCCGCTTTATTGGAATAAAGCGGCTCGTATTCTTTTCCGACCAGTTCGCTTCCTTTAAACTTTTTTATTATCTGAAAATCATTACCCAATATAGAAGACCTGGCTTCCGCAAAAATCAATACTTCGTCCCCAATTTTTGCCGCTATGTAATCTACTTTTGACCCAACCGCCAAGGCAGCGTTGCCGGGCAAAGTCCATGGAGTTGTGGTCCAGACGAGAAAATGCGCGCGCGGGTCGTTTTTTGACCTAAATTTTATATAAACCGACTCCTCTTTTACTTTCTCGTATCCCTGCGCGAGCTCGTGAGAAGAGAGCGCCGTTCCGCACCTCGCGCACCAAGGAACGACTTTGTAGTCTTCGTATAAATATTTTTTCTTGGCGAATTCTTTTATCGCCCACCAAAGAGACTCAATATATGAGTTTTCATAAGTAATATAAGGATGCGCCATATCTATCCAAAAACCCATCCGCCTTGTAAATTTTTCCCAATTTTCTTTATACTTCCAAACAGATTCTCTGCATTTTTTGTTAAACGCGGCAACGCCGTAAGATTCTATATCTTTTTTATTTTTAAGTCCCAGCGCTTTTTCCACTTCCACTTCAACCGGAAGGCCTTGCGTATCCCAACCGGCACGGCGCGGAGCGTAATAACCGCGCATAGTTTTATAACGCAAAACCACATCTTTAAATACTCTGGTTCCGCCAAAATGCCCAATGTGCGGGACGTTATTTGCCGTAGGAGGGCCTTCGTAAAAAACAAAGTTTTTTTTACCTTTTCTTTGGGTAACGGATTTCTCAAAAACCTTGTTTTTCTCCCAAAATTCCAAAATTTCCTTCTCGTCAAACATAAAAAAAGTATAACAAAAAAAGCCGTTTAAGAAAACGGCCTACGCGCTAAACACGTATCTGATTATTGTGCCGACGGCGAAAAAACAAAGAGCCGCGATATCCGGCCAGGCTGGAAGCCGGTCATAATAAACCCAGTTCATGCTGATAAATGCGGCGGGCGCGGAGAACCAAACCAAAAATTGCGGGATAAAAAGGTTAAAATTATGCCTTGAGCCCTCGTCTAAGTAACCGCTGTTAAAAAACATGCCTCCCCAAAGGGTAATTGCGAAAGTAGAGTAAATGGTGAAATTGAAAATAAAACCGCCCAAAGTAGGGCTTCGCAAAAGTTCGACCCATTCAAGATGCGGCGGCAAAAATCTTATTGTCGGATAATAGATAGAAAGCGTCTGGCTCCAATCAGCTAATTTAAAAAGAGCATAATAAAATATGGAATTGGCCATAAGCAAGTAGGCCAAATTAACAAAAGTCCTCCCGAGAATGCCGGATAAAAACAGAGCCATCGGCCCTAACAAAATAAATTTAACCACCTTTTTCTTGCGTTCTAATCCTAAATTATCACACACAAACAAAAAAGCAACCGCTAGGGTTGCTCTGCTTGCTTCAATCACAAAAAGTTATTTGCGACTTGCGCTTGAAGAAACCGATTTTAAAAGCGAGCTATAATCTTTTGGTTTTATCTCTGCCAACAAAACCTGCATCGCCTCTGCTTCTGCAAAACCAGCTTTCACCAAAGCGTCGTACTTGGACTTTTTAAGCTTCGCGCTCAGATTGTACCCTCTGACAATTTTTTCGTGCAAATCTTCCGATATGTCGTTTACAACATCACCGAACAAACCTAAAATTTTTGTTACGTCCTTGCGATATAATTTCCAAACCATCTCAGCCACAGGCATTAACTTACGCACAACATCAGTTGTTTTCGTCATTATCTCCACAAATTCTGCGATATCTTCTGCATCAACGTCGAGTGAATCTTTTAGAAATTCGCTGAGCGAACCATCTTTAAGGGCTGTCGCTGCCTCCGTGAGCCGTTTTGATAAGTTTTCGTGGCTCTCCTGTGTGTCCCGCGAACTACCACCGCCACCCTTTGTTTTAGCCATAAATCCCCTCCTTATTGCGATTTTGCTTCTGAAAAGATGCTAGCAAGTCGTTCAATACGTGTCAATACTTGCACAAAAGCAACCGCTAGGGTTGCTATTTGGACTATCACATCTTCTCCGGAGCGGCAATGCCCATCAAGGAAAGGGTGGTTTTTATGGTTTTTTGTGTCGCCAAAACCAATGCTAAGCGCGCTTTTGTTAAATCAGGATTTTTCTCATCAATAACTTTATGTTTTTCGTAAAAATTTGTGAAAACCTGCGCGAGTTCGTAAGCGTAGCGCGGGAGGCGGTGGACTTGGTAATCCCTAGCGATATCTTCAACAATTTCCGGTAATTGCAAGATTTTTTTAATGAGAGCAAGTTCTTCAGGTTGAGTTAGTAATTCAAGGTTTACTATTTTACCAGCTTTTCTTTTCCGCAAAATACTGCAAGCTCGAGCGTGCGCGTACTGAACATAATAAACCGGATTCTTTTTGCTTCTCTCTTTCGCTAAATCTAAATCAAAATCCATATGAGTGTCAGGCGAACGCTCCAAAAAAAACCACCTAGTGGCATCAAGGCCGATATTATCCAAAAGCTCTTCAAGCGTTATAAATTCGCCTTTGCGTTTCGACATTTTAACCTCTTTGCCGCCGGATACAAGACGCGCTGTTTGAACCCCAATAATCTTAATTCTTTTTGGATCAAGGCCTAAGGCGGCCAAAGCGGCTTTTAGGCGCGGCCCATATCCGTAATGATCTGCCCCAAAAATATTAATAATCAAATCAAATTTTCTTTTAACCATTCGATCCCAATGGTAAGCAATATCCGCCGCCACATAAGTCGGCTCGCCGCCGCTTCGGACAAGTACGCGATCCTCGCTATCGCCGTATTTAGACGCACGCAGCCACATCGCTCCGTCTTTCTCATAGGCCGCGCCGGATTTAACAAGTTTTTCAAGAATATTTTTCAAAAGGCCTGACGCGTAAACCGACTCTTCTTCAAAAAAAAGATTGTATTTAATTTTGGCTTTATTTTTAAGAAATCGCTCGTTTTCTTTATGAATAAGGCCGGCAATATAAAAACCTGCTTCGCTTTCATGTTTTGCTTTTGATAGTTTTTTTTTGACTATTGATTTTTTCAGCAAAGAAAAAAGTTGAGCATGCTTATATTCTTCGCCTCGCCCAAGCGCGGTTTTACCTAATGAGCGTATCTGGGTATTTACTTTAGCGTTGTTAACATAAAATTCTCGTGACACCTTGTGACCAGCAACCTCTAAAATATTCGATAGCGCATCTCCTAAAAATCCGCTTCTGGCATGCCCGATATGAATCGGGCCGGTTGGATTCGCGTCTAAATAATCAAGCGAGATTTTTTCTTTTCTTTTAGGAAACTTGGGCTTGCTGCCAAGCGCTTTAAACAGCACTTCTTTTTTAATCCAAAAATTTAAAAATCCCGGACCAGCAATTTCGATTTTTTCTACCCACTTAGCAATTGGATTGCTGAGCAGCTTGTTTTTCAGCTCCTCCGCAGCCTCGCGCGGATTCTTCTTTAATTCTTTTGCCACAACAAGGGCTGCATTAGACGAGTAGTCGCCGTGTTCTGGATTTTCCGGTCTTCCAACAGAAAAAATCGTACCAGCCGGCACAATTTTTCCTATTTCTTTCCGTATTTCCGCACGAAACATGATTTAACTTTATCCTAAAAATCATACAAAAAAAAGGCCTTGCGGGCCTTTACTTGCTCCTAATCACATCCATTACGTCATCAAGTTTCGGTTCAATCACGATGGATTTTTGCGGAATAAATTGCGCGAACGCGGTATCCAAATCTTTCCATCCGCTCCCGGTAAGAGTGCAAACAACCGTTACCATCTTCCAAAAATCAAGCCTGCCGAATCTGTTCAGTTTGATCACGGTAGCAACTGACGTGGCGGATGCAAGTTCGCAAAATACGTCTTCCGTTTCCACCAAAAGTTTTCTGGCCTCTTTTATCTCGTCATCCGTTACGCTGTAAAACCTTCCGCCGGATTCTATTCTCGCGCGAGTCGCCTCTTCTCTCCGCGCCGGTTTCCCGATTCTGATAGCTGATGCTTCCGTTTCAGGGTTTTCTATGTCTCTTCCCAAAACCATAGCGGCGGCTCCCTCGGCTTGACAGCCCATCATCGCTGGCGCAAATGGAATTTGACCCATTTTGTTATAAAGAGTGTAACCCATCCAGTAGGCCGTGATATTCCCGGCATTGCCAACAGGAAGAAAATGATACGAAGGCACCCGTTTGAATCGCTTTAACTTATCACAAATTTCAAACGCGGCGGTTGCCTGCCCGCAAAGCCTGTAAGGATGAATGTTGTTTACAACTCCGACATCTTTTAACTGTTTTACCAAGGCAAAAGCCGCGTCAAAATTTCCGCGAATCTCAATTGTTGTCGCGCCGTACATGCTGGCAAGAAAAATTTTGCCGGGAGTAACTTTGCCCTCCGGGACAAGCCCAAAACATTTCATTCCCGCTTTTTTAGCGTAAGCCGCGGCAGAACCGTAAGTGTTTCCGGTTGAGGCGCAAGCAACAGCCGCGCGCCCAATCGATTTTTCGTAAGAAACCGCTCCAGTCATCCCGCGATCTTTAAAAGATTTGGTCGGATTTACGCCCTCGTCTTTTAACCAAACCTGTGCCGCGAATTTAGGATTTTGCGTCCTCAAATATTCCTCTAAATTTTTCGCGCGAATAAGGGGTGTCCCGCCTTCTCCAAGCGTTACGATTTTATCATCAGAAATCGCCTGAATTTCGGGCGGCATCAAATCGCGATAGCGCGAGATTATTCCTCTCATTTTTCAACTCGCCTAATCTAGCGCCACTATAGCGCCGAAGAGCCAAAAAAGTCAAAAGCGAACAGTTATAGGTTTGTTGCTATACGCCCGACCAAAACGCCGACTGCGATTGCGATTCCGCCTATTATCAGCATGCGAGCGCCCCCTTTAACAAAATTGATCTTAGATAGCCTTGCGCTAAAAACTCCGAGCAAAAAAAGTGCCAGAAGAGAAAATCCGATTGAATACCAAAAGGCCGAATTTAACGGAAAAAAGACGTACGGCAAAAGAGGAACAAAACCGGCGACAAAATATGAAACAAACATTACGCCGCCCAAAAAAAGAGACTGGCGCAGAGGTGTTTCATTTTTTTGCATAAATTCTTCCGCGGAGTGTTCCGAAAGAAAGCTTCCTACCGCCATTGAAAAAGCTTCAACGAAAATCAAAATTATTCCGGTCGCAAAAACCGTGCGCGCCTCGGCTCCGGTGATAGCGACTCCTGAAAGAAGCCCGACGGTGGATACTAAGCTGTCTTCCACGCCGAATATAAAATTTCTTAAATAAGACGCCGATGAAAAATTATGCGCGGAAAACATACTTAAAATTTTTGACTCAACCAATTTTCCAAGCCCCAGACTCTGCCCGCCCGAGTTGCAGCAAAGAAAATCAGAACCAAAGCGTAAATCACGTGCTCATCAACAATATAAGAAAAAGCGTTCGGGTGTGGAAAATCTAAAATTACAAAATAATATAACAACATTAACACGGCGCCTAAAACGGAGCTTAGGCGGACGAAAACGCCAAAAATAAGCGAGACGCCAAGAAGCGCAAGGCCCCACTCATTTACGAAATTTATGGTCGGGAGAATGTCCGGGCTTAAGAGCCATTGGTAAAATCCCGTAAAAGTTTTCGCGCCTTTCAAATATCCAGCCGCGGACCATGTGGGATTTAAAATTTTCGTAATTCCAGCGTAAAACATCAGCCATCCCATTGATACACGAAGCAGAAACAATGATATTTTTTGAAATTGTGCCATATTTATTTAAACCAATCCTTTAATGTTTTGGGCCACCCGACCAAAAGAAGCAGCGCAAGCGGAGCTCCCCAATTGGCCCATCGCTCAACGAAATCCCAAATAGGCATGCCAACGAGCGGACGGAGAAGCGCGGTCCAAAATCCCCAAAAAGTCATCCACAAAAGCGCGATTCTG
>MHXH01000009.1 GCA_001824435.1 Parcubacteria group bacterium RIFCSPLOWO2_01_FULL_48_18
TCTCCGTTACTACAATATTGACAGACCTCACATGGGATTAAACTTTAAAACCCCGACCGAAGTGATGCAAAGCTATTGATTAGAGAACGGCCACACCACGATAAAACTAGACGGTTTTTTGGAAGCCATTTGATACAGACCCGCCCGAAAACCAACAGCCGAGCGTAAAATGGCAGCTTGGAGCTAGGGATAATTCTCGGGTATCTTTTTGAGCGGGCAGATACCCTAAAACTGCGCCTAACTCTTGTATTCGTTGCCTTCCGTCATCCAATTCTACCATCCTCTTTACTCAGTTTTTGATCTTTTTATGAAAAGAAATCTAGTTAAATTCTTTTCCTATGTTGTCAAGGAGAAAGTAGAAGGCCTAAGGGCGCTGTTCGGAAGAAGAAAGCTGTTATATGAAGATGCCCTATTGCAGGGCTATGAACTTTGCATACAGACACCGAAAGACTTAAGCGATATCGTACCCAAAAACTCTCCGTTAAATATGTCGCCCCGGGATATTATCATGAAAAATTTCGGAGAAACATATGAACTCTATACAATACGCGCGAACCCAAACAAAACAGTGCCCGGGAAAATCTGGTATATCAGCCCGGAAGAGTTTGAATATCTTCGGGAGTGGGAGATGATAGATTATGGCATGTCCGAAGACATCGTTGCCAAAGCTATGACAGAAGAAGGGGATCTGATTACTGTGAAGACATACGGATTAGTGAAGGAACCCCGAAAAATTACAAAAGTCATTGACTCAAGCTACATACGAGAGGAAGTGCCAACTAAAAAAAACTGGCCAGAAAACGGCAGGTAAGATTAGATTACATTTCTCGAAAGAAAGCGGAGAGAGGGATTAAAGTCTAACGTCAAACTTCTGATTACTAAGCTCGGTCTTCGCTTTGCCATCTTTATCAATCTCTAATGTAATGCCCCCGCCAGCATTTATTGGCAAATAGTCAGTCGCCGGTCTTTTTAAGACATTTACTTTAATAAAGGGGCTGAGCGAGTCGTAGTGGCTCACAGCCCAGACAATAAGACGTTTTTCCTTGTAATGAGAATGTATCATTCTACCATAACGAGTGAAAAGCTTAATAAAGCGACGCATGCGCTCGGCAATATCCTCGACGCCTTCAGCGCCGAGTCTTTCTCTTTCCACTTTTTCCGTATCGGTCTCATACGCAACCCAAAAATCTTTCTCGGCTCCATATTTTTCCTTTAGGTATTGCACAAACTCTGGCGATTGCTTGAGGACCCGCAGAGGTTCAAGCTCTGTAAATTCAGCTATGTCTCTTGAATCCTCTTTAGCGCGAGCGCGAATTGCTGTAAGTGAAGTGTTGATTATCTGATCTTCTGACACACCAAGTTCTTTCAGGGCTTCCCTAGCTCCCTTCATGACCTCCGCTGCCGTTTCAAGACTGCGCTTGTGAGGACTGTTAAATTCTGGACCTTCAGTGGCGACAAGCGTTGCGTCGGAGGCAACAATTAGTATTTCTACCTGGTTTCTCTCTTCTGGTGGCAAGCCGTTCAAAATTTTCTCGAAATATGCCCTAGCATCGTTGCGCGTTTTTTCCGCGGCTTCTGGTGTAAGCGCACCATAATTGGGAGATTCTGGATTGCGCTCGTCCTTCGCGTTTCTTTGTAATACAAAAGAGGTTTCGCCAATATGCGGAAGCACCACTCTTAGATCATGTTCAGTTACGCCTTTTATCTCCGGCCCCTGGATGGATTCTGGTCCTGCCTCGGGACCACTGGTTACGCCCGGACCGTTTATGATTTCTTTTCGATTCATGGTTGGTGTATGATCAACTTATTATTGACCTACTTATGAAAATGATATCATATTTTGGGTACGGGACAAATCGTGACCATGACATGATGGCGGCCATGATTGGAAGAACTAATTTATCGGGCGCAAATGGAATTATTCTTAATTACGAGTTGGTGATACAAAATCTGGAGCACATACCAGACAAGGTTTTATCGACAGCACCAGTAGCGCGTTCGCCCAGAGAAATTATGAGAGCGGCTCTTGGTGGTAACGCAAAGTTATACATAATAAGACCAAAGTCCGGAGCCATTACTTATGGCACGATCTGGCAGATAACACAAGAAGAGTACGAAATGGTGCGGGATTGGGAATTACTTGATTTCGGCATGCAAGAAGATATGCAAGTCATGGCACAAAAGGAAACCGATGAAGAAATAATAGCGCAAACTCACGGCTCAAATGACCCCAACCTCTCGATGTCAATAGCAATCGATGGCAGGAACTATGATGACTATGTCGTCCCGAAAGAAAAAATTCTTGAAATGGCTCGCCGAGTTAATAATGAGTTCCGGGAACGAAAGGTAATGCCAAAGAATAAACTGAAGCAACAATAGCCTAAAGCGAATGGCCAGTAAAGAAACAATTATAAATATGGAACATAAAGAGCTTGAACTTGAACCGCTTGATCCCGAAAAGGTTGAAAAAGTGGTTCGGGAATATTCGGAAAGACATGTAAGGCACAAGCGCGGTGCAATGATCTTCATTGGATCCGGTGGCGGCAAATCAACAACATGCCGCAATCAGACATCAAGCGCAGAAGGAAAAACCGACCTCATTGATGCTGATCTTGTATACAGAGAAACAGATGCCCACCCTGTTCAGCCCGGAGTTCTTCCATTGCGCCCCTTACCATGGTGGGATATGGGAGAAAAAGTCATTCAAGAAGTCGAGAAGCGGTGCGGGATAGTAAACGAATCAATGGTAAAACACGGACTCTGGGCACTTACCACCTCTTTTGACCCCGATGATAAATACGTTCCCGAAAACATTGTCGTAGTCATGCTTCCGTGGGAGGAACACAAAAAACGTATCATTGAAAAATCTGGTGGAGCGCATTACGATGGCGGTGCGAAAGCCAGTGACGAAGGACTTGCTTTGGTATTAAGACATCGCGAGTGGACAGAGAAGGTAGCTCGAGAAAAAAATATACCCGTCGTCAATTCCATTGAAGCGGCTATTGAGTTAGTTCGTTCTCGGGAAACTAACTGATTGTTGCCTCAATTCAGGAATCGCAAGTCAAAAAATCAACTCTTTCTATTGAGATAGATGGCGAGCCGGGACTTTAGACGGCTTGCCGTATTTTTTTTGATGAGATACGTTTTTGCGGCCTTGTCGAGTTTTTTGTAGGCGAGCTTGAGATAGTTTTGGGCAGCCGCGGCGTCGCCGGCATCAGCCGCCTTTTTAAATTTCTTTATCGCATCTTTCAGTTCATCCTTTTTTTCTTTGTTATGCTCGTAGCGCCGCTTTGATTGCCGAAGCGCCTTTTTAGCAGATTGAGTAATTGGCATATTATATACAGCATACCCCCGTTATCATTTTTTGCAAGGCGTTGCAAGGAAATGATTTAAAAGTGCCCATCCGGTGACGGACGGGCAGGTAATCTTGCCTTGCAAGAAGTATTATCTTGTTCGGATAGTTGTTTTGAAGTCTCCACCAAGAAGACTTTGGAATTCTGCCTCCGGTTCCGGCGCAGGAGATGTCGTGCATGAAGTGTTAAAAGAACCCTGAAACGCAACTTGGTCAAAGGCACTCCTGCCATCTCCTATATCACGGACATAGATTTGCACATTGAAACCATCAACCTCCACAAGGGCAGCATTGACGCACCAATGGTCGTAGGTGGCGTTAGGAGGAACGACTTCGAGAACGTCGCCGGCCCTGCCTCCTGCGCTTCTCTGTGCAGGAACAACTACTGCCCCCATTGCGCTTCCATTGAAATGTCTAAGCGCATTTATGACCAATACGACATCCGAAAGATCGCCCGACCCTGCTACGTGCAGCATAGTATCCGCATCGGTGGCGGCAATGCTGAAATTCTGATCAGTTTCAACAGGACCGGTAGAGGCGGCGGTACAGGCAATGACAGTTCCAGCGAAGAACAGCGCGATAAATAAAGCGATGCTGCTGGTACGCGGGCGCATGCGTGTCCTTTCCTAGTGCTGGGGTTTGATGACTTCGGCGCGTGCTTCGACCCTTTCCTTTTTCGCGCGCCGCGGTTTCACGTTCCTCCGCGATCCTCCAACCAACTGCACATATAATTATATATCAGCGCCCCATTTTTGTCAAATACAAAAACAGCCTCAAGGATATACCAAGGCCGTTTTTGACGACAGGGCTTACACCGCTTATTAACCTAATCGTTCGGCGCAGCTTTAAAATCGCCCTGTGAGACTGTAACGAATTCTACCCCTGCTTCCGGAACAGGAGACGTGGCGCATGAAGTGTTAAAAGAACCCTGAAACGCAACTTGGTCAAAGGCACTCCTGCCATCTCCTATATCACGGACATAGATTTGCACATTGAAACCATCGATCTCTACAAGCGCGACGTTAACACACCAATGATCGTACATCTCATTTGGAGGCACGACTTCGGTGACAGTGCCGCGTCCGCGCGGAGGATCCAGTGCAACTCCCTGGATTTGAGTTGAGCCTTGAATTTGCGCCACTCCGTCAAATTCGCGCGGTTCTTTTTCTATAAGAATTGCCGCTAAGGTAAGCTCCCATGCATCAGATTTAACATTTCCGGTAAGTCTCTGTATAGAAACTCCTGACGCGCCCGAGGAGGGAGAGGTGTCAGTAGCCCTATTTCCTCGAATTCCCAAAATTGCAGCAGCTACAAGCGCCATTGCCAAACCGGGAAACACAATTTTTGCCGCCAGAAACCCTTTTGTTTTTTCGGTATTACTCATGGTTTTTCTTGGAAAATTTTAAGCGACCTTTATGGTTGATACTCTACCTCTATATACAATTGACGCATTCTTAATTCGCCGCTTCCAAAGTTGCCGCTGGAAACTGCTCCGGCCTGCAAGGTTTTAATATCATCCCATGTCCAATCTAGGCCCGTTTGCGGATTTTTCGTCCACGTTTCTGAATGAAAAGAGTAGGTGCTGACGTTCACGGTGGCAGAAGAGGCGTCATGTGATGAACAATTCCCGTCGTCAAGGCCATTACAGGCGCGTATTCTTGGAGCAATTCCTTTTATGTTAGTAACGTTATTGCTTGCAGATACAGTTATTCGTACCTTTAATATCGATCCTGATTGACTTGGGTCTTGAAGTCCAAACGTTATAATCCGACCGGTGGATGTCGCCCTTACATAATCAGTGCTGCTTGCCGCGCCCATGGGGTCGTTCACTGCATCCCAGCCGCTTGCAGCGCCAACAACCCCCCAATTATTATAATAACCAACCGCATTCGGGTAAATCACCAATGTTGATGTTTCTTCTGGCGGAGGCGGTGGTGGCGGTGGTGGCGGCGCAGGCGGAGTATATGGCTCTTGCTCCGGAGCCACCGTGAGACTGGAGCCGATTTCGTACACATTCGGGTCGCTGCCGCCGTCAAGCTGGGCAAGCTGTTGGTAGCTGGCTGACTCAAACCTTAAGTTTAGCTCATAGGATCCGCAGGTATATGTATAGTAGAAGCCGGAATCGTAGGTGTTGACCGGATCTACCGGTAGAATGTTGAGCGGTCGTAAACCTTCTTCAACCTCCGAGAAGTTGATCGGCAGCCATCCATCCCCTGAAATTCTCCTTAGCGGGGTTGATGAGGAACGCTGATACGTCCAGCCGGATGGCGGTGGCGAAGGATCGGATTCCCCATTATCAGATGGCACGGAAACATAAAGGAGCGGGTCTGATTCGTTCTTGCACGAATTGGTATGCAGGGGACCGTCGAAGTCAGGAGTTCCTAATCTAAGCGCCGCGCTGTATGAATACAGGTTTACCGCGTTGTGGATAAGCGTATAGTCTTTCAGGCGCTGGGCGTCTCTGCCCCGGCGGATGTATTCGATCGGATTTAATATCAGCACCAAAATAGAAGCAAGCGTTGCCACAATAGCTATGACTACAAGGAGCTCAATGAGAGAAAACGCGGAACGGCGCATGGAGTTGTTCGAGGGGTCGTTGCACATAACTTATTCATATCATAAACCACAAAGCCGGGATGGGCAATTGCGTTGTGCATAATGCGTTGCAGCGAACCCGATAAATCTTTCCATTTTTTATGGGTAACTTTGTTAGATTCCCGTCCCAAAGAGCGAGGACTTAACGGGGCGGGAGGGTCGAAATTCTGCTATAATCAAAGAATATGCGCTTCATTTTTTATTTTGTTGCTACCGGAGTAATAGTAATTTTTGTTGCCCTTCTTGCGGCCCGTCTTATTTTTTTCCAGGATCGAAATCTTCCCCCGATTCTTGACTTTCAAAGAATACATCTGTACAAGAATCCTACAACCGTTGTTGAAAACGTACGCGTTTTCGCGTTTTATGCAGTTCCTTCTGATCGGGCGGAGGCGATCTACCCGGGTTGGCGCGATCTTTTATTCGAAGCGCTTCAACGGCTCAGCCGGTTTCATGAAATCCAATTTGTCGGCAAATCTCATATACAATATGATGTTTTCCCGGAGCCGATTATTTTAGATGATGAAGGGGGCGCCTACGATGCGGCTTCTCCGTTGGACGAACACCATGTTGGACTGCGACGCGCTTTTGAAGAATTCGAGCGCGAACTTACGGATCCTGCTGGGAACGATAAAGTGAGAAAGTTTTTGGGCACCAGCCGTGATCAGTACCGGACGTTGGTGTTTTTGTACGAAGGAGCAGGGGCTTACGGGAAAGAGGGGCTCGCGGCTATATCGCGGAGGGCTCTTACAGATTCGAGATACAGCGCATTCGGCGATTCGTGGCTGTATCATCAGTTTGCCCATGCGCTTGGTTTACCGGACCAACAGGATTCGACAACGGGCTTGGCGACATCAGACGACATCATGGGGTTGGGGCGTCATCGGCCGCTCGATCTCAACTATATCGCTCCAGAGCTTACGAGAGGGATGGGCCTGGTCGAATAATGTAAAAAGATTTCCAATAATCAATGCGAACCCCAACTTTTCTATATACATTGACCGAACGTCTGAAAAACCAGCTGTTCGGCAAACTGATCAGGAAGATGCTTATTTTTATGGTGAGCATCGCGCTGTTACCGCTGGTCATTTCTTACCAGTCGATATTCATCATGAATAGTCTCCATCGGGCAGAAGTAGGCCGCACACAAGATGATATTATCGAGAAGGTCATGAGTGAAATGAATAAGGAGATCGATTCGATCGCCGTCGCGCTGCAACTGCAGTATAATCGCCCCACGGATCGACTGGTATCCATCGAAAACAACTCGCCCATTTTTGACATTATCAAGGAATCGGAATATCGGGTGATTCTTGACGGCATTGTCAAGAAGCGCGCCGACATCGAGTTGATAACAATTGTGGATGGATCGAGCGGTTTGCAGGTGGCGGTGCGCGCGCCGAATTTCCAAGCCATCGAGGAAACGGAACGATTTAAAAATGCCGGCCAATTGGAAAGCGTCAAAGAAGCTCTCGGGGGTAAATTGTATGTCGGCCGGATCTATGCGACTCCAAGAGGGTTTATGATCGACATCGCTGTGCCGCTTAGAACTGCAGAGGGAAATATTCCGGGCGTTGTCGTGGCAAAGGCCAATGTAAAATCGGCGATGCAAAAAATAGTTTCTCTGAACAGATTGAAACAGACCGGTTACGTGTACATTACCGATGAACAAGGCAGGATGCTGGTGCATAGTCTCGTGACCGCCCCTTTTCCTATCAGCCTGGCATCTATGGGTTTTGTTGAAACGCTCCTTGCGCCGCGCGAATTGTCTCCCGAATTTGAAACCCTGCAGCAATACGAGAGTTTTTGGGGCAAAAAAGTTATCGCTTCGGGCGGCGTTTTCCCGCAGCCAAAACTTGCGGTAGTGGTAGAGTGGCCAATTGACGAGGCCAATGCGTTAATTGATCAAGTGAGGGGCCGTTACATCATTTTTACCGTCCTGGTTCTTAATCTCTCTATTTTATTGAGCATTTTTATCGCACAGAAGATTGTGGTTGGGCCGATCAAGATTTTGGAAGCAGGAACAAAGCGGATTGCATGGGGAAGGTTGGACGAGCCCGTGATAGTAAAGACCGGCGACGAAATTGAAGGACTTGCGATGTCCTTCAATGAAATGATGAAA
>MHXH01000010.1:0-28578 GCA_001824435.1 Parcubacteria group bacterium RIFCSPLOWO2_01_FULL_48_18
ACCGCCCGTAGAACAACCGGAGAGATAATTCGTAGAACAGCTGTACGCCGTGGAGCCGCCGTAATTAACGTACTGGGTCATGTCTCCGTTAAACCAAGCATTGCCCATGTCGTGACAGCCGGAACCGAGAAGACCGGTAGGACAGCTTTCTCCGGACGGAGCCGTAGCCCAAACAAAAAACGGCGCCGAGGAAAAAAGCAGAACCAGCGCCACACAAATTGAAATGACCTTTTGAACAAGTACTCTCATTGTTTCAAACCGAGGTGCCCCCTTACCCTGTCCACCAACTCATTCAGGTCAATATCTTTTTTAAAATAATCAAGCGCGCCCACTTCTTTAGCGGCCTTGACGTCGGTTGAAATATGTTCCGGCCTATCAGAAAGCGCAGTAAGGAAAATAACCTTGAGATCTTTCGTTGCGGGATCCTCCTTCAATTTCATAATAGTTTCCGCGCCGTCCATCACCGGCATCCGCATATCGAGCAAAATAAGGTCTGGATTCTTTTGTTTGGCCAATTCAAAACCAATCATACCGTTCACGGCCTGAACAATCTCAAAGCCGGCCGATTGAAGCTTTGTAGAATAGAGATCTCTTATCTGCGCCTCGTCATCGATAAGGAGAATAAGCGGAGGATTGTGCATTGCTGCTAGAAGAGAATGCGCGCGGATCCAATTATACCATTATAAGCGGGTACGCACGGATTTCCTCTCCATAATGTTTATAATTAATCCTACCATATTATCGCTATGACTCAATGAACAGTTTTCCACAAGTTATTCGATGCTCAATTTATTACCTCCATTGGCGCATCCATGATCTGCTACAATGAAAAAATGAGTGAGACATTCACGGATATCACCATAGTAGTGGTGGTGGCAACTGCATTCGGCATGCTCGCCCGCGCCCTCAAACAACCGACCCTCCTCGGCTACATTATCGCGGGCCTCATCATCGGCCCCCTTGGCTATCTGCATTTTAACAACATCGAATTTCTCAATGCATTCGCGGAAATCGGCATTGCGCTTCTTTTATTTATGGTAGGACTGGAGCTTAATCTGAAAGATATCAAGCATATCGGGAAAGCGGCCGTCTATGCGGGCGTCGGACAAGTTGTTATCACGTTCTTGATCGGCTTCGGCCTCATGTCCCTCCTGGAATTTTCCTCCATTTCGGCGCTCTATGTAAGTTTGGCGCTTACGTTTTCCTCAACCATTGTCGTCGTGAAACTGCTTTCGGAAAAAAACGATCTCGAAAGCTTGTATGGAAAGATTGTGGTGGGCATACTGCTTGTCCAAGACATCATCGCAATTCTCGCGCTTATTTTCCTTTCGGGATCTGCGAATACCAATATTCTTTCGGGGTCGCTCGATACATTTCTCCTAACCGTACTGAAAGGCGCCTTGGTGGTAGCCGGAGTCTTTCTTGCCGGAAAAAAGTTTTTCCCGTTTGTACTCGATAAAATAGGCAGATCGCAGGAAATGCTGTTCATATTCAGCATTGCATGGGGCTTGGGCTTTGCCACTATTATGGCGACGGAAACCGTTGGTTATTCGCTTGAGATGGGCGGGTTGTTGGCAGGGCTTGCGCTCGCAAGCTCATCCGAACATTTTCAAATCGCCAGCCGCATCCGCCCCCTAAGAGATTTCTTTATTCTTATTTTCTTCGTTGTCCTTGGGTCCAAAATGATCCTGGTAAACCCCGCGGCAATCTTCGCTCCGGCCCTCATCCTTTCGCTTTTCGTGCTCATCATCGACCCGCTCATAGTCATCGTGATTCTGATGTTTTTAGGATACCGACAACGCACATCGTTTTTAGCCGGGCTTACCGTCGCTCAAGTTTCCGAATTCAGTTTGATCCTGATGCTTTTAGGAGAACGGCTCGGTCACGTCAGCCAAGACGACGTTTCTCTCGTAACATTTATCAGCGTCATCACCATGATAGGATCCTCGTATATGGTGTGGCACGGGAATGAAATCTACAAAGCGCTGGAAAAGAAATTGAAGTTTCTTGATTTTGGAAGAGGCCGGGCAGAGCACATCGGCGAAGTACCGGAACTCAAAAACCACGTCGTGCTTGTCGGCGCGCATAGAACAGGGTCGAATATTTTAAACGCGCTGCGCGAGCTGGAACAGCGCATGGTCGTGGTCGATTTCAATCCCGGCGTAGTTTCACAACTGCACAAGCGCGGCGTCCCCACCATCTATGGCGACATTACGGATACCGAAATTCAAGAACGCGCCAATCTCCAAAAAGCTCGCCTCGTTATCTCCACGGTGCCGGATATGTTCGACGCCAGCGCGCTCCTCGCATATATGAAAACGAGAAACCCCCATGCCTGCGTCATCGTCACTGCAGAAACAGACTGGGAGGGACTCAAGCTCTACCGCGAAGGAGCAGACTACGTATTGTTGCCGCACTTTTTGGGAGGACAACAACTCGCCTCGCTCATCCGCCAAGACCACGAATTCAAAAATTTGCATCGAATCAAAATGCAAGACCTAAAAATGATAAAAGAAAACATGATTTAGCGGCTCGTCGGCAAGGGTTAGCTCGATAGCGGCGAAGGCGCTAAAGAGCTATCGAGCTAACGAGTTTAACCATGAAGTTAATTTTCGATATTGAAACAGTCGGCGCGGATTTTGACACGCTTGATACAACCACCCAAGACGCCCTTACCAAGTGGATCAAAAAGGAGGCGGACGACGAGCCGGAATACAAAAATATGCTGAAAGACCTTAAAAACGGCCTTGGTTTTTCTCCGCTCACCGGAGAAATTATTGCCATCGGCGTTTTGGATGCTGACAAAAATAAAGGCGTAGTCTATTTCAGCGCGCCGGGAGAAGAAGCGAAAGATTTTGAGGAAGACGGCTTTACCTTTAAGGTTTCAAACGAAAAAGAAATGCTTGAGCGGTTCTGGGGCGGCGCCAAAGAATACAATGAATTTATCAGCTTCAACGGCAGGGCGTTTGATGTGCCGTTTTTGATGATACGTTCGGCGGTGCATGGGATTAGACCGACCAAAGATCTCATGTCCAATCGGTATTTGAGCAGCCAGAAATTCGGCGCAAACCATATTGATCTTCTTGACCAGCTGACATTCTACGGCGCGCTGCGCCGGCGCGGCAATCTTCATCTGTGGAGCCGGGCGTTTGGCATCAAGAGCCCAAAGGATACAGGAATTACCGGAGACGACGTCGGCAGACTATATAAAGAAGGTAAATATGCAGAAATCGCGCGGTACAACGCCGGAGACCTTACGGCAACGAAAGAGCTGTATGAACGATGGAGCGCATACCTAAGATTTTAAAATGACTAATTTCTAATGACTAATCAAATCCCAATCCGCCGGCTGGCGAACTAAATCCCAATGACCAAAATTTCTTAGACATTCGGCTGTTTTGGGCATTGATTAGAAATTAGATATTTATTCTCTACAATTTTTCTCTCAAAACCAAAGGATTCAACGACATCATAGACATCACCGAACACGTTCAAGCTGTTGTCGATAAAAGCGGCGTGGAAGACGGAGTCGCCTGCGTATTCGTCGCGCATTCCACATGCGCTATCACAACGATAGAATACGAACCGGGGCTGATCAAAGATTTAAAAGACGCACTCGAAGTCATCGCGCCGGCGAATAAAAAGTACGCGCATGACAATCGCTGGGGCGATGGCAACGGATACGCGCATATACGCGCATCTCTGATAGGGCCGAGCCTATGTATTCCGATAGAAAAAGGTAAGCTTGTACTCGGGACTTGGCAGCAAATTATATTAATCGACCCTAACAACAAATCACGGACTCGCCGCGTCACAGTCACAATACTGAAGGGCACCGCAGGCCCTTCAAGCTAAAAATCCTTTAGGCGTCTTCTCACATCGTATAAAAAACGGAGCGGGTTGTTGGGCGCTACGTCAAAATCCACAGGTTTGCCAAGCGCCCGACGGTTCAGAGGATCGACTTCGATCTCATGGATCGTTATTGTTGGACGGAAGCTTGGGCTTGGAGGAATCGGTTCCGTGGCCTTGATAGCACCCGCTTCGTGCTTATCGGCGCCGATGGTGAGGAACTTTACGAGGTAAAACAGTACGATTCCATAAGGCCGAAGTTCAGTCTTTGGCGCCCCGGCACGTGGCTCCGCCAGGATGTCAAGGACGAAACTGTGTACGAGGCGATTCAGAAACTGGATGATTCGATTCGGGTGGGATACGTGATAGAGATAACGGGGGTCCTCCCTCTTCCCCATCAGGCCAATCCCTACCTTGGTTTTGAAGTCATCCTGCATAAGGTTCCTTCTCGCAGATCCTTTTCGGACTGGCTTACCCAGATTCGAGAGGTCGCTCGAGAGGAGCTGCAAAGCGAGGTGGCGAAAGCTAACAACGCCTGAACCCCGCACAGAAAAGCTCCGTGCTTCTCTGGCGGGGTTTTTCTTTCATACGCCCAAACTGCCTGTGAACCTACGACGCATTTCCTTGTATTTCACACCTATGGTATGATTACCCCATGGAACAGGTCGAGGCGTACTGCGTAAAATGCAAGGCGAAACGGAATATGCGAGAGACCCCCAAGAGGTAGTAATGAAAAGGAAGGGGGGCGCCGAAGGGAGGGCAATGACCGGCGCTTGCGAGAAATGCGGTACCAAAATGTTTAGAATACTCTGGAAGAAATAAGGTTCCCCCGGGCATGAGGTCCGCGCGCATATGACGTAGAAACGCACGCGTTTTGCGGCTACGTTATTTTTATTTGTCTCTAAGCCGCGCTCATCCCCGCGGTAAACCGGGGGGTATTCCCTGCCGGCAGGCAGGGCGCGGAGAAATAAATGAAGCTCCCAGACCGTCCGAAAACTACCATTTTGACAGTTTTTGGACAAAGATTTTGGCTTAAATCCTTGCTTGGAAATCCGGTTTTTTGCGTTGTCGGACGGTCTGGGTATCAAGCGGAATTCTTCCGAAGCAACCCTTCGACTCGCTTCGCTCGCTCAGACCTTCGACTCTGAGGCTCAGGCTCGAAGAGGTTCTCTTTTCGCCTTCATCCCCGCGGCAAGTCTTCGACCCTGAGGGGGCTCAGACCCGAATGGGCCGCGGGGTATTCGACGAAAGAGAATAAAACCATGACATCACTCAAAACAACACATTATCTAATCGCTGCCGGCGTTCTTCTTATTATTATAGGCGCGGTTCTTATTGTTCGTCCGGGGGGGGGAACGCAAACTCCCGCAGGCGAGGAAAGCGGTTCCTCCTCTGCGTCAATTGCCAAAGATGCAACAGAAATCTTTAACGACGAGGAAGCGCTCCGTGCGTATGTAAAAACATACGGTTCCAAACAAACACTCTTGCGCCTCCACGAACTCTCGTTGCTTTACGGCAGCTGTCATACTGCCGCGCACAAGGCAGGCCGGATAAGCTATGAAATTTACGGAGACAAATCGTTCCGCCTGTGCTCCAGCGAGTGCCACTCCGGCTGTTATCACGGAGCCACCGAAGCATATTTTAAAGAACATGGAACCGCGAATCTCGTTGCAAACCTGCAAACGCTGTGCGGTTCGGAGCTCAACGCATTCTTCTCACATCAATGCATTCACGGCATCGGTCATGGGCTCATGGCATGGACCAACTACGAATTGTTTGATGCCCTCACGAGCTGCGACGAGCTCGAGCGCCAGCAAGATTCTTGCTGGACCGGCGTGTTTATGGAAAACATCGTCGGCGGCCTCAATGAGGAAGAAGGACACGCAACACAATTCTTAAACGAGGATCCGCTGTACCCGTGCACCATCGTCGACGACAAATACAAATTCTCGTGCTACTTCCTCCAAACATCCCGCATGACCCAGCTGTACGGATCTGATTTTTCCAAAGTTGCTTCCGCATGCCTGAAGGCTCCGGAACAGTACCAACGGCATTGTTTTGAAAGCATGGGGAGAGACGTAGGCGGCACTCATCGCGGTAATGCCGAGAGAGAAATCGCAGATTGTTCGTATGCGCCCGCGGGGGCTTCGCGCGTCGGATGCGTTATCGGCGCGGTGCAGGATAGTTTTTGGGATCCGACCGGCCAGAATAATGCTCTCGCATTTTGTAGATTGCTTACCGAGAAGGAAGAAAAGGACGCTTGCTATCGCACGATCTTCGCCCGCGCCCCGCAAGTGTTGGTATCTGTGGAAGAGGTGAAACATTTTTGCGCCAGGGCCGAAGAGCAGTACCACAATGAATGTCTTTCTTTCGCTCATTAACTTTTCCTCTCGTTTACGGCCTTCCACCGTTTCGTCTTTTACGGGAACCGCCATAGTTCTTCTATCATTTACGCAGTACTATTTGAACGGCTTTGGGCCGTTTTTTTTGCTGTTGTGGATCGGCGGACTTATATTACTTGGGGCTTCTTTCTGGAACATGGGTAGAGGCCGCGTTGTGCCTCTACCGCAAGCAAAACGAACTTCTTTTTCAGCAATCGATGCAATCCCGTTGGTGTTGCTTATCGGATTTTTCGCGCCAATTTACCTTGCTTCTGCATATACGGTTCCGTTTCAGGTTAACACCGATGAAGTAACCATCATGCTGTTCATGGATCGGTTGTCTACGGACACGGTTGATCCGCTGGGCCTGAGCGATTATTTCGGTTTTCCCGCGCTTCCGTTTTTTCTTTTCGGCCGGCTCGCGAAAATGCTCGGCGGCGTAACCCTTGCGCACGTACGCATGATCCACGCTCTTTCCGGTCTTGCAATTATCGCGTGCAGCTACGTTTTCCTACGCCAGCTTCTTCCGCGAGCGGCTGCGCTTGCCGCTGCTGCGCTCGTAGGGGGAAATCACGCGCTTATCGCAATCAGTAGAATGGCAATGCGTGACAATGGCGGCCTCCTCGTAGAAGTAGTGGCTCTCGCGCTTCTGTTTGCCGGGCTCAAACGGCAATCTCCTTTCTTGCTATTCGTCGGCGGAGCTGTCAGCGGACTTTCCTTCTATATGTATTATCCTGCGCGGGCCACACTCATTATTTGGATAGTATTTCTTGCGACCCTTGCAGGAACGCTACGCAACCAATTCTCCCTCAAAAAAATACTGGGCATGGTCTTCATAAGCATCATCGGCGCCGCGGCAGTAGGCGGACCGATCATGCTCGCGAGCGCCAAAAATCCACAGATGATGCTTCAGTATGCGCGCCAGCAATTTCTTGTTCTGCCGGAGGGTCGCGCGCTCCAACAGCAATGGCTTTCAAGCGCTACCGAAGGAGAGGCAATCTTACAAAATATTAAAAACGGCCTTTCGTTGTTTACCAATAAATTGCACGATTACGGCTACATCTATCCGAACTACGGCCACGGGTTTTTTGATCCTGTAAGCGGCATTCTTGTCTGGCTCGGATTGGGGGTGATCGTTTTGAAAGTTTCATCTTCACGTACGCGCACCGCGCAGGACATTTTTGCCCTAACCGGCCTTCTTTTTTTATGGTTCGTGTTTTCTTTTCTCACGACCAAAACGCCCAATTATACGCGCCTGCTCATCTTGCTGCCGTTTGCCGCCTATGTCGCGGTGCGGGCAATTGGAATAATTGCAGAAAGAATCTCGCTCGTGCTTCCGGAAAGGATGCGCGAAAAAAGAGGCCGCTTTATTTCTTCCGCGTTCATGGCCGTTGCTACCTGTACGATCGTAGTGTGGAACGTAGCCATCTTTTGGGATTTTGCACAGAAGGGTTTTATCGAGGGCGACGACGTCGGCGGCACCGGCCGATACGTTGAGGCGCGGGCGCACAATGAACAGTATGCGTTCTACCTGGCGGCAAGCAAACACTATCCATATTATAGCTGGGGAGAGCCGTGGCAATGGGACGCATGGATGGGCTTCTTTGCGGGCCCTTCGCAGAAAACGACCGTCACGCCTCCCGAAGAAATATTTTCACGGCCCCTGGATCCTCCATATACCATCTTCATGTCAAAAGCGGTTTTTGGAAATTTCGCGGATATAATTACGCACGCACATCCCCAAGGAAAACTGCATCATATCCTGCCGGACGGCGATCTCCTTGCGCTTGAAGTCAAATAAAAAACATTCTAGAATTGAACAAAGAGGCTATAGAAGAACACACATATGCGCAAAAACATTATTCTTTTCCTCGTCACTCTCGTCCTCGTTCTCACAGGAGTATTTTTCATATCGAACAACAAGAAGAGCGGCCCTTCTCCGACCCCCGATGCGACGCCCTCTTCGCCCCCTCCAGCGCAGTCATTATTTCCTCCAGTGCAACCGCCGCCACCAACAGCTTCAGTATCTATCATTATCACCGACAACGGCTATAAGCCAAAAACCATAACCATTCGCAAGGGAACCGCCGTCACTTTCGAAAACAGGGGAATTACGGAATACTGGCCTGCCTCCAATATCCATCCAACGCACGAAATCTATTCTGAATTTGATCCGCGTAAACCGATCCCTCCGGGCGAGTCATGGACGTTCGTATTCGACAAAGAAGGAGTTTGGAGATTTCATGACCACCTCTATCCGACATTCGCGGGCCTTATTACCGTTGAGTAAGAAACTGGAAAACCCGCAAGAGTCACGCCGCGCCCCCTCGCAAAGGGGCGCGCGCCAGTATCAGATACTGCTGATGGGTATCCCAGTAGATAAAAATAAAGTGTTGCCGTAGCCAAGGTTTAATTTTGAACAGTTTAAGATGGAATAGACTGGACTATTGACACACAAAAAATACGATATAATATCTTTAGTAGGTTCCCTCAACTCAGGAGGAATCAAATATGGCTCTTGTCTTTCTGTTTCTTTGTTTGTTTGTAGGGCTACTTGCTCTTTATCCCTTGTGTTATCCCAATGACGCAAAAATCATTTGGCAAGCTATCAAAGACAGAATAAAGAAAGGGCGTTAACCTTATGCGGCAACCTTGGTTGCTGCTTTTTTGTTGGTACAAAAATGCAAGAAGTTGGGTTTTGGGTTTTTAGGAATTAGGCATTAAGATTTTTCTTCAGGCCAAAACCTAATACCCCGACACCTAAGTTGCAGTATTTATAGCTAAAGCGGTGTCTTGCAAAATTTCCATGGCTGTGCATAAATGGTGGGTATATGTCCGACGAACGCATATTCTACAATGCCGTTGCGATCGCCGCCGAATCAAACTATGCATTCCTGCAAAAAATGATCCGGAAATTCCGGAACTACCGCAACGCATGGGAACATCAGCACAAAGAAAGCTTCACGCGCCTTGCCGAACCGGAAACGATCGAACAATTCTGTAAGCGCCGTAAAGCAATCGACCCGCAAAAAGAGTGGGAAAAAATTGCCGCATGCGGCGCACAGCTTATTTTTCCCGAAGACAAAGACTATCCGCCTCTCCTCAAGGAGGCGTCTTCGCCAGCAGAGAGGCCGCCGGCGCTATATGTACTCGGCCGCATTCCTGAAGGAAACGCAATCGCGGTCGTCGGAACCCGCATGGCTTCAGAATACGGGAAAAGGGCGTGCAATCATATCGTTTCCGAGCTCGGAAGAAACGGCGTGGTAATCACGAGCGGCCTTGCGCTCGGCATAGACGAAACCGCGCATCAAAGCTGTATTGAGGCCGGCGGAAAAACCGTCGCCGTCATTGGCTCCGGATTCAACAATATCTATCCGACAAAAAACAAGACGCTGGCGGCGCGTATCGTAGCAGCAGGGGGCGCAATTGTAAGCGAGTATCCTCTGGACGCAGCTCCGCTACGACATCACTTTCCGGAGCGAAACCGCATTATCAGCGGGCTCTCGCGCGGCGTACTCGTGATCGAAGCGCCGGAAAAATCGGGCAGCCTAATCACCGCGCGCTACGCGTTGGAACAGAATCGGGATGTATTCGCGGTTCCCGGTCCAATCTCTTCGAAAAATTTTTCCGGCTCTCACCGGCTCATCAAAGAGGGAGCTGCCGTGGTGACGGCCGCGGAAGACATTTTAGAAGAATACGGCTGGGAAAAAACAGTACGCACAAATCTAAACATTACATTCGAATCGGATGCACAAGAAAGAATTTTCAAAACGCTCGCTGCCGCGCACGAATCATTAGCCGTCGATGCGATCGTCGCCGCGGCAAATTTGGATGCAAAAACCGTCAATCGCGAACTTACGCTTTTGATGATTCGGGGTATAATAAAGGATGTTGGCGGAAGATTCTATATTGCATAGACCGATGCGAAATCGGACACCGTTGATTTTTTATGAAGCTTGTCATCGTCGAATCGCCTACAAAGGCAAAAACCATAAGCCAGTTTCTCGGAAAAGATTTTACGGTTGAATCGTCCATGGGACATATTCGGGACTTGCCGCGAAGCAAGCTCGGTATTGATGTTGAGAAAAATTTTGAGCCGGCGTACGTCATTCCAACAAAAGCACGCAAGCGGGTGAATGAATTAAAGCGCGAATCAGTAGCGGCAGATACCGTGATTCTGGCGACGGACGAAGACAGGGAAGGAGAAGCCATTGCGTGGCATCTCGTGCAAGCCCTTGGCTTGAATGAAACCAAAAACAAACCTTCGTCCCGAGCTCAGGTCGAGGGAAAATCAAAAACCAAAAATATTGAGAGGATTGTGTTTCACGAAATTACAAAAAGGGCGATCGCGGAGGCGCTTGAACATCCACGCAGTATCGACGCGAATCTGGTCAATGCCCAGCAGGCGCGGCGGATATTAGATCGCCTGGTGGGATATGAACTTTCTCCTTTCTTATGGAAAAAGGTGTTTCGGGGACTGTCTGCCGGAAGGGTACAGTCAGTAGCGCTTCGCCTTATTGTTGAACGAGAGCGGGAAATCGAGAAATTCAAAGCAAAAGAATACTGGACGATCGAAGCGCTGCTGGCTAAAAACGGAACAGAGTTTCGCGCAACGCTAAAACAGATTGGCGAAGAAAGATTGGACAAATTCGCAATCGACAACGAAACGCGCGCGAACTCAATCGTTTCTAGCGTCCAAGGCCGGCCGCTTACCGTTACAAAAGTGGAAGAAAAATCCGTTTCCCGGAAACCGCTCCCTCCTTTTATCACGAGCACGCTTCAACAAGAAGGGTCCCGAAGGTTCCGCTTTTCAGCCAAACAAACCATGCGGCTTGCCCAAATGCTCTACGAAGAAGGTTATATCACTTATATGCGTACCGATTCGGTGCATGTAAGCAAAGAATCAACGGCCGCCGCTGAGAAAACCATCGAAGCCCTTTTCGGCAGCCGCTACGCAGGGTCGGCCCCGAGAATATATACGACCAAATCCAAGCTGGCGCAAGAAGCTCATGAGGCAATACGGCCCACCGATCCGAATAAAACCCCGGACGAACTAAAAACAACGCTTGATGCGCAACAGCTCAAGCTCTACACACTTATCTGGCAGCGGTTTATTGCTTCGCAGATGCCGAATGCGGAGTTTCGCGCCGTCGCTGCCGAATTTTCCGCAAACGGCGCAGACGATTTACTCTATATCTTGTCCGCAAACGGCTCCACCATAAGCTTCGATGGTTTTATGAAGGCGTGGCCGACGGAGACTGTAGAAAACGATTTGCCGCAACTTGAAGAAAAAGAACTGCTTGTCCCGACACGGATCGAGCCCTTGCAACACTTTACCCAACCGCCGCCGCGTTACTCCGAAGCCGCGTTGATTAAAACGCTTGAGGAAAACGGGATCGGCAGGCCTTCAACCTACGCGCCAACGCTATCCGTCATCCAGAATCGCAACTACGTTGAAAAAGACGAGGGTCGGAAATTCCGGCCAACCGAAATCGGCATCATTGTCAATGACATGCTCGTCTCACATTTTCCCGTTGTCGTCGATATCAATTTTACCGCCAAAATGGAAGAAGAGCTTGACGAAATTGCGGAAGGCAAGATACGCTGGCAACCCGTCATCAAAGATTTCTACGGCCCGTTCAAAGAAAACCTTAACAGAAAGTACGACGAGGTGGAAAAACATGAGTTTCCCGAAGAAACAACCGACGAGGTCTGCGACAAGTGCGGAAAACCGATGACGATTAAGCGCGGCCGATTCGGGAAGTTCCTCGCATGCTCCGGCTTTCCCGATTGCAAAAGCACCAAAACAATTAAGGCCGAACCGAAAAAAATCGGAATGAAATGCCTCCAATGCGCAGAAGGAGAAATGGTCGAGCGAAGGACGCGGAAGAGAAAACTTTTCTACGGCTGCTCCCGTTGGCCAGAATGTTCCTATGCGAGCTGGAAAAGGCCATCGGCAGAGCAAGCGCCTGACCAGCAGAGCACCCCGGAAGATGAAGCTCCGCGGGCGTAAACCCGCGGAGCGAAATCCGCCAAAGCGGATTCGACAAGCCCCTCGGCCATAAGCTCGGGGCCGAACGGCTCACCGCCTTGAGTGTATATCGAAGGGCAGAAGACTAGAGCATGTCCGGAAACCCCCTTTTCTGCTGCAATCTCTTCCGTTCGGCTACGGCTTCGTCGCTCCTCCTCGGCGTATATTCCATATACAGCCTCGTCGTCGCTCCTTGCCTCGCTCGAACGGAGAAGAGATTTCGCTACGAAAAAGGGGTTCCGAACATGCTCTAGCTCGCGTTCAGTCACGGGCTTACGCCCACGGTCTTCTGCGAAGCCCCGAACCATGCGCAAGCTTAGGTACGGGGCGAAGGCGGATAAAACTCTTTAGAATCCTGAAAACAAAATCCGCAGAACATTCTGCGGACACCACGATCAATAATAAATCGCGTTGTATTCCTGAAGCGTCAAACGCTCTGCGCGGGAATCGTATTGATACACGGTTACGCCGCAGTTTTTGGGCGATTGCCCGGGGGGCCACTTAAGCGCTTGCTCGTATGCCCAGTGCTCAAGGAGAAAACGGAAACACCTTATGGTCCCGCCGTGAGTTACAATAAGAACTTTATTCCCGACTCTGTCGCGGAAAAGCATATTTAAAAACAGATATACGTCGCCCGTCAAATCCGCAAGGCTTTCTCCGCCAACCGGAGTTGCGAAAAACCCGCCGAACGTCCGCCAATATTCGTTAAGCCACGGGAATGTGGCTTCCGCCTCTTCGTTCGTCATGTCATATGCGTAACCCGGATGCCGCTCCCGGATAAACATGTTCTGCCGGATCCTCATCGCCGAACGATCCGACTCCGGATATGCAGCGAGTATGTGCTGCAACGTATCAACGGTCCGCCTATAGCCGGAATGGTAGCAATAATGGAACGCGCCGAAGCGATCCCGAAGGGCAATGCCGGTGTTTCTGGCTTGTTCAACGCCGCGTGGCGTAAGCGGGATTTCGTGGTCAGGGATGCCCCGCATTTTCTCCCGAGCCTCATCGTCGGCAAAATACGTCGTGCCCTTCTTTGCTTCATTTCGCACTGATTCCGCATGTCGAACAAGAACCACGAGCGCCGGTCTATTCATCACTCCCTCCCCGTATACAATTGTTAAGGTGCTTACAGTATAGGCGAGATTGTTGGAATACGCAAGAACTATCACCATTATCCCGAATAAAAATCAAAATGGGAATCCCCGAAGGAATTCCCTTGAAAATATATTTACGTTTAAGCCGCAACCGTCGCATCCACGCTATAAATCGCGTCTTCTACTTCGTTCACTAGCTCGACATACCGCGGCATGCGCTTCGTCTCTTTGGTTCGCTCGACAGGCAGATCGACCCTGATGTGGCGTACGATTTGTGCCGGAGCCGATTTCATGACATAGATATCCTGTCCCAAGAACACCGCCTCCCGTTCGTCGTGCGTCACGAAAATAACGGTGGATTTAATCGATTCCCAGATTTTCGTAAGCATGAGCTGCATCGAAAAACGCGTGCGCGGATCCAAGGCCCCGAAGGGTTCATCCATCAGGATAATCTCCGGATTGGCAATGAGGCTCCGCGCAATCGCCACCCGTTGCAGTTGTCCGCCGGAAAGAATCGGATATTGCGCGTATTTGCGCTCATGTCCCGCAAGGCCCACGGCCTCAATCATGGCCATCGCCTTTTCCATGCTCTCCTGCTTGGAGACGCCCCGATATCTAAGCGGAAGCATCACATTATCCAAAACGCTGTACCACGGAAATGAAGAATATTGCTGAAACACCATGCTGATAGCCAAGTCTTCGGGCCGCGGCTTGTCCCGGATAAGCACTTCTCCGGACGTTGGCTTTTGCAAACCGGCGATATACCGTAAAAGCGTCGACTTGCCGCAACCCGAGGCTCCGAGAACTACCACAAACTGTCCCTGGTCCGGCTTGTCCTGGATGAGTAAATCGAGATCTTTGATGACAAACGACTGCCCGCCGTTGTAGCTTTGCGAGACCCCACGAAGCTCTACGACGTCGCTCAATTCTGTGTTTACCATTGGCACGCCCATCGTTTCACCCTCCTTTTACATATTTGTGGGGGAATAACTGCTTATCCGCGATTTTCAATAACTTATCCAAGCAGAAACCAATGAAAATGATGGTAAACAGTACTGCATACGCCTTGTCGGGCCTACTTTGCCGCGCGGCAATATATGCCAGCGCGCCGACGCCACCATCATTGGCATTGATCAGCTCGGCAAACGTAATATACGTCCAGGACAACGCATTAAGTACAATGATGTCTCCGAACACGCGAGATGCTACGTCCGGAACAAACACCGTCTTGATGGTCTGCCATCTGGTCGCGCCTAGGGTTTTAGCGGTCTGCGCATACACCTCGAGTACTTCATCCACGCGTTGTATCACAACCGGCAGAAGATACACAAAGATGGCAAATGCCAAGAATTGCACCTTCAGATTCGTCGCAATTCCAAACAAAGCTATGAAGATGCCAATCACCGGCGGCAGGGGCAAATAGCGTACTGCGCTGATCGCCCGCTCCACCATTGAACGAGGAATTACGAACAATCCCAGAATCATTCCCAGCGGCACGGCGAGAACGATCGCCTGCAGATTACCAAAGAGGTTAATCTTGATGGAATACATGGCATTCCGAACAAGCGCGTCGTCGTAGTGCAACTCCGGAAACGCAAGTATCACTCGATGCGGCCATGGCAAAATCCTCGCAGGTACCAGATCCAATGCAACAATTCCATACCATGCGCCTACAAGCGCGAAGGCTCCGGCAATTTCTGCTATAAGTTTTTGCCTGGGCGTAAGCGTTCCTCGAAGCGCGAATAACGGTGTGAGGTTTGTATTCACCGTCGCTGCCTCCTTTCAGGGTCGTACGGTTATACGCTTGAACCTGGTAGAAAAAGAGGGTAGACGAGATCCGCCTACCCCTTCGCTATGAATCCGCTAAACCTTACTGTCTCAACAGCTCAAAGTCGGTGCGGCGATTCTTTTGCCGCCCGGCTTCGGTATCATTGGAAGCAGCCGGCTTGCGCGGACCGTTCCCGGTGACAACGAATCGATTCGGATCGAAGCGATACTTATTCACCAGATAGTCAGCCACCGCCTGCGCGCGCCGCAACGAGAGCACCTCGTTGGTCGCAGCAGAACCGATGTTATCGGTATTGCCTTCGATCCGGATACGCAGATTCAACATCGTCCGCGCGGTTTCGGCAAACTCCTCATCGATGATGTACCTCATGTTATCATCGAGCGTTGCCGAACCAGTCGGAAACGTTATGGTCACTGGCTTGGTTGTAAGCGCTCCGGCTTTCACTACCTCTTCGCTGGGCCTGCTAAACCGTGGCACGTCCCATGCGGCATGTTCAGGACCGCTAAGCTTGAGCATTCGAAGCACTCGAAGATCAGTAACGCTTCTCCACGAGGGTAGCACTCGAGGAGCCAGATCTACCTCGGCAAACAGCCGACCGGTAGTCTCGTAGAGCTCCTGTCCGGTCACGCCGGCATATGTGCCCTCCAAATTGAAGAAGTTGACATTGTCCTGATACGTGGTCAGCCGCGCGTTATCGATCACCTCGCGAATGAAACTCTCAGGCTGGTTAAGCCCAGCAGCCAGAATCTGGACAGCTTGCTCTTTGGCTTGGGGGTCCGCATTGATCTCTGCCGCACCACGCAACCATCCATCAACCATTGCAGCGAGTTCAGGCAAGTGAGAATCGATATACACTGCTTTCGCAAAGAAGAAATCGGCGATGATCTGAGACGCTTCCCGCGTACTCGCAAGCCTGTGCGAGCCCGGAACATTCGCCAGCGCATCCACATCGTCCGGTGACCACACGATCGCAGCAGGCACCTGTCGGGCCTTGAACAACGCATTAGCTTCCGGCGCCGAGTTCGTGGAAACGAACTTAACATCGCTTTGTTTCATACCAGCGGCCTGGAGCATACGAAGCAAGAAAGTTTGGGACGGCGTACCTAACGCAGCCGCCACCGCTTTCCCGCGCAAGTCGTTTACAGACGTAATATCGCGTGTGGCCACAGCAACGTCGCCGCCATATGACCAGTCAGACTGGAAGAAACCGCGAGGTCCAAACACAGTCAAACCTTCGACCTCGGTTCCATACGCATCCACTGTCTGCCACAACACTTCGCACTGATCGTTTTTCCACGCTTCTCGAGAAGCCAAGAAATCGTCAATCAGCTTGAACTCCACCAGAATACCGTAGTCCTTGTAGTAACGCGAGTCCTTCGAAGCAGCGAAGCCGCCGTTGAAGTATTGACCTCCGGCATAACCGGGCCACGTAACCACACAGACGCTGATCGGATTATCGACCGTGACCGAGTTTTTTACCTTGGGCACGCTCGCCTTGGTACGAACCGCGGCGCTGGCTGAAGACTTGACCGTCGTACCCCTGCTCCCTTGCGGAGCATAGTTCTGCACTACGTAATAGCCGAGACCCACAACGCCGGCGATGACCACTACTGTGGACAATCGCTTGAAACCCCTTGTAAGAGCCATTCGGATTTCTTCCTTTGTTGTTTGGGTGGGGGTGATGGGTAATGGCGCGGGCGAACTAGCGGAAAAGCTCCTCGTAGCCGCCGGCCTGAGTGAGTCCTTTCTGCTGCGGCGCGTCAAGATCAAGCACCGCCGCCGGATCTTTGGCTTCAGCCAGAACAGCGCGCTTTGTGGCATCGCCAAGCAGGGTAGATTGCTGCTTCTCCCATGCGTCGATCTTGCGAAGCGCGTCTTCCCGATAGATGCCCTTTTCGAGGTCGAGCGACGACAAAATGGTGTCGGCTGTTTCCATTGCACTCTCAATCTCGCCGAACTTCTGACCATAATCATCATTGATGAATTCCATGGCCATCTGAAACTCTTCCTCTTCCTTGCTGTTGCCACGGAATAAGCTCATCACGCCGCTGGAAGCTCTGTGCGCTTCTTTGATAGCTTCATACTGCGCCGTAAGTACATCGATTTGAGCATTCATCTTGAATACCAGATTCTGCCCAGCCTCATTCATCCTCAGAAGACCCCGATAAAGCCCTTCCGATTTCACCTCGGCGACTTGAAGGTTTTTGATCAAACCGTCAAGCAGCCCGGCTTTAAATGCGTATGCATCAAACTTCCCTGCATTTCCCTGCTTCTTGTATTCTTGCGCCAACCGAAGGTTTTGATCACGTTCGGCAACGCTCGCATCGATTTTGTTCCTCAACTTACGTATGGCGCCCTTCAATCTATCGATATACTCCGCGATCTGTTCCAGCTTTTGCTGACGATTGGTCTTTTTCTCTTTCAAAATCCCTAGCGCATCCAGTTGGATAATCAGGCCCAGGAGCTTGCGATTCAGAAACTTGTAGCCGCGCCATAGGGTAGGCATGATACCGAGCAGCGCCAATAGCACTGCTGCGAGCACCACGGCCGTAATCGCATTTTGCAATAAGACAACGATGAACGGAAGCAGAAGATAGAGCACTCCAGCGCCAGCTAGGCCGGCAATGATTGCTCCGATCTTGCCCTCGGGCCGCTGCAACCACACCTTCGGCTTATAATCAGAAGGGACGTTAAGCGATGACATCATGCGCCTCCAAGTGTTTGGGTTACCCGTTGCCGCGCAGTAGCAAGCTCGTTCACGGCAGCCTCATAGGCAGCCGTGAAATTGCCCTGCACGCTCTGCGCCTTGCTTTCGCGACCCGCAACGTCGGCTTCGAGCGCCGAACGCTGATTGTCGAGTTCGGCCGCTTCTGCTTGCAGACGAACGGCTTCCTTGCGCTTTCCGTCAGCTTGAGAAGCCAGGTCGTCACGCCGCTTCTTGAGCGAGGCGATTTCGCCCATTACGCTTTGATCCACTGTGGATTGAAAACGTTTACGTTCTTCCTCGAGCAAACCCAAATGGATGTCGAACGCTTGCTGAATTGCGTGTACGGTCACCCCTTGCTTCGTCAATATCGCTGCTGCCGCGCGAAACAACTTAGACTCATCATCACCAATCACCGAACGCATTGTTTCTGCGGCCTCAAGCAATTGCTTGTATGCTGACGGCTTGGAAAATGCAGCTTCTCTAAGCTTGCCCAGAAGCGTCGCGTCTACCACCGGCGCCGTATACACGGACGGAGTCGCAGACGGCGCTTGAACAACCGGAGTTGTTCGAGGCAGTTGAGAAGCAGTTGGCTCTGGCGCAGGTTCTGTTATCCCAAACTTTTGAAAAAGACTCTTCTTCGGTCCCTTCGGCTGCCCCGATGGCTCTGCCATTCGGATATCCTCCGTGGCCTGTTATGGGTTATGGGGTTAGCGGTTGGTCTTCTTGCTCCTCGCCTTAGCTTTGAAAGCGAGGAGGTTGGAAAGCGAATAAAACGATACAGTAATCTGTCAGACTAAATTGTCAATGATCAATGCCACTATTATAGGGCAGGAGGTGAAGCTTGTCAAGGGGTTGTGGGATTAAATTTCATCAACAAAAAACCGGCGTGAAGCGCCGGAAAATCTGACTACGCATATGCAAATAAGGGTTATGCTCTTACCTGCTTAAGCGTCTTGATCTTTAACACGTCTTCCTGGAAATCTTCCGTGAACTTGATCACGGACCCAACCGGTGCCAAGTGGATGTTTTCAATGAGCTTCTCTTTCACTGCGATTCTGACGTCCTCCGCCGTTACGCCCGTTTTCGAACCGGCTTTACGATCGCGCTGCAGAGCTAGAGATTTGCTCCGCTCCACCACGCCCTTGATCATAGCGCCACTGGCCATGTGTCCTAGAGTAAACTGAGTCGGCGTACCGCTCTTACGCTGAATTTCATACAGCGCATGTTTATCTGAAAACAGTTCTTCCACGGCAAATGCGATGATCTCGTCCTGTGTTACTTTGTGCAGCGGCACGCCGGCGGAATGGATACGGAAAATATTGGAGGCGTCCTCTTTCGTGGGTCGCGGAATTTCCACCTTGACATCCACGCGCCCGTCGCGCACAACCGCCTCATCCAGCATATCCGGCCGGTTGGTCAATAAAACAACGATAACCGATTTGTCGTCCAGGCCATCCATTTCGGCAAGAAACGTAGGCACGATTGTCCGATCTACGTCCGAACTTCTGCCGGAACCGCGCGCATTCAGCAGGGCCTCGCATTCATCTATGCAAAGAACCGCCGGATAGCCGTGCTTGCGCTTATGCGCCCGCCCCATATCAAACAGTTGTCGGATCAGCTCTTCAGCCACGCCGACAAACTTGCTCAATACCTCTGGGCCCTTTACATATATGAAGGCGGTGGAGGTTGAAGCTGCATCGTGCGTATTTCTGATCGAAGTTACAATCGCCTTGCTCAAAAGCGTCTTGCCGCAGCCTGGCGGACCAAAGATCAAAAACCCGGAAGGAACTTTGTAACTATAATAAGCGAACAGGTCGGGGTGTTGATATGGAAGCTCCAGTGCCTCTCTAAGTTGTTGTTTCGGTTCGTCCAAGCCGCCGATATCATCCCATGAAATATTCGTTTCTCCGGAAAAGAGGAAGCTTTCGTCTCCCATGCCCAAATTGCATACCACAATTGAGTTGGAGCTATCGAGAACTACGCGGGATCCTTGTTCAATCTTTTCTCCAAAGCGGCCGCTTAGTACCACCGATTCATTCGAACCGCTGCGCACCTCGACGAGACGCGGATCTATTACGCGTTTCACCGTCGCCACTGAACCGATCGTCATGGGCTCAACCACGTCCACGATCTGATACGTTCTTGGTGAAACCTTCACGACGTCGCCTGGAACAAGTTCCGCTTTAACAACTGTCGGAAGCAGCACTTCAATGGGTCGGCCATTAAAAAGAATTACCGCAGTTGAGTCTTCATCCTTTTCTCTTCTTCGCACGTCTATGACAACCGCAAATAAAAGCGGCGGGGTCGTAAACCGCGTAAGAAGCGTATTCTGTCTTTCAACCAAGTCCTTCAACCGCGCAATCCGCTCCCGCACGCCGTGAGGCAAATCATGCACCAATGCGCCATCCGAAGGTCCTCCGACAGCTTCAGTCGCATCCGCGTCCTGTCCTACTTCGTTCTGTCCGAACGCCCGCTGGTAATCTGCCCGGATGCGGTCAAACTCTCTACGCATTTCTCGGCCGATATCTCTCAAGTCGAAACCTCTGTCTTTTTCGGACATGCATTCTCCTTCGTGACATTAATTTTACAATGTATTCTGGCATAATTATAGGAGAAATTTAATTCGTTGTCAAACGCAACGCAGGACGATAATTGACGATAATTGACAACCATTGAAAACGCACTGGAACTGGAATATGATAAATATACTTATGTACCAATTTAGTAAAAAACTTAGAATGTTTTGGTTTCTGGCCGCAGTTGTGATCATTGTGATTACTGTGGTTGCATTTGCTGTATTTCAAAGATTGCCGGACCAACAGGTTGCGTCCCGCGTAGAGCTTAACCGTCCCCTTATCGTCGGCATCGTATCTTGGCCCGGATATGCAGGAGGCATTGTGGCTAATCGGGGGTTTTCGGAAAACGAGGACAGTATTTTTACAAGAAAGTACGGCCTAGCCGTACGTTTTATCCTTATCGAAGACATTGATGCGCGCGGGAAGGCTTTTGCCAAGGGCGGCCCAGGGGGAATTGATGTGGTGTGGACAACAATTGATTTCTGGGCGAACGAGTTGCCCAATTTCGTTGCGGGTGGGATTGAAGCTGAAGCGTTTTTACACGTTGACTGGAGTCGCGGAGGAGATGCAATGGTGGCAGACAAATCAATTACCTCTCTTGCCGACTTAAAGGATAAAAAGGTGACATTAGTACAATTCACCCCCAGCCACTGGTTGCTTGAATATGCCCTCCGTAAATCTCAGCTTACCCCCGACGAACAACAAAAGATTCGAGACAACCTTGTGTTTACCCAAGATGTGCCGACGGCCCGCTCTGCTTTTGTAGCCGGCCACGCGGATGCCGCAGTTGTTTGGGAGCCGGATGTTAAACAAGCCCTCAAGCGCGACAGCAGCCATGTACTCTTCAGCACGAAAGATTTTCCCAATATCATCGCAGACATGATGGTGGCGAAAAGAGACTTTATAAAAACTCACCCGAAAACCATTGAGGCTTTTATTCGTGGTTGGTTCGATGGAGTTGACGAAGCCAAAAAAAATCCCGATCTCGCAGCACGCTTGCTAGTGGAAAATGAACCGCTTTTTGCAGACCTGGGCTTTTCAGAAACGAGAGACAGCCTGTCATGGGTTTACTGGCCCGATTTGAACGATAATGCACAAATGTTTGGCGTCGATGGATCTGCGCCGCTTTTTGACTCCATATTTAATGACGCGGGGCTCATTTGGAAGTCGCTCGGTGTTATTGATGAACCGGCAAATGCCTCGGCAGCCAAAAATGACTCCTTTATTCGAGGAGCCTACAACGCCCAGTAGAGAGATATGACGAAAAAGATTGGGGTATATGTAGGGCCCTCGCTACCGCTAGGTTTAATCAGCATAGCGTTGGTCCTTTTGGTCTGGCATCTCATTGTAGCAACGGGTAACATTCGCCCGCTTTTTCTGCCATCCCCCGCCGCCACGGCGCGCGCGCTATGGAGATTGCTTATGAGCGGCCTTTTCCTAAAAGCGCTTTTGATCAGCTTCGGTCGTATTGCAATCGCAACGATTATCGCCGTATGTATCGGAGCAATGCTTGGACTCTTAACGGGTATCTCGAGGAGGGCGGAAAGCGCTTTAGCCCCAATTACTCAGCCGCTGCGCTATCTTCCTATTACGGCCCTCATACCTCTTTTTATACTGTGGTTCGGGGTTGGAGAGATGATGAAAATTAGTTTTCTGGTTTTTGGCATTGTCTTCTATTTTATTCCGCTTGTGAGCAATGCCATCCGGTCAACGCCCAAAGAGTACATCGAGGCAGCCAAATCGTTCGGGGCAAAAGCAGGAACCGTCATTCGGCGAGTATATTGGCCCTACGCGTTGCCAAAGATTCTTGATGGCATGATTATAATCAACGGTATTGGTTGGACATACGTTATTCTTGCGGAAATAATAAATGCCAGGGAAGGACTAGGCTATCTTATCAGTATTGCCGGACGACTACAAAAGAGTGATGAGGTGTTTGCCGGATTAATCCTGATCACGGCTGTAGCCATTGGGTCCGACCGTCTTCTATATTATATACGCCGTAAGTATTTCTTCTGGTAAATTTATGACAGGTGAAATTGCCCTTAAAATTCATAGACTTAGCAAAGAGTATGTTCTTGGGGGACGAAAAAAAATCCTCGTGTTGAAAGATGTTTCTTTTTCCGCCCGAAAAGACGAATTTATTTCCATTGTCGGACCTTCCGGTTGCGGCAAGACCACGTTAATCAAGTTAATTGCGGGCCTTATCGAGCCGACCGAGGGAAAAGTTTTGGAGAACAATGGTAATGGTCAAGGAGTAAACAGAAATCGCGGGGTCGTTTTTCAACAATATAGTTTATTTCCGTGGCTTACGGTTGAAGAAAACATTGCGCTTGGACTACAGATTATCGGAGTGGGCGGACAAAAAATGCAAAGAATTGTTACCCACTACATTGAAGTGATTGGCCTAAAGGGCTTCGAAGGGGCTTATCCGAAAGAGCTTTCTGGGGGAATGCAACAACGCGTAGCCCTAGCGCGTACACTGGCAACAAATCCCGAGATTCTGTTAATGGATGAACCGTTTTCGATGCTCGATGTTCAAACTAAAAGATTCATGCAAGACCTGTTGCTACAGATATTACAAGACGAGCCGCGAACTGTGATTTTTGTAACGCATGACGTGGAAGAGGCGGTCTTCTTAAGCGATACGGTTTATATCATGACGCCAAGACCCGGGGAGATCAAAGAGGGGGTGGAAATAGATTTACCGCGGCCGCGAGATTTACGGGTAGAATTTTCTTCCAGCTTTGTAAGCATAAAAGAGCGGATTCAAATAATTATTACGGCCGAAACACTAAAATTAGTGAAACTTGACCTGAAAATATATAAAGACCTTTAAACCATTTTATGCATGGACCGCTCGGTAATAAAAAAAATCGCCCCAATCATATTTGGGGCATCCATTGTTCAAGTGTAAGCGGATTCCACCTTTTGAACCGATATAACGAACCGCTGCGCATTCTCTTACATTATCACATGTTGAATGACGCCCGCGGCAAAAAGAAGCAACAAAACAAAGGCGATGACCAGCGGGATGCGGAAACGTGAAGCTCCTATACCGCGAATGCGCAGGTATAACAGTACGATCAACATTGCTTCGAGTCCGATCGCGATGGAACCGACAAAGCCCATGAGCGTGATAAAGTCTTCTTTCAGGAAAGAAAAAACGGCCAATGGCGCCGCCAGTACCAACGCAACGCTCAACGCATTTTTTGTGCCGTAGTCGAACCGAAGCACGTTTTTTAGATTGATGCTTAGCGCCCAGTACGACGTGCTTACCGCAAGCAGTCCCAAGAGATAACCTATTTGTTTAAAGAAGGGGTACCGCTCGATTCCGGAAAGCGCGTCTTGGCTGACAGAAGCGGACGAGAGCCCTTGGATGCCGACGACGAATAGGAAATATAACAATGCGGGTAAGACGGTTCCGAGCGCGACGATCTTTGCCGTCACTTTTTTATCGATAAAGAAATCTTTCATTTCTGGAATTGCAGAGGCGCCATAGAGGGAAAAGAGGCCAATGCCGTACAGCAGGAATAGTCCGGAAATCGGATCGCCGCTTCCTACGGTTGGGTTAAAATGCGGGAGTCCGGCGACGTATACCGCCGCTATTAAGGCTGCCATCAGCGTCGCAAGCAGCCACTCCAGATTGCGAAACAGATGAGTGCCTGCGATGAGCGCAACCGAACACAGTGCCCATGCGGCATATAGGCTCATCGTTGGATTTTTCACGAATGCCCCGAGAAAGTCGGAACCAAGCGCGAGGTATACCAACAGACCCCCGAATAACGATATGCCGTTAATGATGCTTGCGGCGGCAAACCCCTTTTTGCCGAACCGCGCTGCTGCATAGCCGACCAGTCGATGGTCGCCGTCTTGAGTTGCAACGATATCCGCATACATGAGATGAAGGAGGATCAGGGTAGCCGTGAGCGCGCTTAAATAAAAAATTCCGGCGCGAAAACCGGTCTGGACAAAAGCATAGGGAATGGCAAACATACCTGCCCCTATAATGGTATTTGCGAGAATGGCGGCGGGCAGCAAAATCTTCCGCACGTCGATATATCGGTGATCTTTGATGGTTGATTTTTGCGGGTTGCCGCGCCGAATTCTTTGTCAGAGATCAAAAATCAGAGATCGTTGATAGCTTACGGCCGTTTTCCCGAAATCGGCTTGATTACTTTAAACTCAAACCACCAAAGCACCATTAGAATCAAAATCACAAGGAGTGTTGCGAATGCCGCAACGCTGTACATCCGATAACCGACGCTCATTCCGACTGCCGCGCTCACCCAGATACTGGCTGCGGTTGTAATTCCTTTCACCCGCTCTTCGTGGGGACTGAAGATGATAACGCCGGCGCCGATGAACCCGATGCCTACCAGAATTTGCGACGCAATTCTCGAAGGATCATACCCTTGCGAGCCGATGAACTCTGCGAGCGCAGTCCTTGAAAGGACGGTGAACAGCGCAGAACCCATGCTTACAAGCGCGTAGGTTCTCAGTCCGGCGGTTTTTCGTGCAAGCTCCCGCTCAATTCCAATACAAATGCCAAGAAACGTGGCAAGCGTCAGTTGAAACATGACCTCGGGTAGACTTGAATAGTGAAATTCGGAAAATGGAAACATGGGCTATTAAGCCTTAGCGAACACGCCGTCCCCCTCGCGTACTTTTTCTTTCACCTTAATTCCTACCTCTTTTCCTTTTTGGGCGGAAACGATCGGCTGATGATCGAATTGCATCGAATCGATCGTCTGGCAAAAATCCGTGGTGTGTCCCCGGAAACAGGCCTCGTCACCGACCTTCACGGTTTTGTTGAGTTTCACGATTGCCACTTCGACACCGCCGAAGTAGTGCGTGACGCAGCCGATCGGTTTTGGCTGTTTCGGCTTTGCGGACCTTACCGACTTCTTTCTTCTTGGCTTTACGGACTTTGTTGATTTCCCCGCCGCTCGTTTTTTTGTTTTCGACCACTTTGCTTTTGGCATTATTTTAATAATAACATAGCTATCCCTTTTTCTCCTCTTCAATGAGCGCAATTACCTTCTCTACCAAGCGTTTGGGATCGCTGTCATACGCTATTTTTCCCGGTCCGCGATTGGCCCTTTGAATGATTTCTTGCACGCTATCTGCTGTTCCGCCGCTTCCGAGAAGAACGCCGACCGGTTTTTTTTCTTCAAACGCAATAGTGAATTCGTTAAGCGTTCCCATGCGACCGCAGATCGTAATCATGGCATCTGCGGACCGGACGATAAAGAGATTTCTTCCGGTGTATTCGAAACCGGTAAACAAGATAATGTCGTGATAATCAATCGGCAGGCGATAGGTTTTAACATGCGAAGCCTCGGAAGCCGCCGGAGAGTACCCGATAACAAATCCACCTTCCTCTTTTGCGCCTTTCGCGGCCCAATACGGAATACCGGTGGTGGCGCCGGTGATAACGACAACGCCCCGCCGCGCCAACTCTCTACCGACCTCCTCGGCCATTTCAACCGCATTTGAACCGCAATGATCGGTAATCGCCGCGCCGGAGATGGAAACTTTATATTTAAGTTGATATTTATGCTGGTGCTGGTCCATACATACGGTGTTGCGTTATTACAACTCGTGCGCGGCAACTGTCTTACCGACAGGAATTGTTATAGCTTCACCACTTCTCCAAGTTTAGGAATCAAGGTCGGCACACCGAGTTCGTCTTTAATTCGTTGAGCCAACGCTTGAGCCGGTTTTTCTTCTCCTTGTACCACAAATATTTTTTTGAGCGATTGATGCATGGGGATAAGCCAATCGATGAGCCTCTGCTGGTCCGCGTGAGCAGAATATCCAGATACGTTGATTACGCGACAGCGTACCGGCACCTTTTCCCCCATGATGGTAACCTCTTTTGCGCCGTCAAGAATCATTCTTCCCATGGAACCCTCTCCTTGGTAGCCGATAAATAGTATGGCGCTTTTAGGATCGGGGAGATAACGCCGTTCGTGGTGAAGGATTCTTCCTGCTTGTGACATGCCGGCGCCCGCGACAATCACCTTCGGCGGCGGCACCTCGTTGATCATTTTTGATTCCTCGGTGGTAAGCGTTGTTTTAAGCCCCGGAAAGTTAAACAACTTGTCTCCGGATTCGATGATTTTTCTCGCCACCTCGTTGAAATAATTCTCGTATTTTTTGTACACGGTTGTCAATTTGATGGCGAGCGGGCTATCAACAAATATCGGCGCTTTCGGGATTCTGCCGTTTTCCACCAATTCATTCAATTCATACAGAAGCTCTTGCGTTCTCTCCAGCGCGAATGCGGGAATCATCAGCACGCCGCCCGCTTTGACCGTTTCTTCGATTACGTCCTCGAGGGTTTCGCGCCGTTTTTCGGGAAGCTCGTGAAGCCGGTCGCCGTATACCGATTCAATGAGGCAGTAATCGGCGCGGTCGACGGTTTCGGTTTCTCTAATGATGGGCGCGGGATAATTTCCCAAGTCTCCGCTGAAGACTATTTTTTGGCCGTCTGCTTCGACAACAACGATAGAGGAGCCGAGAATGTGGCCCGCGTCAAAGAACTCTACGCTCGCGCCGCCGTCAAAAAAAACCTTTTGATGGTAATCGACGCACTCCCACAGATCGAGCGCGCCGCGTACGTCTTCAATAGTATATAAAGGGGGCTTATGGTGCTTTTCCGCTTCCTTGCGCAGGATGTGTTCGGAATCAATAAGGAGATATTCGGCAAAATCCTTTGTAGGAGCTGTCGAATATATTTTGCCGCGGAATCCTTGGGCATACAGTTTGGGAATACGGCCCGTATGATCAATGTGCGCGTGCGTAACCAAAAGCGCCTTAATGGTTTTCGGGTCGTACGGAAAAGAACTAAAGTTCATTCGTTCGCAATAGCTGGACCCTTGGGACAACCCGCAATCGACAAGCATATATGTTGTTTCGCCTCGCGCATTGTCTATCGCGAGAAGGTAATTGGCGCCCGTTACCATTCGCGCGCCGCCGTGAAAAGTAAGTTCCATGAAAGTTTTTGTTAACGCACTTTTATTGTAACCAAAAAGAGGGTGCCGCTCAATGACCCCGAGCTGTTCCGTGGCGCGGAGGGTCATTGTCGTGATCCGCATCGAAAGATCATAACATACACAGTTCGCACTTCGGACCGTCTTGTGTTTCTGCTTGATTTTTTCCGATATACGCCTATAATGAATTCGTAACGCATGATATATGATACTGCCATGATTGATTCAACTACTCTCGGAAAATTGAGGTCCGGAATGCGCATACGGGTAATGGAAAAGACACAAGAAGGCGATAAGCTACGGTTTTCTCCATTTGAAGGAACTGTTTTGGCAATAAAACACGGCCGCGGCGTTACGGCGACCATGACCGTGCGCAATATTGTTGCGGGCATCGGCGTGGAAAAAGTTTACCCGCTCCATTCTCCGTTAATCAAAAAGGTTGAAATCCTTCAAACGCCCAAAAAATTCCGGCGGGCCAAATTGTATTATCTGCGCGGGGTGTCCCGCAAGGAAGCACGCCGTAAACTTGGTGCAACCCAGACGACAGAAACACAGAAAACGTAATCTTGAACCGGGAAGGAATTTTTGATTCATACATCGGTGCAAAGGCGTGAAAACCAATATAAGGTTTTCGCGGCGGCAGAAGCTGCCCGGGTCGTCACTCGCAACAGTTTTTTGATCGAGTCCGCCACCGGGCGGACGAACATACATATGCGCGAGTGGCGGAACTGGAATACGCGTATGGTTGAGGGCCATATACCGAAAGGTTTGAGGGTTCGAATCCCTCCTCGCGCACCAAAACTAACTTGTTTGGAATTGATTGCTCCGCGCGGCGAGTACGCCGCGCTCCGCAGGGCAAAATCCGCTTTTGTTTTCGCCGTGAAATCCCAGAGTTCACCCTAATTGATTGAAAGCGTTTTGTCCTTGATTTTGGGGTTCGAGCCGAGGGAACGGAAAAAGTCGCGCCATTCGGCGTAATTTTTTGTTTGCGCCGCCTTTTCCGCTTCTTTCAAGGACAAAACGAAACTCCGCAAGGGTTCGAGCCGATTCTTTCTCTGTTGCCCAAAATCTCCCAAACTTTCCTCCAGTTTGGCTTTTTGGCGCAGGAGAGCGTCTTTCTTCGTGAGATATAGCTCTCGTTCGATATCGTCGT
>MHXH01000010.1:28599-28780 GCA_001824435.1 Parcubacteria group bacterium RIFCSPLOWO2_01_FULL_48_18
GGTCTAGTTTCTCCTGCGTCTCGGAAAGTTTGGATTTTAGATTTTGGGCAACTTCTCCTCTCGAAGAAATTGACTCGCCTTCCCATGCGTTGATCTGCTTTTCCATACCCTCAATTTCTTCGAGAGGGAGCGACACTGATTGAAGCATTGAAGCAGTGTTTGCGCTTGAGCGGCGAGCGCG
>MHXH01000011.1 GCA_001824435.1 Parcubacteria group bacterium RIFCSPLOWO2_01_FULL_48_18
TGGAAACACCCTCTACAACATGGGCATTTGTCAAAATTTCACTATTTCCAATAAAAAAGCCGCTGCCAACAGACTCATCTGCATCTAAATAAACAAGTTCTTTTGAGGTTTCCAAAGTATCGTGAGGCCCCTTTTTTGCATAATGATTGTGATCGGAATTCGCAATGCCGTAAGCAGCATTTGCGCCCGCCTCAAGGACTTGCCTCATGTTTTGCATCGCCTGAACACGATGTAATCGCAAGGCCGAAAAGAAAGCTAAAAGCGTAAACTTTTTGACCTGAGAAAAAAATATTGCGAATAACCAAGCGTCTGGCTTGGATTCCATTATTGCATCCTGCATTAACCCGATAAAATCATGGGCATTTCTAAAAAATGGCCCGTATTTCTGGTCCGCGTCATCTAAAATCGTTGATTCTTTATGAATGATTTCATGTAAACTCATATCATCTGACATAATGGTAAAAGAATAGCCCCCAAAATGCTTGCTGTAAAGCTATGTTCTATATCAAAAATCCCCGATCAGAATTTCGGGGATTTTTGATGTGTCCGCATCTCCTCGGAACTTTTGCTATGAGCAGGGCATCGTAGAGGATGTTAGAACTATTTTACAGAGGCAGGCAGGATACATTTACATACCGGACTTTTCCAGCGCAGATCAAATTACAGTAGTTCCTTAAATTCGTCATCAGTTAAACCCGCATCTCGAATTATTCCTTTGAGCGTATATGGATTTAACCGGGTTATTCTTGGAATAACGATCTTTCTCACGCCATTGGTCATGCCGACATGCTTTTTACCAAAAGTTTTTGCAATCCAAAAACCGGCCTTTTTAAAGGCCGTTACTGCGCGCTTGGATGATACGTCTGTAAAAAGCACAATATTTAAGAAACTACCACTTCCACTTCTTTGATTTTTGCTCCCCTTAATTCCTCTTTGGACATCGCTAGGTACGCCAAAATAGCGTCCTGAACATTTGCGAGCGCTTCTTTTTCCGTTTCTCCCTGACTGTGACACCCTGGAAGTGCTGGAACATGCACGTCATATCCATATTTGCTTTGGTTGATTACAACAAGGTACTTCATATATCTCTATGGTAGCATTAATAAAATAGAAAATCAATAGCAGGGCATCGTGGAGGATGTTAAAAACATTTTACAGGGGCAAACAGAGCATATTTATATACCAGATTTAAGAGCGTAAACTATTATTTTTAAAAAAACTCCTAATTTATTTCAATTGTCGATAAAATAAAATTGATTTGGTTTTGTGTTATGTTGTTATCCCCAAAAGAAAATAAAATTCTATTCTTTTCGTCAGGAAAAACAATTACTTTAACGGAGCCGGGGACTTCATTAGGATCGCCGAATTGAAAGCCTCGGGTTGGATTTTCAAATTTATAAATTTTACCCTCATCACCAACTTCTGCCATCTTTACTACCAGCAATACCCAATAAATAACGTTTGTTTGTGGATTGCCAAAAATCTTGAAATTGTTAGGCGTAACACTGAGTACATTTTCGGTAAAAACATAATCTGAGGTATATGCCTTTTCGCCAAGCATTCCACGCATATCTTTAACAAATTTTAAAGTATTCGGATCGTCGCCAATTTTCAGTTCATTAATCGGCGATGATTCTGAATGCAAGACCGTAATTTTATTACCTCCCTCAAAAACAAAGCTACGAATCGCATCGGATAAATTTTCAACTTCCATAAGTTTCCAAGGCGTTTTAAATTTAAAATTAAATTCGTCGCTTTTATAGGTCTGCTGCTCGGTATATATAATTGATTCGATATTAAACTTGGGAGACAATAGCTCTGGCTCCGGTACCAAGTAGAGATTGTCGTACTCCTTAAATTCCTCAAATTCACTCCTCATAGACAGATTAATTATCGGCCACATATAAGGTAAATTGAGAGCATAACCTTCGATAATAATTAGAAGCGCGGATGCAATTCCAATTACCAAATAAAAGGCCTTTCTCTTTTTAGGCTTTACCGTTGTTGGCACATCATTTAATTTTTCATCCATACCCTGAGTATAAAACATAATCATAAAAAACAGCCTACAAATATTGAGCTGTTTTTTAAGCGTTTCGGTCGCTGACTCGCCTCGAGTAAGTCGGTTCTCGATGGTTCGACATACTCACCACAGGTACTAAATGTTGTTGGCAGGGCATTGTGGAAGAAGTTAGAAACATTTTACAGAGGCAAACGGAGTATGTTTATATACCGAACCTCTCGCAATGGGAAGCAAACATTGTTTTATAATTGTTCTTGTTTCTTTACGATAACGATAAAATATTATTCAATTCTATCGTGCGGCGGCTGTAAGCTCCTTTGAAATTCCTCTACCTTTCTCTTAAAAGAAGGGGATGTTTCAATGAGTTTATCTAAAATTTCAGTACCCCCCTTAACTCTTTCCAAGTCGTCCTGTTTTTTAACTTCTTGAACCAAGGGGTGGTCTTCGTTAAGTCCAAGCGAAAATGAAAATGGAGGATTTTTATTTGGGTCAATTCCACACCACTCCATAGCTTGTGCCTCAGAAACGTAAGCCTCATATAAAATATCCCTCGCGGATAAACTGGACATGGGTATGTGAAAGCTTTCAGCAATCCACTCTCTTAATTCTATGAGTTTTTGAGCGGCCTCAGCCGGTTTTGTATTAGCTAGCAGAATAACTTCTGCCCTCTCATTAAATTCTTGAATTTTAGCCTCCTCAACTCCTGCTTTCTTCAGCACTTCATATAGACCGCCCCACATCTTTGCCCCAAAAGTTATGTCTCCATCAAATTGCTCGGTTAAATATTCTGTTTGCCAAAAATCTCCTTCTGTTATTGCATTAATCTCCCCCAGAATATCATCCGGAATTTTATATTCTTTGCTGTTATTTTGTTCTTTGTCTTCCATAATCAAACAATATCAATTATCTATAATTACCGCAACCAATTTACCAGAACGCCCTTGAACGCTCACCATTTTCAGAAAATTCTAACTCCACGGTACCTAACAAAAATAACCACATATAATCAGGTCATTTTTTTAGCAGGGGCTGAGGGAATCGAACCCCCGATTGTCGTTTTGGAGACGACGGGTATACCACTTACCTAAGCCCCCGAATTTTTATATCCCCTTTTATCCAACTCTCTATCGATTTCTGCTTTAAGAAGCGCGTGCAATTCTTCATCGGATAACGGATCAACTCCGAGCGAACGAGACATTTCACTGTATAGATTGGTCCAAAGGTCATCGTTGGGGTACTGTTTTACATAGTCCGCATATTTCCGCATTAGTGTGCGCTTCCCCGTACCTTTTGGCAATTTTCCTTCGGCTTCTAATTTTTCTATCAATGGAAGTTTTTCTTTGTCGGGAAATTCCAAAAAATACAAAACGGGATTGCCTTGGTCCAAGTTAAACACAAGATGTCTATCAGTGCGATACGGCGTCGTATGAACGGAGATGTCACCCGGAATCAATTCATTGGTATCCGGCATAAACGCTTCTTCTTGCACCGATACGCCCAATTGCGGATACTCCTTGGACAATATTCGATAATAAAATGCCACCGTTGAATACCGATATGCATTGGTCAAAAAACTTTTGCTTTCATCTGCAACATGTTCGTGGATTTTTCCCATAAACGCAACGATCTCATCCGACGATGGCGTATCAATATTTTCATCGGCTCGGAGAAAATCTGCATCACGCCTTACATCGTCATATTTCCCCGCATCTTTTTTTTCTTTTAACCTCGCCAAGGTTTCTTCCTTGCTGAATCCATCAATGATGCCACCCCCCGCAAGCCTAAAATCTCTTTTTGCCTCCATGGCTATCTTCGGGTCTTTGCTTGTGCTATCAATCAATGCATCGATCAAAAATTTTTCCCGCGAGGGGTCGGATGGGGGAAAACTTTTTTCTTGTTCCGTACTCATGGGTTCTAAACGCTGCCGCTATGCGCTAAACGTTTTTAGAACTTTTTCGTTTCTTTATGCAAAGTATGCTTCCGGCACCATTTACAGTACTTTTTAAACTCAAGTTTCCGCTCAACGAGCTTTTTATTCTTCCGCGTATGATAATTCGTCCGTTTGCACGTTTTGCATTGCATCCCTATTAAATTTTCGCTGAATTTTGATTTGGCCAATTTAGGATTTAGGATTTAGGGTTGCTGTCCCTAAATCCTATATTCTGAATACTAACCCCGCTTACTGCCTTGAGCCCACGCGCAGACTTGCACTGCGGACCTCATTCTTACCAAGAATGTGCTCTGCTGCCTGAGCTACGTGGGCGTCATGGGGTTGTCCCGATTTTGTACAAATCTTTGATTTGGTTCCAAAATCGTGGATCCTCAAAAAATCTATTCCAATGGAATGATCTTTCGGGACTCTACCAGCTGACCTGCCTGCCGACAGGCAGGGCTGCCTGCCGACAGGCAGGGCTACATTAGCGATTCAACTACGTTATCACTTTACCGATCTCCAAAGTATTTTTCAAGTGCTTCGAAAAAGTTGCTCCTGTCATTTACTTCATGGTATGTATCTTTATTCACCCATCTGAAATGATCGTGTTCATCGCTTAAACGAACCTCACCCCCGCGATATGCACACCGAAAACCAACAACAAACACTTTTTTTGGATAATTGCGGTGTTCGGGAGAAAACTCGGCATACCATACATGAAACGGATCTCCCACTTCAATGTCGAGACCTGTTTCTTCCTTGACCTCACGCTTCAAGGCCTCTGAAAAATCAGTTTCTCCCAATTGAACCTTGCCGCCGGGAAAATCAAGCCCTTCAATGGGGTCATTAAGCGTCAAAACACTATCCCCCTTCCATATGAAAGCCTTTTGCGCAACGCAAAATAATTGATCTTCTTTCATGGTTTTTGAGCCGTCCCGGGGATTCGAACCCCGAACCTACGGTTTACAAAACCGTTGCTCTACCATTGAGCTAGGACGGCCCTCCTACGCTTTGATATTCATCAAAGCTTCGGAAGGGCGAGCAGGCGTGAATACATCACTGCTTGCCTTTCCGAAGCTCAAACGAAACGCAGAGCGAAGGAAGGAGCTAGGACGGCGCAGGCCTTGGCAGGCAGGTTTACCGTTAAGCTAAGGTGGTAAAATTTTATAGAATATCGAGGACCCTCGATAGCAGAACCGCTATGCGGCTTTTGCTATCGGAACAAAACCGATGCTCTACCATTGAGCTGCTCTGGCTGGTAGTTATCCACAGGACCGAATCAATACCGCTCAATCTAGTATATAATAAATCTGGGTTTAGAATCTATCCTATTCTATTTATCAAAAAATTCAGCTTTTTTCAAGGTCGAAGCGGTAATTTTAATACAAACGCATCAATGCAACAGACCAATATACGCGGTTTTACGCTCATTGAGCTTATCGTCACCATCGGCATTCTGGCAATCATTCTCACGATCGTGGTGGTGGCGATCAATCCGGCAGAACAGCTGTCCCGCAGCCGCGACGCAAAACGGGTGGCTGACCTCGACTCGATGAAAACCGCATGGAATCTCTATTTAGCACAGGCGACAACGACGATTGATTTATCTGCTGGCACGGAGGCCGCTGTTGGCTGCACCGGTAACACCACTACCACCTATTTCATCTCCAGAACTACACCCACTTCCACGGGACACGTGGACGGAGGCGCAACTAACGCATCCAGCAGCCAGTCGCTTGGAGGAGCTGGTTGGGCACCTGCGCGAATCGACCAGACGCCAGGCGGGGCAGCAATACCGGTACTGCCGATAGACCCGAAGGGGACAGGAACAACAGACGACTTCTACTATGCCTATGCCTGCAATGAAAATACCGATACGTTCGAGTTCACCGCGCGTCTTGAAAGCTCATATTTCCGTAACGATCTTGATGTCGACGGAACCGATGGCGGCAATTCAGCGGTCAGCTACGAAACCGGCAGTGAATCCGGATTAGATCTTGTCATAAGCGGCAAGTAATTCAACAAAAACAGCGGCAAAATTGATATGTCGATATTTCGAAATACGGGGCGGCTGTGGAAAGCCGCTGTTTTTGTTTTCCGCCAAGCAATGATAAAATGACAGTATCACAGCATACCAATGACAAAACTGCCCAGACAATTCTATAACGCTTTCACTCTCATAGAGCTCATCGTCACCATCGGCATTCTGGCAATCATTCTCACGATCGTGGTGGTGGCGATCAATCCGGCAGAACAGCTTTCGCGCAGCCGCGATTCAAAAAGAATCTCGGATCTCGGAGCCATGCGAACGGCATGGAATCTGTATCTGGCACAAGCAAGTACCACTGTTGACCTCTCGGGCAACGCTTCATATACATGCAAAGGAGAAGGGGGTTCAAACGTGGGATATTTCGTGTCTCGATCGGTAAGCACCACAACTCCCAGCGGATTCAACTACACGGTAACAAACACGAGTCAAGTCATCGGCGTAAACGGATGGGCGCCTGCGCGCATTGATCAAACTCCCGGAGGATCCACCATTTCCAATCTGCCGGTCGACCCTAAAGGCCCCAATACATCCGAAGAATTCTGGTATGCGTATGCATGCGACCAAACGGCAAAGTCATTTGAATTCACTGCGCGCTTTGAAAGCAATTATTTCCTAACCGATCTCGATAATGATGGAAGAGACGGCGGAAATTCCACCACCACATACGAAGTGGGAACCGACCTGGCGCTCATTCCGGGAAGCTACTAAGCTGGCTACCCCTTCGACCCATTCGGCTCCGCTCAGGGTCGCCCTGAAGAACTTGAAGGGCGACCCACTCAAGATAGACAAACTACAAGCCTCAACTATGCCTCTTCCTCCCAATACGCTTAAAAAACTTCTTATTGAATCTTCGCTCATCGCCGAAGATGAATTTCCCGCGCTAGAAGCCGAAGCCGAACGAGTCGGCGTTTCCATCGATCGTTTCCTCATTTCCCAGGGCCGTCTGACGACAAACTACCTCAACCAGCTCGTCAGCAAGTTCTTGAACATCCCCGTCATCGATTTCCGCGTCGAACCGCTCAATATAGACATCGTCGAACTTCTTCCGGAATCCGTGGCGCGGCAGCGCGAAGTAATCGTATTCGGCAAAGATCCGCAGAAAAACGTATTCAAAATCGCGATGACGGATCCCACCAACCTCGACACCACCAATTTTCTCGCCGAATATCTCAAGGGAAACATACAGCCCTACATCGCCTCTCCGGAAACTCTAAGGTTCGCATATCAAATTTACAAAAAGAAGGCCTCCGAACAATTCGAACAACTTATCAGCAGCAGGGTAACCGAGCTTATCGGCAGCCTTAAAGAAGTGAGCGGCGCCGCCATTTTGGAAAGCGTACCGCTGGTGCAACTCTTCGACACCATTCTCGATTACGGCTCCACGCTCAACGCCTCGGACATCTATTTCCAGCCGCAGGAAGAATCGCTTGCCGTCCGCTTCCGAATCGACGGCCTGCTCAAAGACGTCATTTCCATCGACAGAAAATTGAACGACGGCCTTGTCGCGCGCACGAAAATCCTATCCGGTCTGCGTATCGACGAACATCTCAAACCCCAAGACGGCAGATTCAAATTCCGCTCAAGCGACACTGAAATAGACATCCGCACCGCCATCATGCCGACCTTCTACGGAGAAAAAGTTACGCTACGGCTTCTTGCCGGCGCGAAAGAATTCGTCAGCTTCGAAGAGCTCGGCATCGGCAAAGAAACCGCCGACAAGCTACGCAAAGAAATAACAAAACCGTACGGCATGATCCTCTCTTCGGGTCCCACCGGCTCCGGAAAAACCACGACGATATACGCAATACTGACCCTCTTGAACCGGCCGGAGGTTCATATCACCACGATTGAAGATCCTATCGAATATCTTATTCCGAGAGTCAGCCAGACGCAGATTAATCCCACGGCAGGAATTACGTTCGCCTCGGGACTGCGCGCGCTCCTGCGGCACAGCCCGGATATCATGGTAGTGGGGGAAATTAGAGACAACGAAACTGCGGAAATCGCGGCGCATGCCGCACTGACCGGACATCTTCTTATTTCCTCGATCCATACGAACGACGCCCCCACCGCCATTCCGCGGCTTATCGAACTCGGGGTGCCTCCATTCTTCATTTCCGGAACGGTCAATGCCGTCATCGCCCAAAGACTCTTGCGGCGCATCTGCCGGCAATGCATCAATTCCCAAGAATTGCTTCCTGCAGCGCGAGAAACAATCAACCAAGAGCTCGCTAAACGCGGCAAAAAACGCGAGATGGCAAAGATAGCATATCGAGGAAAGGGATGCCGCGTCTGCGGCATGACCGGATACTCCGGGCGCATCGGGATCTTTGAAGTATTTGTCATAGACGAAAACGTCAGGTCCATTATCAATTCCGGAGCAGTCACCAGCGACAACCTTAAAAAAGCCGCGGACGACCAGCGCATGACCACCATGTTCGAAGACGGCCTTTCAAAAATAGAACAAGGAGACACGACGGTGGAGGAATTGTTTAGAGCAATCAGGGAATAAAGGGCTTTGTCTAAATTTTGGAGTGCGAAGCGCGAATATTTTGTCGAAGAGTTTTAATACTGTAATTCTTCGACTTCGCCGCGTCTAACGCGGCTTCGCTCAGAATGCTCAATGTTGTAACTAAATTTATTTCGTTCAGCATTGAGCTTCACTCATAAATTTAGACAACATTAGCATGCGGTTTACCTATCTCGCTCAAGATAAAAAAGGCATGGAGGCACGGGGAGACATCGAGGCCGGCAACGAACGGGAAGCGGCAGAACTGGTCGTTAAAAAGGGACTGATCCCGCTCAAAATTGAATTTATCGCCGGTGCGAAAAGAGGATTGGGGAAAAGATTCTCCGCCCCGCTCTCATTCGGCGGAAGGCTTACGACATTCGACGAAATCATCATTACAAGGCACCTCGGCACTATTTTAGCCACGGGGGTCGACCTTCTGTCAGGATTAGACATCATTGCCGAAGACGCAATCAAACCAATCGTCAAAAAAATCGTTCTCGACATAAAGGGGAGAATTGCCACCGGGCAGACGCTCTCGCAAGCCATGAATGCGTGGCAAGCTCATTTTAATCCGGTGCTCCTCAATCTCGTGAAAGCAGGAGAATTATCCGGAGGCCTTGCAACCGTGCTCCTTACCCACTCTCAAGAGTTGAGAAAGGACTATACGTTTAACCGCAAGGTCAAAGGAGCAATGATCTATCCTGTCATTCTCATCTGTGCGCTCTTCGGCATGGTGCTGCTTATCTTAACGATCGTCGTTCCAAAACTGAAGGAACTATTCCTTTCAACCGACACAAAGATTCCGCTGTACACCAAAATTATTTTTCAGGCCTCCGACATCTGGACGACGTATTATCTTCCTCTGTCAATCGGTATGGGAGCCGCGTTACTAGCGCTGATTATTATGTTTCGTATCCCCCGCCTCCGAAGAAAAATAACTGCTTTGTTGTGGTATCTTCCTATTCTTAAAACTATCCAAAAGAATTATTCGCTGCTAAGGTTTTCAAAAACGCTTTCCAATCTCATCAAAGCCGGCATCCCGTTTGAATCCGCGCTCAAGGTGACAGGACAAGCCATAGGAGGAAGATACCAGCCTCTTCTCGAGTATTTCGCGGAAAAAAATCTGCCAAAGGGCATCACGCTCTCGGATTCGATGCGGGCTCATCCACAGTATTTCCCCGGCATACTTACGAGCGTTGTCGCCACCGGAGAAAAAAGCGGCCAGATGGATGCAACGCTCGCGCAAATGTCGGAGTTTTACGAAGAAGAAGTAATCTATGCCCTGGAACAATTCCTCGTGATTATCGAGCCGGTATTAATCATCATTGTCGGCATCATCGTGGGAGTCATGACCGGTTCGCTGATCTCGCCGATTTATCGGTTTATCGGGTCATTCTAGAATCTAAAATCTAGGATTTAGGATTTAGGATTTAGGATTTTATTCTCCTAAATTCTATATTCTAAATTCTAAATTCTCGTGTGGGTTTCAGTTTGCTCGAGCTCATCATTTCCGTTTCCCTGCTTTTTATAATTGGGGTGGCAAGCGTTTTCATCCTGCAAAACCAGCTCCACGGAACGCTCGAGACAGACGCGGAAGTGATGGCAAGCAGGCTCATCGAAGCGCAAACAAGAGCGATTGCGGGAGTTTCCAACACCGGTTGGGGCGTACGGTTCCATAACGCCACTGCCACGACTCCTTATTACGCCCTCTTCAGCGGCTCAAGTTTTGCCACCTCGACCCTCACGTATTATCTTTCGGGTCTTGTAGAATTCCAAAGTCCCGGCGCCGGAAATATAACGGATGTCGCCTTTTCAAAGTTGTCAGGAACCCTTTCCGCTTCAACCACCATCATAATTCGCCTCAAGACCGATTCGGCAAAAACAAAAACGATTACCGTAACCGACAAAGGAAAAATATCGGTGGAATAATATTTCGGAAATGCTGAAGTAAACGGCCACCGGCCTGAGCAAGTTTGTTTACGCTATACTATACATAATGGAACAATCGCCCGTACGACAAACAATAACACGCTCGCTTATCTATGTCGTCATAATCTCGCTTGGGCTTGCCGCCGGCATCGGTTACACTATGTTTAAAAAGGGCCGTCACGCCGACCAGCGCACGGCCGACTCCCGATGCATAGAAGGAGCGCAAGCAAGTGCGCGCGAGCTTAGCGCGGCGCTACAGAATCCCGAGCGCATCTGTTCTCTTGGATTACAGGACCAAAAACTCTCGGAACTGCCGCCCGAAATCGGCCGTTTCCAAAACCTCGTTTTCCTCTCTCTTGATAATAACGAACTTACCGCACTTCCTCCGGAGATCGGAAACATTACAAATCTTCAAAGTATGCGCCTTTTCAACAATAAACTGGAGTCGATTCCTGCCGAGATCGGCAACCTCACGAATCTCAAGACTACGCCTCATCCCCAGCCTAAAGGCTAGCGTTTTATGCACGAATAAAAACAAGAGAATAGATGAGATATATATTTAAAGTTGTAAGTAAGTTGAAAACAAAATGGCTTCATAGTAGTATGAGGACTAATAGAGCGTTAATAATGTTTTTTCACCGCGCATTCTCGACGCAGCAATGCATAGAGAAAGAGGCGAAATACGCATAATACTCATGGAGGAGCAAAAACAATCGAAGGAAATCACGGACGGGAAACCCACGGACGAGAAATTAGAAGATCGCCTTGCAAGACTGGAAGGTCTGCTCTTGCAACAACCAAAGAGCAAACGGGATTATCTTATGCCCCTTTCAGTAATCATCGCCGGCGCGCTTATCGGCGGATTTTTGTACTTTGCGCCTCAAAAGACAACTACGCCGACCGCGCAGTTAATCGCAGACGAGGGCGCAGAAAAACCTACAGAAACAACCGCGGCAAACGTCAAACCCCCAAGTGCGGCGGATCATATTCTCGGAAACCCGAATGCGCCGATTGCCATCATCGAATTCTCTGATTTCCAATGCCCGTTCTGCGCGCGTTTTCATCCGACAATGAAACAGCTGCTTAAAGAATTTCCTAATCAAGTACGATGGGTGTACCGGCATTTCCCTCTTGACAGCATTCATCCCCAAGCCCGGCCCGCCGCGATAGCTTCGGAGTGCGCGGCAGAAGCCGGGGGCAATGACGCATTTTGGACATTCACCGATCGAGTATTTGAACAGCAGCAACAAATGGGAACTAATCTCTATGAACAGATCGCCAGGGATTTAAACATTAACCTCAAAAACTTCAGGGCGTGTGTCAGCTCACAGAAATACGCGGATAAAATAAGTGCTCATATTGCGGACGGACAGAAAGCCGGCGCCCGAGGCACCCCCTACAGCATATTGCTCCTGCCCGGAGGAAAACCCGCTGTAGTCGAAGGAGCCCTTCCCATTGAACAAATAAAACCCCTTATTCAGGAAGCGCTCTAGTCTCATTCTATACTGTATTTTTACACAGTTTTGAAGTAACTTCTCTACACCATCATGATGCCGAAAGGCAAAGAGTTTTGGCGGCTTTTGAGGTCGTTTTGGCATGGTCTCCCGCCTTTTTCAAAGGCGGGAGCAAAACGGCCGAAACCTCGGAGTCCCGCGCTGGCGGGACGAGAATGAGCCGAAACTCTTTGCCTTTCGGCAAGTACCTCGAACCTGTAAGCAGTTACTTCTTTCTATCTCTCCAGGGCTTTTTTCGCTTCCTCAAGCCGAAATAATGGAATTTCGTTTTGTACCGATCCTGATGACGGCGCGGGAGAAGGCGCTTTTTTAATCATGAACCGCACAATCACAAATGACAGCGCACATAACAATACAATGAGCGCCAATCCGCAAATACCCAAAATTTCTTCTATATATGGTGTCTGACGTAGTTTTTTCAGCATGGATTCATAAAAGGTCCTCTTATGGACGAATAAATACCTTTCCGGACGCTTTTAGTTGCATCTCCTTCGTCGTTCCCAACGGACCGATGCCGAGTAAGTCAATCCGATAAAACTCCCTGCTCGATTCTATTGCTTTTACGAAACGCCCAAAATTCATGACCCCGCCGTCTGCTCGCAACGTAAACTCGATGACACCAACGCTTTCTTTACTTGCCGCAGTCCGCGCGCCGATATCCGCTTGCGTCCGAAGGCCGTATTTTTCTCCCAATAATCTCAATTTCTTCGAGAGATCAATAACTACTGCCAGTTCGTCCTGCAGGGAAGCCTTGAGCTGTACGTAGAGGTCTTCTGACTGGATTTTTTGACCGGAAAGGGTCGAAATGGCGTTAATCCCGGCAGTCATGGACAGGCGTCGTTCTCTCAAGGCGGCAATTCTATCTGCCTCCGCGCTGTTAAAAAACCACAAACCGACGATCGTTCCTAATGCCACGAGCCCTATAACCGCAAGCTTTATAAACTGAAATCGCAGCGATCGGGTAAAGAATTGTGAGAAGTCGATTTCTTTCACCCCGTTAGACATTTTTTGTTGTGCTTCCAACATAATAATTTTCCGAACCCATGTAAGACATGCCCGAAGTTACAAACTGACGGAGATGTCTAACGGGGTTCATAGATGACAGGCGCTAGTGCTGAATTAACTTAATTTTGATGCCACCGTTGTCACAAGGCGTCCTATAAATACAGTGTTTTTTTGTCATAAAGCAGGCAAAATTAAGTTAATGAAGTGCTAAAACACAAATTCAACGACTACAGTAAGGTCTTTCTCTCTTGCAAGCTCGGTCACCGGAATAACAACCGCGCTGAAAAATTTGGCTTTTTCTTCTGATCCGGATATATCCTGTTCCGGCACGGGTTCGACTTCTTCTCCTTCTTCTTTTTTCACATATTGCGCATTCACCCATCCTTCCGTTGATCCATCTACGCGTATTTTCATCCAACCGCCTGATTCTTCAACAAACAAATAGCTTTCCCCGGGATACATTTTTTTGACCACGGAATATGACGTACCGGCGCCGGAACGAATGTTAAGTCCTCCAACAAGGTCCGGAAGAACGCTGACGCGCGACTTAAGATCCGCGCCGGAAGCGGTAGCGGCCATCGCGCGCCCGTCCTCAATGCGCTTTTTTAAGCTCAGAAGCGCGTCCCTTGTAGGAGCATGGAGCGCGGCGACAAAAACTTGCCGATCTCGCGGTTTCTGAACGCTGACGACGCCTATTCTCTCCTGACGCGCATGGTACATGAGATATTCCATCCGCTTCCCTATTTCGGAACGCTGCGACGCAGCTTGGAGCGCAAGCTCTGTGAGCTGATTAAATTCATTTGCCGTTTCGATGAGTTCTCCAGATTGAACAATTTGGGAATCAAGGACGGTTTTAAATTGGACGGTTTCCTGCTCAAGGGTTTGGCGCTGTCCGCGGAGGAAAACATAAAATCCGCCAAAGACCAGAAGCATCACGACCAAAAAAATCGATACGATGTTCGTCCACAACCGCAGGGTGCGCAAAATCAAGTTTTCACCGTATCGTCCTCCCGATCCGGGCGGGACGAAATTAATCGTTTTTTCCGGAAAGGAAAAATTTCTCAATGATGCGCCGCGGGCAATATACAACGCCGGGTTTTCCGCGGGCGAAAAAAATCTCACGGGCAAATCTATTTCTTTTTCCAACTTCTCAATCTCCGCCTCAATGCCCATCTTATTAAACAAATACACGCTTTCAACCTTTATGCCCAGCTCGGTTTCGGCGTGCGCCGCAAGACGCTTCGTTTCAAAACCGATTTCGCTCTGGAGCGCCTGACGATTTTCTCCGCCTACCGCCAGAACGGGATCAAATTTTTTAATGACATGCATTATCAATTCACCGCCGTGAAAAATGGCAAATTCCGCTCCGTCTTCATCGATAAGAATAAAGATGTGCGCGCCGGCTTCATGGGCGATATTACCTGCCTGCGCCAAGCTTAACAAATGAAACTCGCATGCAGCTACTCGCCAGCCTCCCCTCTTAAACACATCCAAATACGCATCAAGGAATTCCCGAGATATCGCGGCAATAAAAACGCCAATGCGGCGAGGATCTTTTATATTTCTTATTTTCCAATCAACATACGCTTTCTCGAGCGGCCACGGCAAAGAGGTTTCCATCTTAAGGCGAACGGCTTCCCGAAGTCCTTCGGACGACATGGCCGGAAACATGATCATTTCGCTATACATGTGCGTAGGGGGAACCGACAAAACCACGACCGGTTCGTCTTTTAATTTCACAACGGGTATCCGGCTAATCAATTTCTGGAGCGCGTTAAACAGCACATGCGGATTTTTAAGCTCTCCGTCATCAATGGCATCTTCGGATATAACCTCAATGCCGGAGATCAAATCGCTGCCGCGATCTGCCTGGCGCGCATTCGCCACAAACGCCACATGACGATCCTGAATATCAACGCCTACGACGATAATCTTTGGCAGTACAATCCGCGATATGATCTTAAAAAACCTCAAAATTCTGCTCATATATTGATTGTATTAAACGAATCTATCTTAGACAAACGTGAATCGTGGTGAAGCCAAGTAGATACCTACGGCTTTAGCCGTGGGTATCTATTCCTAATGCTTTATTTACTGATCAAAATTGCGGTCTTTCCAATCCAAAACCCTACAAACAATGCGACTCCACCAAGTACTAAAAGACGCAATCCCGTCCGCCACCATGAACCTTTTGTATATCGTGTCGTTGCAGCGCCAAGCCCGAAAAGACCCGCCAACGTAACAGCCATCGATACTTTCATGGCCAGCGCGACGGGTAATACAACAATATATGCAAAGAGAGGGACGAGTCCGCCCAAAATATATGAAAAAAACATATACAATCCTTTCTTAAGCGGACTGGTCAATTCCCCAGTCGATATTTCCAGCTCACGGTAAACCATTTCCTTAAACATGAGCTCTTTATTACGCGATGCCTCATCAATCATCTGTCGAGAAAGATTTTTAGACCAGCCATCGCGCAAAAACATTCGAAAAAGCTCTGTTTTTTCTTCTTCCGGATATTCAGATAACTCGATCTTTTCTTCAACCAACTTTCTTGAGTTGGCCTCTTGCTCGGATTGATTTGCGAGATATGAGCCTATACCCATTGAAATTGATTCGACGGCAATAATGACCGCACCGGAGAGAAGTATCATATAATAATCCTGGCTGCCAATCGCAATGCCAGTAATCGCGCCAAGAGTGCTCACCATGCCATCCTCCACGCCAAAAACCACTTCTCTAAGGATGGGGGCCGTCTGGATATTTAATCTGTGGTTGTACTTTGTCATAAGTTATACAATCCTCTGTGGTGTTTCTCTGCCCGTTCTTTAAGAAGCCGTCCGAAAAGTTTTATTCGGCAGCGAAATGGTTTCGATTCGAGCGAGCCGAGGCGCGACAGAGAGGCTTGTATACAGCGTATACGCCAAGGACTTGCCTGCCGGCAGGCAGGGAAGCGACGCAGGCGTAGCCGAATCGAAGCCATTGCAGCAGAATAAGGACTTTTCAGACAGCTTCTAAGACCGGGGGCGGAAAAATCTGTTCGTATTTTTCACTTGCAGTTTATCACAGGAAGGAATATAATAAAAACAATGAAATCGGCTTTTGCGACACTTGTCATCGGAGCGTTTCTTGCGGTAACTATTTTCGGCGTATTTGCGATGAATCATGGCTCTGGCCACAGCCACAATGGCTGCATCGCAGCAATCGTTCAAGGAGTTGATTGCCCGAAAGAAGATAATGCCCTCTCTTCTATCGCTTTTCATATTAACGCTTTTCGAGGTTTCTCAACGGCGACCTTTAACGATAATCTCGCAAGCGCGTTGCTTTTGTTTATTGCCCTGGCGTTAACCATCGTCATCGGAGTTATTGCGAGCGTTCACCCGGCCCAGCCGATATGTGCGGCGAATTGCCATCGCGGGCGGTTTTTGAAATTATATTCCTTTCCGCTCCAACAAGAATTAGTTCATTGGTTGACCCTCCACGAAAACAGCCCAAGCTTAGTATAAGACGCCGATGTAAAACCGTTGTCGGACGGTTTTGTGTCGCGCGTCTCTCTATCCCTATTAAATAGGGATGTTTGTTTTTAATTTCTATTACCACATGGGCCACGTTAGATATCGCTCTGAAATATGTTCTAGCGCGGTTCATTTAAAAACAATAATGAATAAAACACACAAGGGTTGGAGGCCGCACATATCTAACGGGGTGAACAAAACGGTCATCGGCGTCATAGCAACAATTGTCGTTCTCGGCGGCATTATCTGGATCGCACGACCCGATTCTCAAAACAACAACACGGCAAGCATTATTGCAGAATCATCAGGGACTCTTAACGCCGAGGAGGACTCATTCGATTTCGGCACAATCTCGATGGCGGCCGGCAAAGTTAAACATTCATTCGGGATGAGAAATACGGGGGCTGAGTCGGTAGTAATCGGCAAGGTGTACACATCGTGCATGTGTACCACCGCCACGCTCAAAATGAGCGGCCGGACATTCGGTCCTTATGGCATGCCCGGACACGGATTTATTCCAAAGATCAACGAAAAACTTGACTCCGGCGAAGAAGCTACGGTTGAGGCAGTTTTTGATCCTGCGGCCCACGGACCCGCCGGTGTTGGTCAAATACAACGAACAATAATCATAGAAAATAACGCCGGCGAGCCGCTTCAATTAAGCTTTACTGCCAATGTCACTCCGTAAAACCATCTATGACCAAGAAACTTACAATTCTTTTAACCGCCGGGGCCGCTCTTCTTGGCCTTGTATTCTTCTTTAAGTTCGGAAATGTCGGGACAGCAGCGCTCTGGAATTTATCAAACGACGGAAAATGGCTCTTGCCGCTTGTCGGCGTTTCGGCTCTCATTGACAGCATCAATCCTTGCGCCTTCTCGGTTCTTATCCTGACAATTGCTTTTCTCTTTAGCATCGGAGAGCTCCGCTCAAGCATCTTAAAAATCGGCAGTTCCTACATCGCCGGCATTTTTCTTATCTATTTCCTTATTGGGCTAGGATTGCTTCAGACGCTTCACCTCTTCAATACTCCGCATTTCATGGCAAGGGTGGGCGCGGCGCTTCTTATCGTACTCGGCGCCATTAACCTAATTAACGAATTTTTTCCGGCGTTCCCGATAAAACTCAAAATTCCGAATGCCGCGCATCATAAAATGGCAAAGCTTATGGAAAGAGGATCAATGCCAACTGCCTTTCTTTTGGGCGGGCTGGTGGGACTATGCGAGTTTCCATGCACGGGCGGCCCTTACCTCATGGTTTTAGGACTCCTGCATGATCAGGGCACCTATCTTACCGGAGTCGGTTATCTATTGCTCTACAATCTGATTTTCATTCTTCCGCTCGTAATTATCCTCACCATTTCAAGCGACAAGGGCCTCTTGGAAAAAGTCCAAGCGTGGCAACAAAAAGAAAGGAAATTGATGCGGTTCGGCGGCGGCATTGCCATGGTCGTATTGGGAATTATTATTTTCTTCCTATAGCCAATGTTCATCACAGTTGCTACAACATCAATACTGGCAATCACCGGCTTGGTTTGGCTGTTTAATAGAGTTTTGCCGTTCAAGATTTGCCCAATTTGCGCAGGGGTTTCCGGCACTTGGCTCTGGATGCTGGCTGTGAAATTCCTCGGCTATGAGATCGACATGATAGTTCCCGCAATGCTCATGGGCGGATCGGTTGTCGGCATCGCGTATCAGATTGAAAAGCGCCTGCCGCCCGGTCGTTCACCCATTCTCTGGAAAACGCTCTTTATTCCAGCCGGATTTGTCACGGTTTACGGCGCCGTTTCATCTTGGTGGGCCGTCTTTGTCGTATCGGCAGCACTCCTTATTATTCTGGCACTAAGATTTACCAAAGGGCTCCGCCGCCCAAAGGGCAGCAAAACAGCTCATTCTGAACAAAATCAAAAAGTCGAAGAACTGGAAAAGAAAATGAAAGACTGTTGCTAACTTCTATGAAGAAGGGCTCTTATCTTTATGTTATTGTCGCAGCTATGGCAATTAGCGGTTTCATTTTCTTGGAAGACGGAAATCAAGGGGCGGGCGACCTAGATGCATTTGCCAAATGCCTCGCCGACAGGGGAATCACAATGTATGGCGCGGACTGGTGTCCGCACTGCCAGAACCAAAAGAAAGCCTTTGGAAGCTCGTTCGGCTTTGTCCCCTACGTCGAGTGTCCCGATGACCCAAAGCGGTGTCTTACGGCAGGCATTTCCGGTTTCCCTACTTGGATATTCCCCAACGGCAAGAAGCTTGAAGGCGAACAAGAGCTTCAAAAGCTTTCAGAGGAAAGCGGATGCTCTCTGCCCGCATTTAATGATTAACCAATGTCATGGACCCCGTTAGATATGCCAAAAAAGAGTGGAATGGCATATCTACCTGGTTAAAATGAAATACTATGCAACAAGAATCGCAAAAAATATCTAACGAAACGAACGAAAAACCCCAAAGCCCGGAATCAGAACAGACCGATTCCGAAACAATCCCCGAAGCAGAACAAATCAGCCACGCGGCAGATAAAAAAGACTATGTTCTCTCGGCCAGCATTTTCATCTCTGCGATTATTCTTGCCGGAGCGTGGGTCTATACGACGAGCCTGAAATACCCTCAAAATTCGACGCAGGTTCAATCACAAACCGAGAGTCAAACCACAACCAACGAGCTTGAAGAAAAATTGCTGCCTTCCGAAGGGATCGTCTTGCCGGTTCGTTGGGGCAACCTTGGCGCGAAAATGATAAGCGCGGGCATGATTGATGAAGAAAAATTTGAAGAACTTTACGCGAGTCGCGGCGGACTTGACGGCGAAACGAGGAAATTGCTTTACGGCGAATCAAACGGTAATCTCAAAATTACTTCAGAAAACTCCGGAATAATTCTGAATCTTCTATGGGCGTTGGGGCTCGGCACAAAAAATGACGTTTTAGAGACGGGACCGATGAACGACCCCCAGTACGGCGGCGCAGGTAATTTCGCTTCAACCGGCGGATGGACGCTTACAAAAGGAGATGTCATGACGCATTACAGCCAGCATCCTTTTGTGGTCTTGAATCGAGAACAGCAAGAACTCGTTGAGCGCGCGGCTAAAAACATCTATCGTCCCTGTTGCAATAACTCCACGCATTTCCCCGACTGTAATCACGGAATGGCAATGCTGGGACTTCTCGAATTGATGGCGTCGCAGGGCATTTCAGAAAAAGAAATGTACAAAGTAGCCCTGCAAGTCAATTCATTTTGGTTTCCGGATACCTATATTGCCATCGCGCAATATCTTGAATCAAAGGGAACTGATTGGACCGAAGCAAATCCCAAAGAACTTCTGGGATACGACTTCTCAAGCGCGGCCGGCTATCGCCAAATCTTGAGCCAAGTTAATCCTCCGGAGCGCAAATCTTCCGGCGGATGCGGAGTATAATCCATTCGACCCATTCGGCTCCGCTCAGGTCATTCAGACTCGATGAGGCCGCCCTGAAAAACTTGAAGGGCGACAAGCTCAGGCCATTTCGAGACTTCTCCCGGGACGAACGCTTGAGAAACCCCCAGGCCTTCGTCGAGACATGATATGATTTTCAGATCAACAATCAAAGGATTGGCGGGAACGGCGGCATTGCTCGGCGTATATTTCGGCATTGTAACCTTGGTAAGCGGCTGGTCATTTGCGATAAGCCAGTTTTCTCAATCCTGGTATTTCGTCGCCGGATTGGCGATTGGCTTTGGAATTCAGATAGGACTTTATTCATACCTGAAGAGCGCAGTCCGTAAGGGTGCATCAAAAAGCGTGGTTGCTGTTTCCGGGACGACCTCCACCGTCGCCATGATCTCATGTTGCGCGCATTATCTTACGAACATGCTCCCGATCGTGGGCATCGCCGGCGTAATTACGCTTATCGGCCAATATCAAACTGAACTCTTCTGGTTCGGCATTATTGCTAACGCAATCGGCATCGGATACATCGCAAATAGAATAATTAAATTTTCAAAACCGTGAAAAATACGATACTGATAATTGTTGCCGTGGGATTGGCGGCCGGAGCTGTTTTGCTCTACTCGGTTTTCTACACAAGAGAACGGGCAACTACTGATGTCGGTAATAAATCTCGGTTAGGAACCCAAACGATTCTGGGGCCTAAAACAAATGATGATGGCGGCGTGACCGTCGCCGTAACACCTAAGAATATATCGGCAGATGCAGCTTCATGGGATTTTAAAATATCCCTGGATACTCATTCGGTAGAGTTGCTTGAAGATTTAACGCAAGTTTCTATCTTGGAAGACGAAAACGGGAAGAAATATGAACCGACCGCATGGGAAGGCGATCCGCCCGGCGGACATCATCGGGAAGGAATACTCAAATTCAAGCCCATTTCGCCATTTCCGAAGGCCCTAGAACTAAAAATCGAGGCGTCAGGAAAAGTGCGCAGCTTTAAATGGCCGCTTTGATTGACTCCGGACGAAACAGCGAAAAGTAGCATAGAAGGTTTAACGGGGAGACCCCTTTCGTTTACAAATTTATTTTTGTCACGTTGATAATTTTTCCGTCAGTGTCCACGATGACCGTGGCTTGCATTGTTCGATTGATGGTAATGTTTGCGGTTGTAACCGATGAGGTGGCGGTAATAATCTTATCTCCGCTTGAGGCCACTGAAATGTCAACCGTCCAATTGGCATCGGACAACGCGTAACTTCCCGTATAATCTTTATCCCGGGCTAATTTTATAAGCGCATCGTGAATGCCGGTATCCGCCAAAAACTGCGCATGTGTTGCCTGCGATTCATATTGGCCTGAAAAAATCGAAGATCCGCCTCGGTTCGCAATCAAAAATCCCACGCTGATAAGAAACAGCGTGACGGTAATGACGGTAATGAGTGCCGCAATGCCCGTATTATTCACGTATCGCTTTTAAAAACTACCGCACGTACACCTCTCCTCGTATGCGCATCTGGCTTCCCTCTCTAAAAATATCCGAACTGTTCAGCGCCACCGAATGCACCGAGAGAAAAAAAGGCAGGCGGTGAAGTTCCATGAGAAATTGCGTAAGCGTCTCGCGATTGCCGTCAAGCGTCGCAGAAAAAGGAATAGTCTTCAGCCCTCCTCCGATATCACTCGGGGACGCAAAATTCCTTTCAAAGCCGAAAGAACCCTGATTGAGCGTAGCGGCGATTGCATCGGTTACCCATGAAATGATCTTAAACGCTTCGTCTTCTTTTATGAACGCGCCTTCGAGCGCACGCATAAGCGGCAGATGCTTCTCGTATTCTGCCTTAAACCTGACAAACTCATCGAAATCAGTCGCCGCGGCAAAGGCTTTTACGTCAGCCCTGTTTTCGGAAATGTTCTGCCGCAATCCTTTTATTTTCGGAACGCCGATCGCATATACTACGACCGTAACCGCCATGGCGCAAGTTATGAGCGCTGACGATACAATGATATGTTTTCGATATGTTACGGCACCCATAGATTAATCAACGAAAAAAAACGCATCATCTTTTATCGTAAAAGAGAGGCGAAACGGGATATTATCTGCCGTGATAAAAAATGTGAACGGAAAATCCGGAGATGAAAATACGGTCGAGGCGCGGAACCTATCGCGCAGCGCGAAAAGGTCATCGCGCTTCCTCGCAACGCCTCCGATAGTTATATTGCCCTCAAATACCTCAACGCTTTGGATCACGACACCCGAAGGAACAAGCGTTTCAATTGCTCCGTATACATTCCACCAACGCCGCGAACGCGCCATAATACGTTCTGCTGCCGACGCGTCTTCGTTGAACTGGCGCGCAGCATTTTGATACAACAGAGCATCGGGGGGCAATGTCAAAGAACGCTGCCCTGCGTCTTCCTGCCGAATTTCAAAGGCAGACAAAATGAAAAAGGCGGCGACAAACACAATGACAAAAAATGATCCAAATCCGACGGTCAGCCTCTGCACAAACTTAAGATAGGAAATCAACCGATGCCGTTCATATAATTCTTCCGTGCCGAGAGGCATCAAGCTGATACGCGCATCATGCTTCCTTTCAATAAGACCGCGCAATGCGCATCCTACGGCAATAATACTCCCTACGTCTCCAAGTCCCTCACTGCCGGCTTCACCCAATGTGCCGTCGATCGGTTGCGGCGCCTCCACGCGGAACCCGCCAAGCATCTTCAATTCGTTCTTCAACCTTTCATTTTCCGCGCCGCCTCCAACGACAAAAATAGTATTGATAAATTTTGGGTTTTTCTTACGGGCGTTCACAAATGCTATAAACTGCAACAACAAATCCTTCGGCGCCAATCCCTCCGCCGCAAGCAATTTCTTCGACCTGCTGAATTTAAAAATGGGATTTTGCTTTTCGTAGACTACAAAACACGTATCATCCGCACTATCGAATACCGCAATTGCGCCGCCGTCATCGGACATCCGGACGCTTCTCGTCAAACTAAAATCGTGCGTTTCAACGGCGATTGCGGCAAGTGAGGCGCCCTTAAACGCCTCAAGCAACGGGTCAATAACACCTCTTTTAACAAGCCCCAAAAGAATTTCACGTTTTGCTGCGGCATGATTCGGAATTTCCTCCCAGTCGTAATAAATTGCTCCAGCGGGAAGAGGAAGAAAAGAATCGGCATTAAACGCAATTGCCTGGCGAATTTCCTCGACGCTCACGCTTGCCGGAAACTCAAACACGAAAAACTGACTGACTGCGGGCGGCAATGAAATCACCAACGAATCAACTCTCAGATTTTTCAAACACTGCCGTATCTGCTTTAAAACCGGCTCAAGCGCTGAAAGATTTTTAAACGAACCGCCTTCGAAAACACGAATCGGCAGGGTATAACGATCGAGGAACAGCAACCTTTTTCCCGCTATACCGCTTATCTGTTCTTCGTCGTAAAGCGCAACATACGCCGCGTCTTCAAAAATAACGAGACCGGCAATTCTTTTCCTGTGCAAAAAGAAATTCTTCAAATCAAAATGCTGCGCTCGTTCACGTATGCGCGCGCGCCATGACCGGCCAACTCCTGCCAATTTCTTCACTATCTGTTGTAATCGAATTTTTGTATTCAACTGGGTAAATCTTAGACTATGAAGCTGGTCCTCCATTAATTTAATTCTGCTGGGCAATTAAATCAAATCCCTACATACTGAAACCATCTTTGAGGTAGATGAAGCCGTCAAAATTAAATTAAAGGAGGACTAGTGCTGGATTAACTTAATTTTGATGCCACCGTTGTCACGAAACGTTCCATAAATATAGTATTTTTTGTCATAGAGCAGGCAGAATTAAGTTAATGAAGCATTAGAAGTCGCGAAGTATTTAGTCCGTAATCTCCTGCCAACTCGTAACCGCCGCTTCATTATTCGCGTCAAAATTCACTTCTGCGCGAATCTTACGCGCGCTGCTTTTTACCAGGCCATAGGCAATGATCACCTTGGCGGTTGAACTGTTCATAATCGTTACGGTAGAGGTTCCATTCCCTACGCCGATCGAATAACTCACGCACGGCGGCGAGCCGCCGACATTGCAATCTTTATTGCGCAGCAGTCTTTTAATGCCGTCATGGATCCCCGCTTCTGCGACCACAAGCGCTTCGCCGGCATGTTCTTCCCGTGTTCCCATGGAGATTTCAATATACCCGCTGCCCACCATGCTTAGACCCACAACCAGCACGATAAGGGAAACGATGACTACCATGGGGAGTGCGGCAATACCTAGCTCGTTAGCTCGGCAGCTCGTTAGCTCGTTAGCGTTAAAGCTTCGCTGATAACGAAGCGAGCATTTTTGAAACTTCTTCAATTTTCGACACCGATAATTGATATACCTCATGGGTAATATATGTAAGGTTGCTGGCAATAATTGTTTGGGTTTCTAGCTCGGCGCACGACCCGCGGGCAATGGTCAAAAACTGTTTGAAATCCTTAATGGTCCGGCGCATATGTCCTTCGGCGATATTCGACGGAATCGATATTGCGGCTCTACGCATTTGAACTGCTAAGCCATATTTTTCTTCTTGAGGAAACTCTTTAGTAATCTTGTAGGTCAAAACCACCAATTCAATAGATTTTTGCCAAACGAATAAATCCTTAAAATTTCTCATAAAATTAACTATCGAGCGGTCGAGCTAAACGCCGAAGGCGCTAAACGGCGAAGCCGCTATCGAGCTAATCACCGCAGGGGCATTGCGACCGTCTGCAAGCTATACTCCGTTCCCTCTTTTACGGTCCCTTTATCATTATACCCCACGGTGAGCTGGATTTTAACCGTTGAGGTGGAAGGCGCGGTATTGGTGATTTTGGTAAAGGCAAGCGAGCTCACGTAGATCGTCGAAGGGGTTATCGACACTGCGGCGCCCGTCCCTTCTTTAATGGTAATCGCGCCCGAAGAAAGGCCGAAAATCGTCGGGTTTATTGAAGAACTTGCCATGGCCAATTGGAGGGTCGAAGACGCATCGGTGATCGTCTGGGAAAAACGCACCCGTTCTACGATTTGTTCGAGCGTACGCTGGGCATTAAGATGCACCTCGGTCATCTGCCGCACGGCTATTTTTCCCTCAAGAGCGAAATTGAATACCGAAAGCGCCAACGTTGCAGCAATGCCGAAAATGGCGAAGTATACTATTAGTTCGATTAAACTAAAACCCTTCATGGAAAAAATGTTTACTGCGCATAATTCAGAATAACCCTCTCCACTGTCGGCGTTACCAACGGATCGGTTGATTCCAGATAAATCCGGTAGCGGATGTATCGTTGATTGCGGTGGCACGACGCTTTAACTTCCACGGAATAGCCCGGCCCGGACGGCGTATAGTACGAGGCTGAATCGCATGAAAGCGTTCCAGGATTCCACGCGATATAACTCCACGGCCCGCTCGTAGCATTGGCAGAGGCAAACTGGAACTTCACGGTCGTAGCCGCCGGATATGTTCCTTCCCAACGCAATGAATTAGGAGACGCTCCTTGGGTTTTTGTTGTGTCAATAATTACCGACGTAAGGCTTCCGGTTGCGGGATAGGTTGCCGAGGAAAGCGTTGCCGAAGCGTAAATGGAATAGGTGGTAAGCGCGGTTCCGGCGTTGGTTACCCTAAGAAAGTACGTCTGGCTGTTGATCGCATTTGCGGTCGCGCGGATCGAGTATTCAACTTCGGTAAAAGAACTGGACGAGAGCGTAATCGAAGCAGTTTCGTTATCGTTTTCCTTCTGTCTTCCGGCCACAAACGTCGTGTTTTCATCGGACAAGCCGCCATCCAAAGTCACATTCGAAGTATCGCTTGCGTCCGTAAGCTGGGAAGTTGTCATTTCCCAATGGGTTCCTGCATTCACCGCGGTCCAAGCGCTTGCGGTTGTCGTTGCGCTGGTGGCATATTCAATTCTAAAACTCGACGAAGCTGTCGAACTGCCTTCATTAGAAATTTCAAACCGCAGCCGCCGAACCGTAAGTTTTGTAAGATTAGATATCGGGGTATTCTGCGCCGCTGCCCAACTCGCACCGGATTCATCACCATCATCTAATCTCCAACGATAGCGGATTTGAGTAAGATTTGATGGTCCTTCCGAAGGCGGAGCCGCTGCCAGCGTAGCCGAAGCATAAATGGAATAAGTATTGATTGCGGTGCCGGCATTCGTAACCCTGAAATAATATGTCTGTCCGTCAATCGCGGTTGAGGTTGCCGTAATTGAGTATTCGAGTTCGGTGAATACTGCGGCATTCAAGGTAACATTTCCGGTCTGGTTTCCTTGATCTTTGATTTGGCCAGCGGTGAAGGTGGAGGTGGCCGGATCAGTGAGGCCTGATGCAACATTGGTGGTGAAAGCTCCGTCAGTGATATTTCCCGAACTTGCCCATACCCAGTGTGCTGAAGTTGATGTGGGAGGACCGACTTGGGCATACGTGCCGCCTTGGGATGTGGCATATTCAAGACGGTATTGGGTTGTGGTGGCTGCATTTCCAGAATTGTTGACAAGAATCCTCAGGCGTCTCGCGGTTTGCTTGGCAAGGTTCGTAATGGAGGTATCTTCATTTGCGGCCCACGTAGCGCCAGTACCTGCTCCGGGAATTTCATACTCCACGTCTGCATAGACTTGGGTGACATTTAAATCGTTGCCATTGTTATTCCTTACGCCAATCTCAAGAGCATCGAAATCAGAAGAGGTGAGGTTTAAACCGCTAAACATTGAAGAAACTTCACGGTATCCGGTTCCGCCGACATCAATAGCAGATCCCAGAGTATCTACCCCTCCTGATCGATAGAAAAGAACAATATTGGGGTTACCGCCGGGTCCTGAATTTTCTTCTGCTTGGGCGTAGATTACGATCTGAGTCACAGTTGCGTTTGAAGGAATAAGGCTGTTGGAAAGATTGAAAGAGCTGCTCCCTATGGCAGTAAGGGTGAGAGCGGTCACATCTCCGTCATTGGCCGCAGGGGTTCCGGTTGCAGCTTCTCCAGCCTGATCATTTACGCATTCGTTTTCAGCAGTATCATCCGTGCAGCCAGCCTTAATACCGAACCCCGTATAAGTGCCCTGGGACGTAGGATGGACAGTGACTGTGGAGGTCGTCGAGGGCCCTCCCGAAGGAACGCCTTCGTCACCATCATCATTCCGGAAGCGGTAGTGGAGCTGGGTGAGGTCTGCGGGAGCTGCCGGGGCCTCGATCGTCGCCGAGGCGTATTTGGTGTAAGTGGTAATCGCAGTTCCCGCGTTCGTCACTCTGAAATAATAGGTCTGCCCGTCAATCGCGGTTGAGGTTGCGGAAATGGAGTATTCTAGTTCGGTGAAGACATCAGCGCCCAACGAGAGAAACGCGGTCTGTGCTCCGGTGTCCTTAACTTGGCCTGCGGTAAAGGTGGTTGCTTCGTCGGTGAGCGCGCTGGAGGTTCCGGCAGTTACATTCGTGGTCGAAGCGCCGTCCGTAAGATACGTTGAATCCATCATCACCCAGTGCGCGCTTGCGGCTCCCACCTGTGTCCATGTTGACGCTCCGCTTGAAGTTGCATACTCAAGCCGGAAGGCGGATGAGGTTGCGGCCCCTCCTCCGTTTGAAACCTCGAGCCGGAGGCGCTGTGTGGTTTGTTTTACGACTCCGGTGATGGAGGTGTCTTCGGGGGCGGCGAAAGAACCTGGCGAACCCCCCGAAGTGGATTTGGCGAAGAGGAGGTCAGTTAAGGAAACGTTTCGGTAACTGATATAGATCGTACTTAAACTGACGGCTCGGAGGGAAGGGTATGTTCCGGCAGATCCGCCTGAGTCATCAATGGTGGAGGTAGTCCAACTCGTACCGCCATCTACAGACTTAGCAAATTCTAAATCCCATCCGCCGCCTCTACTATCGGCATAAACGATATAGACGGTGTCAGAATCAACCGCGTCAAGAGAGGTATAATGTGCGTTAAGGGAAGCATCGGCCTCAACAGTGGAGGTGGTCCAGCTTGTGCCGCCGTTTGTGGATTTGGCAAAGAGGAGGCTTATATTTGTAGTAGAGGAAGCCTCATAACTGATAAAAATCGTGTTTGAATTGACTGCGTCAATGGAAGTGTTAAAACCTGTTATTCCTCCCGTATCAATGGTTGATGTGGTCCAGCTTGTGCCGCCGTTTGTGGATTTGGCAAAGAGGAGGTCGTCTTGGTCACTTTCTTGATAGCTTATATAAATCGTCGATGTGCCGACGGGGGCGGCGATGGAAGAATATCGGCCCGTATTTCCTACTTCATCAATGGTTGTTATTGTCCAGTTTGTGCCGCCGTTTGTGGACTTGGCGAACATAAGGTCATAATTATTTCCTCCCAAAGGACAGTTTGAAAAACAATAATAACTCACATAGATCGTTGACGTGGAAGGGGCGGCGATGGAAGAATCTTGACCCGTATTTCCTACTTCATCAATGGTTGTTATTGTCCAGCTTGTGCCGCCGTTTGTGGATTTCGCAAAGATGAGGTCGCCGGTGTTTCCTCCTCCTGCCGGGCAGACTGTAAGGCAATAATAACTCACATAGATCGTTGATGTGGAAGGGGCGGCGATGGAATCTCCATATTGACCATTTGCTGCTCCTGTCACGTCAATGGTTGATGTGGTCCAGCTTGTGCCGCCGTTTGTGGATTTGGCAAAGAGGAGGTCGGCTTGGCCACTTTCTTGATAGCTTATATAAATCGTCGATGTGCCGACGGGGGCGGCGATGGAGGTGTAGATGCCCGTGTTTCCAGCAGTATCAATAGTGGAAGTGGTCCAACCCTCCTCGCCCTCTCCCCCGTCATCATTCCTCCACCGGTAGTGGATTTGGGTGAGGTCTGCGGGAAGTGCTAGGATGAACTCGAGCGTCGCCGAAGCATAGCGGGTATACGTAAAATTAGTGGTGGTGCCGTTGTCGGTGAGGCGGAAGTAGTAAGTCTGCCCGTCAATTGCGGTTGAGGTTGCGGTGATTGAGTATTCGAGTTCGGTGAAGTTCGTGGTTCCGAGGGTGATGGCTGCGGATTGGCTTGATGTTTCATGCTGGCGTCCTGCAACAAAGGCGGTGTTCTCATCAGGGAGGCCGTTTGCGACATTGGAGGTATTTGAGGCTTCGGTGAGCTGGGAAAGGATCGTGACCCAGTGATTGGTGGAT
>MHXH01000012.1 GCA_001824435.1 Parcubacteria group bacterium RIFCSPLOWO2_01_FULL_48_18
ATACCGGTATATTTGCAATGCCAATGATTAAAAAACTCCATAAGCTTAGGGTTTCATGGAGTCCAGGATGTATCTTGCATTATGCAATTGAAGGCGTTCCTTAAGAATTTCCCAAATCCTCTCATGTATTTCTTGTTCGTTTAGCTCGCGATCTCCGTCGGCGCAATCAACGATCCGAAATTCATCAGGATATTTCTTCGCGATCCAGAGATATGCTTCTTGGCTGTTTCGTAAATGCGCCTCGTCCATCTCATGCGCGTCTTTTGCTCCTTGTTCACTCTTCAAGTACATTCGCGCTTGCTTGCCCGCGATCCTACGGGAGGCAATTGCAACCGGCAACGAAAGAATAATGTTCAAATCAGGCTTGGGAATTTCGAATTGCCGATATTCCAGGTCATACAACCATTCTACATATCGCTCGCGTTCCTTTATGTCCCTAATTTTTCCGCCTTGATGCGCCGCATTGGAAATCACATAGCGATCCGCTATGACATGCGTACCATCGGCCAGCCATCTCTTTACTTCAAAGCTGGCATCATACCGATCAAGAGTAAAAAAATACGACGCGTGATATGGCCCGACTTGTTCCGGCGTACCGTACAATGAATTCGGCTGAAGATACGTTTCTTCGAAATATGCCGCCGGATGTCCGTAGCGAGGAAATGAAATAGTCTGAAAGGAAATATTCTCTTGCGCCAAGCGCGCTGTAAGTAGGTCCATCTGCGTCTTCTTTCCGGATCCGTCTATTCCTTCAATAACAAAGAATTTTCCTCTTCGCATCATATTGTCCTCATTATATCGGATTTCCTGGTAAAGGCCCATTTACAAAAATAGCATGCCGCAAAAAAATAAATGCCGCCCCCGTGGCGGATTTTGTACCTTCCACATTTATCCGTCTTCGCAGAAGACCGTGGGTGTAAGCCCGCGGCTGAACGCGAACCAATCTTCTGCTTCGGCGGATTTCGCTCAGCCCCCAGTTCGGAAAGGATACCGCAGGCGTGAGTCCGCGGAGCTTCATATCCGCCGGCCGGCGAATTCCGCATCGGTTATATCTTCGGCAGCTGGATCCCCACCTGTTTTTGATATTTCCCCTTGCGAGAATCGTAGGTCACGCGCGGCGGTTCATGACCTTCCAAAAAGATAAGCTGGGCAATGCCCTCGTTGGCGTACACTTTTGCCGGAAGCGGCGTGGTATTGGAAATTTCCATGGTGATATATCCTTCCCAGCCGGGCTCGAGCGGCGTTACGTTCACGATCAGGCCGCATCTCGCGTAGGTGGATTTGCCCAGGCAAATCGCCAATACGTTTTTGGGCATTTTAATATATTCGTAGCTCCGCGCCAGAATAAAAGAATTCGGCGGGATGATGCAATGCACCCCCCTTGTTTCAATAAAGCTTTTGGGGTCGAAATTCTTCGGATCGACAATTGCAGAATGTACGTTCGTGAAAATCTTGAACTCGTCTGCCAAACGGATGTCGTATCCAAATGAAGATAGCCCATAGGATATAACTCCTTCCCGTATGAGCTTTTCTTCAAATGGGGTTATCATGCCTTCCTGCGCCAGTTTTTGAATGTGATGATCGGGCTTCAGCATTAGCTCGATAGCTCGATAGCTCGACAGCTCGATAGAATTTTATAAATTTCTAACAAGCTAAACGGCGCAAGCCGCTGACGAGCTGTCGAGCTTTATAAATTAGTCATCTATTTCAATTCCCATCGATCGTGCCGTTCCCGCAATGATCTTTTCTGCCGCCCCCAAGTCATTCGCATTTAAATCTTCCATTTTTCGCTCGGCGATTTTCCGTACGTCTGCACGCGTTACTTTTCCCACTTTCCCGGTTATGGGGTTCGCAGCTCCCTTCTCGACGCCCGCAGCTTTTTTGAGAAGCGCAGAAGCCGGTGGGGTCTTCAAGCGAAATTCAAACGACCGATCGGTATAAATCGTAATTTCCGCAGGGATCACGTCACCGGCCATCTGTTTGGTGGCTTCGTTAAATCTGGTGCAAAATTCCTGGATATTCACCCCGTGCTGCCCCAACGCAGGACCAATAGGAGGGGCCGGATTCGCCTGCCCCGCAGGAATCTGTAGTTTTAATCGTGCTTTTATTTCTTTGGCCATATACGCCGATGCGAAAACTGTTTATGCGTACGCCGATACGAAAACCGCTCATGCGAAATATGCGAAAGGGTTGTTTCGCGTTTTTCGCATTTAAGATTTTAGCATCGGTTTCGCATTCGAAGTTTTAGCATCGATTATATCTTTTTCACTTGTAACGCATCAAGCTCCACCGGCGTATCTCTTCCGAACATGTTCACCAATACCTTGATTTTGCCGCGGTCTTCGTCTATCTCGCTTACTTTTCCGTCGAAATCTTTAAACGGCCCATCGGTAATTTTTACCGGATCTCCCGGGGCGACCGTTACGAGAAATCGCGGCTCCTCAACTCTCATTTTTTGCATCAGGTCGTCCACCTCGACGCGAGAAAGCGGCGTTGGCGCAGTTGAATCTGCTCCCACGAAGCCGGTTACCCGCGGCGTATTACGTACCACGTACCATGAATTCTCGTTCAAAATCATATCCACTAAGACATAGCCGTGATATATCTTTTCTTCCACTATGCGGCGCTGGTTGTTCTTGATCTTTATTTTTTTCTCTTTCGGCACAATCACGCTGAAAATCAAATCATGCATGTCAAGCGACTCCACGCGTTGTTTCAAATACCGAGCCACTGCGTCTTCGTAGCCGGAGTATGTGTGCACCGCGAACCAGTGCCGCTCTCCTTTTTTGCCTGTGGTTGTTTTTGATTCTTCCGCCATATAACTCTTTAGCGACCATGCCTCGGTGGCTAATTTAAAACACGAAGGTCCTTAGAATATATCCAAATGCGAAGTCGAGCGCGCCTAAAAATGCAGCGACGCTGACGGAAATGCCGACCACCACAATGGTGTAGTGGATAATCTCTTGCCGCGTCGGCCAATTCACTCGATGAAACTCCCGTTTTGATTCTTGAAAAAAAAGTTTGCTTCTTAATAACATATGAGATGCCAACAAGGCGTTAATACACACGAATGCCGCGAATACCGTTTTGCATCATTCGCGTGGATTTGCATTGCTTTTGCGCCGCGTATCATACATCAATGTTCTGCGCCGTTCTCGCATGCGCTTGAATAAACCGCTTACGCGGCGCCACCTCGCTTCCCATTAAAATGTCGAAAATCCGATCGGCCTCTTTGGCATCTTCAATGGTTACGTGTTTTAATACTCGCTGTTCGGGATTCATGGTCGTTTCCCACAATTGTCCGGGATTCATTTCTCCCAAGCCCTTGTATCGCTGAATACTTATTCCCATAATTCCTTTTTCTCCCTCAACCGTTTCTGCCAGTTCGTCGCTTTTTTTTGTTTCCCCTCGCGTCGCCCTTTTCTCTTCAGATAATTTTAGTAATTGCCTGATGACGGCCTCTTTCTCGCTTTCGGTATATGCATAGTGCACCTCTTTCCCTTTAGCAATACGATACAACGGCGGCTGCGCGATGTAAAGATAGCCATGTTCGATGAGCGTCACGAAATAGCGGTAGAAAAACGTAAGCAGCAGTGTGCGAATGTGATTGCCGTCGGAATCCGCATCGCACATCAATACGATTTTGTGGTAACGAACCTTGCTGATATCGAGATCGTTCCCGAATCCCGCACCGAGCGCCACCACCAATGATCTGATTTCATTCGAGGCAAGCATTTTGTCCACGCGCGCCTTCTCTACATTAAGAATTTTTCCGCGCAAGGGCAAGATGGCCTGGAAATTTCGGTTGCGTCCCATTTTTGCCGAACCTCCGGCTGAATCGCCTTCCACCAGAAAAAGCTCTGACTGCGTCGCGTCTTTGCTGATGCAATCCGCCAGTTTTCCCGGAAGCGTTAAGCCTTCAAGCGCGCCCTTGCGCAGTACCGTTTCTCGCGCTGCTTTTGCCGCTTTCCGTGCTTTCGCCGACAAAAGGCATTTTTCGATGATCCGGCGCGCGTCCTGGGGATGTTTCTCTAAAAATTCCTTAAAGCTTTCTCCAATAATGGCCTCAACGGCAGTGCGCGCTTCGGGGTTGCCGAGCCGCGCTTTTGTCTGGCCCTCAAACTGAGGCTCCCGAAGTTTTACAGAAATAACGGCAGTGAGTCCTTCGCGCACGTCGTCTCCGGTCAAATTTTCTTCTTCTTTTTTCAGATATTCGTTGGAACGGGTATAGTCGTTAATGCTTCGCGTCAGCGCAGTCCGAAAACCCGTCACGTGCATCCCGCCGTCGGTGGTATGGATATTGTTGGCAAATCCCAGTTCCTCGGTTTCAATCTCATCGGTGTAACAAAGCGCCGCTTCCACATCAATGCCGTTGTGCTCTCGATGTACGTAAAATACTTCATCCTGAATCGTCCGCTGGTCGTCAATGAGATAGCTTACGAACGCCGCCACGCCCCCCTCAAAATAAAACGTGTAATACGCGTGGGGCTGCTGCCGTTCGTCGATCACGTCGATCCGCACGCCCTTTGTGAGATACGCCTGTTGGCGTAAATGGTCCACAATGCGCTTGCGGTCGAATTCCGGAATTTTTCCGTTGGCGGCTGCAAAAATTTCCGAATCCGGATCAAAGGTAACCATTGTCCCGCGCTGATCGCACTTCCCAATCTTTCTTACTTTATATTTCGGTTTACCGCGTACATATTCTTGAACGTATCGATAACCGTCGCGGCACACCTCTGCCTTAAGCGATTGTGAGAGGGCATTAACCACCGACACGCCAACACCGTGAAGTCCTCCGGAAACCTTGTACGATTCTCCACCGAATTTTCCGCCGGCATGGAGCATGGTCATCACGGTTTCAAGCGCCGATTTTTTGGTCTGCTTGTGGGTGTCGACCGGAATGCCCCGACCGTCATCATTTACCGATACGACGTGTTCGCCGACGAGCCGCACTTCGATGTTTTTCGCGTGCCCGCTCATTGCTTCGTCGATTGAATTATCAATGACCTCCCAAATCAAATGGTGCAAGCCGTCAACGCCGGTTGAACCGATATACATGCCCGGCCGCTTGCGCACCGGAGCGAGTCCCTCCAATACATAAATATCTTTTGCGTCATAGGAGGCCGGCTTCCGATCGGTTCCGGGTGCGGAGTTTCTTACTTCAGTTTTTTTGGATTTTCTTTTCGGCATACTTTGAATATTTTCCGTTGCGTCCCCAATTTAAAATAGCCCTGGGGGCGGTTATTACTATACTACCATAACTTGTGGCGCAGGACAACCGTGGTTGGGCTCCAAGAGATATTTCAAAATAGACAAAGCAATTCATTCGGTCCCTTGCGCGTCACTGGCTCGACATGAAAGAAGCGAAACAAAAACAGCGTTTTCAGCGTTTGGTGCTACCGCAAGGGATAACTTACGATAAAACCAGGGGACGCCTTTTGCACCGCTGTTTTGTCGCCTATATTCAGGCTTTCTCGTGATTTTACGGGTCACGAGTCCCAGTTTGTTGCGGGGGAGGGAATTGCACCCCCGACCTCAGGGTTATGCATACTACTACAACTTTCGTTGCCTCCGGCTCTGCGCCAGAGTTTGTAGTCTGGACTTTCTCTTCGCCCGCTTCAACCGAAGTTAAAGTGAGGGCGCCCGCCATTAAGTCTCTACGCCTTGCTCGACGTGAATCGAGCCTTGGCTCGGGATTACCTCGTCATTGCTTGAGACAATGACAGGAGTTTCCCCGAATTTGACAGGTGATCGCGCAAAAGTTTCCTTCTGCGCAGCCCATTGTGTGATAAGATTCCATGTATCCATGGAACCATCTCGTGTTTGAGCCCTGCGAGCTACTACTGCTCTACCCCGCGATGTGAACTCTAGAGTTTAGAATCTAGGATATAGAATTTAGCGAGTTAACTTATCGACCTTTTTAATGCCTGTTTTCTCAATACTGAGGGCTTATTCAGTATACTAATCCTATTTTAAATTTTCAACTATGCGTTTGAATTCTTTCCCCCTCTCTTTAGCGTTTGCGAACATGTCGAAACTGGCGCAGCCCGGAGAGAGAAGAATAGTATCGTCGATGTCAGCGGCTTTGAATGCATTTTTCACCGCCTGTCTCAACGAGTCGCAATGCTCAAGGTGTAGGGTAGGATTAAGCCTCTTCGCCATTCTCTTGATTTCGTTAGCATTCTTTCCGACAAGATATGCGCCTTTGGTTTTTTTGGCAATCGCTCGCGCTAGCTCGGTAAGCGGCAGTCCTTTGTTGAGGCCGCCGGCAATGAGCAGTACCGGCCGCTTGAATGATTGGATCGCATATACCGTGGAGGTAGGTGTTGTAGAAGCAGAGTCGTTGTAAAATCTTACTCCGCGGATATACCGCAAAAACTCAAGACGGTGCTCAAGGCCGCCGAATTCTATAACGGTTCTTCGCGCAACCGCGGGGTCGATTTTTAAGATTCTGGCTACTGCAAGCGCTGCTGAAATATTCTCTTTATTGTGATCCCCGATAATTTTAATCCTTTCTTGAGGTATGAATCCGGGCAATGTAGGCTGAAAACCAATAGGCCGCGACTTCGTTTTTTTCAAGATGCGCCTTAGGGCAGACGGCACAACCGCATAATCATGCCGTGTCTGATGGGTAAATAATGAAAGCTTCGACTCTTTATAGTCGTGGAATGAGTTGTATCGGTCGAGGTGGTCCGGAAAAATATTCGTAAGGACAGCGATGTGCGGCGCGAATGCAAGATTGGATTGTCGGAATAGATCAAGTTGAAAACTGGAAATCTCCAAAACCACATAAGAATCCGGAGTCATCTCGTGAAGCCGGTCCAGAAGCGAAATGCCGATATTTCCTCCCCAAAAAACATGCCTGCCGGCACTTTTAAGCGTTTCGTAGATGAGCCGGCTCACCGTGCTTTTGCCCTTGGTTCCGGTGACGGCAACAAGTTTTGCCGGACACAGTTTTAGAAAAATTCCCAATTCGCTGTCAATTGGAATTTTCTTCTTTCTCGCTGCCATTACAAATTTTGACCGTAGATCAACTGCGGGATTAACAATAAGAAGGTCGGTTTTTTTGAGAACGCGTAAAGGGTTTTTGCCAAATATATATTTTACCACGAGATCCTTCAGCTCTTCGAGTGCCGGCGCAAGCTCGCGCCGCGTCTTTAGGTCCATAACCATAAGCCGCGCGCCGTTTTTGGCCAAAAACTTAACAACCCCGACTCCTCCGCCGGAGAGGCCAAGGCCCATCACGAGCACCCTTTTTTCATTAAAATCTTGCGGATCCATTTCTACTATTAAATCATATCTTGAGTTATTTCTCAATTTTATGATAATGTAGAAATAATAAAGCCGGCGTAGCTCAATGGTAGAGCGAGCGTTTCATAAGCGCTAGGTCGCAGGTTCGATCCCTGCCGTCGGCACCGTTATACAAAACATAAATATAAATTGTTAAAATTGGTTGTAGTATATGGAGATCCCTGAATTTAAATCTACACAGGAAGATCCTGAAAGGGTTATTGAGAAAAACCGGCTAAGAACCGCACCGTTCTCTAATCAATAGCTTTGCATCACTTCGGTCGGGGTTTTAAAGTTTAATCCCATGTGAGGTCTGTCAATATTGTAGTAACGGA
>MHXH01000013.1 GCA_001824435.1 Parcubacteria group bacterium RIFCSPLOWO2_01_FULL_48_18
GAACTCAACGACCGTCCCCGCGCTGTGTTACACTACAAGAAACCAGATGAAGTCATTAACCAACTCGTTGCGTTAAAAGTTTGAAACCAAGTAGAAAACATTTTCTCTTTTTTTTCATCATATGAATATCGCCATCGATCTAGCGAACCCTCTGATAACAGATAATAATTCTCAACTCTTCCCGATTCAAAATAGTTTGCGTTAAAATTATTTGCTGTAATTACACTAAATTCGCATTGTTTCATCTCGCTCACCAATAGTGTGCTTGTAGGCAAGACAAAACGGCGCGTCTCATCCCCGCCGTCCTTCCTGCGAATTATCACGGAATCAACGCCATCTATGCTTTCATGAAACGCGACTTCATTATTCTGAAGACAGGAATTATCTTGCGCTATTTTGTTGGTTGGTATTCTATGCCACAAATATCCCAGCAAGGCAGCAAGAAAGATTGAGGCGAGCACAATAAGAAGAAATGTTTTTGGTTTCATGGATTATTTCGCGGCTAATAATTTATACATGAATTTAGGAAGTAACATTGACGCCAGCTTTCGCCACCAAGACATTGGAGGGGTATTCGCGCCCGAACTCGATATGAAATTCATTGTTGAACTTTCAACCAGCGGAATGGTGGAGGTGGCTATATTTATTTCGAGCAGAGTAGAGCTTGGTGTCGAAAATGGGATAGTCGGGTAAACAATGGGAGTTGGGGCCGGTAACGGTGACGAAACTACCGGGAGTGGCCTAGACCTTTCGGCCAGCCGAATAGTCTGAACAGTTGCGTTGTACTCAGCTGTTTCTTCAATTATACCATCTCCATCGCCATCAACTTTGAACATAATGCCTTTTTCACCGTTTAGTATTGCTGTTTTATCTAACGTATACTCGTGAACTTCGCTCGGTTTAAGAGGTATATTTCTATTCTGATATGAAATAATTTTGGTTCCTTTTGTGATGGCGATGTCAATCCCGTATACCCCCGTATCAGTTCCCACCACCTTATAGACATAACTATCGTCGTCGGGGAAAAAGATGCGAATGAATTTCTCTTCGGGATCGTATGAAGCAAATGGAAAATCGTTTCTAACAACCCCGTCCACGACCCCAATCATTCGCCCTTTGGAATCTTGAATGCTGATATCTCCGGGACTGTGAAGTTGAGCGTAAATACTGGAGCTTGCCGCCAGAGCTAATTTATCTATAAGGTCCGTAATATCACTAGATGTTTCGTTTGGAAAATAATCCTGGATGCTCGTCAATTTATTGGCAACACCACCTAAAGGTTTTATCGCGGCTCGAACAATTTGTCATAGTACTGGCCTATGCCCAAAATATCTGTTTCGTGGAAATGTTTGCCGATAAGCTGAAATCCGATAGGAAGTCCCTCGAGTTTACTCGGGACCTTCGGCTCCTCGGTTCTGCTCGGGACCTTCGGCATACCTCCTGCGTCGCGGACGGGGATTGAAATTGCGGGGAGCCCTGCGAGATTTACCGGAATGGTGAAAACATCCGAAAGATACATTGCGAGCGGATCATCCGCCCTTTCGCCGATTTTAAACGCAGGCGTAGGCGCAACCGGAGTCAGCAGCGCGTCTACCTTTTTAAATGCCTCGTCAAAGTCTTTTTTAATTAATGCCCTGACCCTTTGCGCCTTCGCATAATAGGCGTCGTAATACCCCGAAGATAGTACAAATGTTCCCAAAATAATTCTCCGCTTCGCCTCTGCGCCAAATCCCTCGCTTCGTTGTCGCACATACGTATCGAGTAATTTCTGCGCCGATCTGCGTTTTGATCCGTGCAAATTTGCGATTCGTGAATAGCGGATGCCGTCAAACCGAGCGAGATTTGCGCTCACCTCCGCAGGCATGATGATGTAGTAACACGCAAGCGCATATTTGGTATGCGGTAGAGATATTTCCTGAAATTTGATGCCGAGGCTTTTAAGCGCGGAAATAGCTTTATCGACCGCCTCTGTTACCGAGGAATTAAGGCCTTCCGTAAAGTATTCTTTCGGCAGACCGATGGTCAATTTTTTGATATCCTCCAGCTCCGGTTGCAATAACTTATCGTATCCGCCGGGCGGCGGATCAGCGCTTGTTGCGTCGAATACGTCCTTGCCGGCGATGACCTTAAAAACGATCGCTGCGTCTTTGACGGTTTTGGTGATGGGGCCGATTTGATCAAGCGATGAAGCCATGGCAATAAGCCCATAACGTGAAACAGCGCCGTAGGTAGGCTTCAAGCCCACGACTCCGCAAAAGTTTGCCGGCTGCCGTATTGATCCGCCGGTATCAGAGCCAAGCGCTGTTATCGCTTCATGCGCGGCAACTGCTGTAGCCGATCCGCCGGAAGATCCGCCCGGAACCCGTTCAAGGTCATGGGGATTTTTCGTCAGTTGAAACGCGGAATTCTCTGTCGAAGAACCCATTGCGAACTCGTCCAGATTGGTTTTGCCCAAAAATACCGCATCTGCCCCGCGCAGCTTTTCTATGACGGTCGAATCATACGCGGCGCGATAACGTTCTAATACCTTGGATGCCGCGGTTGTTGGAGTGCCGCGGATTAATATATTGTCTTTGATTGCCATGGGACAGCCGACCAGCGTGCCGGTCGGCTCGTCTTTTGCAATTTTTACATCGATTTCATGAGCTTGCTGAATCGCTTCGTCGTGGAAAAGAGAAAGATAAGCGCCAATCTCTTTGTCTTTCTTCTCGACGTAGCCAAGAAACTCTTTCGTGAGCTCGAAAGCGGAAATCTCTTTATTCAGAAGAGCATCGCGGACTTTTGTAATTGTAAGACCCTTTAATAAAATCAGTTTAGAATTTAGAATTTAGAATACCGGTGGTACCTTTAAGAACGTTCCTTTCTTTTCCGGAAACGCCTCGATTACCCTTCCTGTTTCGCCGCTTTCCTTTTTCTTGAGCTCGATGTCAATTTCGTCCTGGCGCATGACCGTTGTCAGCAATGTTCCGCCGCTCATCGGCTCCGCGCCTTCGACGCGGACTTCTTTGAGCTGTTCGAAATAATCCAAAATGGCGCTCAAATCTTTGAGAAGTCTCGGTCTGTCTTTTTGTGGAACATCGAGGCGTGAAAGCTCCAGCAGATGTTTTAAAAGTTGTTTGTCAATGCGTGACATATGCGCGGTGCCAACAGATCGCGAATGCATGCGAATTACGCGAATAAAGAACGCTTTCGTGCCATTTGCGCGTGTTCACATTCATTTTGCGTCGCGTGCTTACTGAATCATTTTCAAAAACACTTTCTCATTGATTATTTTAGTCCCAAGCCTTTTCGCTTTTTCCAGTTTTGCTCCGGGAGTATTCCCCGTAACTAAATAATCTAAATCTTGCGTGACATCCGAGGTTGTTCTTCCCCCTTCCGAGAGCACTTTTTCTTTTGCTTCGTCGCGGCTCATTGATTCGAGGCCGCCGGTGAACAGGAAGCACAATCCTTTTAATTTTGCGGCAGCGGAACCCGGCGCTGGGCGCTCTATCCGTATTCCGACGCGGTCGAGTTTTTTTATCAACGCACGATTGCGCCCGTCTGCGAAAAACGACTTGATGCTTTCGGCAACCGCGTTTCCGACGTCAGGGGTTTCTTTGAGTCCCTCCGGGTCCATTGCGTCAAATATTGTCAATACATCTGATGGAACGTGAATAGGCTGGCCGGACAAAACCGTTTCAGCTAGGGCCGCAGCAGTTTGTTCTCCGACATGCAGAATGCCGAGGGCGTACAAAAATCGCGGCAATGAGACGACCTTATGCGAGGCGATCGAGTGTATGATATTCGCCGCCGATAAATCTCCGAACCGTTCCAGAACGGCGATGTCGGCTTCTTTCAGCGAAAAAAGATCGGCGGCGTCCCGAATGAGCCCCTCTTCCAAAAAGCGGTCAAGGACCTTGGGGCCTACGCCGCGGACATCGAACGCCGATCGGCTTACTAGATGATACAGTTTCTCTTTAAACTTCGCAACGCAGCTTTTGCCCACACAGCGATAGAATACGCCTTCGTTATCTCGTTTTACCGGGGAGCCGCAGACGGGACATGCGCGCGGTATATGGAATTCCTTCTCTTTTCCGGTTCTTAATTCTTTCAGTACTTTGTTAACTTTGGGAATTACATCTCCGGCTCTTCCAACGATCACCGTATCGCCTATTTTTACGCCGAGCCGTTTTATTTCGTCGTAATTATGCAGCGAGGCGCGAGAAACGGTAACGCCGCCCACCTGGACAGGTTTGAGTTTTGCTACCGGCGTCAGGATGCCGGTTCTGCCGACTTGTATCATAATATCTTCCACGATCGTTTCCGCTTCTCTCGGAGCAAATTTGTATGCCACGGCGGCCCGCGGCGCCTTGCCGACAATTCCCGCGCGCGCAAATGTTGCATTATCATTGATGAGTATTACCACGCCGTCAATTTCATAATTCAACCGGCTGCGGGCCTCGGCCCAGTAGTTGTGGAACACGAAGATCTTATCGAGCCCCCTGACTGCTTTGTTGTGCCGGTTGGTTTTAAATCCAAACGATTCAAGAATGGCATGTTCTTCTTCGTGCGTTGTTTGACCGAGGTCGGTGACGAGGGCGTATGCGAATGCATCTAACTTCCTGGAAGCGGTGACTTTGGGATCGAGTTGGCGCACAGAGCCGGCTGCAACATTTCTCGGATTGGCATATGTTTTTTCTTCCCTTTGCCGCTGTAGCGCGTTGAGCGCTTCAAAGTCCTTTTTGTTCATGAATATCTCGCCGCGCACAATCAACTCTTTCGGCCAGCGATGTTCAATTGTCCGCGCTATGTGTCGGAGTCCTAATGCGTCGAGGTTTTGCAGGATTGCTTCTTTTTCAAGCAGGCGCAGCGGTATAGCCTCTATGGTTTTTAAATTGTTTGTTACGTCCTCGCCGATTATTCCATCGCCGCGCGTTGATCCCGTCGCAAGCGACCCGTTTTTGTAAGCAAGCTCAATTGCGAGGCCGTCGATTTTGAGTTCGCAGTAAAAATCTTTTGAGTTTGGTCCGCCGGCTGGCGGATGGAATTTAGAATCTGGAATATCTAGATAATCGGCGACTCGTTTAAGCCAATCCTTCATATCTTGTTCGGAGAAGGCGTCGTTAAACGACAGCATGCGTTTAGCGTGCCGGATTTTCTTGAACGCCTTAAGCGGTTCGCCGCCGACTCGCTGGGTGGGGGAATCGGGCGTAATGAATTCGGGATATCGCTGCTCTAAATCAAAAAGCTCCTTTTTCAAGGAGTCGTGCGCATCATCTGAAATTTCTTGCCGGTCCAAGACGTGGTACAAATAACGATGATGATTGATCGCCCTGCGCAGCTTCTCAATTCGCCTTTTTGCTTCTTCTTTTGTCATAGATGGTTTCTTTAGCCCGCAGGCTTTTGATGAATGTCGTCGGCGAGCGGTTGCGGAAGGCGAGTTACAATGTTGTCTCGTCGGTGTCTAGGACAGAGATGCATTCCGAATCGCTTGGGTAATCAACGAATCCATCTGGAACGGCCTCGTTGTCTACGCTGTCATTGCATTGCGTGAGTATAGTGAAGCGCGCCTCAAATGCTCGCGCGGAGTCGCCGAATTCTCCAACGGATTTTATCGTCGGAGGGTCCGGCGGAACAGCCGGGGTGACCGCAACCGAGAATGCGGAGCCGTTTGCGAGTTGGCAGTTGGTATTTCCGTTGATGTCTACAAAACAGCCGGCGATAACGCCGTTGTCGTCGCATTCAAAGACGGGTGCCTGAAATTGTTTGTACAGAGCGCATTCTAAGCCGGTGTCTGCTGCGTATGCCGCGCGCGTGGATTCCATAACATCGATGGTTTGGCGCAACTGTAGCAATACAATCATTCCCGCGACAATAGAAGCGCTTAGCAAGCCGCTTGAAAGAATCATGACGGTGAGTAGCATTACTTGTCCGCTACTGTGAATCTGGAATCTGCCTCTCGGTCCTGAGCCCATCGGGTCTGAGGCCCTCAGGGTCGAATGACTCGAGGTCGAAGGAGAATTTGGAATCTGGATAAACATTGTATAGCGAGTACCGTTACAAGTTAAATCAACTATGCCGAACCACTAAAATGCTATATTACGATTGAACCTTTTGAATGATGGGCATAACAGAAATTAGCTTGTAACGGTACGAGGAATGAGGTTAGCCGTCTAATTCTCGGGCGCTGACAGTTGTTTGCATATTGATAATAGGCACGCTCAGCCCGACAATACCTACCGGCGTGATGCGCAGCGTTATGGTGATTCGGGGAGGGTAGCCGTCAGTTGGATTTGTGCCGAACAGGATGAACCGGAGATCCAGTACGCCCACGTCCTCTGCGGTGATCGGAGAAAAAACCATTCCGGTTCCGGGATCAACGCCCCGTTCAATTGCCTGGTTGGCGACATCAAGTTGATAGGCGACCGTTTCTCCGGCAGAGTTGGTGAAAGCGATTGAAGTTACGCCGGGTTTGGTGGCCGGCGCAGGAAAATTTCTACCCACCCGAATTTCCCGCGCCATTTGTTCCAACGCCGCAGACGCGTTCGAATTTGCGCTGATCAGAATGACGGTTGCGCGCTGCGTTCTTAAATTCCGGATAAACCCGTCGACCGCAATGGAAACAACGGCAATAAAAAGCGACATGGCAACCAACGTCTCGGCTACCGTAAACCCCGCGATAAGCCTCTGTTTCACTGTTTCTAGAATTTAGAATTTGGAATTTAGAATTTGGAAAATCTGACTCCTATAATTCAGATTCCAGCTTCTAGATTCCAGATTCTAGAAATATTACGGTCTCCAATCAAAAAAATGGTCATGTACCTCAAGAGAAAATGTTGCGCCCGAACGCGTTGTCCAGTCTACGCGGGAAATAACCTGAATTTCGTCCGAAGCCGGCTGGTTTATGGTAACGCGCCGCTTAAATCTGTTATAACGAGGATCGGGCGGAGGTCCTGTAAAGATATAATCATAGACGCCGCTGCTTGTTGTATATACTAGGTTGATGTTGGTCGTAGCGTAAGGACAGAGTCGTTTGGGTTTGGGGCTGCAAGGAGAGGGACAGGGCGATGGACACAGCGTTGTTTCAAAATCAAGGGCTTTATCTGCATTTCCCGTAGTAATGCCTTGATCCCATGGGTTGCCTTGTATTTTGTTCGCATCAATGAGATTCTTTACGACCTCGATTCCCTCGGCTGCCAGGTAACTTGCGATATACTGATCGGCGATGAGGCGGTTGGCGCTTAGCGACCTGCTGATAAGCTCCATGGTTCCTACGAGTCCAATGACAAGAATGCCCAATGCGATCATTGATTCAATCATGGCGATTCCATCTTTGTTTTTGATGCAGATCGTTGAAAAATCGCGCGCCCGTTGATAGATTTTTTTCTCCTTCAAAATCATTACAGTAAGACCATAGAATTTAAGTTCTTTTCTTGAAATTCCAAATTCTAAATTCTATCCGCCAACCGGCGGACCAGATTCCGATCAAAGAGTCGTTATCTGCCCGGCATTATTCACGCGGATCGTGATTGAAGAGCCGTCGGGCGTCTCCAGCACGACGTCCGCGTTCGTAATGAGCGGATCGCCGTTGATGATGATTTGCGGTTGCGGAGGAATATAGACGATGTCAGCTAGCGTTGTTCCGGCCGCCTGAATGCTGACGCCGGTCGGAAGATCATATACTTCCGGGTAGCCGTGCTCATCTAAATCTTCCGACGTCCCGCCGTATGCCAGGTCAGCGGTGGCGCAATCCGGAGGAGCGGAAGGGTCGTCTCGAAACAGCGCGTATCTATTGTTTGCCGTATCGATGTTGATGCCGTAGCCGCATGGCCGGCTTGGCAGGAGAAATGTCTGGAGCGACTTCGCCTTCACTCTATTAAAATTCGCCACCAGCAGGGATTTTTCGCGAAACAGCGCAATTTGGCGCTCGCCAGTGCGGTTAACTCCCAGCGTAATGGCCATAAGCATTGCCACAATGCCGATCGTCACCAGCATTTCCACAAGCGAGAATCCTCGTGCGTTCATCCTTCTATTATAGAGGATCGGCGGTCAAAATTGAAGCGCGGAGAGATTCTAAAGGAGAAATTTAATTGAAATACCCGAAGAGTTTAAGGTAGCCGCTTACAAGTTCTTCGCCGAAGAAAAATAAAGTGAACATGCCGGCAACGATGAACGGCGCGAACGGAACCGTGTCTTTCATGGTTTTTTTCCGCGTGAATAGGAGTGGAAGAGAGAACAGGGAACCGAGAATAAATGCGAGCGCGAGAGAGAGAGCGATATCCGGCCAGCCCAAAAATATGCCGGCCGCCCCTCCCAATTTTAAATCTCCCATACCCATGGCCCGGCCGCGGCTTCCCGCAATGATGATGCCGAAAAATGCGATTGCGGCAAAAGAGGCAAGCAGGCGGTTGATGATGATGCTTTTTTGAAAACCGAGCAGAAGAGCAAATTTTCCAATCGTAGAGCCGCCTGTGAAACCGATATCCGGTGCAGCGCTCAAGGCGGCGGCATAAATAAGCCCCACCAGAATAATCGCCACGTTGAGCTCGTCCGGCACCACGCGGTCGCGAAAATCAATGACGGCAATGAGAATCAAGATCGTGGAGAAAAGAAGCCAGCATAGGACGGAGATTTCAAAGAATGCGCTTCCTTCAAGCAGGGTCGGCGCGAGCCCGCCTATGATTTCTTTCAGACGCGATGGGACTTCAGCGAAGACGACTCCACTTATCAGTTCAACAACAGGATACTGGACTGACAATGGCCCTTTGCAGCCGCGGCACCTTCCTTTTTGGATAAGGTAGCTGACCAGGGGGATAAGTTCGTACCACCCAAGCGTTTTTCGACAGTATGGACAATGCGACCGTCCGAGCAGGCTTCTTTTATTGAAAACAAAACCGCCGACCCGATACCGAATCGACAGCACGTTGATGAAGCTTCCGACAGCCGTTCCCAGGATAAATAAAAAAGGGTAATAAAAAAACGGGAACAGAATTTAGGATTTAGAATTTAGAATTTAGGATTTAGGCAGTTCGCTAAATGCTAAATACCAAAAGCCAAATGCTCGGCGCAAAAATCAGAACTGCACGCAATATACCGGCGTGTCGCAATCGATGCCATAAATGGTGCCTATCGGGCTGTTGTCGAGGGCAGGGTTCGTAGGATCTTCAAGCGTCGCCGTCATCACATAGTTTAAACAGATGGAGCCGGCGCAGTTGCCCGGAGCATAATCATATGTGGCGCCCGTTTGTACGTTCAGCGGGTCATTGGAGAGGGAAAAGACTCCGATGTTTGCGTTTATAATTGCTCCTTCCATGGCGCTCCATCCGGTTACATTCGGATAACCGCTCTTCCCCGTGAAATAAAGCTCAAGGGCAGTGCGGGCCTGATGGAGGTCGGCAAGGCGGCGCGCGTCCCTGCCGCGGCTCCTGAAGCTCCCGGAGCCAACCAAAACAACCGATGCGAGCATGCCGATAATCGAAATGACAATAAGCATTTCGATGAGGGTAAATCCTCTTTGATCGAGTTGAGGTTGTAATGCGTCAGAATTTGCCATCATATGGAGTTTGAAAATTAAGATTTTTTAATCCCCGATCGAATCGAGGGGCTAAAAAATATTACGTTCACTCGTGACGCGCAAACGAACCTAATAAAAATCTTATTAGGTTCGTTTGTCAATGCTTTTCTAGAATTCAACGCAGTAAAGCGGGTCAGTGCAATTTAGGCCGTTAGAAGGATTGGCGTCAACATCGTTGTTCAACACCGGATTAGCCCCATCTTCCAAGGTCGCGCCAAGCGTATAATTTAGTCCGTTTGCAGCTACGCCGTATTGGTAATCAACGCCAGCGCCGGGGATAAGAGGATCATTCGGAACGCTCGAAACTCCTATGCTAGCTCCAGTAAGCGCCTCCGTGAGGCTACCAGCGCCAGTCCAGCCGCTTACACCGGTAGGATAGGTATTCTGTGAAGTGAAATAGAGCTCCAGCATGTTCTGGACAGCCCTAATGTCAGTTACCCTGCGCGCATCCCGGCCCCTGGACCTGAATGATCCCAAGCCCACCAATACCACCGAAGACAGAAGACCGATAATCGAAATGACGATGAGCAATTCAATCAATGTAAAACCTTTGTTTTTCTGCATAGTATCAATCTACTAAATGATATATCTCGACCTTTTTCTACCAGCGCTTATTTTACCAGTAACGTCAATCAAGAATAGTATGGGAGTGTTTTGTTCAGCCCACTATTTGTGAAATGACGTGATTAGTAAAATAAGTGCTGGGTTAAGGTTTTCTAGACAAATTTTGTTCGCCTGATGGGCTCCAAAATTTGTAGAAAGTCCTTAAAATCCTTGCGCCAGTTTGAATATCGGTAGGATAATGGATCCGAATAGGATTCCTACCGCGCCGCCGATAAATACAATCAGCAGCGGTTGTATTAATTCTACCAAATTCGAAACCATAGCATCAACCTCCCTTGTGTAAAACTCGGCAACCCTGCGCAGCAACTCTTCAAGTCTTCCGGTGGTCTCTCCGACAGCCACCATTTGGAAGGTAAACGGCGGAAAGTATTTTTCGTAGCGGGAGATAGCGGTGGAAATAAGGTCTCCTCTCCGGATTGCCTGCGCCGCCTCAATGAGGACGTCTTCATACAGGACATTGCCGATGGTTTTTCCGGAAATTTCTATTGCCTGGGCAATGGGCACCCCGCCGCGGATAAGCACGCTTGTGGATTCTGCAAAGCGGGCGACGTACAGCTGGCGGTAGAGTTTTCCCAAAACCGGGGCGCGAACGCGGAGTTCGTCCATGAGCGCTCTTCCTTCCTTGGTTCGCAAGTAATCAATGAGCAGCACTCCCGCAATGGCTATGCCAACGATAAATGCCCACCACCATTTCGCCAAAAAATCCCCTGACCCCATGAGCATTCTTGTAAACAGGGGAAGTTCAACCCCCGCTTCTTCGAAAATGGGTCGTAACTGGGGAAGAATGACGGTTACGAGAAACGCGCCGACGCCGCCAAACAGCACGATAACGAAGATTGGATAGACCATGGCGTTTCTCACCCGCGTGGCAACGCCCGCCTCTTTTTCCAGGTAGTCCGCCAAATAATTCATCACCTCTTCCATTTTGCCGGTTACCTCTGCGGATCGCACCATGTTGAGGTAAAATTCGGAGAAAATATCCGGATGCTTCGACATGCTTTGGGAGAGGGAAAAGCCGGTATCCACGTCATTGGAAATTTCATAAATGGCATCCCGCAGCATGGGACTTAGCGTTTGCCGGTGGAGCGTTTTTAAAGAATCGGTGAGCGGGATTTTGGCTCCAAGGAGCGTGGAAATCTGCCGTGTGAATATCATGAGGTCAGTCCGTTTCACCCTGCGGAATATGCCGAAAGTTTTTTTCAGCGAGATTTCTTCCGCGACCTTGTCGAGTGACAACACGAACAGGCCGTGGCCGGAAAGTATGTTCAGCGCGGCGGCCTGATTTGCGGCATTCACGACGCCGGTCTGAAGCTCTCCGGTTTTGGTTTTGGCGGTGTAACGGAACTTCAAAAGGCTTTAGGCTTTAGGCTTTAGGCTTTAGGTATCTAGGCTTTAATTCCTAATTCCTAATGCCTAGCGCCTAATGTCTAATGTCTATTTTTACGTTCTCTCCAACAATAATCTCAATTCCGAGGGATTGAGCGAATACAACTCCGCATTTTCAAGGGAGATTTCTTTTTTCTTCACGAGATTGACGAGCGAACGATTGAGGCTGACCATGCCTTCCTGCACGCTGGTTTCGATTACCAGATCGATTTGATACGCCTTTCGTTCGCGGATGAGGTTTCGTATAGCGGAGTTTGCAAGCATAATTTCGGTGGATGGTGCGCGGCCTCCTTCAATTCGCGGGATAAGCCGTTCGGATACAATGGCGACAAGCGTTGCTGAAAGCTGGGATGTGATTTGTCCCTGCTGTTCCGGCGGGAAGCTGTCGATAATGCGGTCGATTGTTTGCGCCGCAGAGTTTGTGTGGAGCGTGGAAAATACGAGGTGGCCGGTTTCTGCGGCAGACATGGACGTTGCCATCGTTTCCGGGTCGCGCATCTCTCCGATCATGATAACGTCCGGATCCTGGCGGAGCACCGACCTTAGGGCGCGGTGGAACGAAAGCGTATCCGACTTCACCTCCCGCTGGCTGATGATAGAACGATCTTGGATGAAGACGTATTCGATCGGGTCCTCGATGGTGATGATATGCTCGGTGCGGTTGTGGTTGATTTCATCTATCATGGCCGCGAGCGTGGTGGATTTCCCGTGTCCGGCAGGACCGACGACCAAAATGAAGCCCTGGGAAAGCTTTGTGAAATCATAGAGAATGGGCGGCAGACGAAGGTCTTCGATGGTGCGGATGCGCATGGGAATAAGACGGAGCGCCACCGAGAGGTAGCCGCGCTGATAAAATGTATTCACTCTAAAACGGGCCTTGTCCTCAAGCGTATAGGAAAAATCAAGTTCCTTATACCGCAGCAGTTGCTGTTTTTGTTCTTCGCCGATGAGCGCAAAGGCAAGTCCTTCGGCGATCTCGGGCGTGACAATTGCTTCTTTCTGGAGCGGCACTAGAATTCCGTCGATTCTTAGCGTCGGCCTTCGCCCTACGGAGATATGCAAATCAGACGCGTTCTGCCGCGCCGTAATCATAAGCAATTCTTTTAGTTTTTCTTCATAGTCTCCCATGCGTTTGCAATATGCGATACGAAACACGGAGGCCCATCAATCTCTTGATCCTCGTCTCTTGTCGCCCGTCGCTTTAGTCCCCCGTTTCCCGCAGTACTTCCTCCATCGACGTGATGCCCTCAAGCGCCTTGAGGATTCCGTCTTGGCGGAGCGTAACCATGCCCTGTCTGACAGACTCTTCGATAATTCGTTTTTCGGATAGTCCCGTTCTGATGATTTCTCCGAGCTCCGGCGTCATTGTAAGAATTTCAAACAAAGCCAATCTTCCGCTGGTGCCTTTGTGTTTGCATTTCGCGCATCCGTCTGCAGAGTAAATGGTATACGGCGCGCGGTAGCTGATTGTTTTTGCCAGATCGGAAGGAAGTTCGGAAAGCTCCTTTTTGATGACAGCTTGGATGTCAGAGGGAGCTCCAAGGGATTTTTTACAGTCCGGGCAGAGCTTTGCCACCAGGCGCTGGGAGATCATCATGTTGAGTGCAGGAGAAATCAGAAAGGGCTGTATGTTCATATCCACAAGCCGCGGGATGACTCCGACGGCATTGTTGGTATGGAGCGTGGAGAGCACGAGGTGTCCGGTAAGAGAAGCGTGGATTGCAAGCTCTGCGGTTTCATTGTCCCGAACCTCCCCTACCATTATTATATCAGGATCTTGGCGCAAAATCTGCCGGAGGCCTGAAGCAAAGGTATAACCGATCTCCGGCATAATCTGCGATTGATTGGGACCCTCAATAGTATATTCTACAGGATCTTCAAGGCTAATGACATTCACGTCTTCCTGGTTGAGTACCTGAAGGATGGAATAGAGCGTGGTGGTTTTACCTGATCCGGTCGGGCCGGTGATGAGAATCATGCCGTACGGTTCATCGATGCCTCGTTTGAGTATGTCGAAATTTTTGCCGGTCATACCGAGATCCGTGATGCTTTTGAGTCCTGCGGCAGGATCGAGTACGCGTAAAACCGCTTTTTCACCGACCGTAGTGGGAAATGTCGAAACGCGGAAATCAATGTCTTTGTTGAAAACGCTGGTGCGGAATCGGCCGTCTTGCGGTCTTCGGTTTTCATCGATTTTTAAGTCGGCAAGTATTTTAATTCGGCTGATAATGGGCTGGTGAAGGGGGATCGGCAGCGAGAGCACCTCTTGTAGTTCTCCGTCCAGGCGGAAGCGCACTCGTAGGCGGTTGCGCTGCGGTTCGACGTGGATATCCGAAGCGTTTTCCTCAACGGCATTTTTGAAGATTGAGGCGACCAGGCGGATAATGGGTCCGGCTTCTTCTGCGACGGTCTTTTTCTCGAGTTCCACGGTGCGATACGGCGCGGTATACGCTTTGGAGCCCTTTGCCTGTTCTTCGATGGTACGCAGCGCCTCTTCTACCTCGGTGCGGAAGGGCGAATATTTTCGCAGCAGTATTTCAAAATCGGAGAATGCCAGGATATATACCCCGACGTTCATGTTATTCTTCTGCGCAATAAAGCGCAGTGCGTCTTGCGCCTTGCGGTCGTCCGGGTTGAGCATGCCTACAATGAGCGTGTCCGGCGTCCGATCGATCGGAACGAAACGATAATTGGTGGCAACCTCCGGAGGAACCAGTTTTAGGAATTCATCTTTTACCTGTTCTGGCGGTACGCGCTTGAAGGGTATTTTAAGATACTCGCTTTTTAACTGGGCGAGTATTACGTCATCTACGGAATGGCCGTCATAGAGATACGTTTCAAGGTTTTTGCCAGCCAACTGCGCTTCGTGGATAAGCCGATCGGTTTTTTGCTGAGTGAGAATATCTTTTTTTACCAGTAATTCCGAAAGTATACGATCATCCATCTTTTGGTTTCCGGGCCCCAGATTCCAGACCCCAGATTCTAGATTCTAAACGCTCGGATGTTAAGGCCTTTTACATAATAAATTTCGTAGCGAAATTTTGAGATTTTAAGGTGAAAACCGCGAAGCGCGACGAAGAATAGCAATAGCTATTTTGAGGAGCGATGAGCGGTTTGTGGTTCGACAGACTCACCATCCTTCGATGAACCATCCTGAGTTAGTCGAAGGACAGCCCAAATATCAAAATTGTAGCAGAAAGATTATTATGCAAGAGGTCTTTAGTCTACGGCGTTGGCGGAGAGGAGGTTGCCGGAGAAACAGGAGGCGGAGGAGTGAGCGCCGGAGCCGGTTGGGAAGGGATAGGCTCCTCCTCTGGCAGGGAAATTCCTGAAAAGGTGCTTGTTGGAAAAGGAATGAATGGATTGGCCCTGCCTATTTCTTTTGGCTCGAGAAAAAGCGGCACACGGGTTAATTTTTGAAACAAAGGGTTGTTGAGCACTTTATCCGGTTCAAGCCTGATTGTCGATATTTCTCTTCTGCGTATGTCTGCGGTCGGCTGGAGAATCTCTACGAGCGGCGGCGTTTTGAAGAAAAGAAAATACGTCGACGCGCCCGCGAAGACGAGGGCGATCACCGTCAAGCTTAGCGCAAACCAATTCAGCTTCCTTTTTTCTTTTACGATAATAGCCATAAGTTATTAGAATCTAGAATTTAGAATCTGGAATTTGGTCCGCCAGCTGGCGGACTAGATTCCAGATTCCAGGCCTATTGGAACTCTACCGCAGGTCGGTTGGCCTGAATCTGCTTCGAAGCCCTTGTTCTTGTTGCGGGCAATTCTTTCGCCTGATAATATACATCGAGTTCGATGTTCGCGCGCAGGATAGTTTGGTTGTTGGTGCGGCCTCGGGCGTTGTCGCTGCCGCCTTCAATTTTAACATCGTGGACATCCATGAGCCTTATATTGCTCGCAATGTCCTCGATAAGCGCGCGGAGATTTTCATACAAGCCGGCGAGTTCGAGGGAAACCCGCATCGCGGCATAACCGTAGGTGATATCCGGTTTTGGAGGCTGGCCGACCGTCGGCGGCTCAAACGAGATGGATTCAAGCGCGACATTATTCCGCTCCGAAACAACAGAGAGGAGGGCCGCGACAGTCGGCACATCGGCTTCAAGCGGAAGGGCAAGTGCTATTTTTTCCTGAAGCGGGGTAAACCCTTCATATTTGTTCAGCAGGTCGCGGATTTGCTTAAGCACGTTTTGTTTGTCGTTTCTTTCGGAAATCTTTAATCCAAATTTGCCGCGCAGCATGAGCATGTCCCCGTAGAGCGGCTTAACCATCAACAGAAAAAGCGTCAGCGCTGCTATCATGAGCACAAACGATGCTAAAATAGTTGTCACGCGGGTAGTCTTCACGAGGGTTGCTTACTATTGATATATTATCGCTTCGGGTTTAAGCGTAAGATCCATATTGAAGACAACGAATTCCTTTTCTCGATTGGCGTCGCGCAACAGCGCCCCTGCTATTTCGTTTGTTCTGTTAAAGAGCACAAGCTGTTGCGCCACGGTATTGTAATCGAGCGCAACTCCTTCAAGTTTTATCGCGCGGTCTTCCAACGTAAAGTCCAGACTGCGATAATATACCTGCGGCAGGGTACTGGCCTCGATGATTTCCAGAATGCCGGAGGGCCGTATGTGATTTTTAAGGAGTTTTTCGAGATTGAGAAGCTGGGAGTAGAAAATCAGAAATTCTTCTTGCTCGTCGAGCGTGACCTGCCCCTCAAGGGATTTTAACTCTGTATCCAACGCTTCAATGCTGCGCTCCAAATACGGCATATATCCAAATTTCAACCCCGTATAACTTATAATGACAAGGCCAAGGGCAACTGCGCCAATATACATAGGCCTCCAGGAATATCCCACTTGGGTTCTGGTAATACCGAATGCTGATGAGATGTCTTGTCTCCCGTTCATTCTTTTGGTTTTTAGCCCTTGACCTTCAACGCCCAACTTCTAAACCTCCGGCTTTTACGCGTTGGTTGTTAAGTGCAGGATACTAGGGTTCTAGAGATTATCTTTCATTGCAAGTCCGATTGATACGGAGAGGAGGGGTCCCAATTCTTTAGTAATGGGTGCGAGCTCTGTGGGATAGGACATATGACCAAAGGGGTTTATCTTTACAACAGGGAGGCGCAGCTGCGAAGAGAAATACTCTTCGATGTTGGGCAGGTTTGCGGTGCCGCCCGCCAGCATCACGCGCTCGACCTTGGTTTTATATTTTTCCTCGTATGTTTCAATCCCTCTTCTCACCTCATTGATTATAACATCGATGAGAGGCAGCATTAAAGTTGATAGTTCTTCCTCGCCGGAGCGGTTTACCAGTCCCCTTGTCTTTTTCATTTCCTCTGATCTTCTGGGGCCGAGGGTAAGGCTGTTTGAGATGGAAGTCGTCAGGTCGCTTCCGGCGGTTTCCGAATTGAATGTCAGGCGAAGGAATCCCTGGTCGGCGACTATGACGGTGGTTGTTTGAGAGCCGATATCCGCAATAACCGTTGGGGTTGGATCGTTTTGTATCGCCGCCCGTACAAGGCTTACGCTGTCCAATTCAACCGCAATCAGCTTCAGGCCCACTTCATTGAAAATCGTTTGATAGTTATGTACTGCGTCCATGGGGACGGCAATGAGGAGTATGAGCTGTTTCGTAAGGTTGCCGTCACTGACGGTTCCGACGGAACTCCAATCGATGAATGCCTCTTCAAGCGGAAGAGGGATATGCTCTCGTGCCTGGAAGCCGATCGCTTGCGTCAGCTCATCGGGGTGCATCTCCGGAAGCTCGAGGAGCGTCATGAAGCCGGAAAAATTCGGCAATGACGCGATGGCAATTTTCGATGAGGGTTTCACGCGCTTGAGAAGCACGCGGAGCAACTCAACGGTTTCTGTGTCAACCAGTTTCATGGAGGCGCTCTGTATGACGCCGCTCATGCGGGATAAGTGGCCGAACGACTCCAGCATACCGTAATTTCTCAGCCGGAATTGGTTGCCTTCGCGCAGCATTTCCACCATCTTGATGGTTGTGGTGCCGATGTCGACCCCTACATAGCTTGTGGGAAGCAGACGCCGGACAAATTTTGATGTCCGGAGAGATTGTAAAAGCGGTAATGGCATAGTATGCTCTGGTGTGTCGGGAGTTTTTCATGGTTCACCGACGACCCCATAAATTATCATATCATAGCGAATAGAGTCGGTAAACAATTCAAAAGTTTCGCGCAGCATCTTGAGGAATTATTCTTTCCGCCCCGTTGTATCGGCTGTGCCCGCATAACAAAAGTTGAACAGTATGACTGGCGCTTTCTCTGTCGTGCCTGCTTTGCGTCTATTCCGCTTCAATCGGGCGCGATATGTTCCGTATGCGGGCGGCGGTTTTTATTCGGAAAAAAAGGAGGGTTTGGCATCCATAGCGCCTGTAAAAAGGAATGTTTCTATGTGTTGGCCGCCGCTGCCCCGTATCGGTTTCCGCTCGTACGAGAAATAATCAGTCGCTATAAATACAACGGCGTCAAGGAACTTGCTCTGCCGCTCTCTGAACTGTTGCGCGCGCATCTTGTTGGGGTCGGCATTCCCGATCTGTCCATTTATTCTATAGCGCCGGTGCCGCTCTACGAAAAGAGGCTTCGCATGCGCGGATTTAATCAATCGCTTTTTCTTGCCGAAGCGGTCGCTACTGCCCTGCGGCTCAAGGTTATTGGCGGCAATTTGGTTAGAATAAGAAATAATAAGCCGCAAATCACCATGCGTGATTGGGACATGCGGCGCAAAAACGTTATTGAGTGCTTCAGAACACGGGACGCTTCAGAAATTGCCGGGAGAAATATGATTATCGTGGATGACGTGAGCACGTCCGGAGCAACAATGAGCGAGGCCGCCAAGGCGCTCAAGCGGGCCGGTGCGCGAAGGATTATCGGTTTGGTTGTCGCGCGCGGCTAGAGACACGCCCAAAGCTTCTTTCCTCTTTTGCGAACGCGTATTTTACGATTTCAATCAGCACGATATCGATGAGGCCGAGCGAGATGATGAAGGGCCAGTACATGAGCGGCAATGGAATAATATGTAGAACAGCATTGAGGAAAGGAGTGTAGATGGCGGCAATCATCATGAGAAGACCGATTAAAACGCCGATGTTCAAATAAGCGTTGGAAAATGGGTTCGTTTTTAGAATACTCTGTCCGAGGCTCCGTATGGGAAAGATATACATGATCGAGACGGTGCCCAAGGTCGTAAAAATGAGGGTCATGAGAAGATCGGTTGGGACCCCCGCGCGAGCAAGCAGTGCCACGCCGAGAAAAATCATGCAATCGGTTAGGAGGCCCACGATGAAAATGATGATTTTCATTTCTTTGTCCAGCAGTTTTCTGCCGCGGCCGCTCGGCGGCCGGCGCATGATATTCTCTCTTTCCTTTTCAAACGCCAGAGAAACAGCGGGTACGCTGTCCGCGAATATATTGATCCAGAGGATTTGAATGGCGAGTGCGTCGAGCGCAAGCGGGATGCCGGCGAATAATGAGCCGGCCACAAGGATCAATTCGGTAAAGCTGCTCACCAGAAGATAGGCGATGCTTTTGCGAACGTTTTCGAATATTTTTCTTCCTTCCTCGATGGCCGCTACAATGGTGGAAAAATTGTCGTCGAGCAATATCAGGTCTGAAACGTCTTTCGCAACGTCGGTTCCCGAACCGAGCGCGATTCCGATATCCGCTTTTTTAAGCGTTGGAGCATCATTGATGCCGTCTCCGGTCATAGCTACTACCTCGCCGCGCGCCTGATACGCATTGAGAACCTTTAGCTTTGCGTCCGGAGACGCGCGTGCATATAGATACGTCGTGTCCAGTTTTGCATCAAGCGCCTCCGGGGACATCATCTCTAATTCCTCGCCTTCTATAACCTCTCCGCCGTGGTCAAATCCGAGTTCTTTGGCAACGGATTCGGCAGTGCCGCGGTGGTCGCCGGTTATCATTACCACGCGCACGCCGGCGTCTTGCATTTTCCGTACGGATTCTTTCGCGCTGGCCCGAACCGGATCGCTAAGCGTAATCAGGCCCAAGAATATGAGGTCACGAGAGAGTTTGTCCGTATTTTTGAGGCCCGCATCAAGCGATTCAAGCTCTTTGATTGCAACGCCCAAAATCCGTTTGCCGGAATGCGCTAATTGGTCAATTTCTTCCGATATGTCTTCTCTTTGTTCTTTGGAGAGGGCGATTGCCTTGTTGTTCTCCATCACCGAGCGTGATCCGAAGAGCAAAACCTCGGGGGCCCCCATTAGGCCGACAATTGGTTTTTGACGAAGCGTCATGAATGCGGCAGAGAATTTTCTGCGCGAGTTAAATGGCTGTACGTCAACCGGTTTCAGCTCTTCGTGCGCTTTAGGTTTGAACACCCCCAGTTTGGCTGCGGCCATTACCAATGAAGTTTCCAGCGGACGCGTACCGACGATTTCCCATTTGGTGAAGTCGTCTTGGGGATTTTCTATGATGACATCCGTATTGACAACGGCGATTTTTAAAATGAGGTCATCCGATGCGCCGTAATTAATAATTCCCGTAACGTCCATTTTTGCTTCAGTCAGGGTGCCGGTTTTATCGGTTAACACGACCGATGCGCTGCCGAGCGTTTCCGCGGCCAAGAGTCTACGAATGATGCCGCGGCGTCCCGCAAGTCTCTGGACGCCGACCGCAAGCACTACGGTCAGCGCCACGGGTAATCCCTCGGGGACTGCGGAAACCGCGACTGCTACCGTGACGAGAAACATATCATGCGCCGAATAACCGGAAAATAATCCGAAGACGAACAACAGGGTTGCGGCGGAAAAGACGAATATTCCAAAAGTCCTGCTGAATTTTTCAATTGTGCGCTGTAGCGGCGTTTTTTCCCGTTCTTTTTTGGCGACCGCAGAAGCGATTTTTCCGATTTCGGTCAGGGCGCCTGTGGCAGTAACTGCGGCTTGGCAGAACCCCTCAGTAACCAAACTTCCCGAATAGATCATCGAAGTCCTGTCTGCGAGCGTTGTTCCGTATGCGACCGCCGGTTCGCGTTTTCCTTCGGGCAGCGATTCGCCCGTCAAGATCGATTCGTCGACATAGAGGTTGTTGGCAAAGATTACCCGCGCGTCTGCCGGTACGCGCGAGCCCTGCCGGAGTCTTAAGATGTCTCCGGGCACGAGTTCTTGGGTGTCGATTTCCTGTTCTTTGCCTTGCCGGATGACAACCGTTCGTTCAACCAAATATGTTTTCAGCTTGCGCAGGGCCTCTTCTGCTTTGTTTTCTTGGTAAAAACCTAAGAGCGTATTGACTGCGGTAGCGGCAAAAATAGCGGCTGCATTCCCGAATTCATTCAAAAATAGAGTAATGAAGCCGGCGCCCAGCAAAATGAGGATAAGCGGGTTTTTGAATTGATTCAAGAAGATGGAGGCGCTTGTAAGTCTTTGTTTTTCCGGAAGGACATTGAGACCGAAAAGACCCTTTCGTTTTCGAATCTCTTCTTCTTTGAGCCCCTCGTGGTCCGTTTCGAGAGTTTCAAATACCGCCTCTTTCGCCAATGCGTACAGTTCTTTATTGAGAATCTCCTTGGTTATTGCCATGGTATTCTCAGTATAACAAAATCGGCGCGTGAGCGCCGATGACATTCCGTTAGCAATTCAAGGTGGGCGACGAAATTTTTACGTCCATTCCCGTATTGCTTTTTCCCATCGTTCGAATGTTCCGCAGTCATACCACTGGCCCTCAAACTTGTGGCCGCCGAGCGCGCCTTCTTTTGCAAGGGCCGGAAATAAATCTCTTTCCACCATTGCAAATTTAATTTCTTGGTGCGGGTAGTATGCGAATACGCCCGGCTCAAAGAGATATATGCCGGCATTGATGTATGACGTGGGAGGATGTTTCGGTTTTTCGATGAACGTTTCTATTTTACTTCCGTTGCATATTGCAACCCCGTAGTGTTGGGGATCGTTTACTCGTACTAAGCCGACCGTGGCCGTGGCGCCGCTTTCAGCGTGGGCCGACCTCATTTTGTCTAAATCAAATTTTTTCAGCTCGTCGCCGTTTGTCATGAAGAACGGCTCATCGGCAAAACGGTCTTTCACGAGCATAAGCGAACCGAATGTGCCGAGCGGTTCGCGTTCTACGGAAAAATCAATGCGTTCGTCCGCGTAATGCTCTTTTTTCCATTTCATAAAATCTTCTTGATGCTTTTCGCTGATGGAAACTACAAATTCCAAAACGCCATGCCGTGCGAATAGGTCAACGAGGTAGTTTATAATCGGTTTTTTCTTAACCGGCAGCAGAGGCTTGGGAATTTCATATGTTACCGGCCTCAATCGGCTTCCTTCCCCTCCCGCCAAGATGAATGCCTTCATTTTTTCTCATTTGTATCACAGCTGCGGACAAAAAGCCAATAGGTTTGCCAGGGGTTCGTCAGAGTAGGCCCGCCTACTACACGTGTTGACCCCCGGGACATGAAGAGCTATAATGGCCGTAGTCGTTATCCGTTTCTTCCGGCAGGAGGATAGTATGCACGTTGAAAACATCGAATACGGACAGGATCAGGGAGTCGTGGTTATAAGTTCGCGAAGCATCGAAAATGTTGCTTTCGTGGAGCGATTTATTGCCGACACGATTGATCCATGTTATGGCGACACGCTTAAATTGATTCGCAGGGTATATGTTCAGTGGAAAAATAAGAAAGACGGGATGTTGGAGCCTAATCTTTTTCTGTTTAAATGGAGTCTTCCTCTGGCCGCGCTTTCAATATTCGGAGTGGGCGGATTTATCGGCGCAACAGCCACTTTCGGCCTGGGAGTATCTACGCTATGTTTGTTGGCTTGGATTTTCAAGATTCGAAATTTTCGTCGCCGCGAACAGAGGGCAATAAAGAAAATTCAGTGCGCGGCGCGCGAGGGCTCTGTAAGTCTTAGCAAGATTGTTGTGGGACATTATGAAGGCATATTGAAGGAACAGCGGAAGAAAATTCTCGGCGAGGGGTCGATAATATATAAACGGAGAGCCGAATATCATGAGAGGGCCCATGCCGTAGTTCGTTCGTTAAGATATTTCCATCGCCGAGCTTGTCAAACCGACGATCCAAACGTGCATCAAATGGTAGCGCGGCTTCGCCAGAGCTTGAGGGAGTTAAAAGCCGCCAAGAAACTTCTCGGTAAGTTGGAAAGCGAAGCCCATCGGATGTTTGTGCGTAGTGATGCAGAGTTAGATCGATTCAGGACATTGATGGGGGATTATGACCATTATATGATCGCCCAAAATATTTGCGAAGGCGCCGAAAAGTTTGCTCAAGATGTTTTCTTCGACGTTCGTTCGATTGTTGTTGCGCTTGAATCAACCGCAGAGGAATTGCGAGAGTTGTGTGTCAGCATAGAGAGTCAAGCGCTTAATTTTGTGTCCGGAAGAAGCGAGTATGAGAAAATTGATCGGCTCGGCGCAGAAAGCGCCGATCGCCAGCTTTTCCTGGAAGCCGAATTAAATGGAGAGCTGCAAGCCGTCAGTCAACTACCCGAACATGCAGAAAGTCTAACCCAGAGAGGAGAAGGACAATGAAGGTGCGCAACTATCTTGGAATCATTGCCGTGTTTGCCGTCATCGGCGCCGGACTCGCGCGGTGCGCCAACTGGGCTTCGGGCGAGGCGCTTGCAACCCTCGAGCACCTACAACAAGAAAACGACGCCGAGAGACAACTTCGAGGCATTACCGCTATTGCCGGCAAGGGCTTTCAGCTAAGCAGGGAAGCCGGAAACAGCTGGCAAGAAATACTCACTCGCGTGGACGAGGCAGAATATTTTGAATCGGAGATATTCCGATATGCAAACAGAAGGAGTGATCGCATAACAATTGTGCGTAATGAAGCGGGCGCGTGGATTAAATTAAGCTGGAAAGACCGTCCGTTTAAGATCCTTTCAGAAGACATACCTGCAATACTTACCCTTGTGAACGGGATACGCCCGGCGCTTCTGATTACACACTATCCCGTGCACGAATTTGAATCTCCTATCCGCGAAGATGACGGCGGAATAGTAAAATTGAAACTGAGTCTAAAAACAGACGCGATCGAATTCATATATGGGAGCACCACCGGCGGGCATGGAGTAACTTTCGTTAGGGGCTCGTCCGCAGCCAAACCCGTAGTTGATAAATTGAGATTCGCCTTTGAGAAGCTGGCTGAAATTGAAGACAGAGAGTCGAGTCAGACGGACGCAAGCGCGTCTGCCCGCTGAAATAGCGGACGCGAACGCGGTCATATAAATGGCCGCTTTTTTACCCTCTTCGTGAATGTAGCGGAGCTGTAGGACCCTGTATTAAGTCATGGAAAAACCGTATACGCGATGACGCCTTCTCTGCTCCTCTTACGATATCTTGTCGGAAGAAGTATAATTATGGAGAATCGCGAGAAAATGAAAATTAAAACAATATTACAATTAAGCAGCGCCCTTATTGCGGTTACGATATTGGTAACAGGAGCGGTGTTTGGTTTAAGCATGCAGGCGTCTGACCGCGCCTCCCGGAAGACGAATCTTTCCAATGAAATATCAAGGGCGGTTTTCGAGATTAACGCACTTATTCGTGATTATGCGGCGTCCCGTCAAGAATATACCGGGAGACAAATACTTACTGCATTGGGGTCTTTGGGCGCTACGCTCAGAACTTACGAAGTAGACAACTCCGAAGAAACGATCGCCCTAGAAGAAATACGTAAAACCCGTAGGAAGATGGAAAATGACTTTATCAAAATCGCCGGTAATTTTGTACGGAAAATTGAGCATGAGCCGGAAGAACAATTAGGCATCGAGTCTTTGCCCGATTTTACAAACCAATTACTTATTGATTCGGAGAGCCTCGCGTCTTTTGCGACGAAGCTGCATAAAATGAATCAGGAGGAAGCTGCGGCAAGCCGCCTGACTACGATATTTTTACCTCTTGTCGTTATTGTCATTCTTTTAACGGCAACAGTGTTCGGTTCAAACGTTGTCAACAGATATATAGTAACGCTTCTATCCCGTCTCGAAGAAGGAACGAAGATTATTTCGAAGGGAAACTTAGACTATAGGATTATGATTCGGGGAAATAATGAATTTTCTGAACTCTCCGGCGCGTTTAATAGCATGGCGGCTGCATTAAAAGAATCGTACTCGGGCCTGGAAAAAAAGGTGGAAGAGAAAACCCACGAGCTTAAGCAAAAAATGGAAGAGCTGGACCATGACAGGGCAAAGGACGAGGCGCTTCTCTCAAGCATTGGAGAGGGGATGGTTGCGACAGACAAGGAAGGCGCGGTGATAAAGGTAAGTAAATCGCTAGAAACCATGTTCGGATGGAAGTCAGAAGATTTATTGGGGAAAAGCGTTTTTGAGTGTATACGTTTGGCGGATGAAAAAAACGATGCAGTGCCAAAAGATAATAATCCGCTACAACGCGCTTTAACCGCCGGCGCTGCGACGAGCGACCCCGACATTTTTTGTATTCGGAAAGACGGCACAAGGTTTCCTTCCTCGATTACCGTTTCGCCGGTTATTCTTGGAGGAAAAACGATTGGGGCAATCGCGCTCATTCGGGATATAACTCAAGAAAAAGAACTTGACCGCGCGAAAAGCGAATTTGTTTCCCTCGCCTCTCATCAGCTACGGACGCCGATTACCGGCATCAAATGGGCCGTAGAATATTTATTGGACGTAAAGGGGGTCAGCGAACAGGAAAGCAGGACATACCTTGATCGCATCGAGCGTACCACAAAGAATCTTTCTAACCTCGTTGAGGCCATGCTTGACGTTTCCCGTATCGAAACGGGGAGAATGGCTGTTATTCCGACTCCTTTTGACGCAATAGAATTTATTAGGGAATACGTTAACGAGTACGGCGTGATTGCCGCGAAAAAGAACGTATCGCTCGGATTTACAAAACATCCTGAAGCGCTCCCCGTTGTTACCGATCGTATTGCGCTTCAGAATGTAGTTCAGTCGCTGGTATCGAATGCTTTGGAATATACGCCGGAAAATGGGAGGGTCGAACTATCGTTAGAAAAGCGCGACCATACGTTTCTCGTTACCGTTGCCGATACGGGCATCGGAATTCCACGAGAAGAGCAAGAAAAAATTTTTAAAAAATTCGGGAGAGCAAGTAACGCCGCTCGGATGAAAGCGAGCGGTACGGGCCTCGGCCTTTATCTTGTCGCCCAAGTCGTCAAGCTTCTGGACGGAAAAGTCTGGTTTAAAAGCGGGGAACACGATGGTACAACCTTCTTTGTTGAACTTCCTCTGCGATCGGAACCGCGTGCCGGAGAGTTACAGTTCGCCAAACGGGAAGGCCCGGAGATATAAAGAAACTAGGCGGAGCACGGCTTTATACCTTATATGAATAAGCTTAAAATAGCACTAATCGAAGACGACGAAGTGTTATCAGCTGTTCTGCGTGACGGACTTGAGAGGGCCGGTTTTGAAGTGGCGCAAGCGTTTGATGGCGAAGAAGGCCTGGGGCTCGTAAGGTCATGGCGGCCCGATCTTATATTGCTTGACATCGTTATGCCAAAAATGGACGGTTTTGAATTTTTGGACGCGTTAAAGGCGTCTCCGGATAGTAACCAAACGAGCCGCCCCCCGGTAATTATCATTTCGATGAGCGGAAAAGACGAGGGAATAAAGAGGGCCCTAGAGGTTGGCGTGGATGATTATATCTTGAAGTCACAGCATACCGTCGCTGAAGTTATCGAGAAAGTAAAGGAATTTTTCTCTAAAGAACGGCGTCCATAGAAACTCTTCTACATATATGTATATATGCGATCAAAGCATTATCGTACAAAGTTATTGATAGCATTTGCGATGCTTTTGGGAGTTGTTGCCGGCCTCTATTCGCAATTTTTTGTTTCGCTGGGAATTTTTAATTTTACCGCCAATAGGCCCGAAAGAATTGAGCTTGATGCGCTTGGCCTCTCGCAGTTCGGAGTCGACGTGGATACGGTTGAAAACGATATCAACCGTTTTGTCGCGAGCGCGAACAATGCGCAGCAGGGGACCCATTTTCTTCTTGGCGCGATCTCGGGCTTGATCTTTTCCCGCGCTACAGCCGGTTTTAGCGTGGGCATCATCAAAGAACTCTATGATTTCATACAGAACTATCGAGGAAACCATATTAATTACGGCTATTTTATCGATGCCGCGATCGATATTAGTTTCTGGTTTGCGGGCGGTTTCGTCGGGTTCTATTTTTTAAGCGCCCTCTATGACGTGTTTCATCATTACGGTATTCACAACCCAAAGGGCTTGCTGGTTTTTTTGGGCAAAAAGGTGCTGGGAAAGAATATTGAAATTAGCTCGTAGCCCCCGCCGTATCATCTATCTGATCGGCATCGCAAGTCCCTCGGCTTCTATAAAAATACTACCAACCGAATGTATAAGGAGAGATCAGGATAAATCCGCCGACTGCCAGCGCGATGACGGACAGTAATAATTGAAAGCGGCGGCGCGGCGATTGAGCTTCGATGCTTTTACCGACCAAGAAGGAAGTAAGCAGTATTGAAAAGATGAGCCCCGGAAAATAATGATAAAGGAATGCAACCCGTTTCACTACCGTCATAAATGGAAGAAGAGAAAGGGCATAGCCGCCTAGAAGCAACAGGGGAATTCTGTATTTTTCCAAAATAATTTGCTTACCGCGGCGCAGTATATCCACGAATATCCATATAACCGCCGCTGTGCCGCCAAACCATACGACGGGGTTGCCCATCAGTACGATAATGCCGGCCGCACCGTTCATGACGGCGGCCAGAGCATCCTGCAGCGCATCGGGGAAATACAAAATCGGCCCTACCATGAACGGCCACAAATACCAGTTGCTTTGCGCAGGATGTGAGTCGACGCCGACCGTATAACCGCTCAATATGGTATTGAGTTCGACGAGAGTTGCTTTTGCGTGCGGTAAAACTGTGCGAAACATGGCCGGCGCATTGGGGAAAGCGTCTTCGGGCGCGCTGCGGGATATCCAGGGGATGAGCGTTTGATAGTAGGAAATTCGTTCGTCAACCGGAACGAAGAACGAATTGAGCGCGGCAAGCAAAATCAAAAACACGCCGATACCCGCAAAGAAGAATGCGGCTGCATTGCGAATCCTGGTTGCAAGAGGAATGTCGCGATCAACCAGAAGGGAGATGATCACCGGCCCCGAGAATCCCAGCGCCAGTAACTTAACGTTCAACGCAAATCCCCAGAGTATTCCTCCCAGGAGTGGCTTCCGGCGCTGCCGATGAAAAAAACAGGTAAGCGCGGCAAGTCCAAACGCAAGATACATGCCGTTTAAAAGAATGAGCCGCGTTTCCACGAGCAAGGAATTTTCAACAAGGATAAAAAACGCAGCCAGAAGGGGAATAAGGGTTCCCGAAACAATCTGCCGCAGGAAGAGATAAGCGAAGACAGGCAGCAATATGCCGAAAACCGCGTTCGTGAGCCGCAGAGCGATATACGGAAAGCCGCCGTATGGACGATCCAGCACTTCATAGAGGATGTTGGTGGAGCGGGAATCTTTTTCTATTTTGACAAACCTGCTTTCATCCGGCGGGTTTTGGTCAAACAGCAAAATGGCCGCAGCGTATATTGTTTTTCCCAAGGGCGGATGGATGTCGAGATGCGGTCGGCGGTACGCGTAATCGGCAGCGTACGTGGCAAAATGCGCCTCGTCAAAAACAGGCCGATCCGGATAATCGACGTTGATCACATGGAGCAGTACGCCGAGAGCGACAATTGCGGCAAGCGTAAACGAATGACGATTCATCCCGTTAGAAACAGACATTCGTCCCGAGGTCTTCGACCTTGAGGTCTCAGACCGAAGGGACTCAGTCCCGAGGGATCGCGATCGGCGATCCGTAAAAGACTTGACTTGTTATACAAACGACTTTCATAGTGCTGAGACGTCGCGTGACGCAACAGGCGATCGCGGTTTCTAACGGGACTTATCATTTTGAGAGACTCCGCATTTTTTCTATCAACGGGAGGTCGGCTTCGGCAAAATCAAAATTGCCCATTTCGTCCATACGAACCCATTTAATCTCATCATGGGAATCCAGGCGAAATTCTCCCGATATATATTTTGCACGATATCCGAGCAGTCTAACCTTGCTATCGTTGTAACTAAAAACGCTTTCCGCAATAAAGTCGCCTATCTCTGTCACAACGCCAAACTCTTCTTTTAATTCTCTGGCAAGACATTCTTCCGGCGTTTCTCCCGGTTCTATTTTACCTCCCGGAAATTCCCACTTATGTTCAAGGCGCTTTCCCCCTTTCCGCTTCGCAATAAGAAAATAGCCGTTGCTTTCAATGATCGCAGCAGTCACATCGATGATGGCCGCAGAATTTGTTGAAACCCGCTTCTCATTCCGAAAACGCATAAGCAAAAAATAGATAGCAAAGATTTGATGGGCGATGTAGGGATTGAACCTACGGCCTCTTCGGTGTAAACGAAGCGCTCTACCACTGAGCTAATCGCCCGAATTATTGTAATCTTAAACGCAAAATTCGTAAAAAGCAACGAATCTGATACAATAAATTTGATGAAATTTTCTGTTCCGGGAGAAGTCTTGACCGCATTGCATACACTCAATGATGCCGGCTTCGAAGCGTATATTGTCGGCGGCTGCGTGCGGGATTTATTGCTCGGTAAAGAACCGAAAGATTGGGATATTACCACGAACGCAAAACCCGAAGAAATTCAGAAGCTCTTTTCGGAAAGCGTGTATGAAAATACATTCGGCACGGTGGGCGTAAAGACCGGATCGGAAAATCCGCGCCTTGCCATTGTCGAAATTACTACGTACCGCAAAGAAGAAAAATACAGCGATAAGCGCCATCCGGATAAACTCGAATTTACCGACTCGATTGAAGAAGACCTCAAACGACGAGATTTCACCATTAATGCTATTGCCATGAAATTAACCAGCTACCAGCTACCTCTCGAAACTGCTCGGGGCAAGCAAGCTACAAGCTACAAGCTCATCGATCCTTTTGGTGGTCAGGGAGACCTTGAAAAAAAACTTGTTCGAACAGTGGGTAATCCCGAGAATCGATTTTCCGAAGACGCCCTGCGCCTCCTGCGCGCTCCGCGCTTCGCGACAGCGCTTGGTTTCTCAACTGAAGAAGAAACCGCCCGAGCGATTAAAGCAAACGCTTCATGGCTCGCGGCGATTTCAAAAGAACGGATACGAGACGAATTCGTTCACATTATCATGGCTGAACAGGCAGCCGAAGGGATTTGGCTTCTTGAAGAACTACGTCTGTTAGAACACATCATTCCCGAACTTCGCGAGGGCATCGGCGTAGGACAGAACAAACACCATGTGTATACGGTTTTCGAACATAACCTGAAATCCCTTGCATATGCGGCTCTAAACGATTTTTCTCTGGATGTGCGGCTCGCATCTCTCTTGCATGATGTCGGAAAACCGCGGACGAAGCGCGGCGAGGGGCCTGATTGCACGTTTTATGGCCACCAAGTCGTCGGAGAAAGAATGGCGCTTGAAGTGTTTGACCGCCTCCGATTTTCCAGAAAAACCGTCGAGCGCGTCGCGCTTCTCATCCGCGAGCATATGTTTGTCTATGACGTCGGCACGGTAACTCCTGCCGGCGTTCGGCGTCTCATTCGCCGCGTCAGTATGGAAAATATCGATGATCTTTTTCAACTCCGCGAAGCGGACAGGATCGGTTCCGGTGTCCCCAAAGCGCAGCCGTACCGCTTGCGGCATTTGAAATTCATGGTTGAAAAAGTTTCCCGCGATCCGATTTCCGTAAAAATGCTTGCAGTCCGCGGCGACGACGTGATGAAAATTTTAAACATCGAGCCAGGGCCGAAAATCGGGCTCATTCTTAATGCGCTGTTGGGCGAGGCGCTGGAAAATCCAAACATCAATACAAAAACGATTCTCTCAAAACGGGTTGCAGAATTAGGAACAATGAGCGATGATGATCTGAAGAAACTTGCCGAGAAAGGCTTGGGAACAAAAGAAGGGCTGGAAACCGAAGCCGAAGAAGAAATAAAGAAAAAACATTATGTAAAATGAAGCTCCACGGGCTCACGCCCGCGGTATCCTTTCCGAATTGAGGGTGGAGCGAAATCCGCCGAAGCAGAAGATTGGCTCGCATTCAGCCGCGGGCTTACGCCCACGGTCTTCTGCGAAGGCGGATAAATCTTCGGACAATCGGAAAACCTTTCATTTTCGGAATAAACAGCCCGACGAGTAAAAACGCGCGTTCGTCCCGTTAGAGAATTACCGGGCTGCAGTATAGTAGTATACCGGTAGTACGGGAGACCAGCCCCGCACCAGAATTATCGGGGTATAGTATAGTGGTAGTACGCTGGCTTCGGGAGTCAGTAGCCCCGGTTCGAATCCGGGTACCCCGACAGAGAATTTTTGGTGCGTAGTTCGGGTGCCCCGTACCAGGGCGAAGCTCGGTGCGGGATAAACTCCAAGACCGGGTTTGATTCCCGGCACCCCGAATGAAAAAGGTGGGAGGGCAAGGGTGCGCAAAGACTGGGTTTTTTCTTCAGCTCCTGATTCAAGAAGAATTCCTGACCGCTCCGTTTAGGCGCGGCGGCAACGGTGGTGCCCATATTGTAAATAACAAAAAGACTGTTACGAAGACGAGAAACAAGCAATGAAAATGCAAAAAATTAAGAAACCCATCGGCGTTGTTTTGGTACTGGTAGGACTTGTTGCTCTTTTAACACCTTTCACGCCCGGCTCGTGGTTGATTTTTGTTGGTTTGGAATTTCTTGGACTTAGAATGGTGTTTTGGGATAAAATAAAAACTGGTTTAAAAAAATGATTCCCGATAGACAAAATAAAAGTTTATTGTGGCCGCGCCGTAACCAGCGTGGCATTATTTTTTTGGTACATTGACAAGATTGCGGCTTTGGACGTATCATACAATAATCTTAGGGATTGCGCTGACGTTTTTATGAATACCTTTTTCAACAGCTCATACGGATTTCAGATGTCGCTTGAACAAGTGGTACAGGAGGTTGTACGTTTTATGGAAGCGGATCGCCAGAGGCGGTATAAGCTGATTATTGGAACCGATTCTGACGTGGTGCATGAAAATGGGGAAAAACAGCGCGGGAAGGCGGATTTTGTAACTGCGATTGTGATTCACCGCGTAGGCAACGGCGGCAGGTATTTCTGGCGGCGCATTCCGTATCAGCCCATGGCTTCGCTGCGCCAGCGGATGTATCAGGAAGTGATGTATTCTCTGGAGATCGCAAAAACCCTCTTTGGATATTTTCGGCAGGCGTCGTTTCCTTTCTTGGATTTTGAGATCCATGTTGATGTCGGAGAAAACGGAGAAACGAAGACGATGATTCAGGAATTGGTATCAATGATCCGCGCGAATAATTTCGAGGCAAAGACAAAACCGGAGAGTTACGCGGCAACAAAGGTGGCAGACCGGCATGTGTAGGGCTTACTCAAAATTTTCAAGCTGGAGGCGCAGAAAATTTTGTTTGTAAACCTACATCCCGAACGAATGTGAGGGATTTCTCAGTCTTTAATTTCTAAACATTATTCTGGAGATGGATAAAATTGTTTTAGACATTGAAACTAAAAATTCGTTTGCGGATGTGGGCGGCAGGGAATATGTCAGCGCGCTTGAGGTGTCGCTCGTTGGCGCATACTCGTACAATCGCGATGAGTATTTTTGTTTCGGCGAAACCCAACTGAACGATTTGGCCGAGGTGCTGCGCGGCGCGGGGCTTGTCGTGGGATTTGCGCTTCAGCGGTTCGATTTCCCGGTGTTGGCGAAGTATATGCCGTTTGATATTTTCAAACTTAAGCACTTGGACATCTTAGAAGAGATTGAAGGAGGAATGGGAAGGCGTATCGGGCTTGGCGTGCTCGCCGAAGCCAATTTGGGAATGAAGAAAACGGGCCACGGCCTCGAATCGATAGAGCTGTATAAACAGGGAAAACTAGAAGAGCTGAAAGATTACTGCCTTAACGACGTAAAGCTTACAAAAGAATTGTATGATTTGGCTCTCAAGCAGGGTTATTTGCTCATTCCGTCAAGAAACGATGGGGGCGTGGCGCAGAAGGTGAATTTCGACTGGAGCGAGGAAATACTTCCGCAGGCAACGTTATTTTGACCGCCCGCAATGAAGCTTGATGCGCCAAAGCCGCCTGCCGCGGCTATTTCTTTTTTGAAAAGATCTTTTTGTATTCTTCAAACAGCGTTTCCATTACGTGATTCCATGATTGCGTGCGTGCGTAGGCTAGGGCGCTTGCGCCCATCTGCGCGGTAAGCTTTGGGCGTTCAAGAAGACGTCCAATTTTCGCAATGAAATCTTCCGCGTCATTCGGTTTCGCGAGAAATCCGGTTACGCCGTCTTCAATTATCTCTTTTACTCCGCCGGCGCCCGCCCCTACCGCAGGAAGCCTTGAGGCCATTGCTTCAAGGACCACAAGGCCGAATGTTTCGGTTGTTGATGGGAAGACGAATATGTCCGAAGAAGCGTAAACAGTTGAAAGTTCATTGCGGTCAAGCTGGCCGAAAAATTTTGCATCCGGCATGCGCTTTTTGAGCTGTTCTTTCGCCGGCCCTTCTCCGGCGACAACGAATGCGGCCCCCTTTTTGCCTTTCAGGCGGCGGTATGCTTCAACGAGGATGTCCAGATTTTTTTCCCATACCAGCCGACCGACAAACAAGAGGACGGTTTTTTGCCCCAATCCGTTCGCTGTGCGCCACGCCCGGGATTTAAATGACGGGTTGAACAATGCCGTATCAACTCCATGCGGCCAGAAGAACGTGTTGCGGATGCCGTGAGATTTCAGTTCTTTTACCATGACCTTTGAGGGAGCAAAAACCCGCTCGCAATTGTTGTAAAGTTTGCGGTAGCGCGCCCAGAAAAAGGGCTCGGTAGCCCCAAGGTGGTAGTATTTGAGATAATCGGTAAAGCTGGTGTGGTAGGTGGCGACTGCGGGCATGCCGCGTTCTTTTGCGTAGAGGACCGCGGCATAACCGAGCGCATCCGGAGCGGTAATGTGTATGATGTCCGGCGCGAACGCATCAAGATGGGGATAGAGCGTGGATTTGGGGAGGACGGACATCGGATATTCGGGACGGACGGGGAAGCGGATTGACGGTACGCGTATCATCGGAAACGGCTGTTCCTTTTTTGGCGGTACCAGCTGTGAAAAAAAGATGGCGCTTTCGCCGCGCTTTTTGAGCGCCTTGATGATCTCGTACACTACTCTGACAACGCCATTGTGTTCTTTTTGTAACGATCCGGCGGTGTAGGCGATCTTCATCACGTTTATTATAACATTGTTAGTTAAGCTATCGGCTTGAGGAGTTAGCGTGTTTGATTTCTCTAGTTATCCACAATTGAGGCATTGCAGCATATGGGATGATCGAATAAAATTTTTACATTGGACTGCAGACTCATAATTATTGACCTTTGCCAAGTTTGACTTGGCGCCGACCTTAGCTCTTCTTTGCTCTTTGATCGCCTTATGGCCTTGTTGTTCTTTTACATATCGCTCTTTGTTTTTAGTTGTGTGAGGAAAAAACTGTCCCGGCTTTGCTCGGGACTTTTTTTGATGCTGCGGGTTGCGCGTCTGAGGATACGCTTCGGCACTGTGAACAGTGTTACTTGTGGTGAGCGAAGTTGAACCAGAACCATTTTGAGAGTTAAAGTGGGTATATTTATATTCCTGACCCGCGTCCAGAAACAGTTGGTTTTTGGAAAAAATAAACAAGGCGACCTCCCGAAGGAAAACCGCTTGAAGAAATGAGATAGGGTGTGCGGAGAGGTTCCCTCGCACACGCACTTTTTGTTACCGAATAGGCGCTGGTGTCGGTGTCACGACCTCGATCTTCTCAAGTGCCTGAAGAAGCCGCCCCCCGAACCATTCGAGCTGTTTCCAAAATTTAGGGAGAAGCTCGACGACGACCACTCGGTTGGAGTCGCAACCCCAACTCTGAGATTGCATGATCGCGAGAAGCACGGCATGAGTCATCCGCTCAACCTTCACGATTCTACCCACCATACCGACGAGGTACATCACGTCTTGGACAGTGTCCTTCTGGAACGTGAGCCGGAGCTTCGCATCAGGTGTCAGAGCGCTGAGAACCTTCTTCCACTCATCTCTGGTCACCATCTTGGTTACCCCCTCCTTTAGTTGAGTCGAAACTACTCGGGAAAACAACCCCATGCCACCTTCCCGAAACTGTCTATAGTTTATCACAGCTTCAAGAGAAGGTCAAGTTGACACATGGCTGTAATCGTGCTATAATTCCCTTAACAGATATATTGCAACCATCACGCGTTTTGTATATAGTAAAAATTAATGAAACCGTTTCAGCGATTTACCATAAAAGCACAGGAAGCGCTCCAGGGGGCGCAGGACTTGGCCGCCGAGAAAAACCACGGAGATCTTAAGGCAATCCACCTTTTGCATGCATTGTTGGGTCAGGAGGAGTCGTTGGTGCGGCCCGCGCTTTTGCGGACGGGCGTCAATATCGGCGCGCTTCAGCAGGAGGTGGAAGCTGAAGTGAGTAAGCTTCCGAAGATTTATAACAGCTCCACCGTCGGACAACTGTACCTTTCTCAGGAGTTGATGCAGGTGCTTGATCGAGCCGCAAAAGAAGCGGCGATGATTAAAGATGAGTTTGTTTCCTGCGAGCATCTTTTGTTGGGACTCGTGGGCGGCGCGTCGGCGGCGAGCGAAATACTGCATCGTTTTGGCGTCAGGCGCGAAGGCATTTTGCGGTCGCTTGCAGAGCTGCGGGGCTCGGTGCGTATTACCGATGAGGCGCCGGAGTCCAAATTTCAGGTGCTCGAGAAATACGCAATTAACCTGACTGCGATGGCGCGAGAGGGAAAGTTGGATCCGGTGATCGGCAGGGAAAATGAACTGCGCCGCCTGATGCAGGTATTGAGCCGCAGGACGAAAAACAATCCGGTGCTTATTGGCGAGTCGGGCGTCGGTAAAACCGCGATTGTCGAAGGGCTCGCGCAGCGGATCGTGAGCGGCGACGTGCCGGAAACGCTCAAGGGCAAAGAAATCGTAATGCTGGATTTGGGATCCTTGATTGCCGGCACGAAATTCCGCGGCGAATTCGAAGATCGCCTAAAAGCCTTTGTTAAAGAAATTAAAAGCGCCGCGGGCCGGCTTATATTGTTCATAGATGAGATTCATATGATTGTGGGCGCGGGCGCTGCCGAAGGAGCTGTTGACGCCTCCAATTTGCTCAAGCCGCCGCTTGCGCGCGGAGAACTTCACGCGATCGGCGCAACCACCATACGGGAATACCAGCGGCATATTGAAAAGGATCCTGCGCTCGAGCGGAGATTTCAGCCGGTCGTCGTGGACGAGCCCTCTCTTGAAGACAGTATGGCGATTTTGCGCGGTCTCAAAGAAAAGTATGAAATTCATCACGGTGTGCGGATTAACGATTCGGCTATAGTCGCGGCGGTGAATTTATCCGCCCGGTATATCACCGACCGTTTTTTGCCCGACAAGGCAATCGACCTCATTGATGAGGCGGGTGCGGCGCTCCGCCTTTCTACCGAAAGCTTGCCGCAGGAAATTGATGTGGCCCGCCGAAATATTTTGCGGTTGGAAATTGAAAAAGAGGCGCTCAAAAAAGAAAGTTCTCAGGAAGCGAAGACGCGCCTCCGGGCAATCGACAGGGAATTGAACAAATTGAAAAAAAAGAACGACGAGCTTTCGGCAAAATGGCACGCGGAGAAAATGTTTATGGAAGATCTCCACAATTTGCGCAAGCGCGTCGAAGATTTTCGGCGCGAAGCCGAAATTGCCGAGCGGGATTCGAATCTGGAACGCGTTGCCCAGATCCGCTACGGAGAATTGCCGAAAGCGGAAAAGGAATTGGGGGCGTTTGAAGATAAATATCTCAACCGTAACAAACAGGAGGACCAGTTTATTCGGGAGGCGGTTGATGAAGAGGATATTGCCGCGGTGGTTTCGCGATGGACCGGCATTCAGGTTTCCAAGATGCTTGAATCGGAATCCGAAAAATTGTCGCGCGCCGAAAAAGAGCTGGAAAAGCGCGTGGTCGGCCAAGAAGAGGCGATCTCCGCAGTGGCGAATGCTCTGCGAAGAGCGCGCGCCGGTCTTTCCGATGAAAACAAGCCGCTCGCGAGCTTTATGTTTTTGGGGCCGACCGGCGTGGGGAAAACCGAGCTTGCGCGCGCGCTGGGGGAATTTATGTTCAACGACGAGAAAGCCATCGTGCGCATCGATATGAGCGAATACATGGAACGGCACGCGGTGGCCCGTCTTATCGGTTCTCCTCCCGGCTATGTGGGATTTGAAGAAGGCGGGCAGCTTACCGAGGTGGTCAGGCACCGTCCGTACAGTTTGATCTTGTTTGATGAGATTGAGAAGGCACACCCTGAGGCGTTTAATATTCTTTTGCAAGTGCTGGATAATGGCAGACTTACCGACGGCAAGGGGAGGGTCGTCAATTTCAAAAACTCGGTCATCATCATGACGTCGAACGTAGGAAGCGAATTCATTCAGCAGATGTCCCGGCTCGGTTTTTCGGAGAACGAAAAACCCGAGAAAGACATCGTCGATTCTTTTGAGGATTTCAAAGAAAAGATTAAAGAGGCCCTGCGCGACACCTTTAAGCCTGAATTCCTTAACCGCATCGACGAGATTATCATCTTCCGTCCGCTAACCACGAAAGATATGGAGAAAATTATCGATATTCAAATTGAGCGCCTCCAAGAGAGGCTTGCATCGAGGAGCATTAGAGTCGAAGTGGACCCTTCGGCCAGAAAATATTTGATCGCGCATGGATATGAACCGGAATTCGGCGCACGTCCGGTGAAACGGCTGATTCAAAAAGTTATTCTTGATCCGTTGGCAGACCAGATGGTGCGGCGGAAGATTAAAGAAGGAGCAAGGGTGACGGTGAAATCGGAAAACGAGATGGTGTACATTGAGCAATAGCGACAAGTGACCAGTGACAAGTGGCCGGTGATTAAAGAATCACATGTCGCATGTGACCTGTTACCAATTTTTGATTGTTCGTTCTTTCTTCTTTTTCGTATTGTTGGTGATTGTTGCCCTAACTGAATTCCACCCGATTGCGGTGATTGTTTTTTTATTTGCGTGCGCGTATTTTCTCGTGAGTCCTCTGTCGTCTCCGTTTCTCCCGGTTACTTTTGTTCTGGTTGTTGCTCTTTCGCTCAAGGTTCTTTCCCAAGCGGATCATGATATGTTGCGGGTGGCGTTTGCGGGAGCGTTTACCGCGCTGTATGTTTTATGGCAGTTTGCGCGGATTGATTTTCCCGCGCGTCACCGTTTTTATTTTCTGGTCGTGGGGATTTCTCTTGCCGTCTTTTTTTCGCAACTGTTTGCGATTGAGCCGGCCGATTTTGGAGCAGTACATGGATTTACTACGGCGCTCGTCGTATTTCTTTTGTTCATGGAATTTGTGAATTCGTGGCGTCTTCTGTATCCGCAATTCGATCTTACGCTTCGACGAAGAACGCTTTTTTCTTTCATGTTTGCCTTTTTGTTTACGCAGATGCTGTGGGCTTTGTCGTTGCTACCGATCGGTTTTTTAAACCTCTCGGCCATAGCCGGCCTGCTGTTTTTTATTTCATGCAATTGCTTATGGCACTTTTTGGATCATTCGCTTTCCCGGCATATTCTGTTTAGAAGCCTTACGCTTTTCGTAACGGCATTTGGGGCGATTCTGTGGTTTTCAAAATGGAGCATTTAAGTTCTTCAGAACGCTTGATTTGGCGCCTCTTTTAGATTATTCTTTCATGTAATGAAAGCAATTGTTCCGGTCGCGGGGCTCGGCACCCGATTTTTACCCGCAACAAAAACGCAGCCGAAAGAAATGTTGCCGCTTGTGGATACGCCGGTGATCCAGTATGTCGTGGAAGAGATAGTGCGTTCCGGCATCAAGAACATTATCTTCGTCACCACAAGGCATAAGAAATGCCTGGAGGATTATTTTGACAGTCATTTTGAGTTGGAATCCGCCCTTGAAATGAGCGGCAAGTCGGAAACGGTACGCGAGCTTCGCCGCATTGTAAAACTTGCTCATTTTTCATTTGTGCGGCAGCATGCTCCTCTCGGAAACGGAGACGCCATTGTCAGCGCCGCGCATTTGTTGCACGACGAACCCGTTGTCGTCGCGTTTGGCGATGATATTTTTGTCGGCCGCGAGCTGGTGACGAAAAAGCTTATCGAAGTATATCGCGCCTATCATGCGCCGGTATGCGTGCTGAAAAAGGTTCCGCGCAGTAAGGTGCATCAGTACGGCATCGTGCGCGCCAAAAAGATCGGCGCGGCAACCTATCAGATTTTTGATATCGTTGAAAAGCCAAGCGCAAAGAATGCGCCGTCGAATCTGGCGGTGTTCGGCAGATACGTCCTAACTCCGCAGATTATTGATTACTTGAGGGAGTTGCACCCCCCCTCGCGCAATAAGGAATTAGGCCTCACCGAGGCGTTGCGCTTGAACCTTCGGCGCGGCGGTTCTTTTTATGGTTGGGAGGTTTCTCCTCAAGCTCACTTCGATTGCGGCTCGAAGATAGATTTTTTAAAGGCCACGGTGTATTTCGGCCTCAAGCATAGGGAATTGAAACATGAGTTTCGCTCGCATCTTCGCTCTCTCGAGTTATAACATCTCCAAGTTTTTCATCTATGCGGCGCTGATAACCCCTGCGTTGGTTTCGACGACGATGTTTTTCCCCTTTATTTCTGGAAAGGTGCTGTATTTCCGTGTAGTCATCGAGTTGGCCCTGCTGTTTTTCATGTTCTATTTTTTGAGTGCGCCGCGTGATGTTTCCGAGTCTTTGAAAAAGATTTTCCGTCAGCCGCTGTTTATAGCGGCGAGTATCTTCGTCGCCGCCTTTTTGCTTACCTCGATTACCGGCGTGAACTTTTACAACAGTTTTCTCTCTAACTTTGAGCGGGGCGATGGCGCGTTCCAGTTGCTGCATCTGTATATTTTCTTTTTTCTGCTGCTGGCGTATTTTCCCGCCAAAAAAGATTGGTTGAAGCTTTTGAAGTTCAGCCTGCTGGTAAGTCTTTTCATCGCGCTGTACGCCATAGCGCAGCAACTCCGGTCGCCGTATGTGATCGGCGATTATAGCCGCCCACCTGGCCCCCTGGGAAATCCGTCATATCTCTCCGTCTACGCGATGTTCCACTTATTATTTGCCCTTTTTGTGATCTATGGGACAAAACCGCTGGCAGGAAAGTTGGTTTGGCTTTCCATCGCGCTTTTAAACCTGTACGCTCTTTTGAAAGCTCAAACCAGGGGAACGATTATAGGTTTGGCAGTTGCCGTTTTCATAGCATTTTTGATTTTGTCGTTTCGGTCTCGGCTACCGACGTTTTTAGATCGAAAAAGAAATTTAAAAGAAAACCACAAGGGCTCCGGTTCGCATTTTTTGGGCAGCGCATGGCCTTATCGGAGCATATTGGCGGCGCTTATATTGTTCGGTGCCGTCTTCTACTTTACAAGGGCGTCGTGGCCAGTATGGGAGAAAGTTCCGGGCCTCAACCGTTTTGCCAGCGAAGATGCTTTTAAACCGTTTAAGACCGACTCTCTCGTAAGCCGCTATTTAACGTGGACTTCTGCCATACAAGGATTTAAAGAAAGACCGATTTTTGGGTGGGGGGCAGAGAATTTTCCCTACGTATTTGATAAATATTACAATCCGAAGCGGTACGGGTCAGAAAGCTGGTTTGATAGGTCCCACAATTGGATTTTGGATTATTTGATCAACGGAGGAGCTGTGCTTCTGGCCGCGTATGTGGGAATGTTCGTAGTATATTACTACGGCATCGTGAAAAAATCTAAAGTGGTTGCGGGCAAAAAAGATGTTGAAGTTCCTCCGATGAAAAAACCGTACGCTCTGTACGTCGGTTTTCTGACCCTGCCGATCGCGTATCTCATTCAGAATTTGTTTCTTTTCGACGTGCTATCGATTTATTTGGTGTTGTTCACGTTCTTCGCGTTTGCGATACATCTCTTGGAGAAATTCGAATTGACTGTACCGCAGATTGGCGACGCCGAGACCGCCTTTGTGATCCGGCCGTTTAGCGCAGTTGCGGGCCTGCTACTCGTATTGTTCACCGGTACGCTCCTGTATCTCACCGCATATCTTCCCTATAAGAAGAACCTGTTTATTCGGGAAGGACTTGCGGTTTCGTCGACCGACCCCTTCAAGGGCATATCGGTTTATGACAAGGCGCTAAAATTTTACTCTCCCATAGGCCAATACGAGACAATCGAGCAAGTGGGTGGCGGCATGGCAAACCTGTTCTCGGCGCTTATCAGGAACCGTGCGGTGCTTAAACCGGAAGTGGCTCCGCTGACGATTGGCTTTGCCAATGAGGTGTTGGATTACGCCAAGCGGAACAATCAGGTGGTAAGCGTAAAACCATTATATATGTTTGGAATCGCCAATCTGGAGGCCGGAGTCGTGTTTCAGGATCCGAAGTATTTTCAGATTGCGCGAGAGATTATGGATGAGGGATATCGTGCTGCGCCTTCGCGATTCGAGTTTATCTTTGGCCTGCTTGATGTTGCCTTGGAGCAGCGGGATAAAGTTCTCGCGGAGCAAATGCTTAAGCGGGGGCGAGAACTACGGCCTGATTTGGAGGAGCGTTATAAAAAATATGAGGAGGTTCTTGGCAGCTTTGATTCTTGACTCTTGGCCCTCGGCCCCCCTGGCATTAATAATGGGCTTACAATCCTGCCGCAGGCGGGATTGTAACTTTTTTTCGGGGCGCTCGTTATATGTATAACAGGAATGTAAAGGGCATGAGTTATCCACAGAAATTTTTGCTGATCTGCCCGCAGCTCATCTATAATTTATCAAATATGGGCTTAGATCTTAAGGGTGAGGCTTAAGGTCTATTTGTGTCCTAGAACCATTTGGTTCCGGACTGGGGCGTACCGGATGGTACTGCCCCGTTGGCGGCTGGACCGGGTTTTTCGCAGATGAGCGTACGTCTTTTCTGCGCAGGCTCCGTGTTCACCTTGTCCGATTTTATTGAAAAAGAGGCCTCACCATTCGGAGGGGCTCTTTTGTTTAATTGGCGCCTCGCTGCGTCAGATAATCATTGCCTGTTCGCACGATTTGATTGTATACAGTCGTTGTCTGTCGCAGTAAGTTGCCAATCTTATCCAGGAGCTAAGGTCGACCCGTTTCTTTAAATATCAAAAGGAGATGGGGCTCTCGACGGACGGATGGGCCAACTTATCCCGTTCAAACGGGAAGAAACGAGATAATATAAAGGTCAATTCTGATTGAGCCGATTGAATACCTTAAATGATATTCATGAAGCGATAATCGGATTAAATAAATACATATATGAGTAAGTTGTCCAATAAGATTACTTCAGTAACTCTTTCGCTGACAACTGCGGTATGGCTTTCCGGAGCTGCTATGTTGGTGCCGGTTGCGCACGGACAATCTGTTGATGAGTTGCAGGCTCAAATTTCGGCCTTGCTGGCTCAAATTCAGACGCTCCAGTCGCAGCTTACCACTCTTCAGGGCGACAGTCCTGCTCCTTCTCTGCCTTCGTTTACCAGCGACCTCACCGTTGGTTCGAAAGGCGATGCAGTGAGCAATCTGCAAACATTCTTGAAGAATGAAGGCGCCGACGTGTATCCGGAAGGATTGGTGACCGGCTACTTTGGTTCTTTGACCAAGGCCGCTGTCATGCGCTACCAAGACAAGTACGCTGACGCGGTTTTGGCTCCATTGGGCCTTTCGAGCGGAACCGGTTACTTTGGCGCAGGAACGCGGGCGCATGTCAACTCTCGGTTAGCGGTGGCAACGCCGCCTCCGTCGGTGACTCCGCCTCCGTCAACGACGCCTCCTCCTTCCGTAACGCCGCCTCCAGAAGTTACACCGCCTCCGTCAGTTACACCGCCTCCGGCTGCGGCTGCAGGATTAACGGTTGCGCTCGATTCGGGAAATCCTTCGGGCTCAACCCTTGTGGCTGATTTAACCAGCGGGCAAGGTGCGCAGGTGTTGGCAGAAGTATTGCGGCTTAAACTCACGAATGGCGATGCGTCTGATGCGAAAGTCACCTCGCTTAAACTCCATCGGATCGGCGTAAGCGCGGACAGCGATTTCGCCAACGCCTATCTCTATGATGGCGCGACGCGGCTTTCTGACAGCGCGTCCGTTACGAGCGCGTACTTCACCTTCTCCAACGCGAACGGTCTTTTCACCGTTCCTGCGGGAGGATCAAAGTCTGTCAGTTTGAAAGTTGATTTGGCCAACGGCGCTACGTCCGGCAAGACATTCCAGTTCGGCCTTATGGCCGCCGGAGATGTCACTGCCAATGCCACGGTTAATCTCGCTGCCTCATTCCATGGCAATGAGTTTAGAACCGCGCAGGCGTCTGACCTCGGCCAGATTACGCTTACCAACCAGAATCCGAGCGGCGCAACCAATGTGGATGCCGGCACGACCAACTATGAAGCCTGGAGATTTAGCGCGCAGGCAACCGACCAGAAAGTGGAGCTTTCTTACTTTAAGTTCACCTTGGTCGGCACAGCCGATTATGACGCGCTTCAGAACTTTAAGCTTCATCTCGATGGCGTACAGGTTGGTTCTTCAGCGGCCCTCATGAACAGCGACAAAACGCTTGTCTTTGATCTGTCTGGCGCCCCGGTTACAATAAACGCCGGAGTAACCAAACAGGTATCACTTCGGGCGGATGTCATGAAGGGGTCTGGAAGAACGTTCCGCTTCAGACTCGCGGAAGCAGTTGACGTGGTAGCCAAAGACCTTGGCTATGGCGTGAACATTAAGGCTAACCAAGCAGATGTGTACACGCTTATTCAGGGCGGCGGAGATACGACGATCAATTCCGGCAGCCTTACGATCACCAAGTCGTCTGATTCGCAGTCATCGAACATTGCTTTAACCGCTACTGGCGTGAAACTGGCGACGTTTGATTGGAAAGCGGTCGGCGAAGACATAAAAGTTTCGACCGTTACGCTCCAGATCGTTGACGGCGCCAACTCCTTCACCAACATCAGAAACGTGAAGCTGTTGGCTGACGGATTGCAGGTGGGTACGACCGCGGCAACCGTTGCGGTTGACACCAACCAAGCGTTCAGCGCAGGAAGCTCGTTCGTCATTAAGGCCGGTACCACGAAGAAATTGGATGTCTATGCAGACGTTCAGTCTGCCTCTGGCGCAGCCGATGCAATGGCTGGCAGCGATACCTTTACGGTTCGCTTGATAGCAGGCTCGGCAAATGCCTTACGGCAGAGCGCAGGTACTACCCTTGATGCCCCGGGCTCCAATGCTGATGGCAATTCATTAACGGTATCTGCCGGCACTGTTTCAGGCACGCTCAACAGCTCGATTGCAAATATGACCGTTGTTGAGAATGCGCAGAATCAGCTTGTCGGTTCGTGGCTTTTGACAGCTCCAACCGAGCAGGCAGTTGATGTTACGTCGCTCACGCTTATCGACCGAAATAACGGCGACAGCGCCAATGCGGCGTATGGCCTTGGCGGTCCGTTGGATGCCCTCGTTCTCAAGAGCGGAGGCACGCAGTACGGCCAGACCATCAATTCGCCCTCTACTGTTTCGGGCACAACGCAAGTGTTTAACCTGTCCACTCCTTTGAGGGTGAACGCCGGCCAGTCGATTCAGATAGATTTGTATGCCAACATTTTGAGCAATGCAAACGCTCGCTGGACCGACACTGACCGCGTACGGGTAAGCACGCTTACTGCGACGGGCATTGTGACCAACAGCTCCGTGTCATTAGCCGCTGCCGTAAACGGTCAAGCAGTGACTGTTTCAACCGGCGCGGTATTGACCATGGCGAACGAAGTATCGCCGACCATGCCTACTGCAGGCTGGCTGGTTTCCGGAGATACGGGAGTCACGCTGGCTGCTTGGAAGTTCTCTGCCGACAATACGGAAGATGTTAAAGTTACCAGAGTCCAGGTTCTTGAAGATGGAACCGACGACTTGCCCGGTAATGCCAAGAACATCAAGCTGTATGTCGACGGAGTCCAGGTGGGCTCGACCGTGCCTGCGGTTACCAATGGCTCTAGCAACACCGCTTTGTTTGAGAACACCACCGCAGGTCTCTTCACTGTTCCTCGTAACAGCAACAAGACCCTCGTGTTGAAGGTAGACCTTACTGACAATACGAACGCGACGTTCTCAGCCGACGGCTCAGACTTGAGGGGCAACCTCAATGTGACGAGCGGTGCAGCAACAGCTACGACCAATGTTTCCGCAAAAGGCGCAACCTCCGGTGCGTTTGCAACCCTGGCTGCCGGCGTAGGAGCCGACCATCAGGGGAACAACTTCAAGGTTGTAAAGACCCGACCGGTCTTCGCGCTGTGCGAGACAGAAGGTTCTGGCTGCGCTGCGGTAACCTCGGGTGAAACCCTGGTTCCTGGTACTGTGGAAGTATTCAGGTTTAGCGTCACTGCCCACTCGGCAGAAGATGTCGTCTTTAACGGCACGAACCACAACTTGCGGCTCACCGTCACCGGTGCTCCGTCTGCGGCGACTGCCTACAACTTCGACCTCTATGATGCTTCTACCAACACCACGGTAGCGACCCAGGTTGCTACGGCGACTGCCTCGGGCGGTTTCGTGGACTTCTCTACGGTGAACACCACGGTTCCGAAAGGCACGACCAAGACGTACTATGTCAAGGCTGCACTCAATAACTTCAGCGCGATAGGTAACTCCTTCCAGCTGTCGCTTAAGAATGCGGCTGCAGACGTGTCGTTTAGCGATGGCACCGCAAGCGCTGATCTCTCGGCTGCCAACTTTGTCGGCTGGGGTCTGCCGCTCGATGGTGAAACGCTGGTCAAGCCATAAGGCACTTTGGTTCTGAATCGATCCCGGTTGTTCTGATTCTTGTCGGAACTGAACCGGAAAAACAGAAAAACCCGCATTCGCGGGTTTTTCTGTTTCAGGACTTACGCAGCTGGGCTTGAAAATCGTGTCCTTCAATTCAAATCAAAAATCCAGATTTTGAGTCATTCCCTGATTTCAACTGCGTAAGTCCTGTGTTTGAAGAGCCATTCACTCGGAGGGTCATCGATGAAGGGGCACCGACGAGAGGCTATCGATTGAAAACCGACTTGAAAAGTTATCCACAAAAGTTGTCCACATTCTATGCACTAAATTATGCTATAGCATAATTTAGTGCATTCGCTATAATAACCGTATCTGTATAATAATCTGTATAGTACCCACAGTTTTTTGTCATGAGACACAAGCCCAGGAAAAATACCAATACCGGAAAAGGCGCGAAGGGCGTGAAGGTTGTGAGGGAAATTCTCGAAGCGTTGGCTGGCGGCACGGTGATAGGGCTTGTCGCGGCCACTTCGCCTTTTTTTGTGCGCGAGCTTGTGAAAGGATTTTTAGAGCAGAGGCATTATCAAAAAATGCGCGATGAACAAAAGTATATGTGGGGTTTCCGCTATATCATTTCTCGGGAACTTATTGAGATGAAAGAAGCAGATGGCATGGTAACAGTGGTATTAACTGCAAAGGGAGAAAAGCGTGTTCTCCGTTACAACCTTGAAGAAATGAAATTGAAAAAATCCGCCAGTTGGGATCACAAATGGCGCATTGTTATTTATGACGTTCCCAGCGATAAACGGACTGCCCGAAACGCGCTGAATGAATATATGAAGCGCTTGGGATTTTATCGCCTGCAAAAAAGCGTTTGGATATATCCTTATGAATGTCGGGATGAAATTGATTTTGTTTCCTCTGTTTTTGAGGTAAGAGAATACTGTCTTTATATCACCGCCAACCGCTTTGAATACGATAAGGTCCTTACCGTGTTTTTTAAACTGTAGGAAGCCCCAGCTCCTTAAAATTATTTGTTTCTCCGCGCGAATACCCCGCGGCTTGCCGCGGGGATGAGCGCGGCTAAGAAACAAATAAAATAAAATACCACGCCGTGAACAGCTGTGGTCACAATAGACTTTTATTTCACCCTCTCTTGTATATTCTTCCTTTCTTGTATTCTTCTCTTGTATTCTTTCTGTATTTGTTTGTATACACCAAATTATGCTATAGCATAATTTGGTGCGTAGGTTGTGGATAATGCGGATAATTTGGACGATTAGGATAATTTTAGGAGTGATTTCTGGAAAAGAAATTTGGCAGAAATATGCCAGGAATATTCAGGTTTACCAACCGCATGGATAAATTTTTTACCCGCGCATTAAAAAACTCCTGCCGGAATGTGGAAGGATGAATGGTTAAGTATGGCAAGGCTTTTGCTGCGGGATTTCGCCCCACGAAAATTTACCAGAGATAAGAGGGTTATGGCTGTGGGGTCGTGGAGTTTTATTTTACGCACTAAATTATGCTATAGCATAGTTTAGTGTATAAACGTGGGGGTAACGTGGGAGGGGTCATTGACAAAAAATTGTTGCTCGATTACAATGGGAGCATTGTTGATTGTCCTTGATTTTGAGATAAACGCAATCGAAAAATCTTAGAAAAATTTTATAGAAATTTCATCTCGGTTTAGCTACAATATCACCATTCTTCATTATGGAAGGCGGAGCAAATAAAAACCCCGAACCAACAGAGATTTCGCAACCTCCGCGCGAAAAACAATACAAGAGCCATATGGTAAAGTTTATGGCTGTTTTTTTGGCCGTTCTTGTCGGCGGTTTTGGCCTCGTGGGGTTGTATTCGGGATATATGAAGTATCGTGATCAACAACGTGCTGACGAGCAGTCCCAGCGGTACAGGGACGTGGAACAACGTTATATCGAGGCCATGACCGCTGACACGCATGGCGGCAAAACCCCGGAGGAAACTTTGAAAATGTTTATTGACGCCTTACGCCGAGAAGATGTTGATTTGGCGAGTAAGTATTTTGCGCTAGAAACGAGCGAAAAGAACCTTGATGAATATTTAACCAGAAAGAAATGGGAAGTTGCCTTATTACAAGCAAAAAACGAGGGGCGACTAGAGGAGGTTATTAGTGTTGTTACACGTGCCGTGCCATACACGAGTGGTCAGGCTTACAAAAAAGACTACAAGTTTGCAACATATAAAGAAAATGGCGACCTAGAAGGTTATATAAATATGGAGCTTAATACTTTTTCTCAAGTTTGGAAGATAGAAAGTCTATGACTATTTAGTGGTTAGGGGTAGTGGGTTTGAGATTAGAGATTTCATGACTATTATTTACAGAAAATTTTTTGTACCCACCGCAGTTATTTTTTTATTTGCAGCCGCAATGCCGGGCACTGCGTTTGCTTATGGAATTGAAACGCATGCGGGATTAACGAAAGAAATTATTGGGTTTTACAACAAACATTTTCCCGGAAATCCAATATCCGAAAACTTAAACGATTATCTCATTGACGGCAGTCGGCGCGAAGACGACCCGCCGCGCTGGTACAATCATTTTTACGATCCAGTGTACAGTCGCGGTCTTGAAAGCAACGTCTATGGCAACGGCCTTGCTTCTAAAAATTGGGCCCAGAGCGATGAAGAGCAAACAAGGATAAAATACGAACCATTTTTTGCCTCAATTCTTTCTGCGGTTCAGCAATGGAAAATTCAGAAATATCTCCCTGCTTCGAACTTCAGCTGGAACGAAGCAATCAGATATTGGCTTAACGGAGATAAAGAAATGGCCATGTTTTCGCTCGGCCACGTACTCCATCTTATTGAGGATGCGTCAGTGCCGGATCATACGAGAAACGATCCTCACCCGCCGCTTGAAGGAGGAAGTCCGTATGAGGATTGGGCAGAACAATTTAACGCTAGCAATATTGATTTAAGAATCTTGCTGAAGGATAGAAAACCGGTGACCGTTGATGTTTTAGATACTTACTTTGAGGAGGTTGCGAAATATTCGAATAACAACTTCTATAGCGATGACACGATTGGAATTCAAAGCGGATACGAAAAACCAACACCAGTCGATTATAGAAAAGAGAGGCTATTTATTCTTGCCCTTGGTCAGGATGAAGACGGCTATATTATATTATTCAAGCAACCGGATACATCAAGCGTACTATTAAAATCACGAAGTGAAATAATTTTTGATGATCCAGAGGTGTTGTTGGCTTACTGGTCCCGCCTCTCGGTCAAGTCTGTCCAATACGGCTCCGGCGTTATCAATCTTTTCTTTCAGGAAGTTGAGCGTCTCAAAAACGATCCTAATTTCTCGAGAAAACAAAAACCATCGGCAATCGCAGTTGCGGTAGATACAATAGGCAATGCGGTTGCGGCCGCAGTAGGGGCGGTGGGCGATTTTTTCAGCGGTATTTTTGAAGACGCTGAGCAAAAAGCTGAACAAGTTTTGTCTCCGAGCGTTGATGTCGGAAATGCCTCATTGGAATCTGTGCAGGTGGACGCTGATGAAGTTGCCGCAAGCGTACAAGTAATTTCCCAGAATACCAATGAGGAAAATATCGCTGATAGCGCTAACAAGAATACTGGCAGCGATGCAGTTGTTGATGTGTCTTCTGATCGGATCGGTGATACCAGCGGCGGTTTTACGCTGATCGATCAAATTCCGCTCGATGATCTTGACGAGAGTGGATTGGCTGACCGCGGTCCTCCTGTTTCCGGCGCAGTCGATCAAACAACCGGCGTAGCCGATCAAACAACCGATGAAGAATATGCGGGGGACGCCCCTGCCGATCCGATTCAGCTTTGCGGGTTTAACACCCGGCAGACGCCGCCTCCAAATCCGAAGATTATCGTCAATGAAGTCGCATGGATGGGAACGTTGACAGCCGCAACTGACGAATGGATCGAGCTTTCTTTAAGAGCCGGCGAACCAATAGATATTAGCGGCTGGCAGCTTATTGATCAAGGTGAGCAGATCAAGATTTTTATCGAGGCCCCCGTTCTGCTTACTCCGACGCAAGCGTTTTACCTGCTTGAACGCACTGATGACGACACAGTGCCTAAGATTTCTGCTGATCAGATTTATAGCGGTGCTCTTTCTAATACCAACGAAGCCCTTCGGCTTTTTGACGCCGATTGTAATTTGGTTGATGAAGTGTTTGCGGCGTCCAATTGGCCTGCCGGAGACGTGAAAGAGCGCAGGACAATGGAGAGGACGAGAAACAGTCTTCTCTGGCAGACATACTACGACGAAGAAAATGACAGCAATATACTCGGGACCCCGAGAGCGGTCAATAGCATGCCGCCCAATAGTGGAGGTTCAAACGGGTCTCAATCGGCTTTGACAAACAATCCACCGTCTCCTCCGCCTCCGCCGAGCGGGTCGTCTCCGCCGCCACCTCCGACTGAAGTTCCGCCACCCCCACCTCCGCCACCCCCGCCAGCGCCGCAGCAAAATCCTTCATCAAACGTCAGCCACATCGTTATCAGCGAAATCTATGTTGATCGCACTGGCGCGAACGGAGATTTTGTCGAGCTGTACAATCCAACAGATGCGGCAGTCGATATTTCCGCTTGGTCATTGCAGACGCTTTCCGGCGCTGCCGCCGATTTTTCGAGTATCAAGAAGAAGAATTTCGAAGCAGGGGATAATATTCCAGCGCTAGGATTTTTACTCGTCGGCATTGATCAATACAGCGGACCGATTACTGCAGACATGGCATGGCTCTCCGGCTCGCTGAATAATACCGGCGCCACTGTTTTTTTGGTGAGCGGTACCGGAGTCCTTACATCATCGCAAGACTCAACAATTGTGGATATGGTTGGTTATGGTAGCGGCGATGGATTGCATCCGAAAGAAACCGCTCCGGCTGCACTTCCGGCAGTAGGCGAGAGCATCGAACGAAAGGCGTGGAACGACATGTGCGTTTCTCCGCAGAACGAAAATGAATACAAGGGCAACGGCTGCGATACCGATAATAACGCAAACGACTTTATAAGCCGGTCAGCGCCAACCCCTCAGAATACATCCAGCTTGCCGGAGCCGCGCGACGCGCCTGCTGCCGTGAATGATTTTAATGTCACCTTTGATTCCAGCAGCCTCGTGCTGCTTTTTGATTGGGGAGATGTTCAAGGTGGCAGTGGTTCGACTACGTTCACCACAGGCGGTCCGCTTACCTACCGTCTTTATTCAGTCAATAGTCCGCCAGTCCTCGTGGCAACTACTACCGAAACTTCATATGGCATGGGCATTGATGAGCTTGGCCGCGAGTATAATTTTTTGATTGAAGCGGTTGACCAAGAAGGTTTCAGTTCTGAGCCGCATCAATACTCCATCACGCCGAAGCTGTTAGATGACGTATTGTTTTACAATTACAGCGGCGTTGATCATGAGGGCCCGGTAATCGATCTTCAGTTAAGCCGATATCCGTTTATACCGAATCATTTTGGCCGGAGCGGCAGCTGGACTATGGTTTTGTTCTACCTTAATAGCGATCCGACTCCTGAATCGGGTCTTTCTACCCCAGGCAATTGGGAGCCTTCTGATATTTCAAATTTGCTCCCGCTTTCCTATCCCCGTTGCAGCGGCGGAACAGAAAGTAGACACTCGCTCATACTTGCCGACACTCCCGAGCGCTGCACGTCTGATAGCGGCATGTGGGTTGGTCTTTTTGCGATCTCGTACGGCATGATGGAAGATGACCGCATGAGAATTGCGGCGCGCCATCCGGAAGGAAGAGATTTTACCGAAGATGATTATGTTACCGCTGCTTACTACGCGCTGTATCATGCCGGCGGCGGCACTCATAATTTTGCGTTCGTGGCGAAGGATACGCAAAAGCATTATTTCACAAACAACATGCCGCCAAACCAATCACCTACGCCTCCGCAAAATCTTGCCGCAGGAATCAGCGATAACTATGATATTGGATTGTCGTGGGATGGTATGAGCGACCCTGATGATTATGACAGCGCCATTACGTATGAATACAATTATTCCACCGGCACTGCGCTTGATGAAGGTAATTGGCAGCCGCAACTGGGCCTTTCAATTGTCGAGCCCGGAGACAGATATCTTTTTGGAGCCAGAGCCAAAGACCCGCACGCTAATTATTCAGAAACAGCCTTCACCAGTTATACGGTTCCGTATCGGCCGGCGCCGCTTGGCATCTCGAATGTGCGGTGGGGACATATTGATGTAACCGACTCCGATGCGGTGAAGCTCGGCTTTGACTTCGATCGGTATCCCATTATTCCTTCTGAACCGAATACTGGCTGGCCGGATGATACGCAGACCGCAATGCTATTTTATTTCAACATACTCCCGCCGGACGGCTATGCAGTGACGGCCCGGCCGGAATACACTGCTCACCGCGCCATCGGTTCATGGAGGGATGGCTACGGACGTGAAGGAGAGTATCCGCGCCTAATGGTTTTCTATCCTACGTGTGCCGGAGGAGCAAGCGAGGGCGGCGGTATTGTGATGTATAACGGAGAAGGATGCGGCGCACGCGCAGATACCATTAACATATCCGAAATCCGCATGCCCACTGATACGGAAAAAGGGCATATCACGGTTTCGGTAACCGGCTTGCTCGGCATGGACGCTTTGTTCGGCGAACTCTCGGACCAAGATTACATCACCATCGGATTTCTTCAGGCATATAACGGCGGCATTCCCCGTGGAACGTTTTCGCAAATAGCGTTCGACCGGAATAAATATCGGTTTGAGGAATAGAGGAGTAAGTATAGGTATTCGTACTCATGACACAAAAAATGCTATAGCATTTTTTGTGTCATGAGTATACTGCAGCCATGTTTGTGTTACAGCCCGGAAGTTTTGAGTCATAATAAGAATATGATCCGCGCCGCGCGATTTTTTACCATTGCGTCGTTATTTGCGTTTTTGATTCCCCCGCGCGGGGAGGTATTCGGTTTTTTTCTACGTCACGAATTTTTATTCCAGATTGTAGTCGGTACCGCGTTTATGTTGCTGCTTGTGCGTTTTGTTTTTGGTCGAGCGGTATTTCCGGGCTTCAAAGCGTTTTTTTCCAACTTCACCGTGATTGACGGCGCGGCCTTGGCATTTGTGGCGGTCGCCTTCGTAGCCACAGTATTTTCTACCAATGTTCATCGAAGTCTTTTCGGGATGCTGGATCGGATGACTGGTTTCATCAGTATTCTGCATATTGGTATGCTCTATTTTTTGGTACGGGTTTTATTTTCTCGCCAAGAGATGGAGAAATTAGTCCGGTGGGCGTCTATTTCCATTGCGCTTGTTGCTGTATACGCATTGCTGCAGAATTATGGGTTGATTGACAGAGAATTCGGGCTCTCGGGTAGGTCTGTCGGTTCGTTTACGAATCCGGCGATTATCGCGGGATATTTGTTGTTCGGAGTCTTTCTTTCTCTTTTCGGCCATTTTCTGCACTATCCGGATCATAAAAATGCGAATGAAGGAGGCGTTTTACGGCGTAATGTGTTAGCAGGAGCTGCGGTGCTATCTTTTTGGGGGTTGGTTGTTACACAGACGCGCGGGGCATTCATCGGCGTGGTTGCGGGCTTAATTGTGCTGGCTGTGTTTTTGGCGCTTGACGCGCGAATGAACAAAAAGACGCGGCGTTTCGCGAAAATATTTCTTTTGCTGGCTGGGATTGGACTGGGTTTGCTTTTTGTCCAAATCTGGCTGTCCCCGTTTTCCATACCCGGAGGAAATGTGGTTAGCCGGTTGACGGATCCGGCAGGGCTATTTAGCGGTTTTCACAACAGGCTAATTTCATGGCAGATAGCGATTAAAGCATTCATTGATAGGCCCCTATTCGGTTGGGGACCGGATAATTATTCTTCTGCCCTTGATCAGAATTTTGATACTCGCCTTGTGGAGAATCTGGTTCAAGCCGAAGCTTGGTTTGACAAGGCTCACAACATATTCTTTGAATTTCTCAGTACCACCGGTGCTTTCGGTTTACTTGCTTTTCTGTTCTTGCTTGGAGCGATGGCGTGGGGAAGTTGGAAGACGCTTCATCGCAATTCCGCATACGGCGCCCTACTCGCCCTCATTGCGGCTTATGCGGTAAACGGAATAGTGATTTTCGATTCGATTCATAGCTTAGCAGTGCTCTTTTTTGCCGCCGCAGTTGTCGCTTTTTCCACGAAGGGCGAAGAAATGCCAAAAAATAAAGCGCCGACGCATGTCGGGGCGAAATCTTTGTCGCCATTTGTTCGCGGACTTTTTCTCGTTACCGCAGGAGTCGTTGCCTACAGCATGGTTTTTTTCAATCTTATTCCCCTTAAGGGGCTTGGGTTTCATTACCAGGGATGGCAACTGCTTAACCGGGAAGACAAAAAAGCTGTCGATTACTATCTGAAAGACTTTAATTTGAATCATCCCTACGGAATGTACACCTGGCAGTATCTTTCTGTTCTGCTTTTGAAAAATCCGGATAAACTTTCTAAGGATTACTTTGAATATATGGCGCGGTTTGCGTTTGAAAGTTTTCTTGGCGTGGAGAAGAAATATCAGCCAGGCGCTCGGGATTATTATATGGCCGGAAGGTTGGGTAATTTTCTTTCGGGGAGCTCGCCAGAGGACAAAGAAAAGATTTTACGTTATCTTAGCAGCGCGTCTTCGTTGGCTCCAGATCAGCCGGATATTCAGTTTGAGATTGCGCAGTATTACCGGAATACAGGAGACATACATCGAGCGGTGGAGTATTTAGAAAAGAGTGTGACGAAGTATCCCAAGGTGCCTTTTGGGCATATGAACTTGGGGCTGGCGTATGTGGCGGCAAGGGATTTTAAAAGCGCGATTGCGAGTTTTGAGCAGGCCTTTGAACTGGGATATGAGGATTGGAGGAGAAACCTGTATTATGTGCGGCTTTTTATTGAAGTTTATACGATTGACGAGTTTGTAGATTTATACTTTTCTCGGCTGGCGGAGTTTTATGAAGCGCTTGTTGCTTTTCCGGAGGAACAGACAAATGCGGAAAGCTTTGCCCAGCTTGCGGCAATCTATAAGGAGCTTGGGAATTACGATAAAGCGCGCCAGGCTGTGTCGCGCGCAATCGAACTTGATCCCACAACGAAGAGCCAGGCAGAATCTTTTTTACAAACCTTGCCAATGGAATGAAGCTTCGTGGGCCCACGCTTGCGGTATCCTTTCCGAATTGAGGGCGGAGCGAAATCCGCCGAAGCAGAAGATTGGTTCGCATTCAGCCGCGGGCTTACGCCCACGGTCTTCTGCGAAGGCGGATAAACCTTACAGATATCCATGATTGGAATGTTAAAACCAGCACAACTCATCTCAATAATAAAATTTCTTCTTGCTGCCGTACTTGCAACTCCGTTGATTGCGTGGGGCAGCAATTTTACCCTTGACTATACATTAGTGCGCTCATTGATCTTTTTTCTCTTAATCGAGGCCGCCTTTCTTTGTTATGCGCTTCTTTTATACAAGGATAAAACGTATTTTCCGTCGAGATCTCCAATTTTTCTTTTGATCGCAGCGTTTTTCTTGCTTAATGCGGTTTCCTTATTTTTGAGTTACGACGTTTCCAGAAGTTTCTGGGGTACTTGGAATAGATCAATGGACAGCGGTTTTTTAGCCCAGCTCCATTATTTTTTGTTTTTTGTTGTTCTTGTTGGGGTTTTCAAAACACAGAAAGATTGGCAGCTGCCGTTGAAGATTATTTTGGCAATATCCTTTTTTATCGCCCTTGGCGCCACATATCAGATTTTTGACTTTTCCGATCTGTTCGGCGATATTGGTTTTCGCGTCCAAAGCACCTTGGCAAATCCGATTATTTTGGCAACTTATCTCGGGATTGCCATTTTGTTTTCATTGCATGTCCGGTTGAAAAAAGATCTTGCCGTAGCGGCGTACGGACGGTTTTGGCATTATCTTGCTTCGGGAGTGATATTTTTTTCGTTCATCGCGATTTTCGTCTCGGGTTCGCGGGGGCCGTTTTTAGGGGCTATAGCGACATTGATTTTTGTCGGCAGCCGGCTATTAATTACAGGAAACAAAAAAATAAGGTTGGCGGTTTTAGGGATTTTTATATTACTTGCGGCGGTTGTTGGTTTTTTTCACATCGCGCCCGTGGGCGGATTTGCGGATCCTATTGAGAGAATAGTTTCAGCGTTTAGGGGGGATTCTTCGGTTCAAAACCGCTTTAACACCTGGAAAGTGGCAGTTGTGGGCATTTCTCAAAAGCCATTTTTTGGTTGGGGGCAAGAAGGGTTTTCGTATTTGTTTGACCGGAACTATGATCCTTTTTTCCTGACTTCTTCGGAAGCAGAAGCGTGGTGGGACCGAGCGCATAATACTTTTCTTGATCACGCAGCTGTAAACGGTATTATGGGTTCTACCTTTTTTGCGGCTTTGATTGTCGCCGGATTCTTTTTGGCAATTCGCAGAGATATTTTTTTGGCCGGAACCTTTCTATTTTATGCGGTTGCGGGGCTTACTTTTTTTGACGCCCTTGCTACGTACCTTATGCTGTTTTTCGCATTGGCCCTTGTCCATACATTATCGGCAGAGGGTAGGCGGGTAGAATTCAATGCCCCGAAGCATTGGAGCGGGGGCAAGGCGATTATTTTAGCGCCTTTGATAACCGCCCTCTCGTTTTTTACATTTAATACGTATCTTTTTTTCAATATCGCGCGGGCTAATTATTATATGAACCGTGTGGGTACACTTCAGTATTCCGACGCGATACCTTCATTTCATAAAGCACTTTCGTTTTTCATCTCTCCGTCAAACAAGGACGAAATCCGATATGAATTTGCCCGGTACGTGACAGACGCATTCGCGCTTGGCGTTATCCCAGAGGAGCGAATCGAAGAAGATTTTGCTGCAGCGAAGAAAGAGATCGAAGCCGCGCAAGGACATCATCCCCGTGATGCGCGCATCAATTGGCTAGCCGCCAAAGCAAATAACAACTATTTTGCCGCGGTCAAACGCGCTGCATTACTTGACGACGGCGAAAAATATGCCAAAACAGGACTTGAATATTCTCCCCAGAGGCAGCAGCTACTCTATGAATTGGCGCAAACCGCGACGTACCGCGGAGATCACGAAGAGGCGATTCGCATATTAAAAGAAATCGCCGCGCTGACGCCTAATTTCCCCGGGGTGCATTTTACGCTGGGGCTTGGGCTTCTCAATGCGGGGGAAGACGAGAAAGGGTTTGTGCAAATCGAATTGGCGCTGAGCCAAGGGTATGAATATCGGGAAAACGATGCGCAGAATTGGCTCTACGCCGCAGCCGTCTACTACAAGTATCAAAGATACGACCGAATGATTGAAATTTATGAAAGGCTTATACGATTATTTCCTAAGAATGAAAAATATTACCGGTTTCTGGCTGAAACATACCGCGAGGCAGGAAGATATGAAGACGCTGAGATTGCGGCACGTAAAATTCTCGATATCAATTCCGGGGCAGAAGAGGATGTAAAAAATTTTATCGAGATGCTCATGCCAACTGCGGCCAGTCAATAAAAAAAGAGGTCGCAAAGACCTCTTGTGTTCCGGAACGAATGCTACGGACGTTTCAGCACTTCGTAGCGCGCGAGATACTGGTCGTATGAAGAGAATCCGCCTTCCGCCTGCCGCGTCATGGTGATGCTGTCCATGATCGGGAAGTTTTCTACTTCGCACACAAGCCGCGGAATGGGTTTTGGCTTTCTATTGATTTTATTGAGAAAGAAATCTTGCAGTACACGATCTTGACCCCATGCAGTTTGCCATCCTGTTTGTACGATCTCCGAAAGAGTCGTCACGACAGTTATCGATTCATTCGAGAGGTTTCCGAACTTTTTCTGCAGGCGTTCGAGCTTTATCCATAGGTCGTTGGGAAGTCCAACGGCGAAAACCGAGCAGAGACTACGATGGTCGCCAACCGTATTGTTCGGGTCGGCGCGGTCGAATACGGTCTTCGGAACGAAATTGAGGTAATCGTCGAACCATGCTGCATTCTTGGCGATGGAGGCCTTGATTGTATTGAGGTCCATGACATCTTCGTCGGTGGCCGGGACATCTGCTTTTGCGACAGTATAGTTTACCGTGGCGTCACCGAACAGTTGCGTGAGTTCTAGAGTACTGGCAATGGCCCGATCAAGACACAATTCTTCATAGATCTCGCGTACGTATGTTGCGCGCGGATTGGCATCGCTCTTTGCATTGGTACCAATCCAATTTCCGCCAATGCACAGGAGTTTCGTGGCAAACGCTTTGCGCGGATAGCCCGAATCTTTCATTTCGATGAATATTCGGAAAGGATTGAATTGAGGATAGATAATGCCGACGGCAGAGATGTTGTTGATAGTCGGTTTCTGGGCATTCGTTGGCGCTTCCATTCGATCCTTCTTTGTTGCTGCGGCTTGGTTGTCGAGATACCAGGATTATTCTAGCAGAAGATATCTATGCCGTCAAGATTTGATTATAGTATAATATAAAATAATGAGGACCGTAAGCGACTATATTATTGTCGGTGCAGGGATTATTGGGTGCGCAATTGCACGGGAGTTGGCGCAGCGTTTCCCTGGAAAACGCATCTACGTGCTGGAGAAAAACGACGCGCCCGGCCTTGAAACCTCGCGGTTGAACAGCGGTGTTATTCATTCCGGCCTTCATTTGAATCCAAAATTTCTGAAAGCGCAGTTTGCGCGCGAGGGAGGCAAAAAAGTGATTGAATTTTGCAAAGCGCACGGAGTTCCGTATCGCAAGTGCGGCATGGTGATTGTCGGCAATATGCCGAAACCTAAAGAGGTCGCGAAGGTTTTTTTTCAGCTGATTGCGCTCTCACAGCTTGTATGGCGTGCAAGGAGGCAGTGCATTCCGATTCGGTTTTTCTCGGGAAAAAGAATCCGCCAGTTTCAGCCGGCAATCCGCGCGGTTTTGGGCATTGGAGTTGAGGAGGTATACATGATTGACCCGATTGCATGTACGCGCGCGGTCTATGACGAGGCGCAGAAGCTGGGAGCCGTTTTCCATTTTTCCCGCAAAGTAAAAAGCGTGGAACGGGGAAGGAATGGGTATTTTCTTAAAACCGAAGGAAGCGACGACGTGTTTGAATCGATTCGCCTCATCAATGCGGCCGGTCTTGGCGCGCATGATATTGCAAAAATGGCAGGATATCCCCACGATGTGTTTTTTTACTCAGGAGAGTATTATCGTGTGAAAACAGAGAAGAAGAATCGGATGAACAACGTACTGGTCTATCCTGCGCTTCGTTCCGGCAGTCCCGGCTTGGGAATCCACATCACGAAGAGACTGGACGGTGAAGTGTATCTTGGTCCGAATGCGAGTCTGCGCGCAGATCCGGAGGTGCCGCTCGACCAACGGACGCCTCCCGAGGTATTTGTCGACGCGGTAAAACCATTCTGGCCCGAGATTACGGCTGCGGACCTTGAGTGGGCATATGCCGGTATTCGTCCGAAAACCGCGCTTCACGGAGAGGCAGATTTTATCATCAGCAAAGAAAGCGAGGGCCCCACGTTGATCAATCTTATCGGCATTGAGTCTCCGGGGCTGACCGCTTCTCTTTCAATTGCGGAGCATGTGGCGGATATGATAATGAATAATGAATAAGGAATATATAAAGAGTGACAAGCAGTCAGGGGGAGGAATCTTCACAAAATGACAATGTTGTTGCAGAGTGGTCTTATTATGAAAAAGCGCGTAGCCGTCACAAAAGTCTTAGTTACCGGAGGGGCGGGATATGTCGGTTCGGTTTTGGCTCCGATGCTCCTTAAACAGGGATATAGCGTTCGGGTATTAGATAATCTTTTGTGTCAGCGCAGTAATCTGCTTACAGATTTTGTCTATGGAGGCCTCGAGTTTATCAAAGGAGATATACGGGATGCACAGGTAGTGCGGCGGGCGCTTGAGGGAGTTGAGTATATTGTTCATCTTGCCGCGATTGTGGGAGAGCCGGCGTGCCGGAAAAATGTTACATTGTGCCGTGATGTTAACACGGGAGGCAGCCGGCTTATCAATAAGCTTCGCAGGCCCGAACAAAAACTCATCTTTGTTTCAACAACGAGCATCTACGGGGACGCTGACGGCGCGCTTTGCGCCGAAGACGCTCCTCTTAAAACAGATACCGATTACGCAGTAAGCAAGTTTGAAGCGGAAAAAGATATACAGATAAAAGGCAATTACGTTATTTTTCGATTCGCAACTGCATTCGGCATCTCTCCTCGGCTTCGGCTCGATCTACTCCCGAACGATCTTACCTACCAAGCCGTTCACATGAAACGGATAATGATCCACGAACCGCAGTTTAAGCGTACCTTCATTCATGTGCGCGACATGGCGAGGAGTTTTGTCTTTGCGATTGAAAACTTTTATCGCCTGAAGGATGGTACGTATAACGTTGGATCGGAAGAGATGAATCTTTCAAAAGTAGAAGTTGCGCTCCGGATTAAAAACAAGATTCCCTACGAACTGCAGTTTGTTGATACACAAGACATCGACCGCAGGAATTTCGAAGTTTCGTACGCGAAATTACGCGATAAGGGTTTTGAGTCTCGCATTGGATTGGAAGAAGGAATTGAAGAGGTTGCCCGCGGATGCCGGGACATCCGCAACCAGCGCCCTTTTTTAAACGAAGAATTTGTTTCTTAGCGGTAGCTGTTGCATTTTTAAAGTAATGATGATAGCATGGTTTTAACGCTTAGGGGATTTTGAAGAACTATTATGCAGCAAGAAAAAAAGAGTGTGCCAGAATTAAAACATAAAATCGCGCTTCTTACGGGAGTGACCGGACAGGATGGTTCGTACCTCTCGGAATTTCTATTGAAGAAAGGATATGAAGTACACGGCGTTATCCGCCGCGCATCGGTGTTTAATACCGCTCGTATTGATCATCTTTTCCAAGATCCTCATGAAGAAAATAAACGATTCATTCTGCACTACGGAGATTTGGCGGACGCAAACACCGTGCGAAAGCTTGTTTACCAAGTACAGCCAGATGAAGTTTATAATTTGGGTGCCCAGTCGCACGTGCGTGTGAGTTTCGATATACCAGAATATACCGCAAATATTACAGGTGTCGGGACGCTTCGGATTCTCGAAGCGATCAAAGACTTTCAAGAGCATACCGGAAAACTGGCGAAATTTTACCAGGCATCGAGTTCTGAAATGTTCGGATCCTCGCCTCCTCCGCAGAACGAACTTACATCCTTTCGTCCCCGGAGTCCCTATGGGATCGCAAAGGCTTTTTCATACTATACGACGGTAAATTATCGGGAGGCATACGGTCTTTTTGCATGCAATGGCATTTTATTTAATCACGAGTCAGAACGACGAGGAGAGACGTTCGTAACGAGAAAGATAGCTCGTGGCGTTGCGCGTATCAAAGCGGGGCTTGATAAAAAGATTTACCTCGGCAACTTGGATGCACGGCGTGATTGGGGGTATGCACCGGAGTACGTTGAGGCGATGTGGCTTATGCTGCAACAAAGAGAACCGGAAGATTATGTGATCGGGACCGGTGAGTCGCATTCGGTGCGTGAACTTGTCGAGTTAGCATTTTCACGCGCCAGTATCCGCGCATGGCAGGATTACATAGGAATTGATCCGCGCTACTATCGACCTGCGGAGGTCGAGCATTTAATAGCAGATCCCTCGAAAGCGCGGGTAAAGCTTGGATGGACACCAAAAACAAAGTTTCATGAGCTGGTAGAAAGAATGGTAGATGCGAGCCTCAAAGAGTATAATGTGTATGAGGCATAACGAAGTCGTAGCCGCTGGTTAAACCAAACAGCATTAAGGGTGGTTGGTAGGATAAACCGGCTCGCGGTTATTTTTTATGATATCGCTTGCGGCAGTTAATATAACCGAAAAAACGAAAGAGTTAATGAATACGGCTCTCCGCGACGGAGAGATTGGACAGGGCCGGTATATTGCAGAATTTGAAGATGCGATTAAAAATTTCGTAGGAATAAAATACGCAGTTGCCGTCGCGTCCGGCACCGTTGCCGATGCGATTATCCTTGCGGCTTTAAAGTATCTGCGGCCAGAAAAAAACGAGGTTATCCTGCCTGCCCTTACCTTTATCGCGCATGTAAATGCAACGTATTACAATCAGCTCACGCCCGTATTTGTTGACGCGACGGCCGATTTACAAATCGACGCGTCGCAGATTGAGAGGAAAATAACAAAGAACACGCTTGCCATTATGCCGGTTGATCTCCTCGGGAATCCTGCCCCGATGGACGAGATCCTTTTTTTTGCGCAAAAACATGACCTCTTTGTTGTTACCGATTCCTGTGAGGCATTCGGCGCGAAGTATAAAGGGGGAATGGCGGGCGCCATATCGCATGCCGGGACATATTCGTTTTTTCCATCGCATACGATTACATGCGGCGAGGGCGGAATGATCGTGACAAACGATGAGAAAATAGCCGGACTTGCCGTTCAGCTCCGAAATCACGGACGGAAAAGCAATGCCATCGAGGACAAATTTACTTTTCCGATGATCGGTTTTAATGGAAAAATGAATTGCTTGGAAGCCATTATCGGTCTCGGCGCCGTTGAGTCTTTGCCTAAATACATCAAGGCACGGCACGAGGCCTACCTATATCTGAAGAATGGATTGGGCGTTGATATTTTGCGCGATTCAAAGGATAAGTATATCGTTCCGCACGGATTTCCTCTATTGTTCAAAAACCGAGCGGAACGGGACGCGATGCTGAAGAAGATATTCAGAGCGGGCATTGAATGCAGGAAGATTTTCAGTTCGATACCGACGCAAGAAGAATCATACCTGTTTTTAGGATATAAAAAGGGAAAGTTTCCGGTTGCGGAAGATATTGCGAACCGCGGCTTGTATCTGCCGGCGCATCAGAACTTGAGTGAAGATGATTTGGAAGAAATCGTCCGCGTCGTAAAGCCACTTCTTTCATAAAAATTTCACGACGAGCAGATTGTATAAAACTAATAAGGTTCAAAAACGGATTTGAAAAATAAAAAAATTCTTATTACTGGAGGGGGCGGTTTTCTTGGTTCGTTTCTTATCGAGAAACTTAAGGGCCGGGGTGTTCCCGCGGAGAACATTTTTGTTCCCGAACTTCCTGAATATGATTTTCGGAAACCCGATGATATTACTCGTGCCCTTGCGGCGCGGGGCACGCCCGATATTGTGATTCATCTGGCGGCTCGCGTAGGAGGTATCGGTTTCAATCAAAGGTTCCCCGGAGAGATCTTTTACGATAATCTTATTATGGGAACCCAGCTTATGGATCTCGCCTACCGATTGGGTGTCGAAAAGTTTGTGGGCATCGGGACGATCTGCGCCTATCCGAAATTTACGCCCGTGCCGTTTAAAGAAGAAGATTTGTGGAACGGCTACCCCGAAGAAACGAACGCTCCTTACGGCCTTTCAAAAAAAATGATGCTTGTTCAAGGACAGGCATACCGTGCCCAGTATGGATGGAATTCGATACATCTTCTACCGGTGAATCTTTACGGACCCCGTGATCATTTTGATCCCGAGCGGTCGCACGTGATCCCGGCGCTCATACGAAAGGTTGATGAGGCGAAAAAGGCAGGAAAGGATCATATTGAAGTATGGGGAACGGGTAAGGCGACGCGCGAGTTTTTATATGTCGATGATGCCGCCGAAGGAATTACTCTTGCAGCCGAGCGATACGACGGTGGAGAGCCGGTGAATTTGGGATCGGGAATGGAGATTTCAGTTAAGGACCTTACGGAGATGATCTGTCGTCTTATGGATTTTAGGGGCGAGATCAAGTGGGATTCGTCTAAACCCGACGGTCAGCCGAAACGGAGACTCGACGTTTCGCGCGCAGAGAAATACTTCGGTTTTAAAGCGAAAGTCTCTTTCGAAGAGGGACTTCGAAGGACCATCGACTGGTATTTAAAGAGTAAGAAATAAACCAATTTACTATGAATTTCGTAACCGGATTGCTTGTGGTGTTGGCGGCGTTCATTACGGCGAGCGGACAGCTCTTAATGAAAAAAGGCTCACAGGTTTTGCACGAGGTTTTGAGTCTTGGAGGCGACTATAGCGTGGGTCATAAGCTGTTTAAAAAGATGCTCGTGATACTTCTTGAGCCTCATATTGTGATCGCGCTCATCCTGTATTTTTCTGGGCTTTTTCTGTGGCTTAAGATTCTTACGCGAGCGGAGTTGAGTCATGTGTACCCCGTCCTTATCAGCCTCGTCATCGTTGTTACAAGCATACTTTCATTTTTTCTTTTTAAGGAATCCGTGACCGGATTTAAAATTGCTGGCGTCATTTTTATTATTGTAGGGATTTTTCTTATAACACAGGGGGCGAAGTAGGATGTTTAAATACTGATAGGGACTTGCCATTGTGTACGCTAATAACCGAACCATAGCTCAATTTACATGAAAACCCTTGTTACCGGCGGAGCAGGTTTTATAGGATCTCATCTGGTGGAGCGTTTGCTTGTTGACGGCCACGAAGTTGTCGTCGTCGACAACTTTTGTACGGGCCTCGAAGCCAACCTCGCTGCGGTTAAAAACAATTCACGGCTCAAGATTTGTAATGAAGACGTCGCCGATTTTAATGGTATTAAAAACTATTTTGGCGATATTGATTGGGTATTCCATCTTGCGGCGTTGACCTCGCTTGTGCCGTCCGTTGAGAAGCCGCTTGATTATTTTCGCAGCAACGTTCTCGGAACCGCGTCGGTACTTGAAGCGAGTAGAAAAGCAGGAGTAAAACGTTTTGTCTATACTGCTTCAAGCAGCTGTTATGGTATTCCTGACAAGCATCCGACGGAAGAGGCCGCGCCTATCAGGAACGAGTATCCTTACGCGGCGACAAAGTATATGGGTGAACTTTTTTCGCTTCACTACTCGCGAGTATATAAATTACCCGTTGTTTCACTGCGTCTTTTTAATGTATATGGCCTCCGCGTCCGTACTGATTCAGGATACGGGGCTGCGCTCGGGGTTTTCCTCGCGCAGAAAGCAAACTATAAGCCCTTTACCGTCGTTGGCGACGGTACCCAGACGCGAGATTTTGTGTTCGTGACGGATGTGGTAGATGCATTTGTAAGGGCGGCGGCGTCGGATTGTGCGGGAGAGGTTTTTAATGTAGGTTCTGGTAATCCTCAAAGCGTAAACAGGATGATAGAATTATTAGGACCGAACGATATCGTGTATGTTCCTAAAAGGCCCGGCGAACCCGACCAAACCTTCGCAGATGTCGGTAAAATAAAAAAGGCATTGGGATGGGAACCGTGCGTGTCTTTTGATGAGGGGCTTGGTATTATTATGAAGCACGCCGGTGACTGGAAGGATGCTCAGGTATGGACGCCGGAGAAAATTCAAGAAGCAACGGCATCGTGGTTCCAGCATCTTAAGAAATAAAAGATGATTATTAGTTTTTCTATGGGAGTTTTTTCTCGAAAAAGTTCTACAGATGAAGCCGTATCGTTTCCCCCAGAGACAGAAAGTTTTCTTAACGATTTCAAGGGGCGGCATTCTTTTGATAGCGTAATGGATTTTCTCAATGCATTAAAGAATCAAAAGGTGCTGGTGATAGGAGATACCATCATTGACGAATATCATTACTGCAAGCCGCTTGGCATGTCCGCCAAAGAAAATCTTATCTCCGTTAATTACGAAAGCGAAGAAAGTTTCGCGGGCGGCGCAGTCGCGACCGTAAGTCATGTTGCAGGATTCGTAAAAGAGGTTGGACTGTTCAGTCTGTTGGGGAAGGATAATTCCCGTGAAGATTTTATCCGCGAGCGGCTCGGAAATAACGTTCGGCCGCATTTTGTCTATCGCGACGATGGCCCCACCGTTACAATACGGCGATATATTGAGAAAATTTTTCTGAAGAAATACTTCCAGCTGTATTTTCATAATCCGTTCATACCAGAGGCGCTCGATAAACACATCGCACAGAAACTCGAGCCGCTGCTTGATGAATACAAAACCGTTTTAGTAAACGATTTCGGGCTTGGTTTTTTGGGAACACACGCCATTAACGTAATTTGCCGGAAGGCGAGGTTTTTGGCGGTAAATACTCAAACCAACAGTTCTAACCGTGGATTTAATTTTATTACGAAATATCCGCGCATGGATTACGGATGTATTGATCATGTCGAAATACGTTTAGCGACTCAAAACCGGCATGCCTCTATCAGCGATTTGGTGCAAGAAATTTCTCGGGCTGTAGCGGCGCGGTATTTTTCGGTTACGATGGGACATCTGGGGGCGATTACTTACGATGCGGAGAAGAAAGAGGTTTTTGAAATCCCGGTTTTCTCCCAAAAAGTTATAGACCGCGTGGGTGCGGGTGATGCGTTTTTCTCGATTACCGCGCCGCTTGTCGCGATGGGCGTGCCGATGGATGCCGTGGGATTCATCGGAAACACCATGGGCGCAATCGCGGTTACGATTGTGGGCAATGAACGCTCCATCGGGCGTAATGAGCTTTCGAGGTGGATGAGCACGCTTTTGAAATGAGATATATTTTCCCGACAACGCTCTTTTTCTTTACACGGATAGTTTTTATTGGCGTTTTTTTCGGCGCCCTGTTTTTGTTTTTTCTTACTGTTTCTCCCGCTCACGCCGCCAACACCCATTCCATTTCTTTTGATGGCGTCGACGACGAGGTGATGTATGGAACCAACACCTTTAACTTTGTAAGCTCAACAACTCCTTTCACTTTCGAATTCTGGCAGAAAAGCACGACAACGGCCACGAATGCGACGATATTCTCGAAACGGATAAACCCGCCCGGAGGCGCCGGGTATACATTCTACGCGACTGAAAACGGCGATGTCCGGGCCTTTTCCTATGATTGCCGTCATGATGGAGGCGCTGAAGTCCAGCAATACACTCTCCATGTAAGTTCAAGCGACAATCTCTGGCGCCACTATGCGGCTGTCAAAGATATGGGTACCGCGACATCCGCCTTCTCCTTCTATATCAATGGAATACGCCTCGTAAACGCCTCTCTTACCGCGGATATTACCGGCGATCTTGCCGCGGGCAACTGCAACCAGACCCAAGGGTTTCATTTCTCGATCGGGAACCAAGATGGCATCTCCCAATATTTCTCGGGTCAGATTGACGATTTCAGGGTTTGGGATAACCCCCGAACCGCCCTCGAAATCCAATCGAACAAAGACCACGAGCTCACCGGACTCGAACCCCACCTCATCGGATACTTTAAATTCAACAATGACTATGCGGACAGTTCTCCATTTGGGCACACCGGTACTTCCTCCGGAAGCCCGGTATTTACGTCTGACGTGCCGTTCCAGGCAGAGTCTTTTTCAACCGACGTTGCCAACCGGTCCGCTCTTTCGGCTTCCGCCGTGCTCGTATCCGAAGAGCCGGTGAATACGCTCTTCGGAAACTATCTAAAACAGGAACGGGATATATCTGTACCGGGTAGGGGAGTTCCGCTCGAGTTTACCCGCACCTACAATTCCATTTCAGGATCAACAAGCGCCCTGGGTCCGAAGTGGACGCATAACTACGCAATGCGCCTCAATGTTTTTTCCGATGGTGTCATTGTCGTAAACGAGGATGGGAGGGAAGACGCGTATCTCCGAGTTTCAACGAGCACGTTTACGCCCCAAGCCGGCGTATTCGATACGCTTGTTCAAAGCTCGACCGGTTCATTCGCTCTCACCCGGAAAAACCAAACCGTACTTTTCTTTGACGCGAGCGGAATTCTGCACACCATTACCGACCGTAACGGAAATGCCGTAACCCTTTTCTATAACGGCGACGGACTCCTTGCGACTTCGACTGATCAAACCGGCCGCTCGCTCCGGTTCTCTTATGACGGCGAAAACCACCTTGCCGTCGTTACCGATCCCGCGGGACACGCATACCACTACTCGTACAACGGCGACGGAAATCTTGCGTCATCGACAAATCCCCTGGATGAGACAACGCAGTATTTCTATGACTCCGAAGATCGCTTGATAAAGGTTATTGACGCGAACGGGAATACCGTCATCGAAAATACCTACGACAACGGCCGCGTGGTGCTCCAGAAGGATGGTCTGGGAAACGAGACTGCGTATGCGTACAGTCCTGCTTCCACCGGCACTGTAACCGTGATCACCGATCCCCAAGGGAACGAGACCGTTCATGAGTACGATGCGGATTCCCGTATACGTCGTGTAACTGACGCGCAGAACAGCTCCACATCATATGAATATGACGCAGGTAATAACCGGACGAGCATTATTGATGCGCGCGGCAATCAAACCCTCTTTGCGTATGACGATCGGGGAAATCTCACCCGCATCACCGACCCCTTGGGAAATGTTCTCTCATTTACCTACGACAGCGCAAACAATCTTTTGACCGCGACGAACGCCAAAAATGCGACAACCACGTTTGTCTACGATAGTCGCAGTAACTTGCTCTCTATCACCGATGCCGTAAACAGCACGACAACATTCGTCTACAATTCCTTCGGAGAGCTGACTCAAAAGAAAGACGCTCGCGGCAATGCGACGAACCTTTCGTACGACGTACACGGCAACCTGAAAAAGATAACCGATGCCTTGGGCAACAAGACAACATTTGCATTCGACACTCTCTCCCGACTCCTCTCCTTGACCGATGCGCTGAATAACACCGCTTCAACTTCGTATGATGCCGTAGGCCGTCTCCTTGCGGTGCGCGACCCCTTGGGAAACAAAACCAATTTTCTCTACGACGCGGTAGGGAACTTGACCCGCATTACGGATGTGAAAAACCAGAGTACCCGCTATTTCTACGATGCGAAGAATGAATTATCGAGCGTGTTTGATTCCGCGTCCGGCACGACCTCGTATTCATACGACGTAAACGGCAACCGTACTGCGGTAACGGACGCAAACGGGAATACAACGCACTATGACTATGATGCCTTAAACCGTCTTGCGACCTCGACCGACCCGCTCGGCAACAGCACCCGCTTTTCCTACGACGCCGCGGGAAACCTCTCGACTCTTACCAATGCGAAGAGCGAAACCATCTCTTTTGACTATGATGCCTTGAATCGTCTGATAACGAAAACGCTTCCCGGGAACGCGCAGACCTCCTTCGCCTATGACGAAAACGGCAACATCGTTTTTGCGGAGAATTCTGATGTGGCCTATCGCTACGCCTATGACGCGCTGAATCGCCTTGTTTCGTTCACCGACAACCGTTTCCCCGCAACCTCAACGTATGCCTACGACGCAAACGGCAACCGCATCTCATTGGACGTCGTACTTCCCCCAGGAAGTCCGACCTCCCCACTATTAAAAAACGACTATGTTTATGACGCCCTGAATCGCCTGACGCGGATAACGGACAGCGAAAACAGAAACTACGATTTCTCCTACGACGCCCTCTCCCGTAGAACCCGCCTCACTCTTCCAAACGGTGTCAAAACCGATTACGCCTACGACGCTGCAGACCGCTTGCTTGATATCGCCACCAAAAACCCGCTCAATAATCCGCTCGCGGCTTTTCAGTACGCCTACGACTCCCTTGGCAACCGTCTTTCCCGCATTGAGGAGATTGTTCCTCCAATAGGAGGTGCGACCTCCCAAAAATTGACGTATGAGTATGATTCTCTTTCGCGTCTTTTGGATGTCAAACAAAAAACCCGCCTCGCGTCCCCGCAACCCCCGCTTCGCGCCATTGAAGAATACGCCTATGACGGAGCCGGAAACCGCCTCATCGGACCTCAACAAAACCAGTCATATACCTACAATTCCGCAAACGAACTGCTCCAAGTCAAAAACATCCTCTTCGCGTACGACAATAGCGGCAATGTCATTGAAAAAACCGACGCCGATAACGGCACGGGC
>MHXH01000014.1:0-1311 GCA_001824435.1 Parcubacteria group bacterium RIFCSPLOWO2_01_FULL_48_18
GTTTTTCACAAAATGAATTTATCGAAAAATCACGTAAACAACTTTTAAGGAATAAGAAAAATTCATCTGATTTTTAGAGCAGAACCTCGCAAGTGTTATGTCCAGGTTCAGATACATACCGTCCACTTAGGTTTGTAATGTAATAATATCTTTGGTGGGCAGTCGACCTCGTTGCCACTTTTCGAAATACTCATAAGGAGTGAGTTGATTGAGCGCCTCATGGGGCCGTACCGTATTCCAGATCCGCTCGCGTTCTTTGAGGCGCGCATGCATGGTCAGGATATCCGTGGAAAGCGCTCCCTGCCGGTAAAATTCCCGTTTGTCGGAGCCATGGGAATTCTCCACATAGGTGTTCTGTTTCGGTGTCCGGGGATAAATGTAGTAATGCGGCAGATTCTTGGCTTTGCAGAGCCGGTCAAACTCTTTCAAGAACTCTGATCCGTTATCGGTCTGTACCGTCCGGATGGTAAACGGGAACGATCGTATGCATGCTTCGAGGAAAGCCGCTCCGTTCCTGGATGAGAGCGAGGGATAATAACGGAGAACCCGCCGTTTGGTCAGAATGTCGATTGCGGTGAACTGGTATATCTTCCGTCCTCCGAGGAGCGTCACATGCTTCGTATCCATTTGCACCATGTCACCTGGGGCAGAAATCTTGAATCCATGCGGGAATCGGGCTCTTGGATGCAATGCCGCCTTCCTGCGCTTGCGAGAAGCTTTCTTATTGATGAGTCCTCTGCGCTTGAGGACTCTCCCCACCGTACTCACCGAAGCGATGATATTCTCACGTTTCAGGAGAGCTCGGATCTTGTGCTTTGACCATGCCGGATACTGTGCGCGCAGCGCGACTATCTTTGATTCGATCTCGCGCGATGTCGTGGGCCGTCTCGTATGTTTTGGACGCCGGGACTTATCGACCAGCCCCAGGATGCCGTTCTCGTCAAAGCGTTTCTTCCATTCACGGACCGTTGCTCGTCGTAACCCGAAGTGGCGGGCAGTGAGCAATATGTTCTTCTCGTGCGCGCGGTACCAGTCAAGAATCTTGATCCTGTGCCGGGCCGCAGGAGTTATCTGATCGACCTTGTATGCAAAGCGAGCAATGGATGCCGCACCAGGAAGAATCGATCCATAGATGGTCATAGTGCGGCCATTGTATCTTCTTCTTTTCATGACGAGAAGTCCTAGGTGGACGGTATCATATGAACCAGCGCATGTCCTTGTATTTTTTCCACGTTATGCTATACTCATCACGGTTCATGCAAAATCGACCTCCAAGGAACCAGAATGGATTACGCTAAGGAATTTGCAATC
>MHXH01000014.1:1320-33078 GCA_001824435.1 Parcubacteria group bacterium RIFCSPLOWO2_01_FULL_48_18
GAAAAGGTTTCGCTTTCCCGCATTGATCCTCAAGATACCCGGGGCCTTGCCGACAAAAAAGAGGGCGTGCGGCTCCTCAAAGAAAACGTTAAACGAATCGCCGAACTTCAAAATACTCTCTACGCCGAGAATACACAGGCGCTCCTCGTCATCTTCCAGGCGATGGATGCGGCAGGCAAAGACGGCACGATACGGGGCGTAACCTCCGGCGTGAATCCCGCGGGATTCCAAGTCGCAAGTTTCAAACAACCCTCCAGAGAAGAACTCGATCACGACTATCTGTGGCGGTGCATGCGGCATCTTCCGGAACGCGGCCGGATCGGCATCTTCAACCGCTCCTATTATGAAGAAGTGCTCGTCGTACGGGTTCACCCGCAGATTCTCGCTTCCCAGCCGCTCCCTACGGGTCTCAAGGGCGCTGATATCTGGAGCCGGCGATTTGACGAGATCGTGGATTTTGAAAATCACCTCGCGGGCAATGGCACCGCGATCGTCAAGTTTTTCCTCCACATTTCCAAGGAGGAACAGCGCGAACGGTTCCTCGCGCGGCTGGATGATCCATCCAAGAATTGGAAATTCTCCCTGCAAGACGTCCGCGAACGGGAACACTGGAGCACCTACATGCATGCGTACGAAGAAGCGATTTCGGCGACGAGCGCCGCATGCGCTCCGTGGTATGTCATTCCGGCAAACCATAAATGGTTTGCCCGCGCAGTCGTGGCGGAAATCATTGCAAAAACTCTTGAATCCATGGATCCCGAATATCCGAAACTCACTGCCGAGGCCCGCGCCGAATTACAAACAGGAAAGAAACTGCTCGGGGTCGTCTAGAATCCCGATCCCCCATCGGTTCGCAATCGCGGCCGATTTTTTATTTTCAGCCCCATCGAGGGCTTTTTTTGTACATGGCGCGGGGTACAAAAAAACTTCTCCGGCCCCCTGAGGACGGAATTTTATTTTGCACAACATAAATCCCGCACCACCGAAACGATGCGGGAATTAAAATCGCCCCGCTCCGGAAATCCGAAACGGGGCGTAAACTACATCGAAAAAATGCTTATGGCTTACTGCCGGGAGTGCTGCGATTGCTTAGATCAAGACCGAGATCCCGCGCTGTCTTGGCAGTCAAAATATCCATGAACTGCTGCGCTCCGGAGCCGGCCACAGACGTTCCGCTTCCCATAACAACGCTGGGGACCCATGCGCCCTGATACTTGCTAATCGCCTCAGCCCATACTTTTTGGGCCTCGAGCCACGCGGTCAGCTTCCGATCAAGAGCTCCGTCGGCCTGCATAACTGCCCGCCGCCGCGCCCCTTCGCCTTCGCCCAAAAGAGTTTCCTTGAGCTTGGTCTGCGCAGCCGCCTGTGCATCAAGCCGGGCCACCTCAAGGCGCTGCTGTGCCTCCGTAACCGCCGTTGCCTTAATGACCTCTTGCGCCCACTTCGCCTTGGCTGCGTCTGCCTCACCCTTCTTAGCTGCGGTGATGGCGTCCTGTTCCGCTTCTTTCGCTTTGGCAATTGCAAGCTGTACCTGCATTGTCGCCTGCTGCTGCTGCTGAATCTGCTGCTCAACTTCAAGATCATATCTGATCTCGTTGATCGAAAGGTTAAAGATCTTGATTCCAAAACCATCGAGCGGAGAAGCTTCGTTTCTCACCGGATTGCCATCAGCACCACGCACGATTGAAGTAAGCTTGATCGTACGCAACTGACCTGTCATCGGATCAGGTTGCTTTTCCTCATGGCTTTGAGTCCGATACACGCCATTTTGGACCTGATCTTCGACAAGCTGCAACACTTCATTACGCCGCTCAGCAGCCGATTCTCTGGAGCTCATCAGCGGACCGGTCGTATAGATTGACTTCTGTGCAACGGTCCTCAAGAGCTGCTGCTCGATCGCGCGCTGGCTTCCATACTTCTGATGAAGCGAATTCAGGTTATCGGGGTCGGTCGGCATCTCCCACGCAAAAGAACCAGAAATTCTGGCGTGCGCATTGTCATTGAAACGAATTCGCATCGTCTCATCTTCCGGACGTCCTTGCGCTGAGTCAGACGAGAACCAAAGCTGGGCACGCTTGTGATAGGTCGTTACCTTGCCCCAAAGTTGCGGTTTCACGCCCGCAGTAAAGTACTGATGGAGTTCGCCGTCAAACGGATCTTGAGTAACCAGGATCTCACCGGCATCCACATTCTCGAACCATTTCCCCGCGGTAAAAACAAGAAAAAGGGTCAGAATTGCTCCAACCGCAGCATAAATGATTCGCTTCGTTGTCCATCCTTGCATAGGGCCTCTCCTGGTTGGTAGTGGGGTGGTTGGGGTGGGTGATCGCCTTCAGTTATTTCTTTTCAGCCTGCTCGCCTGATCCTTGAGCATCAGTAACCGAGTCACGCCGAAGATCTCTAAGAGCTTGCTCCCGCTCTTTGATCTTGCGCTCCAGTTCTGCCTCTGCCAAATCCTGATTGATACGGCTCAGGTCGGACTCAAGAGTTGCTTGCCGTCGAAAAAAAGGAAATGGCTGCCGCCCACGCAGCACAGGCCAGATAACCTGCGTGGTCATGAAAAGTATGACCAAACAAATCCCGACGTACTCCAGCAAATAGAGAATGGGCATCGTTCGCCTCCTCCATCCTTTCAGTTAATTGTAAATGTGCCTCCGAAACACGATGATTCGCCATCGTGCTTGGTACCACTATATACTAACAGCGCTTACCCCGTCAAGAGAAAGGGTTTTTTGCGCAACCACGTTTAATAAGACGTGCCGACAAATAGGGTAAATAAGAAATCCACGATCGGAAAAATGATCCGTCCTCCCCATAGGATGACGAATATCACAAGAAATAGTCCGTATCGCTCGAGGAATCCCTGCACCGCATACGCAGAATACGGAAGCAGCGCGAACAGTATTTTTGACCCGTCAAGCGGAGGAATCGGTATGAGATTGAATACCGCGAGCACCAAATTAAGAATAATAATAAGATGGAATAGCGGTATAAGCGTGAGGACGAATTCATCACCGCTTGCGGCTGAAAATCTGGAAAATAGGCCGAAAGCCAACGCAATGACTACATTCGAAGCAGGACCGGCAAGCGCAATGAGGCCGGATCCGGTCTTAGGATTTTTAAGAAAGCGCGGATCAAACGGCACCGGCTTTGCCCAGCCGAACACGAAAGGACTCCGAAGCATATACAGAAGGACCGGCACCACAAATGATCCCATCGGATCGAGATGTTTGAAGGGATTGAGGGTCAGGCGTCCAAGCTGTTTCGCGGTCGGATCGCCCAACCGATACGCCATGGCGCCGTGTGACACCTCGTGGATGACGGCGGAAAAAATAAGAACGATGATTTGAAAAATTAACGGAGATATGGTATCCATTAGAGATAACGAATATGGAATTTGGAATATAGAATCAGGAGTAAAATAAAACTTCCAAATTCTCCTTCGACCCCGAGTCATTCGACTCTGGGGGCCTCAGACCCGATGGGCTCAGGACCGAGGGGCAGATTCCAAATTCCAGATTCCAAATCCTATGCGTAAGTGCACAATTTGCGGTAAGGGTTCGATCATCCGCGGCACGAGGAAACTGCTCCGCGGACATTATAATCCTACCAAACGATCAAGGAAATATCCAAATCTGCAAATGTCTAAGGTTCCGGGCAGAACCGGCAGAATGTTAGTCTGCACAAGGTGCATCAAAGGACACACACGAGGTTTATCCGCGCCTAGGCCGTAGAGTTTGAATTTTTCGCGCAACTTTCTATGGATCGCGAACCCAAGCCCATCAAAAACCCGAATGAACCGAGCGCCGACCAAAACGAAACAGATTTCTTCGTAAAAGGATTTCATGAATACCTACAGATGAAAAGAGAAGAACTTGCTGCTGCCTACGACGAACATACGTTTTGGCAAAATTCAGAACTGACCAAAAACCTCAATCAGGACCCTCATTTAAAACAGATACTCCTGCTTGGCTATGAGTGGTTTTTTAACTCCCTGCAAACAATGCAGGAGGGGTCGGCAACCGATAAAGAGCTCAATGAAAAAAAAGCGGAATTTGAGCGCCTCAAAGAACGTATTGCGGCAAAAGATATGTATCCGTTCGACAAAACGATTACGGCCGTCTGGAATACGAACGAATTCCTAAAACGGTACAAACAAGTTGTCTTTAACGATCCGACCGAAAAACTGTCCGCCTTAAAGATTCTCGAGCTCGGGGTTTTGAAAGAAACCGAACAAGCCATTGATCAAGGAAGAGTAATAAATCCGAAACTACGCTGGCCAATGGCAGAAGAATTGGCCGAGCCGCCGCGCACCGAAGGCGCACGGATGCCTTTTTCCATAGAGTCGGAAGTCAGCAAAGAAGAACATTATCGCATTTCGGAAGCGCTTTATTTTGTAGTAAAAAACGGCCTCGGTCTCCAGAAACCAGAACATACCGAGGAATACCGTCAGTATGAAATAGCTCCAGCCGTGCTATTTAAATTCTTCGACCCGCACATGTACGAGCAATTTCGAGCAACTTCTTGGTATAAAGAGGTAAAAAAGCAAATGCTCGCCATGTTCCGCTCGGCTTTCAGTTATATTGGGGCCGAACCAGACAAAAAAACCAATCTCGAAGCAAACGAAATGCGCTATGACGCCTTAGCAGAATCGCTCGCTTTCGCGCTCCTAAGCCCGAAAGAGTTTGAGGAAGAGTTGGCAAAGCCGCACGCCGTTCTTCTGGAAACGGCAAAGAGAAATGCGGTGTCGATTTTAAACGCATGTTATACCAATGAAGACTGGAACCAGGCGGCCCAAGCGTTTTTATTTATCAAGCAATTTCTGCCCGCTGCATACGAAAATATTCTGGATGAGCCGGACAGAAAAGTTGATACCATTGCAAGAAATCTCGAAGCCTCCCTTGAGGCCGGCAGGGCAAGCCAAGATAAAAACGAGAAAATCCGCAAAACAGCGACAGCCGCCTTTCTTCTCACAATGCTTACCAACAACGTAACGGTGAACGAAAAAGAATTTGTCATGCCGCAGTATTTGCACGGTTAGCAGGACAAAGCTAGAATTTGGAATCTGGAATTTGGAGTCTATATAATGATTATCGAGCTCAAAAAAATTAATGCCTTTTCTTTTGCCGAAGCGTTTGCAGTCGGCGTTTTTGAAGATACGCCGAAATCGGAATTGCCTTCACTGCCGAAATTATCAAAACAAGACGGGCATTATCTCAACGGCTTTACTGCTTCGGTAAACGGCGAAACCGGAGAAACAAAAATCGCCTATCTGCCCAGCGGCGCAAAAATCATCTTTTTGGGCCTCGGGAAAAAAGCCGATTGGAGCGTCAGGAGCTACGCGCTGTTTGCAAGAAAAACGGTTCAGATGCTCAAATCGAATCGCTTTGAAGCCGGCGCCCTGATGCTTAACAACGATATCTTACCCGCGAACGAAAATCTTCTCCATCTTATAAAACTGACGGCTGAAAATGCCCTGCTGGCAGAATTCGATTTTAACCAATACAAAGAATCGCCACCCAAAGGATGGCCAATAATCAAATCGCTCGCCCTCTATGTGCCCTCAATTACAAAATTGGCAAGCGCAGCGCTCCGGGAAGCGACGACGATCGCCACAGCAGTAAATGAAACGCGGAAATTGGTGAATACTCCCGGCGGCGACATGACGCCTTCCAAATTGGCAGGGGCCGCGGTGCGCGCCGGAAAAGAAAATGGGTTTACGGTAGAAGCGCTCGATGAAAATGAAATCCAGGCTCTCGGCATGGGAGGGGTTATGGGCGTATCAAAAGGAAGCAGCGAACGGCCGAGATTTATCATCATGAAATATAACCACAAACGTCCCGGCCGAAAAAGCTCGCATTACAAAAAAACGATCAAGCCTCTTGTCTTTATCGGCAAGGGGGTTACCTTCGACACCGGAGGATTAAACATCAAAGGCGATGAACATATGTATGAGATGCACATGGATATGTCAGGCGGAGCCGCAGTAATCTTTGCGATATCGGCGATTGCGGCGCTCAAACTTCCGGTTTCAATAGTAGGACTTGTGCCTGCGGTTGAAAACATGCCATCCGGCCAGTCGTACCGACCGGGAGATATTTTAAAAACCATCACCGGAAAAACAATAGAAGTGCTCAATACCGATGCTGAAGGAAGAGTGATTCTTGCCGATGCGCTTGGCTATGCGGTGAAGTTTCTTGATCCTGCTCTCATGGTTGACGTTGCCACGCTCACCGGAGCCGCGATGGTTGCGCTCGGCCAGAGATTTGCCGGCCTATTCACGAACAGGCCAGGACTCGAAACAGAACTGCGCCGCATTGGAGAAGAAAGCGGAGATTACGTATGGCCGCTTCCCGCCTCAAATGACTATGACGAAGAAATTAAAGGCACGTTTGGCGATGTGGCAAACTTGGGAAAAACACGCTATGGCGGCGCGACCACCGGAGCGGTGTTCCTCAAACAATTCGCAGACAACAAGCCGTGGGTACATCTGGACATCGCACCGGTGATGACTACAATCGATTCCGACCTTCTCGCAAAAGGCGCAAAGGGATTCGGGGTACGGTATTTGGTGGAACTCGCAAAAGAATCTGCAAAACTTATTTCTCAACTGGACAAAAAACATCCATGATTATCAAAACCTCTTGCACAATAACCCTTTCTGCTGCAATTGCTGGCGTTTGGCTACGACTGCGTCGTTCCTCCTCGGCGTATACTCTGTATACAACCTCGTCGTCGCTTCTTGTCTCGCCCCGTTAGAAAATTACTAACAGAAATTTCTGTAGAGGGCACGGAGGATACGAAAGAATGCTTTTTGGTTTAGTGCGGGTTCGGTAATTTTCGTACGGGGCTCGCCAAAACGCGAGCAATTTCACGACGAAAAGTTATTATGCAAGAGGTCTTAAGTTCAAAATTAATACTTGTTGTCGCATTGGGGTTCTTGGTTATTCTGGGGGCAGCGCTATTTATACAATCGCCGGATGCTCCGCCACCGAATCCTTCGAATACGGAAGATAATTGTATCTGCATTCAAATATTAGATCCGGTGTGCGGCGACGACGGCAATACCTACGGAAATCCCTGTATGGCAGAATGCGCCGGGGTAAGCATCGCGCATACGGGGGACTGCAGCGCTCCGTCTACGGAAATTCCTACCCCATCCCTCTTCGAGTCTGAAGACTCATCAGAGTCTGAACGACCTCCGGCTCCGCAACAACCATCAAAGCCAAAATCCGCGCCGCAATCAAAACCGTCAGCCACTCCGCCTCCGGCTTTGACAACCAACAATCCCAACGGCCCAAAAATAGTAATCATCTCTCCTGCGCCAGAGGCCTCGGTCAGCGGCGTTGTGGCGATCGCTGCGGATGTCACGGACAAAACGAGCGTGAGCAAAGTGGAGTTTTACTGGAACGGGGCGCTGATAAGCGCCGACACTTATATTCCGTATGCGGTAAGCTATGACTCCCTGACGGGAAAAAACGGTCCTACGACGATTACCATAAAAGCCTATAATGCCTCCAGGATTATGAACCAAGCCGCGGTTGGCGTACTCGTCGTAAATCCGCCCACATTTAGAACGATGAACGTTGCGCCACAAAATATTGCTGAAGGCGGAACAACCGTCGTACGGTGGGAAGTGGATTTTGCGAAGTCGTGTATCGCATCGGAAGGATGGAACGGCACGAAAAATACAAGCGGATCCGAAACGCTCAAGGTATATAAAACAACCCAATTTACGCTAGAGTGCACAGGCGCAGGAGGCAAGACGTCAAAATACGCCGCCCTGATTGTTGCGGGTACCCCGCCGCTCGTTTCAATCAAAAACCCTCCTTCGGGAACGGTAGTTTCAAACATCATCACCATCTCGGCGGAAGCATCCGACAACACGGGCGTAAACAAAGTGGAATTCTACTGGAATAGCGAACTGATCGGAGCGGATACGACGGCTCCGTACTCGATAAACTACGACACCACCAAACTCCAAGACAGCAAATATACGATCGCGGTAAAGGCCTATGACAAAGGCGACAATGCCGCGGAAGACAAACTCTCGGTAACCACCAGCAACGGGAATTACTAGCGTTCTTCTCGACGAATTCAAAATATGCGGTGCACCGCCAGAAATACTATGCTATAGTTCATATCAGCAAACCACGATCAACGCCGGGGGGAAGAAAATGCGAAAAGCGCTGCGATGGTTTCTGACAAGTTGGCGCAGAGAATTGGATAGGGAATTTACGAAAGATCGATTCGGAAGCCCAATAACAACTCTCTTGATATTCATAGGCGGTGCGTCATTCCTCTTGGGCGCAACAACTACTGTTGTCGCTGTGTTCTTCCAATCTGAAAAAGAATACTGGACCTTTCCAATAATCATGCTTATCTTTCTCATTAACGCAGGACGCTACGGCCTCAAACGACTGCAGGAATTCAGTCATAATTCTCCCAGAGCATGAAGAACAAAAATAGCCGCACCCGCGGCTTTTTTGCATCTTTTTGCAAAAGAATCAACTCCCTTCTTCTTCTATCTCATGAACGTATAAACTATACAAATCCACGTCTTTATTTTTCTCCATTTGTTTATCCTCGTACGGAACGCCGACTCTGCGATAAAATTCATCAGCGATATTAGAAAACACGCCGCTTACCGCTGCAATAATCCAATAACGCATCTTACCGAATCGCTCGCGAATCACCTTCAGCGCGAGCCGCGTGCAGACATAATTTAAAATGCCGACAAACGCCGCCTCATTTTTCTGCTGCCGCGATTCTGCCACAACTTTCATCGCCAACTCATCAATAAGCGGATCAAGGTTTTTTCTTTGAATAGATGGAATATAAGGCATTGCTTTAAGTATATATCTTTAGGAAAGAATTCGTAAGCCCCGATGAAGAACTCCACCCTTACGGGCAGAATTCTTCACTTATATACCTTCCGTTGATAGCAGCTTTCGCAATACACTATTTCCTCTGCTGCGGGGTCGTGCCGTGTATCAAACGATCGCCCGCACTCGAGACACGTACGCGTGTAGAACCGCAGGTCCAGATTGATCATTTCTCGACGCTTCTGCATGCGGACCGTAGGATCTTCTCTGGGCAACGCCAGATTGTATTCTCGATAAAAATCCACTTCCCGTTTATGGAAACGGAAGTGCTTGTTATTCGCCTTGTCGTAAATCACATTCCATAAGAGCCCCTTGCCGACTTTTTTGATGTCCTTGGGCAGCTGATCCGAAAACATGCCCGAGGCTTCTATCTTTTCGCCCGCCTCTTCAACCGGAGAGGTGTCATATCCGTAACGCCCGGCTGCCTCGAAGTCGCGGAAACCGGGGTATGATGCCGCGAGCGAAATGCGATACGGAAACGGCAAATGCGCCGGAGGAAAAAACTCTCCATACTCACCGTCAGAGAGCATTTTTGTCTTCACCTCATCGATCTTTTTCCAGTACTCTCTCCTCGTATACTGAATATTGAGGAAACAATATTCTTTCCCGACCAGACCGATACAGCCGAAGCAATTGCTCGAGTCGCGACAGAAACTGCTGTATTCCACGTTCTCGCATCGGTCAAGATGCATGCTGAATTTACACTGCTTGTTCCTGCCGGTCCGTATCTGTGCCATTTCATAACACCTTTCATCCTCCGTCCCTCCCAAGAGATCATAACAGTTGTGCGAACGATTCACTCCGTCCGAATACGCGATATCGCTGCTTGCCGTCACGAGCAAAGAATAATATACGTTCTCGGAGCGCGACACAAAATCGCTGCACGCAACATTGGTCGAAGCGCCAATCTGAAGCGGCCTGCGCGCTGCTCGTTTCTTCATCTCCGAAAATTCCTTGCGAAGCTCTTCCAATCGATCAAAGTCGCCAAGATAAATATCCTTCATCTTTCTTTCATACTCCCGTTTTCCAAGGAACTGATTGCGGAAATAGTACTGTTTATTGCGAAGGCCGGAAGACATGAAGCAATGCCGTGAGTTAACGCAATCCCAAAGAAAATAACTACCTTTGCATTTTGCGCACATTTCACAGAAAAAACATCGCTCAAGCCGATTGCCGAGCGAACACTCGTAACAGACCGAGCTATGGCGAAGCCCGAAGCAGTCAAAACACGACTCGTCATTCTCGCAGCATTGATGATAATACAGCCCCTCTCCCCCATCTTGATCAAATACCAGATAACAATTCTTGAGTCTTCGCGACACGTTCGTGTAATCGCTGTTGATGTTCGACCGATCGACGATAAGATTTGGGTGCGGCACCTCAATCTGCAATTCATGAAATTGATCGAAAAACGAACGCGACGGATTATGTCCTCTTGAAAAATCCATCGCGCTCCATAGATCCGAATACCAAACACGGTGTTCAAAAACATTAAACAGCGTATTGGGAGAAAACATGGATGCAACCAGTTCTCCCGAAAACGCAGAATATCCTTTGAAGAGATAGTAATTGTTTTGTGAAGCAAGTCTTATGCGGCGGCGCTCCCGTGGACAGATCGTCGGCAACGGAACCTTCATATCTCGATAAAATGCGACATCCTGCGCGCGCGCATGGAAATTCTCACCGGAGAATTTGCACTCAATCCATTGCCCGCCATCCCTATCGGGCACGATCTTCTCATAATATGCGGCAATCGCTTTGTTAAATTGTGGGGTTTTTCTGGAAAATATCATTAAAGAAAACGCATAGGTGCTCTCCTCCCTATCCGCCAGCTGGCGGAGAATAAATCACGCACTATTCAATATACATTTATTATATCATGCATCAGAAGACTGCGCGCATCTGTCGAAATAACAAAAGGGCACGCATTGTGCCCACTCGAAACTCGAAATGAAACTGGACATGAACCCGTCCCATCATCACGCCGTGTGATATCCTACGCGGTCGTCATACCCCCCAAGGAGTTTCTGAAGGAATTTCTACAGAAGTTTCTACAGGATATTCCATAGAAGTATGTTCACCGCATGAGTCGCAGCCCACTTCAACACTTATTCTTTCCGATCGGTCGACCAACTTGACATAGAAAACCGGCCTGCCGTCTCTACATTCACGCACGTGCCGCCTCTCCCACATCTCGATACCACTGTTCACCGGCGTCACCGCATCAATCATATCCTGCAGCCGCATACAGCCTCCTCTGATTCTCAAGGGCCCCCTCGATGTTCCTCACCAATTATAGCATAACTTCTTAAACAAATGCAAGGCAAGCCACACCGCCTTTCAGAAGTAGATATCAAGGCTTGCGTTTTTATAATCCATCCTTCACCAAAGCCTCGGAACGCAATCAAGGAAAATAAAAAAAGGCAGCGGTTCAAACACTGCCTCCTCGTATCACATTACTTCCGGCGCTCCAAGCCCTTATTTATCGACTCCCAAAGCTGGATGAATACGCTTTTGATGACAAATCCATCCTTGTCAGAAATGTCCCGGTAGATTATACTCCACCCCTTTACGGAATCCGAATAGCCCGTTTCCAGATAACCCTTGTTAACCCACGCCTTAGATCGTTCATACTCTGTTCCATCCGAGGCTGCGGTTAAATACCAATGATAGACGCCCATAACCTGCGGTGCGCCATCAACAGAAAAACCGAATACAACATCAACTCCGGACTCTAAAGAATCGCCCAGATCATACCGTTCATACCGTTGGACATGAATTGTCACGGAATCGTCCTCGTATTCGTATTTAAACTTCTCGCACTCATTTGGCAGCGTAACCCCTAACTCAGGGATGGCGTTCACCTGGGCTTGCAAATAAACGCACGCTTGCTCCGGAGCGCCCAGAACAACCGAATCTACAGTTTGACCATAGGCCACAGGGGATACCATTATCAATAACATCAGAGAACCGACTATCGCGGCGCTTCGCCTCAACGCATTCATCTTTCCCTCTTCTTTCTTTCTACTTTCAATTTTCAATTCAATACCGCTAATACCATAGCACGGTGGTTGAAGCTAGACATGTTAATAGCTCTTCATGACACAAAAAATGCCATAGCATTTTTTGTGTCATGCGTTACGAGAATTCACCCCGTTACAACCCGGAAGCCCCAGTCTTCTCCGCCAAAAAGAGGTACAGTACTGTACCTCCCAAAAACGGATCAACCACTCAAGTTCATCGAGTCCCTCGGGCTGTTCAGCCCTGAAGACTTCACAGTCGAAGGAACTGAGTCCTCGGGCCGTTCAGGCTCTGAGGAGCCCTCAGGCTCGAAGAGACGAATGTCTAAGATTCTCTGAATCAAATGATCTGAACCTCAAAGTCGAAGGCCTCCGGCCGAAAGCCGGGTTGTAACAGAATTCATTTCCAATCAAGAAACCGGCGTTCCGGGAAGAATATCTCTTTCCGCTGTAACGATGACGGGGTTGCCATCAGCGTCTCGTGCAGCCAAAAGCATCCCTTGGCTTTCAAGGCCCATTAAAGTCCGCGGCTCAAGATTCGCCACCACCACTATTTTTTGTCCGACCAACCCTTCGGGCGTATACGCCCTGCCGATGCCGGCAACAAGTTGCCTCCGCTGCTCACCCAGTTCCACCGTAAGCTTCAGTAATTTTTCAGACTGTTCCACCCGCTCGGCCGCAACGATCTTCCCAACCCGCAGGTCGATCTTTTTGAAATCATCGAACGAAATGGTTTCGTGCATCACCATGAGTATACGCGGAATTTTGGCCTCGATCAAACATTCCATCCTACATTTTCATTCGCCGGTCCGCACTGAAGATTTTTTGAAAAAATTCCCGATCCGAAATTCCTCCTCCGAAAGATACAAGAAGATCGCGATCAAAACGAACGTATTGAGCGCGGGCACCCACACCGGAATATGCTTTCCAAAACTTTCCAAAATCATCACAAGTCCAAGAAAACCGATCGCGTACATTGCGCCATTCTTCAAGAAACGATACTTGCTGATTTTCTCAAGCCCCTTAATCGTCCCCCATCGCACTATGAACGCGCCAAGCCCATTTCCAAGAATAATGATCGGCACCGAGAGGGTAAACGCAAATGCGCCGATGACGCCGTCAATTGAAAAACTTGCGTCAATCATCTCGAGATAAATTATTTTTGATACTGCCGAAAGGTGCGGAGCATGAAGAAGCTGGCGCTCCTTTTCTTCCGCGCTCCGCTTGAATCCGGAAACAATGAAAAACGAGGTCGAGCCGATCACGGCCGCAAGTCCCAGCGAGGGAGAAATTTCCATGGCGATCCACACAATGGTAGTAAGCGTAACTGAAGCAATCGCATAAAACCAAACTGCCTGTTTGTGAATAAATTTCTCGAGGAAGAACGCGTATTCCTTATGCTCCTCAAACAGCCAATGCAAAAAAAGAAACAAAAGGTAGATGCCGCCGCCGATTAAAAGCAATCCCCTTGACGATTCGATCGCCGCCTGCACTGCAGGATCAGACGAGAACGTAGCAACGAATGAACCAAAAAAACCAAGTTTCGTATTGGAAAGAAACACGATAATCCACGGCAAGAGCGCACGCACCATGACCACCGCGATCAAGAATCCCCACAACAAGAACCACTTCCGCCACCGCTCGGACATGGTTTTAAGCACGTGGGCGTTAATAATGGCATTATCAATGCTGGAGATAATTTCAAACAGCGCAAGGCCAATAAAAGCGATTATAAAATGAGAGAAATTCGAAGGCATAAAGATAGTATACCATGCCGCATACTAAATTTTACGACGCAACAAACTATTGTCGTCCACAAAACAACCCTCGACACAGACTAAGATATCTACTAGCATAAATATGGCTCTAATTTCGAAAACTTAAAAAGACGGAGGCGGAATGAAATACGCACGCACGCTGCAACTTGACGGCATTGAAATTCCCGAAGCGCCGATTCCCCCGGAATATGAAAAAATACTCACGCCTGACGCACTCCTTAAACTACGCGATACGGTGAGAGAATTTAGGCCGCTCCTCAATGAACTGCGCCGAAACCGCGCTCGAAAACGCCATCTCAGACGAAACGGTTTACTCCCGCTCGGTTTTAACCCTGAGACGCGCGAGCTGCGCGCCGATCTCTCCTGGCAAGCCCTTTCCTGTCCGCCAGCTCTTACCGGAGATCTTACCGGAGCGCGGCTCGAGTTTACCGGCCCGGCACACTCCCGTGGCGGGATGGTCAATCGTTTCGCTTCTGGCGCAGATTTTGCATTCGAATGCCTAGAAGATGCGTTATCTCCATGGTGGGATAACCTCATGCAGGCGCAAGTAAATCTCTATGACGTGGCACGAGGTCAGCTGACGCATCCCAAAAAGAAAGATGTTGTTGTCGGCGTCGGTGGCAAATTTGCCCAACTAGAAGTACGGCCGCGCGGTCTACACCTTGACGACCCGCGCGTTCTCGTAGACGGAATTCCCGTGCCGGGTTTTCTTCTCGATTTTGTACTACACTTTCATCACAACGCAAAACTGTTGTACGAACACGGCCTTGGTCCATTCTTCTACTTTGCCAAGCTCGAAGGCGCCGAAGACGCAGGCTGGTGCAACAGCGTTATCGAATTTTCCCAGGAACGGCACAATATTCCATGCGGTACCACAAGGGCATCGATTCTTATCGAAACATTACCCGCGCTCTTTGAAGCGGCAGAGATCGTGTACGAACTCAAAAGTCATATCGGCGCTCTCAATGACGGCCGCTGGGATAAATATGCGAGCGATATCCGCGAACAGCCGCGCAATATCTTTCCCGGCAGATCACAGCTTACCATGCAGACCGAACGAGCGCGGGCATACACGCTCTACACCTCATGGGTGTGCTATACTCGCGGCGTACCGAAGGTCGGCGGCATGGAAGCCGGAATACCTCTGTCAAAATCAGATGAGTTCAACGACGCAGAACTTCAAAAATTCAATGATGAAGCCCTCCGAAAAGCAATTGCGAATAAGAAGATCGAGGCTGATCCTGAAGGCCTTGCGTGCATCGGCGCCTGGGTCGCGCATCCGTTCTGGGTACAACATCTTCGGCCGCTCTTTGTTCACGAAGACAAAAATTGGAAACAGCACGCTCGCCAACGTTTCCTCGATGTGAATCTGCAAGGCAAAGAAGAAGAACTTACAAAAGCAATGACTGCAGTCCCGGAGGGAACAATTTCCGTCGAAGATCTTTGGGAAGGCGTTACCGCGCAAATCGAGTATAAAGAAAGCTGGATCAGCGGCGCCGGAGCAAAAGGCATTGAGTATCGCGACTTTGCAAACAATAAACTCATCAAGATCTTAATGGACGATCTTGCAACAGACGCAATTACCGACGCGCAGCATTGGACATGGCAGCGGCTCGGAGCGCGCATTCAAGACAGCGCGGAAAACGCGGCCCGGATCGAACAAGTGCTCGGAATTCATCTCGGTGATGAAAAAAGCATTACGCCGGAACTGCTTGCAAGACTCTATCAAGAAAAACTGAAAAGAATTCGCGCGCGCCTCGGCGACGAATCTTACGCGAAAAGCTCGTTTGGGTTGGCGGCTCAAAGATCGCTTGAACTCGCCACCATGGGCGACAACAGATTCGAACAATATGAATACGTACCGGAATATCTTATGCCTGACCTCCTGGAAGCCGAACGCAAAACGTGGAAGTAAATTTCACGGTTTCCCGTCCCTATCGTGGGGCGGATTTTTTATCCACAAATCGCTTTACAAATGCCCTTGATGTAGATATGTTTGAACAGGACTTTTGAAAAGGATTATACGAAAAAGGGGGAGTGCCTATGCTCAAGCTACCAACCGCCCAAGAACTTGAAAAAGAGTGGCGCGAAAATGAAAGATGGAAGGGAATTGCGCGACCGTACAAAGCGCAAGATGTCATCCAGATGCAAGGATCAATTGTTGAAGAGAGTTCTCTCGCAAGACGATTAACGGCAAACTTGTGGAAATTGCTTCATGCCGAACCCTACCTCTTCTCCGTCGGAGTCATGAGCGGCCATTTTGCAAAAGAAGTCATAAAGGCCGGCGGACGGGCATTTTATTTCAGCGGATGGCAAATCGCGTCAGGACGCAATGCAAACAGAAACATGTATCCCGACCAAAGCATCTATGCCGCGAACAGCGGACCCCTGCTTCTTGAAGAAGTCTACAATATTCTCCGCCGCGCCGATCAAATTCAACATATGGAAGGGGGTCAAAACCCCATTCCCTATCTCGAAACTCCCTGCATCGCCGATGCTGAAGCCGGTTTCGGGGGCATCAACAACGTCGCCAACCTTATGGCTGAATACATTATCGCGGGGGCGGCGGGCGTCCATCTCGAAGACCAACTTTCATCGGCAAAGAAATGCGGCCACATGGGAGGCAAAGTAGTTATTCCCACCTCGGAGGCAATTACCAAGCTCATCGCAGCTCGTTTTGCCGCTGACATCTTGAATGTTCCTACGGTGCTGGTGGCTCGCACCGATGCCCTAAGTGCAGGACTTATTGCCAACGACATCGACGAACAAGACAAAGAATTTGTCGTTCGGGAGCGGACTACCGAAGGATATTATCGCTTTCAAGGAGGAATCGAAGCGGCAATCGCCCGAGGATTAGCGTATGCGCCTTATGCCGATATGCTGTGGTGTGAAACCTCCACTCCCGACCTCAAGGAAGCGCAGCGATTCGCCGAAGCAATCCGCGCCAAATATCCAAACAAGCTTCTCGCATATAACCTTTCTCCGTCGTTTCGCTGGAAAAAACATCTTGACGATACGACGATTGCCAGATTCAATCGTGAGCTTGCGGCAATGGGATATACATACCAATTTATCACCCTGTATGAATTTCACGTAATGCACCTTGCAGCGTTTACTATGACTCGAAGTTTGGTCCAGCGAGGAATGACTGCGTATGTTGAAGATGTTCAAGAGAAGGAGTTCGCGCTCGAACCTGAAGGGTACACTGCCCACCGCCACCAGCGTGAAGTTGGCGCAGGCTGGTTTGATAAACTCGCAGAGATCGTTACGAGCGGCACCTCATCGCTTAGCGCCCTCGAAGGCTCAACAGAAGAAAAACAGTTTCAAAAACCGTAACGCCGCACATCCGTGCGGTTTTTTTATCTCCTGCCAAACAATTATCCTTACAAACAGCATTCCAACAATCAACTAACCGCCGACCAAAGCAAATGACCAAGATCATATCTTGGTCATTTGTGCCGGCTAGTTTATAATCGTCCGGTTAATCAATAATCCATATCATCCATCGCAGAAGGCATTCCGCCAGCCGGAGCACCTTTTTTCTCCGGCAAATCAGCAATCAACGCTTCCGAAGTAAGAATTAATGCCGCCACCGATGCGGCATTCTGCAGCGCGGTCTTCACCACCTTGACCGGATCGATAATGCCCGCTTCTTTCATATCCGCAAAGGTGCCGGTAAGCGCATTGAATCCATAACCGCTCTTTCCATGCGCGGCAATCTGGCGGAATACGTCTTCTCCGGGTTTGCCGGCGTTTTCACTGATTACCTTAATCGGCTGCTGTAGCGCGCGCTTGACGATCTCCACTCCGCGCATCTCATCGCCGTAGGGCGTAATACCTTTTAAATTATTTTCATTGAGCGCGACAGACGCCTCAAAAAGCGCCACGCCGCCACCGGGGACAATCCCCTCCTCAAGAGCTGCCCGCGTTGCGGAAATCGCATCTTCAACCCTGAACTTCAATTCTTTGATTTCGGTTTCGGTAACGCCTCCCACTTTAATAACGGCAACGCCTCCGGAAAGTTTCCCCAGCCGTTCCTGCAATTTCTCGCGATCAAACTCAGAGTCGGTTTTTTCGAGCTGTGCCCGGATCTGCTTTATCCTTTTTTCAATCTCTGTCTTTGATCCGCCGCCACCGACAATGGTAGTATTATCTTTATTACTAATCACGCGGCGCGCCTTGCCGAGGCTTTCAAGCGTGACGGTTTCAAGTTTCCTACCCACGTCTTCGGATATAAAGTCCGCGCCGGTTACAATGGCAATGTCCTGAAGCATTTCTTTTCTCCTGTCGCCAAATCCAGGGGCTTTCACCGCTAGCACGCTGAAAACGCCACGGATCTTGTTCACCACGAGCGTCGCAAGCGCCTCGCCCTCCACTTCTTCGGCCACAATCACCATTTCTTTCTTTCCGCTTTGAAGCACCTTCTCAAGCACCGGCAGAATATCGTTGATCGAAGAAACCTTTTTATCGGTCACCAGAATATACGGCTCGTCGAGGGCCGCCTCCATTCGATCGGGGTTCGTCATCATATACGGAGAAACATAGCCGCGATCAAACTGCAATCCCTCGACCATCTCTTTTGAAAGACCGAGGGTGTTCGATTCTTCTACCGTTACGACGCCTTCATGACCTATTTCGTTGAACACCGAAGCGATCAGTTTGCCGACTGCGGCATCATTTGCAGAAATCGACGCCACTTCCTCAACCCGCTTTGGTTGACCTAAAATTTTCTCGGCGCTTCTTTCAAGCTCCTTGCCGACAAGATCCGTGGCATGCTCGATGCCGCGGCGAAGGAGAACCGGATTGCTTCCGGAGCTGATCTGGCTGAAGCCCTCGTTAATCATCGATTGCAGGAGTAAGACCGCCGTCGTAGTACCGTCTCCGGCAACATCGGCGGTTTTCGACGCAACCTCTTTTGCAAGTTCCGCTCCGGCTTTCTCGGTTTTGTTCGGGAGGTCAATCTTTTTCGCAACCGTAACGCCGTCCTTCGTAATTGTCGGACTGCCGAATCCTTCATCGATGATGACGTTACGACCCTTCGGCCCAAGCGTCACTTTCACGGCATTGGCAACTTTGTCGATGCCGTTTTTGAGCGCTGCGTGCGATTTTTCGTGAAAGAGAATTTGTTTAGCCACAATATTTAGCTTGTTAGCTCGTTAGCCCGGGTTAGCTCGTTAGTTAATTTTGCTAAACAGCGAAGCCGCTATCGAGCTGAGAAACTATTCTATGATTGCTAGTATATCCGATTCTTCTCCAATAAGGTATTTTTTGCCTCCGATTTCGACCTCATCGGGGCCGTATTTCTTAAACAGCACCGTATCGCCGACTTTGACCGACACTGGGATACGGGTTCCGGCATCGTTATACTTTCCCGGGCCGACCGCGAGCACCTTGCCCTTGACGGGCTTTTCTTTTTCCGCGGTGTCAGGAATTACGATACCTGATTTCGTCCTCGTTTCTTCCTCAAGGGGCTCGAGGACCACATGATCATTTAACGGTTTGAAATTCATTGCCTAAAATTTGGAATTTGGAACTTGTCCCGCCAGAGGCGGGATCCCGCCCTCCGAAGATTCTTTAATGAATAAGTGGCGGGAGAATTTGGAATAAAAGAATTCCAGATTCTAGATTCTAAATTCTAGATTCTAATATACTGGCACTCTCGACCGATGAGTGCTAATTAGAAATTATATTCGGTTTTTTATAAATGTCAAGGGGGGGGTCGTTATCCACACCTGGGGACAAAACCTCCGCTTGACGCGGCGTTTTTTCAGAAACATAATACGTGTTAGTTACCTTTTACACACATAATTGGAGGATATGCAGATGCGAAAATCCGTTTTGCTTATTTTGGGCCTTAGTGTGGCGGTTGTTGCGAACCCTCGATTGCTTCATTCGCAAACGGACGCCGAGATTGATTCAATAGAACTTGACTACCGCCTTTATCAAATTTCTATTGGCGCGCGCGTCGTGGTTGTTATCGGACAAGTCATGTCCGTTCGATCTGCAACGCACCTTGAGAACATTCTTTCGGAACATGACCCATTGTGGGCGGTAGCAGAGGTAAAAGTAAATGAGATTCTTTACAACGCTTCGGACAAGACAGTTATTCCAGCTGATGTGCTTTTTGTTTATTTTTCAACCAGTAAAGATATCGCATGGTTTATGAGCCCGAAACTTGCAGCTGGTCAGAAAGGGATTCTCTTACTTGGTCTCGATGAGTTGCCGTTAAAAAGTCTTCCAGGGCTGTATGCGTATAACATCTTAGTTCCCGCCACTTTTCAGCCAATGGATAAGCGTGAGTATATCATACAGCGCTTGCCATAACACCATACACTCCGAGGATCGGAGTGTTTTTTCTTTGTTATTACGTGGCCTATTGACACGTATATGTGAAAATGCTATAATTGAGGTACAACATGGAAAAATTACAAGTACTTATCGGTAGGGTGCTCGGCAGGCTTAATGAAAAGCAGCGACTTGTTATTGAAAGACGCTACGGCCTGAAAAACGGAACTCCATCGACGCTTGAATCAATCGGAAAAGAATTGAAGCTGACAAGAGAACGAATCAGACAGATACAGAATGCTGCATTTGCAACGCTCAACGCCGACGAGGTAAAAAGCGTGTTCAGGCCGATGATGGATGCAACGCTGACGCACCTTGCGGCCTTGGGCGGCGTGAGACAAGAAAATATATTTTTTGATGAGGTGATTCATCTGATTGACGAGGAAGGATCCAAGCGTGAAGCGGTAAATCGCGCGCTCGATTTTATCTTCCAGCTGTATGGCTCGCCGAAGCGCCTTGCGGAAGATAGAAAATTTTATGCGGCGCGGTACGCCCGCGATAGCGACCTGTCAAAAGCGAAAGAGCTTATCGTTGCGCTTGAAAGGATTTCAAAGCAGATCGGCCAGCCAATGGATGCGGATGGCTTCCACGGTACGCTTGCTTCGGCGATGAAATTGAGCCGCCTCGAGAACGAGGCGACGGCGATTTATTATCTTGGCATCTCCAAAAAATTCAAACTTAACCCGTACGGCGATTTCGGTCTGCATACCTGGCAGGAAATTTCGCCAAAAAGTATGCGCGATAAAGCGTATCTGGTGATGAAGAAGACCGGAAAACCACTCCACTTCTCCGAAATCAACAACGCTATCAATACCATGAAGTTTGATTCACGGGTCGCATATCCGCAGACCGTGCATAATGAACTTATTAAGGATAAACGGATGGTGCTGTGCGGCCGAGGGATGTATGGACTTCGCGAGTGGGGTATTGAACCGGGGACCGTGAAGGAGCTGATGGTAAGGATTCTTAAACGCGAAGGGGCGCTCGGCGCCGAGGACCTTGTTCGTTTGGTGAAAACGCAGCGCCACGTAAAAGACTCCACTATTCTTATCGGCCTTCAAGATAAAAAATCTTTTCGTCGGCTCGATGATGGCCGCTATCGGATACGAATCGCCTAAATTCTAAATTCCATCCGCCGGCTGGCGGACCAAATTCTCGTTATCTATCATGCTGCCCGCCGTTGCTCCCATAAGCCCCATAAATCCTTTTGATATTCCGCTCGCGCCGGTAACCCCTTCTTTTTCGATTCATCCGTCTGCTGTCGTGAATGACGCGCTAATTTTGTATTTGCACAGCCTGGGAAAGAATATCTTAAGCTTCTGGTGGCTGTGGCTTTTTTTATTTTTGTGGATGGTGTTTATTTCTCTCTGGAAGCGCTACCGAAGGAACCTATATCTGATCAGGAAATACTCCGTCCTTCTGGAAGTGAAAATTCCCCGAGAAATTATAAAAGGGGCACGGGCGATGGAGCAGATTTTTGCCAATCTCAGCGGCCTCGTGAATTCGGCCGACAACCCCATTGAATTATATTGGGACGGGGAGATAACGCATTGGTTTGGTTTCGAGATAGCCAGCTTTAACGGGGATATCCATTTTTATATTTGGACGCCGCGGCACCATCAAAGCATGGTAGAAGCTCATATTTATGCGCAGTATCCCGATGTGGAAATCAATGAAGTATCTGATTATACCGAGGAGTTTCCAAAAACGCTGAAAGGAATATACAACATGGGCTATGATTTGTACGGCACCGAACTGGTTATGGGCGTTGACGACGTATATCCCATACGCACGTATACCCAATTTGAGTCTCCTGAAGAAGAGCAAAATTTGGACCCAATCTCCGCGCTTATAGAAAATATGGCGCGGCTTAAGCAGGGCGAGCGATTATGGATGCAGGTTCTTATTCGCCCCGCGTCAGGGAATTGGGCCAAAAAAGGAAGAAAGATCGTGGATAAGCTGAAAAATAAGGCAATGATGAACGTGCAGAGGATGGGAGCGGTGGAAGGAGAAACGTTTCAGCATATGATGATGCAGCGGCTTTCTCCGGGTGAGATCGAAATTATGGAGTCTATTGAAAAAAACATATCCAAGCCCGCCTTCGAAACCATCGTCAGATATATGTACCTTTCTCCCAAAAAGATATTTAACCTGAACTTCGGAAAGCGGGCCATATTTTCAAGCATCAACCAGTACAAATCCCCTACCTTGAACTACTTTAAGAACAACACGCCGGTTCGCACGATCGTATACTGGAGTATGCCGCCGTTTCTTTTTCCGAATAAGCGCTTGAACGTAAGAAAAGAAATTATGTTGATCAATTACCGCAAGCGTTATATGCCCGACGATCAACTTACGGGCAAGCTGCTGACCTCAAGCATTCTTCATCTAAACATATATACCAGGCCTTTTGTGATGAGCACTGAGGAGCTGGCGACGATTTATCATTATCCATCCACTGCCGTGTTGACCTCTCCGTTCATCAAGCGAGTAGAAAGCAAGAAAATCGGCCCGCCTGCCGGGCTGCCGATCTTTTCCGACGAAGAATCTCCGGATGCGCTGTTTAATAAGTGACTTTTAATTTTTCAACTTCACCGAGAAGGTCGCTGGCCATATAGAAGCGGCCTCGTTTTTTTATTGCGCGTGCGCCGATTTCACTCACGGTGCGGCTTGCATCAATGGCTGACTGCCGGAGGTTTTTGCTCTGTGCGAGAAATCCCGCAGCAAGGCCGGCAATAATATCTCCGATCCCTGCCTTAGTAAGGCATAAATCTATGTTTTTAAGCGTCGTTTCTTCGTAACTCAAAACTTTCACGGGCCTTCCCTTGAGCAGGATGACGTTATTTTTCTCCAGCAGCGCCGGAAGGTTATTATGTTCTTGCAAAAGTCTGTATTCATTGGGGTTCGGCGTAAGAATTGCGTTTTGGACCAAATTGTCTTTGAGCGCTTTTATCGCATCGGCGTCAACGACCTTAAGCCCCTGCCATGTTTTAACAATAGAGCAGATTAATCGGGCGGTTTGCGGTTTGACACCCGCGCCATTGCCAATCAAAAGAACATCGGCGGTTTCCAGCTGATGAAGAATTTCGGCTCGATGCGAAGCATTAAGATAGCGCCCTTTTAGTTTTTTGGTTACCAGGTCCGGCGAGAGCGCATTAATTGCCCATGCCACCTTTTCCGGCGCCATCACCATCACGGAATCCGCGCCGCTGCGCGCGGCTGCCATTGCCGCGAGATACACCGATCCGCTGTATTCTTTTGATCCACCCACAACAAGAACGCGGCCGTTTTCGCCTTTTTGGCCGCGCGGAGTATTCTTGGACACTTTCATTCCGTTACATTTTTAAAACCCATCGGCCTTGTCCCGTTAGAGATATATCCACCTCTATATTATATTGAAGCGCGGAGTCATTATTTATTGTTCTGGAAGTAATTATTCAGATATGTCTTAAATCTCTAACGGGACTTGCCACGGGGGTTACCGCAGCAAAATCCAATTCATTTCTGAAGGACCTGATGCCCCGTTGAAATGTAACGGGATTCATGGTGGGATTATTTTCCGCAATACGGGCAATGCGCCAGCGCCGCAAATTTATCTTTCCCGCAGGAAGGGCACCGCTCTGAAATCTTCGTGCCGCAGTTGGGGCAATACTCCTTGGCGAGGTCAAGAGAGGCGCGGCAGACGGGACATTCTTTGTTGCGCATGCGGCGCAAAGAGAGGCGTCTGGGGTCAAAAATCTTTTTCTGCAAAAACCACACCGCTCCTCCGAATACGGCAATGGAAAACAGCATACCGAGATAGAATACCATGCTGCGCAGAAATGCGCTGTTTTTTATCCATTGCCACAGCTCTGCCAAGAAAAGCGACCAGAACCATGTGAGCGTTACACGGACAAGGAGTACGGAAGCGACGGCGACAAGTGCGGTAAGGATAATCGTATATGGACTGTCTATTCTGTGTAACCGGAGGTAATATTTGAATGCAACGAAGAAGAAGGGCCCCGCGGCAAGAAACTGAAGCAAAAATACCCAGAAATCGTGCCATTTCCATGCGCGGTCGTATTCCGCGGAAAGATCTTTATATAATTCCAGCAGGCCGGCGTTTGCAGTTTTCAATTCGCTTTGTGCAATCTCGAGGGCCCCTGCGGAAGAAGAAAGTTCATTCTGTAGCTTTTCTTTCTGTTGTCCGAGAGAGACAACTTTTTCTCTTATTACGGGATCGACGAACGCTCCTTCTCCTTGCACGATTTTTTCAAGAAGTCCGATCCCGTATTGCCGCTCGAGGGCCGCAATTTCTTGATTGGTTGCATCAAGGAAGGTTCTTGTTTTTGCGCTATCTTCTTGCGTGTGCGCGATTTCTTTTTCAAGTGATCGTTTTTTATCGAAGCGGGTGTGGATACCCCTTCCTGTTTCGTAAAGAGAAAAATTGCAAGGAGGTTCTTCGGTCTGCCTAATACCCGGGTATTCTGCGGGGATCGGCGCGCCGGGAGAATATTTTTCAATCGGCGGTTCATAATATATATCGCGGTGCTGATAGGCGTATTTTCTGCTCAAAAATTCGAATTGATTGATAAATTCGTCGGCGCACCGCGAGAGCGTTTCCGGACGTTTGGGAATACTTGCGAGATCGTCCAACGCCTGCCAACCGAGCCACAACGATATAATAAACATGGCAAGGAGCAAAATATAGCCGACGATCGGCGTTTTCTTTTCCCGTTCTTCGTAGCCCGGTGCGGCTGCATCCACTTTTTCCTTTGAAGAAGAAAATAGTTTCATTTTGCAGGAGCGATATCGACGAACTTTTGCAATATCTCTACTAATTCGTCCAGCTCGATATTTTTGCTTAGGAAATCAACCGCGCCCGCGTCTTTTGCCGCCTTGACGTCTTCCGGCCGCTCCGGAAGAGACGTTAAGAACATGACCGGAATATCTCTTGTGGTTGAATCCTCTTTGAGTTTGAGCAGCACATCGGTTCCGGTCATTCCCGGCATCAGTACGTCAAGAAGGATGAGGTCGGGCTGATCTTGTTTTGCGGTTTCAATGCCCTCGTAGCCGTCGTGGGCTGTCAGCACCTTAAAGCCAGCCTCGGTAAATTTCGCGGCATACATTTCAAGAATATCTTCTTCGTCGTCAATGATGAGAATTGTAGGAAGTCCTGACAGCGCCATATCTCAATTATATTCGTATTTTATGGTTTTCGGGAAGGGGGACGTCAATATCTGCTATTGCGGGATTTAATCGCCGCAGATTATCTATGGTTTGTTGTGCCGCTGCCGCATACTGTCGGAGCGTGGGACCCGTAGCGCCTGGAGTCGATCCGGGAATGACATTTTCCGCTTCTATCGTTTGAAATTGCAACGGAGCATGCCTTTTTATCTGCCCGCCCGATTCGCGAATAAGTTCTAAAACGGCGTAAAATTTTGGGGGGTAATTAAGATTTTCTTTCATGCCGGCTATCAGCTGATAGAATATTTTCCTGCGGTGTTCTTCGTTGCGGAGCGGAATGTTGAGTTTTTGATTTTCCCTGATGAGATCAGAGTCCAGGCCGTTCGCCAGTTTAATTTCTTGTACGGTGAGATGATAGTGCCTGGCAATGGCGCTTAACGTTTGGCCCTTCCCTACCGTATGGACAAAAAACGGTTGACTCCGAATTCTTTCTCGAGCTTCGTTTGCTTTTCTCTCGAGAAACAGGAGGAATTGCTCGTACGAAGGTGTTGTATTTTGCTCGCGGCACCGGTGAAGATACCCCCAAATGTAACCGCCATTATAACCCGAAAGCGCCAGATTCCAATCTTGCGTTTTTTCATGGAGATCCTTTATATACCGGGCGCAGGCTCCCGCGCTTTTAATAGGATCATTACGTTCGTCGACTGCATGATTTATCAGCAGGCCGTATGCGCGAGCAGTCGCTTGCATAAATTGGTATGGACCAATTGCGCGGGCGCGGGATTTTGATTTTTCTCCGAAGCTCCAATGAGATTCCGGAATAGCAAGAAAGCGGTATTCTTCGGGAATGCCCGTTTGTTTAAATATTTCCCGAAGGTAAGGATCCCACTGCCCCATTTCTGCGTAGGCGCGCCACAGACCCTCCTTAAATCCCCTATCCTCCGTGTATTTCTTTTTCCAGTAGTCTTTGAGCACGGCAACAGTTTCGAGGCTGAGGCGCATTTCCGGCGCGTCATAGCTAAAAACCTGGGAGAGTTCCTGAATTTCTTGCCTTTGGACTGTCCGGGTTTCGACTGTGCCGGACGCGGGTAACGGTCCTTCGGAAAGCGCTCTTTTCAACACACGCGCCGTAATGCCGGCGACTGAAATTGCTCCGACTCCTCGGGCAAGGCGCCTGACAAACTCTCTTCTGATAATGCTCTCCGGCGAGGCAGGTTTTCTATCTTGTTCGCCGTCTTCATCTTCGGTGTTATACCATGGAAAGGCTTCGTGCATATTGGAGTAGTATCCGGCGGAATGTCGACAATCAAATTCATTAAAACAGATTCTTCGATCAACGGCAATACGCGTACATCGAATACATGGACAAAAAGCACCTTTCAAGAAAGACATAAAGTGAACCGGCGGAAATAAGAAAAAGCGCTTCTTTTCTGCAAGCGCTTTTTAAAAAAATCTCCCCGGCCGGAGCAAGGGAGGGCAATCTTCATGCGTCTAGTTTTGTCTGCTTCCTTCGCTGGTTTTTATAAAATACGGTGTCAGGTTTTCCGTCATGACCCTTTTCCGCATAAACAAGTACGGCGTCGCCCGATTGAATCTGGCCGGCGTTCTTGAGGCGGCTAATCTTTTGCCAGAGATATTTTTTCATCTTGCGTTCCAAGAGACGGGCGCCATATTGCGGTTTGTCAGTGGCGCTGGTTACGATAAACTCTTTTGCCCCCGAATTTATTCGAAGCTCGACTGTAAATCCTCTAGCGGCGTATTCTTCCAGCTTGAGATGGACCTTTATGTCGAATATCCTTCGGATGGTTTCTTGGTCCAGAGGGTGGAATACGACGATATCGTCGTATCGGTTTAGAAACTCGGGAGAGAAGAAAGACTCCGCTTCTTGCATTGCCACTTCATAGATTCTCTGGTCTTTGGAATCAGACGCCTTATCGGTTGCCGCACGGAAGCCGATCGCTCCTCCCTTGCCGCCGAATACGTCGATGATTCTACGCGAGCCGACATTGCTGGTGCAGGCGATTATTGCATTGGAAAAATCGGTTTCTTCACCGTTAGCCATTGTTAACCGGCGGTCGTCCAAAATTTGAAGCAGAAGATTTCGGAGCTCCTCAGCGGCTTTTTCAACTTCGTCGAAAAGAACTATGGAAAGATAGCTTCTAGCCGGATCAAACTTTATGTATCCTGACGTCTTTTCTAGTTTCAACAGTTCTTCTTTGATCCGTTCATATTCCCCGGCCATATCTTCGTTAAGTGATCCTGTACGACTAAGCCTCCGCTCAATCTTATGGAGCTGCCTGTGAAGACCTTCGATTTCTTTTTGGATTCTTTGCGTTTCCGGCGAATCATTTTCCGAGTAAAAATGATGTCTATCGATATTGAATTGGGAAAGAATCGGATAGAGGGAGAATTGTGTTTCGCCCTCTTCTTGAAAGCCGACATAGCCCGGAGGAGCGCCGATAAGGCGGGCAATAGTGTGCCGTTCGCTGAACTCCGAACAATCCACTCTGGTGAACCCCTCGAAGGAGTTAAAGAGAAATTTGGCAAGAGCGCGAATGATTGAAGTTTTTCCTACGCCGGTGGGCCCCAGAAAAAGGAGAGATCTGCGCGGCTTGTTTTTATCTTGAAGATCCGATTGGATTTCTTCCAGGGCGTCAAGAATTCTGTTTACTGCCCGATTTTGGCCCAGGACGTGAAATTTGAAGAACTGTTCTGCATCTTTGGTGAACGCGCTAACTTCTTCCGGGTTAAGTTTGATCAAGCTGGATTTGTATTCATCAGAGTCTGCATCCGTAAAGACGGCCGATTCGGCCGGCTTTTTCGCCTGAAGCCGCTTGCGCGCTCTTTCGATAAATTCGGGAATGTTCAATTCCGATGCGCCTTTTTTGGCGCCGCGAGCGTTGTTCATGCCCGTTTCACCCTTTGCATTATCCGTTTCATTCGTTGCATTTAATGAAGATTCTCCGAAAAGCGTTTTACGCAGTCCGAGTTCGGCTAAAAAGAGCGTTGTAATTTTCTTTACCCTGCTGATCGGGTCCAGATCTTCTAAGACGTCTTGAATCGCAAGGTTTTTTTCTACGGGTTCCAGGATCCACTGTTCGGTTTCCGCCTGGAAGTCTTCCAATGGAACAAAAAGCTCGGAAAGCGCGACCTCTGTCCTCGTAAGTTGAATTTCTTTTGACCTTGTTCCCTGAACCGCACTGATGAGTTTCCGATATGCCGCGCGAAAAGCTTCGAACCCCACTTCACTGTGTGCGTACCCCATGAGCTCTTTATATGTTTCTGCAAGCTTGAAACAGGCCGCCTGGTACTGGATAAAAAAAGTTGGGTCGTCAAATACGCGGGGATTATCCCGCAAAATTTCAAACTCCCCTCGATACAAAGCACAAATCTCTTTCTGATAAAGAACTTTAGTGTAGACAGTATGCGAGATTTTTACGCGTTGCGTGGTAACAAGTTTAATGCCCATGAAGTTTGTGGTGCTTACGGTTTCATAAATCGACACGCCGACAATGTTTGCTAAGGCCCCGACAGAATAGAATGGATCTTCGGTTGGCGATACACCCTCCTTGGCGTTCGTCAGGATCACTGCCGGTAATGTTTCTTTATTTCTTGTAAACCAGAGTTCTTTGAACCGCTCCACGAATGGAGGCAAGGCTACCTGGATAGAAATTCGTCGGTACGGAAAATTTACGATCTCGTTGGTGATAACGACATCGATGAGGTCTCTGGGTCCGAACAGTGTGGACAATAGTCCTCTTGATTTTCCCGGAGGATCCATGCAACCTCCTTATTGTCAAGGATCATGTCTATTCTCAATTATATATACCAATTCCCTTTTGCGCACAATAGCTGTGCGTATATCTTGAAGGCTATTGCCGATATGGTATAATATAGGAATTAAAAAAACAGCCCATTATAAACCTAAGGGGATGACGGGCTTTGATGGGTTTTGCGTCGGATAATCGTAAGCCGAGATCGAAAGTTCTCGTTAATCAGCTTTCGCAGAACGAATAACTGCCAACAAAAACTATTCACCCGCATTAGCTTTTGCTTAATGCGGCGGCAGAATCCTGATTCTCGATACGGATCCCTGCTGCCATACATTCGAGATTACCCCGCTAAACCGCTTTCGTTAGCCGGGGGAAAATAAAGAAGGCATATCCAAAATTATTTTGCCGGTTTTAAAATTTTGGATCACACAAAATCGGCTACGCTTATACACGATCATTCGGCAAAGAATCCACACGCCGGTTCAACTCCGGCCATCTCCACAATTCAAAAGACCATCGGCAAAAGTCGATGGTCTTACGACGAACATTGTTTGGGTCGTGGGGGGTAATACGATCCTTGCGTCCAGATTAGCACGACGCCGCCGTACAGCGGATCGGTTATACTTGCACGAAATTCTTGAGCGGCCTGGGTACCGCGCCGGATTTCAACGCATTCCACGTCTGCCGCATCGACATAGAAGAAAAGCGGCGGCTTGATGATTACTCCGTCAAGCACGTAGATGGCGTCAGCGTTATTGCCCCGTATGACAAGTCGCTTGTCCCCATGCTGTCCTACGCTTCGTACGCCAGGTACGAAACCTGCTAGCGCGTCGAGAATATTGCCGTGAGCGGGTAGCTCCTCTTTTGTCAACACCGTAGAGTTCAATGTACTTGTGGCTGAAGGAATGCGTTTTCCGCTTACTTCCAGCGCCTCCAGAGGATACGCCAAGGGTTCCATAAGTATAGCGATTTCCTCGGTTCCCCCGGTAAAGCGGATATCGTATCCTGTGGTTGTTGGATGGTAGCCGATAGCCTTCGCAGTAATAGTTACAGAGCCCCGTGGTACGTTCTGGAGAATAAAGCGGCCCTCGGAATTCGTTTTAGAATAAGCAGCGGTTTCATTGACGCTGACAATGGCTTCGGTGATCGGCTGATCGGAAATGATATTCCTGACAACGCCGGTAACGCTTCCGGTATCCTGGACCTGCGCTTTTGCAGCGACGGCGAGCCCCAGCTGTAACAGCAGACAACAAAGACCGCAGGATCTTTTCATGTAGACTCCGCGCCGGCAAGGGGCATGAAGCTAGGATGTGCTATGAATACTATAGCATGCCGCGCCCTTTTTGGAAACAAATCTGCTTGAGAATTGATTCTTTTAAATCTCACGCAATTGACAAGACATCCCGCGCATCCCATAATAACCGGTAGAATTTGCCATTAAGCGGAGCACATCAATGATTATTCTCATCGATCAAGACGGACCGTTGGCCGACGAAACTGCGCGCCTTTTTGAAATATTACGGGAGAGGTATCCGGCTGACCTTTCTCGTCACTCGGGCGTCCGGACCCAATTTACGCTTACCGACAATTTCCCGGCTCATTTGAGCGAAGCCATCGAAGAAATACGGCGCAGCAAGGGTTTTTACTACAGCTTTCCCCCGGTTGCCGGAAGCGTTGAAGCGGTGAACGAAATGACGCGCCTCGGACACCGGGTATATATATGCACTGCTCCGCTTTCACACTACGAACATTGCATTCCGGAAAAGTATGCCTGGATTGAAAGATACTTAGGGAGTGATTTCACTATGCGGATCGTGCCGGCGAAGGACAAAACAGTAGTGCGCGGAAATATCCTTATCGACGACCGGCCCGAAGTGGAAGGCATTTTGGAGCCGGAATGGGAGCACGTACTTTTTGACGCTTCGTACAACAGGCACATAACGCACAAAAGGCGACTGAATTGGAATAGTTGGAAAGAGGTGCTCGGTCTTTAATTGGCTTGAAGGACTCTTGTGCGGCAGAAGTTCTTTTTTAATTTGTATTGGTTCGGGAGTTTTTGACGCCTAGACCATTTTTAGATATAGTGCATGTTAGTTCTTCTCCGGTTTTGATCGGGGGGTGAATCTGTGATAAAACGTGCGCGACGCATTGTTCGAAGAAAAAGAACGCTCTACGTAACCCTTAATATCGATCCGCGCCGCCTGATGACAGCGAAGGCGAATCCTAAAATTAAATATCTTGATCTGACCAGAGAGGTAAACCGCATTATTGACCGCCACGGCATTAAAGAAGGAATCCTTAACGTTCAGATTAAACATACGACCGCCGCGCTTTCATGGCTTATGGTGCAGGAAAACGAGATGGGCCTCATCGAATATGATATCCCACGGTTTCTCGGGCAGCTTATCCCGAAGGGACAGCCGTTCATGCATGATCGCGAGGAACGCATGCTTGCGCTTGGGGAAAACGAACCGCGTAACGCCGTTAGCCATCTTTTTGCCAGCGTATTTCCGGCATCGGTCACCCTGAACGTCCATAACTATAAACTGGATTGCGGCACATACCAGTCGCTCATTCTTTTTGACTTTGATTCCGAGCATCATCCGGGTAGGCAAGTGAGCGTTGTGATTGAACGGAGGATGTAGGCGAGCTTTTGAAGGCTCGCTTTTTTAATAATCAGGTTACACAACTTATACATTGCATAATGCAAGATACATCCTGGACTCCATGAAACCCTAAGCTTATGGAGTTTTTTAATCATTGGCATTGCAAATATACCGGTATCAAGGGG
>MHXH01000015.1 GCA_001824435.1 Parcubacteria group bacterium RIFCSPLOWO2_01_FULL_48_18
TCCCGTCCAATTTATGCTATCGTTACAAGGTCAAAATATTCCTCATGTACCCGTGGAATCCAAAAGTGGGTGGCATCATACATTATTTTGACTTTTCATTGCTTTCCCTGTAGATTGTAGGCAGGTCTTCATGATATTCGGGGCAAAGAACGGGAGAGCCAAGATGGAAGAAAAACTGCCCGGTTTGCCGCTTATTAAAGCAGATGAGCCATACGGGTTTGAAGAGCACATCCATCGTTATGGTTCGGGCGATAATATGCTTAGGACCCATCGACTTGTCCAGCCGCGGGCTTTGCGAGCGGGAGACATCCTCGCGACCGGAGATCGTGTTTTGTCTTCTCCCCGTGAGGGCGGCAACGGTCTCGTGCTCATTCATCTCACCGGTGGATCCGACGGGCAATGGGTAGGCGTACCCGCTCGTATCCCGATCGCGCTTCTTACCGAAGAAGACGGCGCCCCCGCAGACGTTTGGAAATTCAGCGAAGGGTGATTGCTGGCCGTCAATCAATACGCCGCTTATCTGTACGAGAGCGGCATTTTTATGAAAATTGACTCGGTGATTTCATGCGCGGCTTCTGATATCATAAAAGGTGATGCCGACGCATACCGTGTATTTTTTCCTCCTGCCGTTTATTGTTTCGCAGGCGCTTGCGATTTTTTTAACCGCGAAACTTTCCGGCGCCGAGCAGCTGGCGGTTTTGGGACAGCAGGAATTTGATTGGATATCCATAGTCATTTCCGTAATCTTGTTCGCCGCACTCTTTTTTCTATTCAAGAGGTTCTTTACAAAGAAAGCCGCGTTCGTATTTAGGATTCTTTTCATCGCTTCGATTTTCTTTAGTTTCGAGATTGTCTTTTCTGCTTTTGCCCTTGATCCTCTGCTTATCTTCTTGAGTGCGGGAGTTATTGCAGCGGCGTATATGCTGCTGTCTTCTATTCTTGTCCATGATGTGCTGATTTTGGTTTCCTTTTCGGCGATTGCATCGGTTATGGGTATGGCGCTCGTTCCCATGGATGTGATTTTCTTGCTGGCGGCGTTGTCTCTCTATGATATTATTGCCGTTTATAAAACCCGGCACATGCAGGAAATGGCGCGGGCATTCATCGGTTACCGCGTTATCCCCGCGTTCATTATTCCCGCTGCGCCGGCCGGGTTCTTGAAAAATCGGCAAGAGGTCGTCCCGTCTGTAGGAGATTATTTTATCATCGGAGGAGGAGATGTGGTATTGCCTACTGCCTTGACTGCGGCGGTGTTCCGGTTTGGAACGCTTCATTCCGTAATCGTCGGGGCGTTTGTTGTTGTAGGAGCGGCCGTGACGTACGGCCTTTTTCGGATGGGAAAGCGGATGCCGATTCCTGCTTTGCCGCCTCTTTCGCTTTTTGGCGTACTTGGCTACTTACTCGGAAGTCTATTCCTATGAATATGCCCTCCATTGTCAAAAATCGCAACCTATTAGTCATATTTTCCATTGCATTCGTACTGTGGTGCATTGCCGCCGGTTTGGCGTTTTTTAACTTTTCCAGCATTGCGTCGCCTTTGATTATCCATTTTGACGTCTATCGCGGACTTGATTTTCTCGGTTCGCGCGGCCACATATTCAATATCATCATCATTGCATTTGTACTATTAGTCACCGACTGTCTACTCGCCTCGGTGTTGCTCGAAACAGAAAAGATACTTTCGTATTACATCGGCTTTTTCTCGATGTTTATAAATGCGGTTGTGCTTATGGTAATTCTTGTATTGATGAATTTTAATCTTTAGACTATGAAGGTGGACTATCCTTTTAAAAGATTTCTTGATGTGCTTGGCGCCGCGGTCGGCCTCATCGTTATTGTCCCGTTTGTTCCGATTATCGCGGCGGCGATAAAATTGAACAGCCGGGGGCCGTTGGTGGTAAAACTAGAAAGAGTAAGCGGCGGTAAGATAATAAAAGTATATAAATTTCGTTCGATGGTGGACGGCGCCCACGCGATGAAACCGAGCCTGGCGCGCCTCAATGAACGAACAGACGGCCCGTTTTTTAAGATCAAGAACGACCCGCGTATCACGCGCGCCGGAAGAATATTACGAAAATTCCGCCTCGATGAATTCCCCCAGCTTTTTAACGTCTTTAAAGGAGAGTTGAGTCTTGTGGGTCCCCGGCCGCATGAGTCCGAAGAGGTGGAGAAGTATCCTCCAGAGCACCGCACGATCGTTCTTGCGAAGGCCGGCGTCACAGGCCTCTCACAGGTGAATGGGGCATCAAGCCTGCCCTATTTGAGAGAGCTGGAACTCGATAAACATTACATCGAGAATGTATCGCTATGGCTGGATTTGAAAATTATTGCAAAGACAATCAAAATCATTTTTTCTGACCCCACTGCAGTTTAACAAAGTACTCAGGACATGTTATAATTGGGTTAGCATCAGGATTTTGGAAAAAATGCTTGCATAAGACATCAGGCCGCAGTTTTCAGTCCTGTTATTAAAGGACTGAAAACTGCGGCTTGTGCAAAGCGCAGAGCGGGCTTGCTCGGGACTCCGGCGAATGCTTGGGGTGAGGAGTGAGCTAAACAAGGAGATATATGGCAAGGCGGACTGGTGTTACGGGTGCTGGTCTTGGTTTCATCACCGACTTTCTGACGAGCTTTCGTCAGGCTATTAAGGACGCTGGTGGCGAGTATAAAGACATCTTGGTTGCGGATCCAACTACGGAGACCGGAAGGGTGTTTTTGGCGAAGTGGGCGCAGGATGTCGTCCAAGCTGCGCGTGGAACCGCGAATGTATTTCCGATCTGGAAGACTATCCAGCTCGGAACCTACCGGTCTGCGAAGGAACTTCTCGAGGCGTTCGAAGCCGGTGGATACCGCGTGAGTAGTTGGGCGAGCGACATCTTGAATAGGGTTGTCGTGAGCACAGCGCTAACGACGATTGATCTGGTCGTTGTCTCTGTTGCTGAACTCGGTTTCAAGGACGGTGCGACGTTCAAGCAGATCTGCGAGTGTGCTTTTAAGCTCGGTTTCGAGTTCTGTCCTGTAGAAGTTGGTGTACAGCTTCGGCTGCAGTATGCCGACCAGCCGATGGGCGAATGGCTCATCATTGCCCATGGGCCGATTTCTGGCTCGGGCGGCGTCCTCGACGTGTTCCGCGTGGGACACGACCGCGGTGGTCGGTGGTTGGATGGCGGCAGCGGCTACTCCGGCAGCTTCTGGTCTGGCGGCAACCGGTTCGTCTTCGCCCGGCGCAAGTAGCGCTCGGATCTTGAACCTCGGGTCTTGTACTTTGACCCTTGGAACTTTGTCCTCCGCGCGCATCAAAATGCCCGGTGTTCCAATAAAGGAATGCCGGGCAGTTGTATTTTTGATATTATTAAATTGGTAGTAGGTAAATATGCAGGAGGTTACGGCTTCCTGATGCCGAATCCAGTATCCATACATCGGGTGTGTCGCTGACTATGGTTGGTGACAGAGTGGTGTATGCAGACACTTCATAAAAAATGAAGCTACTTGGTGTAGTATGCTCGGTGAGTTTAGCTCGCAAATACGATTCAATCCCGAGAGCATTCAAGGGGTGGTGGCACGGACGGCATGCTATACATTTCTGACTCGGACGGCAACCTTAACGTGTTCAACGTGGAACACGACAACGATGGTCGGTGGTTGAACAGCGACAACGGCAACTCCGACAACTTCTGGTCTGGCGGCAACCGGTTCGTCTTCGCCCGGCGCAACTCTCTTCATTTCTTCTCCGGTTTTATGCCGGAGTAGTTTTGTTTATCAAGCTGCCCCTTCCGGACAGTTGCTTCCGGCATAGATTTTTTAGGTTGGATACATTTTCCGGATCATCGGGCTTTGAGAACCGCTACAAAACGAAGGATGATAAGGAAAGTGGGGGAACATCCGAAACCGGAAATGCTTACATCGTATCAAGGGCTTCTCTGGCACGGCAATACTTATGCATTGCAGGAATTGATGTTAAAAAGATATAGTAATGAATATAGGTCTGATGGCGATAGGATTATTTTTTCTGATTCAACGAACAATGTAACGGCAGCTTCTTAGCTTTTTAGCTTGTAGCTTCTTAGTGTACTGCGTGATTACTGGATATTTAAAGGCGCTACAAGCTACAAGCTACAAGCTACAAGCTGAAATTGAAAGTAGCCTTAGTCCACGATTATCTCAATCAATACGGAGGAGCAGAACGGGTGCTCGAGGCGATTTCCGAGCTTTTTCCCAAAGCGCCAATCTATACGCTTTTTTACGATCCGGAAAAGACCTTTTTTAAATTTGCGCGGCGTACCGTCATTACGTCTCCGCTTCAGAATATCCCTCTGGTAAAAACGAATCACCGGTTTTTTATCCCCTTGATGCCGCTTGCGGTGAGTTTTTTGGACGCACGACCGTACGACCTCGTCATTTCCAGTTCGGCAAGTTATGCGAAAGGGGTGAGGAGCGGCAGCGCTTATCACCTGTGTTATTGCCATACGCCTTTGCGTTACGCATGGGAAGACAAAGAATATCTGGTAACGCATCCGGCGCTTCAGTCTTTTCCCATGAAAATAGCCGGCAGCGTACTCGCCGCATACTTGCGTCGATGGGACAGGCGCGCATCAAAAAAACCTAATTTGTTTATCGCCAATTCGCGTTTTATTGCAGATAAAATTTCGCGATTCTACGGCCGCGACGCAGCGGTAATGCATCCGCCGGTTGACACCTCTGTCTTTTATCCGGAAAGAGGGAGAAAGCGCAATTATTTTTTGGCGGTTGGCAGATTTCTTCATTACAAGCGTTTTGACGTAATCATCGAAGCGTTTAATAAACTTGATGAGCCGCTTGTGATTATCGGTTCCGGTCCCGAAGAGGATCGTTTGAAACGGATGGTATGGAATAAAAGCATTTCCTTTGTGCCGTACGTAGAAGATGAGCGCGATCTGCGCTTCTATTATAATGGCGCGAGAGCGCTCCTATTCCCGCAAGTGGAAGATTTTGGTTTGACTGCGGCTGAAGCCATTGCGTGCGGAACTCCGGTCGTAGCATATCGGGCCGGCGGCGCTGTGGAAATTGTGCGAGAAGGAATAAGCGGCTTATTTTTCGATGAGCAAACCCCCGAAGCGATACGGGAAGCGGTGAAGCGGTTTAAACGAACTCGTTTTGACAGCCGCAGTGTCGCCAAAGAAGGAAGGCGATTTTCCAAAGAGCGATTTCAGAAGGAATTTTCGGCAGTACTCTCCGCCCAAGGATTTTTAATTTGAACTTGTCAAGGGTACTTATAGATATCCGTTTGCTTTCCTCGGGTAAGACAACCGGCATCGAGGAATACACGCGGCAGATGGTAAAGCATCTGCCCGTGATTGATCGCGACAACGAGTACGCGCTTTTTTATAATTCATTCAAGCGGCGGGAGATAGAATTAGAATGGGGTGATTATCCTCCGATTCGCGCGAATCGGAGGATAATCGGCGGACATATCCACAAAAATTCCGAAGCTCCGCAGAACGCGCGAAGCGTTTCCGTTAAAAAGTACTCCATACCGAATAAACTCTTTGATGCATCGATGCGATTTTTCGGATATCCGAAGATTGATGCATGGATAAGAACCGATCTTATTTTCAGCCCACATTTTAATATTCTTTCGTATTCTCGGGGCGTAAAACGGGTTATGACCGTTCACGACTTGTCGTTTCTCCATCATCCGCAGTTTTTTTCATGGCGCAAGCGATTCTGGCACTGGCTTCAAAATTATAAAGAGCAAATTCTCCGCGCCGACCACCTCATTGCCGTATCCGATTATACGAAAGCGGATGTCGTGGAGCTCATCGGCGTGCCAGCCGAGAAGATTACGCGGATTTATTCCGGCATAGACGCTTCTTTTAGGAAAATCTCTCTGGACGACGAAGAGATGCAAAAATATAAAAGGCAGCACGCCATGACGCGGCCGTTTTTCCTCTATATGGGAGTTTTGGAGCCGCGCAAGAATATCGTCGCCATCATTCGAGCTTTTAACGCGATAAAAGAGGATTCTCGTTTCCGTGAATTTCAGCTTGTGCTTGCGGGCTCGGCCGGTTGGCTCTATAATGAGATATTTGAAGAAGCGAGGCGTTCTCGTTGGAAAACGGACATTCGCTTTCTTGGCGAAATAGCGCCTCACGACAGGGTTTATACATATAATCTGGCAGAAGCATTTATCTATCCTTCTTTTTTCGAAGGATTCGGATTTCCGCCGCTCGAGGCCCAGGCTTGCGGCATTGCGGTGATTGCGTCCAATCGGTCTTCGCTTCCGGAAATACTGGGTAGTTCGGCGCTACTTGTAGACCCGTGGCGTATTGACGATATCGTGGTAGCCGCGAAAGAGATTGTTTTGTCGCCAAGGTTTAAAGAGAAAATGGTGCAGGCCGGTTTTCAAAATATCAGGCGTTTTGACTGGAAAAAAACAGCAACCGAAACATTGGAAATATTCAAAATTCAAAATTCTAGATTCTAGACCCACGTTTTTATATATGCCCAAAAGCATTTTCGACATTCGGCGCTTCGAAAAAGATGATTCGATCGAGAACCAGGCGATGCTGTTTAAAGATAAAGAGGCTGTTTTGGAATTGTTGGCTGATGCGAAAAGGAAGGACAAGAAGAAAAGGGGAAAGGGGATAAACGTCATACGGTTAATTGGCGGTTTTCTGACCCTTGTTATAGTAATTGCGCTGGGAGCTGCGGCGGTCTATGGATATACGATATGGAGCATGAAGGGTGCCTTTTTGTACGAAGGGAGGCGGTTTTATCAAAATTTTGCTTCGGGAATCGGGGCGGTCGGCGCGCTCGAATTTTCATTGGCCAATGGATTTTTCAAAGACGCGCACGGAAGTTTGGCGGTAATCGAAGCATTGATAGAGCGCTATCGCATTGAACGGGTGGCGAATGTTATCGGCGGCGCCCTCCCTTCGCAGTACAGGCGCATTGGCGACATGATGGTTTTGTTCGACGACGTTCGGCAGTTGAGCGCAGTCACCATTGGCGCCACCGAAAAGCTTGCGGCGCTTCAAGAGAGCGGCCTTGAATTATTTTTGAATAAACGCGGGATAGAATTATACGACATTCTTTCAGGGTTTAAAGGCGACCTTGGCGTACTCAAAGAAACGCTGCCGCGCGTCCAGGCGAATGTATTCGAGCTGAACCGGATGTTTTCGCAGATTAGGCCGGTGCAGGAACGGCTTGAGGCAAATTTTCTCACCGCAGACATATGGCTTTTGAAAGCCGAGATCTTTTTGGGGTCTTTGATGAACTTTTTGTCGGGTGACGGGGAAAAGCATATGCTGGTGATTTTTCAGAATCCCTCTGAAATAAGACCCACCGGGGGTTTTATCGGATCATACGCAGATGTGGCGTTCGAGAAAAGCGGCTTAACGTATATCGACGTGCGCGACATCTATGATCCGGACGGCCAGTTGGATCAGAAGATTGTTCCGCCGAAGCAGCTTCAGACTATTACAAAAAACTGGGGCGCGCGCGACGCGAATTGGTTCTTTGATTTTCCGACGTCAATGGAGAAACTATTTGAATTCCTGGAAGCGTCGAAGATATACAAAGAGGAAAATATTGCTTTTGAGGGCGCCATTGCGATCAATACCGATGTCATTGAAGATGTGCTGGCGATTGTCGGCCCGATTGAGATGCCGGAATATGGGTTTGCGATTGATGCGAGCAATTTTCTCGAAGAAGTACAGCGGGAGGTTGAGTCCGGAGCGGACAAGAAAAAAGGAGAGTCGAAGAGAATACTCAAATTGCTTGCCCCCCGATTGTTTGAAAAAATCGCCAACCTTGATGTTGAGACGAAACGGGCGCTTATCGAAATGATTGTTCGGCGCGGATTGAACAAGGATATTATGCTGTATTTCCGCAATCACGTACTTGAAGCATTTATCGACGATGTCAATCTGTCCGGAAAAATTTATGACACGCCCCAGGGATTTCGTGGAGATTATCTCGCGGTGGTCAATGCGAATATCGCCGGAGGAAAAACCGATGCCGTGATGCGGCAGAAGGTGGCACTCGAAAGCCGGCTGGATCGTTCGGGTATTGTCGAGAATACGCTCCGCGTCACAAGAACGCATACCGGTAAAGGGAGCCGCTACAGCTGGTATCGCGCCGTGAACCAGAATTTTATAAAAGTGTACACGCCGTCGCATTCGCGCCTTGCGGTTGTATCCGGATTTTCCAAAAAAAGGATTCCAGAAATGCTGAAACTTCCTGCGGGTTTTCGTCAGGATCTGTACGTCAAAGAAATGGAGGCACAGGCAGAATACCGCGACGATTACTATACTGACATTTTCAATGAGACCGGAAAGCTGGTGTTCGGCGTATGGCTCAATACAGAGGCCGGAGATGATCGGACGCTTGAGGTGCGATACGAACTCGGCCATCGCATCAGTGTTGCAGACGGCAGTCGATATGAGTTCATTCTGGAGAAACAATCCGGAGTCGAAAGCGAGTATGAAATTATTGTGTATGCTCCTGACGGATACGCGTGGGAAGAATCCGGGGCCCAGGAATTTTATTACCGGCCGCCCGAAACATTTCGAAGAGAAATTGTCCGGTTGACGATGAGAAAGGTTAAATGAATTCAGCCCCTCGAGTGTGAAGCTGAGGGGCTGATTAGCTTAAATACTAGATAATTCGCAATTCGTAGCATATGTTCAAAAAAATTTTAAGTCATCAATCGTCGTCGATTTCTTCAGCCGCGTTCACCGTGGCGATTTTTACCGTTATTGGATCACTGTTCAGTATTTTCCGCAACACTCTTTTAGCCGCGAGGTTCGGCGCAGGAGAGGAGCTGGATATGTATTATGCTGCGTTCCGTATCCCGGATTTTATATACAGCGTGTTTTATCTCGGCGTGGTTTCGGTGCTGTTTCTTCCCATATTCAATGATCTGTATGCGAAAAACAGAGATCAGGCATGGAGATTTTTTGGCGCAATGATGAATTGGGTGCTCATTATGCTCGGCGCGGCCGCACTTGTCTTGCTGTTTGCTGCGCCCGCGATCGTGAAATTGATGGTGCCCGGTTTTTCGCCGCAGCAGATTTCGATCGTCGCAAACATGACGCGGCTTATGTTGATACAGCCGATCATTTTGGGCGTTTCCAACATTATCAGCGGCGCGCTCCAGAGTTTTGGCCGATTTGCCGCCGCATCCATGGGGCATATTTCATACAATGCGGGGATCATATTCGGTATCTTGGTGTTGGTGCCGTCTTTCGGAATCTATGGCCTCGTTGGAGGAGTGCTTGTTGGCGCGTTTCTTCATTTGGCAATGCAGCTGCCGAGCTTTAACCAGATACGCGAAAATTTCACTTTTCGCCTCGCATCGGATTTTCAGATCGTCAAACCGTATGTAAAATTGATTCCTCCGCGAATGTTCAACGTAGCATCAAATCAGATTAACGCACTTTTTGTGACGATACTGGCTTCCGGGGCGGCAAGCGGCAGTTTGGCTGCATTCAGCCTTGCGCACGACATTGCGAATTTGCCTTACGGTATTATTGCGCATTCCCTTGCCATTGCCGCGTTTCCGACGCTCGCGCGGCTGGCATTTCATGATCGGGAGAAGTTTTCACATTCCGTAAACGGGGCATTAAAAAAGATCGTATTCTTTCTCATTCCCATAAGTCTTTTCTTGATTGTATTTCGCGCGCAGATCGTTCGTTTGACGCTCGGCTACGGAAAGTTCGATTGGGATGATACCATGCTTACTTTGAACGCGCTTTTGATTTTCTCATGGGGGATAGTCTTTTACGGCCTTGCGCCGCTTTTGATACGGGTGTTTTTTGCGCTCCAGAATACGGTTATTCCCTTTATTGCTGCTCTCACCGGGAACATTATTACTATCGGCATGGGTCTTATGCTGATTCGCGCGGAAGGTTTTTTTGGAGGGATTGTCGGGCTTTCTCTTGCGGTGGTGGCGGGGCAAATAATGACCACGCTTATCTTGATCGTCTCACTTGCCAAGCGAGCGTTGTTGGATACTTCGTGGTTTGTGAAAAAGGGGTCGTTGATTGCGCTTGCTTCTGTTGCGGCAGCGGCCAGCGGCAGATTGTGGCTTGGAGCGTTCGAGTTTTTCTATAATGAACGAGCGTTCGGCCTTGCGCTTCAGACCGGATTTTCTATGGTCGGCACGCTGGCTGTATTGGTAATTCTATTTAAGCGGTTTAAAATAGAAGAACTTGATCAGACGTTACGGGCTTTAAAGCAGAAATTTAGCAGATGACCGGGTCACTTGGTGCACCTCCCGCGGACGTTAAAAAATGATCAAGGTTAGACCTTGATCACTTGGCGTCACGCGCCACCTCATTCAATAAGTACTCGTAATAAACTTTCATACGCGCGTTGTAAATGCGGACAATTTGCAGTTCATATTTTTTCCCGTCAAGCGTTAAAATCGCAAGGCGCGCGCATACTTCCGGATCTATGCCTGACGCAGGGCGAATAATATAATCGTCTTCGCGTACTTCAATCTCAACTCCTTCTATGTATATAAATTTTTCCTCCCGTGCAACCGCGCGAAACCATTGTATCAGCCGGTCTCTCCATTCGTCATCGGTAATTTCTTTTCCTTGGCCGAGCTTCGTGCGAAGCGGACGCATGTCAATAACAACCGTCATCCGGCACATGATATCGTTCATGTCGCGCGCCCGTACAACATCGTAATCCCACAATGCGTCGCGAATGCTTTGTTCATGTTCAAACGCGGTTGATTGCAAAAACGATACAAGGTCATCTATGCGAAGGTCTGCGTTCTCGGAAAAATACATGCCGTCTTTTTTTATAAACCGCCGTCCCTTCCCTTGCGGGAATTTCGGAAAAAGTTCGCTCATCTCGTCGGCCCATGGTGATGATGTATACGGAAAAGTACTACTGCCATTATAGCACAAGAAGCATTAAGCCGTCATCCTCGCGTTTTGAGAAAACAAACCTTCCTTGTTATAATATAGGCAGTGCTTGAATATATTTCCGCGGAGGACGGTATGGCGGTGGCGATCAGGAAAAAACGGATTACTCTCGCGCATTTAAATCCTTGGGGAACGCTGCATGGCGGGATTTTAATGAAGTGGATGGACGAGGCCAGCGGGGATGCGGCGCAGTGCCATACCGAACGCCTTTGCGTAACGGTCCATGTTGACAATTTGGATTTTCATCGTCCGATTCATGCAGAAGAGCTTTTAATCCTTAGTGCCTCGGTCAATCGTGTGTGGAATACGTCGCTTGAGGTGGGTATTCGCGCAGAAACATTGAATGAAAGCACCGGGCAAATCTGCCATGTGGCTTCTGCGTACTTTGTATTTGTGGCTCTCGACGAAAATGGAAGGCCTACTCCTGTTACGGAAGTTATACCCAGAACCGCGGAAGAGAAAAGGCGGTATAAAGAAGCGGGACTGCGTCACGTGAGGCGCCTCAAGGCAGTTAATAGAAAACGAAGGAAGACCTTTTCTGACAGGACAGGAGCTTGAGATTGCGTGCATACAATGAAGCTCCGCGGACTCGCGCCATCGGTATCCTTTCCGAATTGAGGGCGGAGCGAAATCCGCCGAAGCAGAAGGCTGACTCGCATTTCCTCCTTCGTCCCTCGACAAGCTCGGAACTACGGAGAACAAGCATCCGCTAAAACGCCCACGCTTGCCAGCCATAGCTTTAGCGAAGGTTGGGTCTTCTGCGAAGGCGGATAAATGGAGGGCCAAGCGTGCTCTCCTCTTTTCATTTGCGCCGACGACCTTCTTTTGTTATGTTAGGTGTAGCACGGCGAGCGTTTAGGAATAGGAGGCGTCGTGAGAGAACGAATAACTCTCTTATTGGTAGCGCTTTTGGCGATTCAGGCAACCAGTGTATACGGTAAAGCCCCTGCTGCCCGCGTACAGTTTGCGGCATATCCATCATACGAATGCCCTCCTGATTTTCTAGGACCGCATGAACAACAATTTTTTGAATGCGTGAAAGTGAGGCGGCGCGATACGCTGGCGAAACTCTTCGGCAGCAACTGGGAAATCGTGAGTCGCATTAACAAGGTCAATCCGCTTGTTTTGAAGATCGGGATGATACTAAAAGTTCCGCGCGACTTCGAATGGGCGAAAACCTACAGTCCGCTTCCGGATAGCCTTCCGCAGGTGAGGCACCTAAAACAATTCGTGCTGATCGACCTGGGAGGACAATATCTGGCCGGATACGAGAATGGCAAGCAAATGTTTTGGTATCCGATTTCAAGCGGTTTTAATCCTCGACAGACGCCGCATGCATATATCAGGGACATTGTGAGAATAGATAGTATTCAGAGCGGGAGAATGTATAAAGACAGTTTGCCTGATCTTAGCACGCCCACCGGATTTTTCAGCGTTCTATGGAAGGATTCGACGCACGTATCAGGAACTTTTTTCAAGATTGACAGCCTGACTTCTGACAGCATCGGCGCACCCATGCCGTGGGGAATGATGTTTTTTCCCGCTTATTGGGAGCATGGAACCGGTGACAATCCGTGGGGGCTTCCGGGATACCCGGCGTCGCACGGATGCGTCAGGACGTTTGATAAGGACGCGGAGGCGCTTTACCGATGGGTGAAGCACAGGACGCTTATATTGATTGTTGAAAACCGTGAAGAGATCGATGTCATGCTTGGACAACTTCCAAAGGGAAGCCGCCCATCTTCGAATACTCGGCAAAACTGACATGCCGAGTTTTTTGTTCTCCTTCAACCTGGGGGATCTTGACCGTTTCCCCTTTTGCTTTTATGATGTAGCCAGGAACTTGAAAATGGATATTCAGACGCGCGTAAAAACGCGCCAGAGGGGGTGAGGCGCTGTGGCGGCACATGATCATGCGGTTGTTCATGCCAGTCATGCATCGGATCGAGTCATTCTTATTACCGGAGCAAACGGGATGGTTGGCCGTCAGGCGCTTGAGGAATATGCGGATGGCAAAAAAGCCAGCCATATTCTCGCCACCGATATTACTCCGAATTTCTTTGTTCCGGCATCAAGTCCCGGTCTTACGTACGAGTTTATTTGCGGAAATCTTCTGGACACCCGCCATCTTGCGCGGATCCGTGATTCGCTCTTGCGGCGCCCCGAGCCCGTAGTTGTTGCAGATGATATCGCCGCGCTTTTTCGTTATGACGCCAAATGGAATGATCTGTATGAGTGCAATGTAGTCGCGCAAAAGAATTTGGTCGAAACGACCCTTTTGCCCCTTCAGGAAAAGGGCAAGTCGGTGCGTACGGAATTCTGGAGCGCCATTGCAGAGTATGGGAATTTCGATAATCCGAAATATCCGCTTCCCGCAGGCGAGGATTATCCGCTCGATCCGCAAGATGACTATTCGAAAACGAAGCAGATAGCGGAGGACTTATTGTTGCACTATAATCGCGAGCATGGTTTGTGGGTTACGATCATGCGATGCGGTTCTATTTATGGCGAGTGGAGTCGCTACGGCATGGCGAACGCGATAGTTCTTCAGCTTTTGGGAATGCTTGAACCGCTTGTGATGGGTACCAAGCAAAACCGTTACGGGAAAAATCGTGTGCCGTTGATCTACGCCCGCGATACGGTACGCGTTGCAGATTTTCTCTCGACGCGGGAGTCGGCAAACGGCCGCATCTTTAATGTCCGTGATAATTCCGAATATACCCTTGAGACGATTGCGGCAGCACAGGCTGAGGAGTGCGATCAGAAGATTTTTAAACATTTCCGGATGCGCACGGAAGACTTCCAGGAATATATCGTGGCCAAAGTTAATGCGATGAGCAAAGAATCTGGCCTTTCGCCTGTCGTGGATACCGGTCTTACCTCGAAGATGCATCTCGACGTGTTTGTTTCAATTGATGCCCTGAAAAGAGAATGTAGGGACGCGGGAGTGAATTATGAATCTTTGCTCCTCTATCCTGATTCCATCAGGGGATTGAAGCATATTATTCACTGGTTTAAGACAACCGGCCTGAAGGAGGGTTATCTCGATGTCTAACGCGGCGAAGACTCTTTTTCGCGAAGGCGTATACGGGATACGCGTCGGCTTCGGGCTGTTCCTGGACGCAAGTCTTTCGGAGAAAATAATCGTTCTCGGCGTTTCATTCTTGATCGCATTCGTGTTTCGGATATTCCATGGAACGTTTGTGATCGATCATGCTTCGCTTATCCTTCCTCCGTATCTCATTGCCTATTGGCTTTACAATCGCCGCGGAGTGAACCGACGGCTTGCCGAAGCCGGATTTAGTTCTCCGCTTGCCCGTTCTTTGAAGTCGCCCGTGTATCGTTTTGAACTTATGACATTTCCGCTGACGCTCTTGTTCATGTGGATCGGTGGCATCATGCCGTATTTCAATTGGATTGATCCTGTATCGGTTTATTTCGGAATTTTCCCGGTAGAGTGGCTCGGGGGAACCGGAAACTATTTCATGTGGAACGGATTTCTTACCGCATTCGGCATTGAGGTGGTGGCTCCGGAGTTGCTTCCAACAGGTTTGAACCCGTTTTTCTTCGGATACGCGATTCTTTATTGGCTAAGCTTTATTCCGGTATTCATGTTCGGCGTAAGCGAAGGACGCGCGCTCGCGTTCCTCAAGCTCCACCCGTTTCATCCATATCTTTGGAAGCATCGCGCGAAGATGATTATGTTTGCGGCCTTGGCTATTTTGGCAGATATCGCGTTGATCCGTTTGGTGGTGTGGCTTTCCACTAATTTTGGATAAACGAAAAACCGGTCTCGATGCACATCGGACCGGATTTTATTTGGTATTAATTATGCGAGGGCGAAAGAACGTTTCTATTGATCCAATCAAGTATGAATTCGGCGCGCGCTTCCCAGCCGGGTTCGTACTGGAACCAATGGGCGGTCTTCTCAAAAATATGGACGTCGCAAGGATTCGCCCAATCGCGGTATTTTTCATAAAGATCTCTGGCGATCTGCGGAGGAGTTACTCTGTCAATTTCGCCGCCGATAATAAGCATGGGCGAACGGATATTTTGCGCTTCGATAAAGATGGGACGAGAGCCTATTTGCGCAAGCAGGCGAGGGAGGCCGGCGCTGCTTCCGGCAAGCACTTCTCGCGCGGCAGTACCGGATTCGTACACGGCAGCGTCATAGAGCGATCGACGGAGCCTTTCTTGTTCGGCGGGAGCCAAGCCTTCTAGCATGCCGTTTAAGATATAGAGGGAGTACGAGTCGACGTCCGGTTTAAACGGTTTTCCGCGGAGGATCTTTAAAGCGTTCTTTCGGGCGCGTTTCTGATAATCCTTGTTTTGATAAAGACTTTGGCCCGCGTCAGGAGCAGAGCAGGCGGGAATGACTGCTGATACAGGATAGCAACTTGCATAGAAACGCGAAACCAGTCCGCTTAGAGAATGACCCATCACAATCGGCGGTTGGGAGGGGATAAATCCGTCAAGCAGTTTTCCGCAGTACAGGGCGCGCGCCACGGATTCGGCGTCAGCCACATAATCCAGCGTCGAAGTCTTGCCTAGCTTGCTGCCAATAGGATCATACTGGTTATATTTTTCGTGGTAGCGGTACGTCGGAGCTACGGCAAGGAAGCCGTGTTTTGAAAAGAAGGGTCCGAACCTGTCCCATCTTGTCCTTCTGGCCCACATGCCGTGCAGCATCAGAAGTACCGGGGTTTGGGGCGTAAGGCGTTCCGGAACATACAGCGCTGCCTCTTCGCACATCCCGATACCCTCTGTTACTATCAGCGGTTCGCGCATGTTCGTTTCTCCTTTAAGAATGATTACCTGGAGCTAACTCTATAATAGCCGTTTTTTTTGGCATGTCAATTGTAGCGTTGACCATGCAGGAATTATCTTTGTGGGGTATACTGACAGATATGGCTGATAAAAAGAATCTGTTTTTGGCACTAGCGATTTTGTCGGTTCTTGCATTGGGCGCCGGTTTTTGGTATTGGCAGAAAAAAAGCGGAGACGATACTTCATCGATGAGTCCGGGGATTACGCCGCCTGTCGCGACCCCCTCGACGGAAGAATTATTATTGACTCCGGCAGAGGCGGAAGACACGCTCGGCGGACAGATTTTGGGGAAAACGCAAAACCCTATAAAAGGGGAACTTCCCCCGATAAACCCATTCGAGGAGGCACAAACCAACCCGCTTAAAGATATTTATAGAAATCCTTTTGAATAGAATTATGTGTGAACGCCCCCACCATTTATTTATATCATTCATAATCGTAGCCGCAGCCCTGTTGGCCTCCTTTTCTCTTATCAGCCGGGCTACTTCGCCGCAAGATATTATTTTTCCTATCGTGGAGCTTGGCGGCTGCAACAGCGAAGCCGAGTGCCGGATTTACTGCGACCAGCGCGACAGCGCCGATATTATTCGCGCGTGCCTCGCCTTTGCCAAAAAACATAATCTTCTCCCCGCAGACGTCATTGCGAGAGGAGAAAAGTTTGCTGATGTTGCCGCAGGCGGCGGACCCGGGGAATGCAAGGACGAAAAAACATGCGTCGCGTACTGCGAGAACATTGCCCACATTCAGGAGTGCGTTTCATTTGTAGAAAAATACGACCTTTTGCCTGAAGATGAACTTACCGAGATTAAAAATATCGCATCCGCTCTCAAGGCCGGAGCAAAGCTGCCCGGCGACTGCACCGGGAAGGAAAACTGCTTGGCGTATTGCGAAAACCCGGCTCATATTGACGAATGTTTGGCTTTTGCCGAAAAAGCCGGATTTATTTCCGGAGAAGAGCTTGCCGAGGCAAAAAAGGTAGCTCCTTTCTTGAAGCGCGGCGAAACGCCCGGCGGCTGCAAATCAAAAGCAGAATGCGAGGCATACTGCGGATACCCTGATCATGTTGACGAATGTATAAGTTTTGCCGAGAAACTTGGTCTTATGAGCGCGAGAGAAGCCGAACTTATTAAGAAAGCTGCAGGCAAATCTCCGGGCGATTGCGCGCGCGGGTCAAGAAACCCCGAAGAAGCTCAAGTTAAATGCGTGGCCTTTTGCAATAAAGAGGAAAATCGCCAAACCTGTTTCAAGTTCGCGGTAGAGATGGGCCTAATGACCGTCGAAGAAGCTTCGCAAATCGGCCTTTACTCCGATTTTCAGGCATGCTATGCGATTACAACTCCCAAAATACGCCAGTGCATTGATAAGAATCTCGGACAGGATGTTTTGAAAAAGTTGTTGAAGGGCCAAATGGCGTTTCGGCTTGATGAACTGGAAGAAATGATGGCAAAGATCAGGAATGCCCGTGATTGCACGAACCGTTACGCCGACGCGCAACTCCAGACCTTTACCGACGATCCGGACGCCCTCGCCTGCCTGGATTCGGAACTAGGAAAGGATTTTATTGACCGGATCAAATCTGGCCGGGTAGCATGCGGTGATGCTTCAATATTCCAGAAGAAAATTGCCGATTGCATGGGGGGAAAACTTGGCAAAAAACTTGATCAATGTTTCAATCTCGGCTGTTCCGAAATGAAAACCTGTATTCAGAAATTCCAAAAACAGTCGGATGAGCCCATCGGAGAGGAGCCGATAGATATTGATCCTTCGTGGAAAGATAAAATAAGCACCGAGCTGAATGCTTGCGTTGTCGAAGATATTCGTTCTTGTCTTGCCAAAGATTGCTCCGAAATGCTCGTATGCATCGATAAGCATGGAGAAGCGCCCAAAGGAGGAGCTATGCTAGACTCGTCGCTTGAGGCGGAGATAACCGTTAAAGTTGCCGCGTGCGCCAAGCAAGGCGCAGCGTTGCCCCTCGGAGGACAATCGCAGACACCGGAATATAAAGCGCCGCAGTACCAAGCGCCGGAGTACCCTCAATATCCTCAAGCCCCCGGAGGTTCGACATATGAGATTCCAGTTACTCCGGAACTCTGCGCCAACTTTGCCAGCGTCCCGGTATGTTCTTACGCCGGACCTTCGGATTCTCAAAACTATCAACTTTGCAAGAAGTGCTATCCGGATAGATAGATTACTCGCAAAACAAAACACTGCGTAGGGTTGTCTTGTTCTATATTGCACGGCGTTGACACGCCGGAATTTTTTTGTATAATGGAGTCAGCGCCTTGAAAGAACGTATAAAGAACCAAGGAGTCAAATATGGGAAATCCGGTTATCGTTTCAGAGCGTGCACCGGCTGTATCCGCTAGTTTGTATCAGGATGCTGATTTGAATGAAATTCAAGACGTGATTTCTCAAGCGCAATCTGCAGCTGAATATTGGCGGTATACAGATCCGCGGGAGCGTGCAAGGCGGTTAGTCAAGCTCGGCCGCGTGATTGATAAGCGTCGAGAGGAAATTGTTTCGGTTATGCAGCAGGAAATGGATAAGCCCTTGATGGAATGTTGGGGAGACGAGCTCGGTATTGTGCTTGGCGCGTTATTGTATTGCGTCAGAAACGGACCGTCCATTCTGGTTGAGCGTTTACCGTCTACCAGGGCGCAGAAAAAAATGCTGCCCGGTTGTCGGACAACGTTATATCACGAACCTATGGGCAGCGGTATCGTCGTGCTTCAAACTCCATGGAACGTTCCTTTTCAGATTCCGATAAGCGATGCCGCAGAGGCTTTGATCAGCGGCAATACTGTCATTTTGAAACCTTCGGAATTTACTCCGCAAATCAATGCGTTGGTACGCGATGTGGTTGAAGATGCAAAACTTGGCGATGTGTTCTTCCAGATTGAGGGCGGCGCTAAGACAAGCGAAGCCCTTCTTGCAGAGGTTCCCGAGCAGTCGCATGTAACCTTTACCGGCAGTCCGGAGGTCGCCGAAATTATTCGGACAAAATGCGCGCAGCGAAACCTCTATGCGCATATCGAAGGCGGCGGCCTTGACGCGATGCTCGTATTTCTTGATTCCGATTCCCCCCGGTCATTTGTTGAGCGGACTGTTAATGCAGCGGTCAATGGCAGATTCCGTAATTGCGGAAGAAACTGCAACGGCGTCAAGCTTGTTGTCCTTGTCTGTAAAGACGAATCGTTTGCGAACACTTTTACGCGCATGGTTGCCGAGCGAGCAATGCGCCTTCGGAAAGGCGTAGATTACGGAAGGTTTGTTATGCCGTATCGCTCTCCAAGACATCTTGTTCTTCTTAAAGAACAGCTTCAGGACGCGGTTGATCGCGGTGCAGAGGTGTTTACGGGAAATCACAAAGATGCGATGGAAGCAGATGAATATGTCCCTCCGGTTGTGCTCTATAATGTTAATCCGTCCATGCGGGTATTCAACGAAGAGACATTTGGTCCCATCCTGCCGGTCTATCGCGTGCGCAGTCCGCAGGAAGCGATTGGCGTCGTCAACTCTTCAGCGTATAAGCTGGATGCCTATATCTTTACGAGAAATTCTCGGGAGGCTCATGAGATGCGCCAGAGGCTTAAAGTCGGCAACGTCGCAATCAATAATGTTCTGATTCAATACGCGTTTACGCAGGGTCCGTTTTCAGGCGCCGGCGGAAAGAGCGGAGAATCAAGTAGGCATGGCCCCCAGGGAATCTTACGGTATACTCGGCCGCAATTCGTGGTGGAATCTCGCTTGCTTTCGGAAAATGAAAATCACTGGTTCCCGTACGATGGAGATGTGGAATTATTTGGAACGAAGCTGCGGTTGAGCGAGAAACTTCGACTGTCAAAGCTCGTTGGATTAAAGTTTGCGGTATCCAATTTCTTGGGTAAACCCTTCAGGCCGAGGGCTTGACATGGGTCGCCTCCGCGTTATACTTGCAGTAGATTCCTTTTGTACGCACCGGAAAGGGGAAGCGCGATGAATCAGTTGGTATATCTGGGGTTTGTACTGTTCGGACTCGGATTTTCTTATGCGATCCAGTTCATTATGTACGAGAAGGGGACAACGACTTTGCCGTTTTATCAGACGATGGGTATTCTTTACGGATTGGCAGTCGTTCTTGGCGTTCTCGTTGCCGCGTTATCAAAACAGTTGAGCATGACGGCAAAGATACTGCTGTGTATTGGTGTAGGGGTTGTGGCGTGGGTGTGCGCGGTTTCCTGGAATGAGTTTACCAGGTTCGGGCAAGTCTTGTTTCTTGCCGCTTATCTGTTGGTTGGGTATAGCATGGTGAGGTTTTTCCCCTCTGGTGAAAGCAATAAAATTCAAGAAGAATAAGCGTACGGCCCCGAATGGTTTTCGGGGTTTTGTTATTGTGGATTAGTCTTTTGACAGAAACGCGCAAATCGTTAGAATAAGGATAGGCTACGCAGCATTGAAAATCGGCAATAAGGGGGAGTTTATATGATGATCCGTTCGCCTCCGTTTGCGAGGGGGGTTATTGACTTTTTTAGGCGTTTTGATGAAGCGCCCCTCTCGAAATCCTATCTGGTGGCAATGATTGTTATAGGAACGCTGCTTTGGATTGACATGGCGGGTAAAGATATTAATTTGCCCATCGCTGGAGTCTTTAGCCTTGCAGCTGCATATGCGGCAAGCAGAGCCATTTTGCTTCTCGTGCGGCAGTTTATATTGTGGCTTGTTTACGCCTTGCTTAGGCTTCTCGTGTGGTGTGAAGTTATCCCTGAATCTCATATACATGTGCCGAAACAGCTTGTTGATACATTCAACAAGGTTTTCGATAAGTGGTTGAACGTTATTCTGTTTTTCTTTTGGATTTCTTTCTTCTCCGGTTTTTTCTATTCATCAGTTATATCCGGAGATTGGCCTTCTGCCGGGAAAGGAATTCCTTCTGCCTGTTTTGGTTATGTGCATCAACACCATTGGCAATGGGGGTCACTACTCTCTGCGCTTACTTTTATCGCCCTTGCCACTCGGAGCGTCGCTTGGCTTAAGCGGTACGGGAATATATGTTTTGCTGTCGGGTTGTTTCTTTTCTTGCTTGTCGGCATTTTCTTTGGGGTCCACGGGTGGTTTACGTCCAAGAGCGGATTCTGGCTTGTGTTCGGTATTTTGGGGATTTATTCTCTGGCGACGGGCGTACTGTTTCGTTCCAAAGAAGTAATCTCTCGCTGGTACCGTCTTTTCCTTGTTGCCAGCTTGGGCATTGCGCTCGGTGTCGCGTTTCAAGGTCTTTTTATTGGTGTATTTAGAAATTTCCCCGGCGCCCTTATTACGTGGGATAAAGAGGGGTGCACGGCCCGCCAACCGTCGGCTTTTATATCAGATCCCAAACAATGAAGCCCGTCTTATGAACCCCGTTACAAGGTGGCCACTAGCTTACGCTAGTGGTATTTTATCGGTCAGAATTCAATTCATCCATAGGCTCACGTTCCGTGGTTTTTTTGTAACGGGGTGAACAAGGCGGGTTTTTTGCAAAAATCAAGTTACAATCCGGAAATCACAGCTTTCAGGCCGAGGAAGAAATACGATATAATAGATGAAAGATATTGAAAAGGGGATTCTATGATGCTGGCTACTCATGCTGTTGCCGGAGCGGCGGCGGCGCTTATTGTCCGATCTAATCCTATACTTGGTTTTTTCGTTGCATGCGCAAGCCATTTTCTGTTGGACGCCATACCCCATTGGGATTACCCGATTCGTTCTCTTGAACATGATCCAAAGACGCTCCGCGGCATTCGAATCAGCTTTGATAGGCTTTTTGTAAAGGACTTTTTTCGCGCAGGAGTAGATGCGTCTATTGGCGCCGCGCTCTCCTTCGCGATTATCCGTCCTGCGGACGGCTATACGGCCTTGATTGCTTCGCTCGGAATCATTGGGGGTATGATTCCGGATTTTCTTCAACTTGTGTATTATGCATTGAAGCGGGAACCGTTTATCAGCATTCAGCGATTTCATTCGTGGACGCATTCGGATATTCGACTATACGGCACGCATAACATTGTAGGAATAGGATCGCAGATTGTTCTCATGCTCCTTATCAGTTTTTCCATGTTTAATCTCGCTACTTAAATAAACGACGATCGTTGCATTTTTAAGTAGATGTTCATTGGTGTATGTTTAAAGTTCCGCGCAATGATCGATCTATCACATGGACGCAGCATGCGGTAATGAAGATGAAGCAGTATGCTCTTTCCGAGCAGCGGATCCGGCGGGTGCTCCGCGTGCCGAAACGTAAGGAAGAGGCCATTGTTCCGGGTTTGGTGGCGGTTATGCAGCCGGCAAGTTCAACTGCGAAACATCAAACCGAAATTTGGGTAATGTATAAACTGATTGCGAAGCAATCATCTGTGCAAAGAATGGCGTTGCAGAAACATCTGGCTAAAATAAAGATTATCTCCTGCTGGAGATATCCTGGGATTAGTCCCTTGCGCCAGCCGCCGCCGATTCCGGAAGACATATTGAAAGAAATACATCAATTGGTGTGAAGATTATTTCGGGTAGTGCATGGCGTTGTCTATTGCGTGGAGCCATAAAGAAGGTTTGGGGCGATCGTATAATCTAAGTCGGCAAAAGAAAACAATGAAATACCATTCCAACATATTGGAAACTATCGGGAACACGCCGCTGGTGAAATTGAATAAAATCGCACAGGAGGTAAAGCCGCTGATTTTAGCCAAAGTCGAGTCGTTTAATCCTGCGGGTGGCGTCAAAGATAGAATTGCCGCTGCAATGATTCTGGATGCCGAAGCGGAAGGATGGTTAAAACCGGGCGGAGTCATTGTGGAGCCGACATCGGGAAACACCGGCTTGGGATTGGCCTTGGTTGCAGCCCTCAGAGGATATCGCTTGGTGTGCGTGATGCCAGATAAAGTTAGCATGGAGAAAGAGCTTTTGCTCCGCGCGTATGGAGCTGAAGTGGTGCGGACACCAACCAATGTTGCGCCAGACGATCCGCGCAGTTATTACAAAGTTTCCGAAAGAATCGTGAAGGAAACGCCGAATTCCTTTTCGCCGAACCAGTATTCTAATCAAAAGAATCCTCAAGCGCACTATGAAACGACCGGTCCCGAAATCTGGCGCGATACGAACGGTAAGGTGACTCATTTCGTTGCCGGCATCGGCACCGGCGGAACGATAACCGGAGCCAGTCGGTATTTGAAAACTAAGAATTCGGCTATCCGGGTGATCGGCGCAGATCCCGAGGGTTCTATCTATCACCATGTGTTCCGACACGAAAAACCTCAAGCGCATCAATATAAAACCGAAGGCATCGGAGAAGATTTTATTCCCGGGACAATAGATCTTCGTCTTATCGATGATATTGTGATGGTAAACGATAAAGATGCTTACCTGACTGCCCGGCGGTTGGTAAAAGAGGAAGGGATTTTAACAGGAAGCTCGGCCGGGACGGCAGTTTTTGTCGCCCTTGAGATATCAAAGGACCTTTCGGAGGAAGACATAGTTGTTGTGTTGCTTCCTGATACCGGAAGAAATTATCTAAGCACACTCTTCGATGATAACTGGATGAAAAAGAACAACCTTTTATAAACCAGTACTTCATTAACTTAATTTTGCTTGCTCTATGACAAAAAAACGCTGTATGCATGGAACGTTTTGTGACGACGATGGTATCAAAATTAAGTCAACGTCAGCACTAGTCCTCCATTAATTTAATCCTCTCCGCCCATGTCCATATTGAAATCTCGCGTAATAATGCCATTATTTCTTCCACGCAGAGTGCCAGAATTAAATTAAAGGAGGACTAGCATCGGCGAATCGCTCTTTGTTACATTTCCCCGCACCAGAAAGCCCCAGACTCCTGTCTGGGGATGAAGGTGCTAAGCCCGAAGGGCTTTCGGTGCGGGGTTTCGCTCCGCGCCGAATCGAAAGAAGCCGCCGACTCCTGTCGGCGGAGCTTCACTATATAACCCACAGTTCGCCCGCGCATTTATCCGTCTTCGCCCCGTACCATATGCAAGCTTAGGCATGAGGATGAATGCTGGGCGGATCCGCCGAAGCTTTAGCGAAGTCGTGTAAAGGCTACGACGGATTCCGCTCCGCGGTATCTCAAGGTAAAAAATACCGCGGGTGTAAACCCGCGGAGCTTCATCTGCTGTTTTTGAGACGATTGAATGTTCTTTTCGCTTTTTTTCCCACGCGATATGTCTCTGACCATAGCAATTCAAGCATATCCTTGAGCGTATACATGGTAACTCTGGCTATATTAAGCGAGGAGTGGTGTTTAAGCCGATACGGCACATCGAGAATTTCAACATCCTCGCGGTGGCTTAGGGCCCAGCGTAGCTGCATGGCCGTTTGACTGTGAAGAACATGTTCCCATGGACGAGACGGAACGAATTCTGGAATAACCAGAATGATGGTGTCATCTCTCCATTGTTTGTCAAGCCTCTCAACATAGTTGATAAGCGGTTCTATGATATTTCGTTCAGGAGAGGGGAGGATGTCGAGCCGAACGCCCTCTCCATATTTTTTCCATAATTTTTTTACCACTTCTGTTTCTTCGGCGTCGATGGCAACATGCACCGCTTTAAGATGCGCAGGGCGGATATTTTTTGCCGCCTCGAGGCCTTTAATGGTTCCTTGGTGGACTCCGGAAACGAGAAGAATAACGGTCCGCTGGGGCAAGATTTTGGGATGAGGATTTTTGAGAAGAGAAAGCTGGCTGGAAACGGAACGATAATGAGCGTGAATGACGCGCATCAGGACAATAAGTAGAAAAAGCGAAGGGGGCACTATCCATGCGCCATTGGAAAATTTCGAAATGAATACGATGAACAGTACAATTCCGGTGGTGATAGCCCCAATGGCGCTAATCGCTTTTTTTATTCGATAAGGCCCTTCGGGATGAAGACGAAGCTGTTCTTTCCAATGTTTTACCATGCCCCACTGGGCTAGCGTAAAGCCGATGAATACGCCTACAGCATAAAGAGGAATAAGGCTATGCGTGTTAGCATCGAATGCGTAGATAAGTATTCCCGAGAGGATCGCCAGGGCGATAATGCCGTTTGCATAGACGAGGCGGGAGCCGAGCGTAAAAAATTGTCTCGGCAAATATCGCTCCTTTGCCAATATAGAACTTAACTTGGGAAGACCTGCAAATGGCGTATTGGCCGCGAGAAGCAAGATAAGCGCTGTGGAAGATTGTATCAAAAAGTAAAAAGCGCCTTCGCCGAATATATTTCTGCCAATTTGAGAAATGACTGTTTCTCCAGGCTGAGGAACTATGTGAAGCAAATACGCAAGTGCGCTAATGCCCGCAAAAATAATTGACAGAATAACTGCCATCCATATCAATATTTTATTTGCGTTATGCGCCTCCGGCGGTTTAAACGATTGAACTCCATCCGCGGTTGCTTCTAGGCCGGTCATTGCAGTACAGCCTGCAGCAAAAGCCCGGATGACGATGAAAGCCGAGGCTAGCCCTAAGCCTTCTTGCGGAACAAGACCGGATGCGGAAGGAGAAAGGCCGCCGCTAAAATATTTAAATGCGCCAACGCCAATCATGATGAAAAGAGAGCCGGTAAAGAGATACGGCGGTACGGTGAATAGCTTTCCTGACTCCCTGACTCCGCGCAGGTTCATAACCATAAGAAAAAAGATAACGCCGATGCCCATGGCGGTTTTGTAATCGAAAAATTGCGGAAATGCTGAGGTTATCGCGGCAACGCCAGCGCTCACGCTTACTGCGGCAGTGAGTATATAATCGAAAATCAATGATGCACCAACGAGAAGCGAGGGCAGTTCTCCTAAATGCTTTTTTGCGACTTCATATGCGCCTCCACCCATAGGATGTGAGTGGATAATCTGCCGATACGAAAGTACGGTAATAAAAATCAGTCCCGCGATTGCTATGGAAATCGGTAAAGAATAGAGTAAAAGTGAACTTCCGGCCAACACAAGCACCAGCAGTATTTCCTCGGTCGCATATGCAGTGGACGATAGGCTGTCCGACGCAAAAATAGCCAATCCTTGAGGATTGGATAGGCGTTCATGCTTTACAGCAGTCGTCGGAAGCGTATTTCCGATCAGAAAATTTTTGAGTTTTTTGAACAAATATGGTTGTGAATATAAAACTGGTTTCCATTCAGTAGGAACGGGGGATATGGTGGAGCGTAAAAGGCATTTTTGCCTTGTGCCGGTATCGTATTTATTATATCATTGGCATAGTGGTAGATGTTAGCATGGGCAAAAAACCGCATTATTCTTACAAGATTATGCGGTTCGCATTATAAATTTCTAGATCCTAATTTATTGCCGGGTCGCCTGCCTGCGCAGGCAGGTCTAATGGTAGGACAAATGTGGTACGTATACTTGTTAAAAAGTAAAAGTGAAAGATGGTACTATGTTGGGAGTACCAATAGGTTACAGGATAGGTTTACCGAGCATAATAAAGGTTTTGTAAAATCTACCAAGCATTACCGTCCGTTTGACTTAGTTTTTACGAAGAAATTCGAATTAGAAAAAGACGCCAGAAATTATGAAAGAAAGATTAAAGGCCGTAGAATAGAAAAAGAGGCAATAATAAGAAAAATTGAAAATCAGTAATTGCCGGGTCGTCTAATGGTCGGACAGCGGCCTTTGAAGCCGTTTATCGGGGTTCGAATCCCTGCCCGGCAGCCGCGAATTTTTCCCAAGAGCGAAGCGAGTGGCTGAAAAATTCAGCGTCCCGAGCGTAAGCGAGGGAATAAGTGCGGAACATCGGAGCAACACGGGCTACCCCAATAAGAGTCGCCAAAAGTAAAGGATTATGACCTACGGCTCTATAAAAGATCTTTCCTCCAAGCATTGCACCATGTGCCACGGGGATGGAGATGGTTTTAAATGTCCGAAATGCGGATATACCACGTCCCATTTTGATCCTTCTCACTGGCAGAAATGCATAGAAGGAGCGATGATGCGCGTAAAATGCAGAAAATGCGGAGAAGCAGAAAATAATTGCACATGCGGATAATTTAACTGCTTTAGAGAACTCAGATGTTGGTGGGGGCAATCATATCCAGTATCATTGGATTTCAAGGATGCGATACGTTCTAGAACCGCCCCCCGTTTGGATTACAAGGGTATCGCCTTTGCTGTGGTTTAATAGAGCTGCGCCGAGGGGCGATTGATACGAAATGCGTCCTTTGGCAGGATCGGTTTCGTGCGGGCCCAGGATTTGGAAAATCTTTTTCGCCCCGTTTACTTCAAGCACAACAGTGGAGCCAATCTGAATCGTGCCCGAGGCGCCAGAGCCGAATTTGATTATCACCGCCCGTTTTATTTGGTTTTCGATATTCAAAATCTGCCAGTTCGTGCGGCGTAGGGTCGCTTTTGCAGTCTTATATTCATCATTTTCCGACCGGTCACCGTAGGCGGCTGTCCTTCTAGTTTCCTCAATGCGGTCGGGCAACGCGTGCTTCAAACGCGCAAGTTTTTCCCGCAGGCGGTTCAAACCCTCTTCCGTTATGTGAAATGGCTCGTAATCTTTGTTTCGTAGTTCATCCGATGGACGTTTAGACATTCGCATAGTTTGATCATAACACAGTGTGGATTGTTGGCGCGTCTTTGTTTATAATTGCGGTAAGCATGGGTTTTTGTTTGGCAATGTCTAGAAAAAACACTCAAGCCCCTGCATAGTTGCACCCGTCCGGAACTCGAACTGGAACAAAAAACAAGAAACGTAGGTTTTATCAGTCCTCCTTCGATATCGCTCAGGACGAATAGGCCGAGACGATTCGATCGGATCCTCTGTAGCCAAATTCATGGAATATTTACCTGAACGAAAACAAGAACATCAAGAAACCAAGAGGGTTTTCATTCGCTCTGAAATTGAATCTGCTGACGGTACCAATAAGGAAATTGCCGTCAAGCTTGAAAAAGACGGTAAGCCGCGGGCATTGGCGTTTTTCGATATTGATGCCACTTTAGCGGAATTGAGGTTTATTTACGACGGAGCGATCAAAGAGTTATTTCCAAATGTTGATCCTCGAGAAATCACAGAAACGTTCCGTGCGGGTTGGGGTTTGGGCAATTCATTTCGTGAGTTCGATCGAATGCAATGTATTTATGAAGGGGGCAAAGAGAGTTGGCGAGACGCTGAAGTCTACGTAAGGGAAAGACTTAAAGAACATCAAGAAGAAATAGACAGTTTGGGCACGCCCGCTCACGAACAAGCGGATTTATATCGTAAACGTTTTGCGGAAATAGTGGCCCGACGAGCCGATAAATTTTTTGAAGAAAATCCGGAGCAATTCGAGGCAGCTAAAGTTAAACCAATTTTTCGTTTAGCCGAATTGTACCATCGTCTCGGCATTCCCATGGTTCTGATGACAGCCAATGAAAATATTGCTGCCCGAAAAATAGCGAAATATCTCGGCCTTTCAGACCTTTTTATAGATATTGCGGCCGATGAAACAATGGAGGGCGGCGGTAAAGAGAAAGCGATGGAATATCTTATGAATCGTCTTCGAGAAAAAGGCATTGAAATACCAAAGGATCGTATTATTATTGTCGGCGATTCCCTTCGCGGAGATATTGGCAGCGGAACGAAACTGAAGGAGCACCATGTTTCTGGTCAAAGGGGCATCCTAGTAATTAAGGATGAGGAGGTTTTAGCGGAATTGAATGCACAAATCGCGAATTCCCCCGACCTCCAACGCGTTGTTTCAGAAATCGACACCGAAGCTCTGCTTGTAGACAAAGTCCCTCTTGATAGTCGCGGTGACCCAATTTTAAGTAGCAAGTATCGCAGTCAGTTCCTTAGAAAATTACCATGAAACAGTATGTTGTTGCGTTAAAAACCCTCCCTATTTGGAAAGGCAGAAAAATTAAAATATCCCCTCTTAAAGGGGGTATGACCAATCATAATTATCTTGTGAAAATGGGGAAGAAAATTTACGTCGCCCGTTTTGCGCCGGATACTCTTAAATACCTTGAACTTAGCCGCCCGAAAGAAATTTACAATTACCGAATTGCCTTCTCTCTTGGTTTAGGTGCAAGAATTACCGCCTACTACCCGCGACAGCGGCTTTTAATTATCGAGTATCTGCCCGGGAAAATATTGACGCCCAAAAAAGCAAAAACACTCTTAAGGATCAAAAAAATTGCCCACCTGCTCCGTTCCCTCCATCGAGGACCGAAACTCAAGGGTAATCTCAGTTCTTTTGATCGGATCCGCCGCTATATTTCTTTCGCTGAAAGAAGAAGAATAAGGCTTCCTAAAGATATAAATTTGCATCTTGAAACCCTCACAAAAATAGAAGAAAGACTGGAAGCTGGCCGCAAAACCACGCCCTGTCACCTTGATTTGATGCTTGAAAATATTTTAGAAACACCTTCCGGTAAACTAAAATTGTTGGATTGGGAATATTCCGGAAATGCCGATCCCCGCTATGACTTGGCAATGTTTTCGATAAAAGCAAGCCTGGATTTGAAGAAAGACGAATTTTTGGTAAAGGTTTATCTTGGCAAAAACGAACCCCGTTTTTACGAAGCGATGCAAATTATGAAAGCGGTAGTTTACTTTGCTGAAGGAGCCTATGGCTTGATTCAACTTGCGATATCCAAAAAGAAGGGTATTGATTATAAGAAATATGCGGACGAAAATATTGGAGAATTTAAAAGAATTTCCCTATTTTATGATTTTTGAGTCCAAGCCCGGCAGCACTTCGGCAAGCTCAGTGCAAGCCAACTCGTGATAGGCCATTCGGCTCTGAGAGCCTCAGGCCATTCGGCTCTGAGAGCCTCAGGCTCGATGAGTCGTTCAGACCCTGAGGGTCTTCCCGTTCAGGGTCTGAGACCCTTCAGGGTCGAATGACAGATTCGATGAGCTCGATGAATTATCCCGCTCGAGACGCGCCACTTACATAAGTTAGTGGAAGCGATATAATTGTCAAACTATACATGACAGAGCATAAGAAAAGTTCAGCAGTAGTGATTTTTAACGACAGGGGCGAATTGGCTCTTCAATTGCGTGCAGTGCATGATGACTCGTTTCCATCGCACTGGGATTTTGCAGCGGGTGGTGGAATTGATGAGGGCGAGGAAGAAAAACAGTCAGCTGAACGGGAGGTGCACGAAGAGCTTGGTGTTGAAGTAGATGCGCAATTTATAACTCGCAAGCATTATACCTATCAGGCCTGGAAGCCAGGCGTTACCCGAGAAACTGATCTTTGGATATACAAAGTCCAACACAATGGTCCATTCGCGCCGGACCTGGGGGAAGTTGAAAAGATACAGTTTTTCGGGCCAGAAGAAATTAAAAAAATGATGGAGTCTGGCACTAAATTTCACCCTGAGTTTGTACTGACGTGGAACGACGGGATTGTCGCCAAGGCATTGGAATAGGATGCACACGAGACACGCCAGCCGGTTAATATAAAATTGAGATAACCCATTAAGCAGAGCATAACCCTTTACGGTTCTGGTTCTGGAAAGCGAACCGATCGTCAAATATGAATAATCGGAAAAATGTATTTCTCTGGATTTCATACGATTTCGCCAATTCAATAGTGTCGATAGTGTTTTTTCTTTACTTTTCACAGTGGATTGTTATAGATCGCGGCGTAGCAGATATATGGTTTAACTTAACGTTTACAATCTCTGCTGTCCTGCTCTTATTCACCGTGCCGACGACCGGCGTTCTCTTGGACAAATATTGGCGGCGTATTGCGGGACTCCGATACACGACAATCGGCACGGCAGTGTTTTACGGGCTATGCGCGATATTTGCAGTTACGGGGAACAATGTTTCGGCTCTGGTTACTTTTACGCTGGGTCTTTATTTTTATCTCCTATCTTTCACTTTTTATACCCCGCTTATTAATGATATTTCCTTGCTATCGGAACGGGGGAAAATATCGGGATATGGGATTGCCGCGAACTATATGGGGCAAATCGCCGGGCTTATTTTAGTTCTGCCCTTTGCAAACGGAAGTATAAACTTTTTCAGTAGTTCTCCGAGGGCGGAAACTCTCTTGCCGTCCGTTTTTGTTTTTCTTCTGTTCGCGCTGCCGACGATTCTATTTTTTAAAGAACCAAAAAAAGAGCGTATATCTTTTTCCCCGCGAAAAGAGATAAAAGCATCTTTATATGACACAAAAAACTTGCTTGCATACCCAAGCATTCCAGCCTTCCTCGCCGCTTATTTTCTCTTTAATGACGCAATCCTTACCGCCGCAAATAATTTTCCCATATTCTTAGAGCAAGTTTGGCAAATATCAGATACAACCAAAACTTATATATTGTTAGGAATTCTTGCAACCTCGGCTGTCGGCGGCATAATTTCCGGGTTTGTAGCAGACCGCTTCGGCCACAAAAGAACGCTTGCGTTCATTCTGTCAGGATGGATTTTAATACTTCCTTTTGTCGCACTTCTTCAAAACTATCACCTGTTTCTTGTTGCGGTTACTGTGATGGGCCTCTGGTTTGGCGCGAACTGGACCGTTTCCCGATCGGTTATGAGTTATCTGGCGCCGAAAAATAATCACAATTTAGCGTTTGCCTACTTCGGTCTCGTAGAAAGGGCATCCTCTTTTGTTGGGCCTATTGTCTGGGGACTCATCGCTACAAATTTGCTCTCGCTGGGAGCTGGCAGGTACAGACTTGCCGCAACCGCTCTTACATTATTTATTGTCTTTGGTCTTGTCGCTCTTGCGCGCGTCCATAGCGATAAAGTGGAAATGGTTTCGTAAGGGTAGGTTCGAATTCAGAGGTATATAATAATGTTATGAAAGATAAATTCTTCGAAGGGGCTGATTTTAAGGGGAAATTTAAAGCGCTTATCCCCGAATACTATCCGGCTGAATATCGAAGGTATATCAAAGAAGAAAAAACGCTTCTGCAAAGGAAGGTTCGGGGAGCAAACAGGGTTCTGGAAGCGGGTGTCGGTATCGGCAGATTAATTCCTTATCTTGCGCCATCGGTTAAAAAATTCGTCGGGGTTGATAATGCCACGTTAATGCTTGGAGAAGCTCGGCGTATCGCTGGTCATTATAAAAATGTCCGAATCAAAAAGTTAAGCTTGGAAACTCTTGCCTCTCATTTTCCCGGCCATTATTTCGATTATAGTCTTTGTGCTTGGAACACGCTTGGCAACGTGAAAGACGAAGCGAAGGTTTTAAAAAATCTGGGGAAGATAACCAAGCGAAGTATTTTCATAACAGTTTATCTTAAGGGAACCCTAAAAGAGCGAGAAAATTGGTACAGGACCGTTGGTATTAAACTGAAGAAAGTTGACGAAAAGAATGAGGTCTTCTATTCATACAGCGGTCTAAAATCAAAATCGTATAGCAAGGAAGATATAAAGAAGATCGCGGTACGATCGGGACTGAAAATAAAGCAATTCAAGGTCCTCGGTGGAGTAATATTATGGGCGGAAATGGTCTCCGGATAGTCCGTCCGAGGAGCATCAATTCGTTAAATCGATGAAAGATCTTATTCGAAAACATTACGACTTAATAACTCCGTTTTACTTAAAACTTTGGGGCGAGCATATTCATCATGGCCTTTGGTTGAAGGGGAATGAAACCAAAGAAGAGGCTCAAGAAAATTTAATTCGCGAATTAATTAGGATCGGTCAGGTTCAAAAAGACGCCAAAATTTTAGATGTTGGTTGTGGCTTAGGCGGTAGTAGTATTTATCTTGCCAATCATCTTTGCGCAGAAGTTACAGGAATCACTATTTCCCCAGTCCAGGCCGAGATGGCCAATAAAAAAGCGAAAAGTGCGGAGGTTAAAAATGCCACGTTCTTAGTTATGGACGCCGAGGACATGAAGTTTTCTTCTGAAACCTTCTTTGATGTAATTTGGGCAGTGGAGTCAATCTCACACTTTCCTCGAAAAGAAAAATTCTTCAAAGATGCTACAGCGTTATTAAAACCCGGAGGGAAGTTTATATTAGCCGATTGGTTTCAGGGCGAAGAGATAGGACTTGAAGAAAGAGAAAGATTCATAAAACCGATTGAAAAAGGTATGCTGACGCCGAAAATTGAAGCGATGAGCGATTATGAAAACCTACTAAAAGAAAGAGGGTTACAAATAATTACTTCACAAGATATCAGTAAAAACGTACAAAAAACCTGGGAGATTGCCAGTAATTATTTAAGACCCTTTTACTGGCTACGAGCGCTTATCAACGGTAAAGATATTTTTAATTTCCTAAAAGCTTTTAGGTCTATGCGTCGAGGGTTTAAATCTGGTAATTTTAGGTATGGGCTCATTGTTGGCGAGAAATAGGCCAGGCCGAGACTTATCAGTTGATCCCCACTTTGATCCTCAAGGAAGTCTTTAGCGGCTTTTTCTTTCATAATTGAAATTTTTTCATCGCGTGTTTAAAATCGAATCATGAGATTCGTTTTGCGCTCAAAGGTCCACAAAGCCGTAGTTACCGACGCTGACTTGAATTACATCGGGAGCATCACTCTTGACGAGGAGCTTATTGACAAAGCTGGTTTTTGGCCGGGAGAGAAAGTATTGGTGGTGAGCAATACATCCGGGGCCCGCCTCGAAACTTATATTATCGTCGGCAAGCGAGATTCCGGGATTGTCTGCATGAACGGCGCCGCCGCGCATCTTATTAAAAAAGGAGAAGAGATTATCGTGATGGGATTTGAGCTAACAGACCAACCCATTAATTCAAAAAGTGTTCTTGTGGATGAAAATAATAAATTCGTTCGTTTTCTATGACGCTCGCTGGTCCACAAATCCTCGGTTATTTTGTAACGGGGTTTATGTATTTCAAAATTCGTTCTATCATTTCGCTCAAGGCAGTATTTCCTTTAATGAAGTATTCTTTTGCTCCGAGACGGAGCGCTTTTTGTATGTCTGCGTCCTGTCCGAGATTGGAAACGACAATGACCGGCACCTGTTCCCATCCCGGAGTTTTTTTGATTTTGTCCAGAATTTGAAACCCGGATGCAAAAGGAAGCATTAAATCCAGAAGGATTAATGACGGGGGTTCAACCGTTTCGTCGCGCAATAGATTCATCGCTTTTTTTCCGTCGGAAATTACCTTCAGTCCGATCCCTAGGGCGGAAAACTTCATTTCATACATCCGTGTCAAAAAATCATCGTCTTCGATCATGAGGATGTATGGTTTTTTAATGCCCGTAGCAGTGTCCATAAAAGAATTATATCATAGGGTCGAACTTGGGGATTTTCGCTCCTGTGGATTACGGGGGATGGTAAAAGAGAAAGTAACTCCTTCATTCTCTTTCGAGTTGAACCAGATGTCGCCTCCCCAAATGCTGACGAGGCTTTTCACCAGGTAGAGTCCGATGCCGTCTCCTTCGGGGTTGAGGTTTTTGGCATTCGACGCGCGGAAGAATTTCTTAAAAATCATGGGTTGTTCTTCGAGCGGAACTCCGATACCGTTATCTTGTACTTCAATCAGGATGTCGTCTTCTTTCGACGTCATGCGGAGATCAATTGTTCCCCCGTCGGGAGAATATTTGATCGCATTCATCAAAAGATTTTCCAACACTTCGTCGAATAAGAGGCGATCGAGCGATACTGCCGGCAGCTTTGAGGGAGGAGAATGTAACGCGACTTCGATGTGTTTCGATTGCAGCTGCGGCTTCAGTTTTTCAAGAATAATGCCGGCTGCTTGTACCAGATCGGTTGGTTCGCCGCCAACGCTCGAGGCGCCCCCGATTCGGCTTATTTTCAGGAATACATTGATAAGACTGATGAGCTCGATGGTTGTCTGATGTGTACGTTGGGAGAGCTCTTTTTGTTGTTCCGTGAGCGCGCCGATCTCTTCTGACAGCAGCAGTTCGAGGAATAGCCGAACATTGGAAATCGGCCTGCGCATCTGATGCGACACTAGGTTAATGAAGTCATTTTTCAGGCGGTCTATCTCTATTTCTTCGGTAATGTCGCGGAATATGGCCACGGCCCCGATTATTTCGTCGTTTAAGACGATCGGCGTAGCGGTAATTTTTGCGGGAAATTTTGTTCTATCCCTCCGTTCAATATAGTGGGTAGTGATTGAAACTTTTTTCCCGGCGGTTAAGGCCGGATTGAGCGGATTTTCATAGAACGGAGTGAATTCTTCTGTTTCGTAGGAAAGGGGAAGTGCCTCGATCCATGATTTTCCCATGTATTCCCCGTATTTGAAGCGAAGGATTTTTTCTCCGACCTCATTCATGAATACTATTTTGCCGTCTTCGTCCGCCACTGCCAAACCCTCGCCGATATTTTTTAAGATTGCCTCGTCTCGCGCGGCTTCCTTGGTTTTCTCTTCTGCTTCTCTTCGGAGTTGTCTATGCGTGTCACGAATATAACCGATTGCAGCTACCGCGAAGATGAGTGTTGCTGCGCCGAGAAGAGAGGCCGTACTATCCATTGACGCCCCTGTTAAACGATTCAGCAGCTCGTTAAGCAGGACATTGATGACGGCTATCGTAATTCCTCCTTTGAAACCGAACAAAAACGTCCCACCGATCGCCGGCAGCGCCGATACTATGAATATGGCGCTTCCGATTTGTTGGCGGAATACGAAAAACGCCGCGAGATGCGCTATTTGAGCGAGTATGACCAAAAGCAATTTTATCCGGAAGGATTTGGTTTTTTGAACGGCCATGAATATATTCTTTGAGAAGAAAGAAAGTCTATAAAGATTATGATAACAGAGGCGGCAGCACTCTCAAACTCATTTACAGTTATCCACAGTTTAGGCCTACACCCCCTACTTTATGATATAATAAAATCAATAGAAAAGAATAGTTGCTGCTACCCCTTGTTTGGGGCCTGATTGTTTGAGGAAGGTGGGCAGTAATTATAAGCTATCAATGATCGACGGTATGGTTTTAGATAATAAAAACTGTTCTCGAAATAGAAGAAAAACAGGAGGATTTACTCTGCTTGAAATGATTATTGTGGTTGGGATTATCGCCGTATTGTCCGCGGTGGTTATTTTTGTGCTTAACCCGGCAGAAACGCTTAAAAAGAGCCGCGATGCCCAACGACTCTCTGATTTGGCTACCGTAAAAACCGCCCTCGGGCTTTATCTTATTTCCACCTCGACGATTCAGTTGGATAATCAGAGCGGCATGCCTACGTGTAAGAATTCGACCGGGAACAAAACGCTTTATCTTAGTTATTCTTCGGATGCTCCGGGCGCAACGAGTACTGACGGCTCTCTTGATAGTCCTAATGCAACATCGTCCCAGAAAGCCTTTATTAATCTCGGGCTGACAAACGGAAACGGATGGATTCCGATAAATCTTTCTCAATTGACCGGAGGAGCTCCTATTTCAAACTTTCCGGTAGATCCGCTCAATCGCATTGCGGACGTTGCCAATGTCACTTCCACGGACACGGTGTATCGATATATGTGCGACGAGGACGACTCCACGTTCGAGGTTAACGCCGACCTAGAAAGCATTGCCTACGAAACGGCGAATAGTGTTGACAATAAAGAAGAAGTTGACGGGGGCAATAATCGCTATATGCTTGAAGTTGGCAATAAACTGGACATTCTGAATTGTACGGCGACCGCGTGTTAAAGCCCTGCTGAAAACCTCGGGCGGATTAAAGCGATGAGCGGATCTTCTATACGATGCCCGCTTTTTTGATTTTAAAAGGGGAAAGATTGGTGATATAATGAGATAAACCAGTGATGAGGGGCTTTTATGTATCTTCTTAAAGACGAACTCAAAACTATTTTATTGGGCACCGGATTGGTGAGAGAGAAAGATTATGCGGCGGCAGACGAAGAATCCGTGCGTACCAAGATTGATGTCATTGACATATTGATCGGCCGCGGCGTTATTTCAGAGCAATTTTTGGCAGAATCGATCGGCACTGCGCTTAAAATACCCTTTGTGAATTTAGATAAAGTGGATTTGAATCCGGAAGTGTTGGAAGCGGTTCCCGAAGGTTATGCAAAGAATAAGAGCGTCATCCTTTTTGACGTTAATCGCGGGAAAGGAATTGGAAAACTTGCAATGGTTGATCCGCTGGATTTTGATACCTTGAATTATCTTCAAGCAAGATTGGAGATTGAGCTTGAACCGCACATGACGACTCTTGCAAGCTTGCGGCAGGCGCTCAAAAAATATAAATCTAAAATCAAGGAGGATTTTAACCGTCTCATCGAGGAAAATATCGAGAAATCGCTTCGCGAGGGCGGCGCGCAAGGAAATATTGCGGAGGCGGTGAAGGCGCTGCCCGTTATTTCCGTGCTCGATAATATCATCGAGCATGCGATTACGCTTGGCGCTTCGGATATCCATCTTGAACCGATGCCGGAGTATTTTTTGGTGCGGTATCGTATCGACGGCATATTAAGGGAAATTTTGTCTCTTCCGAAAGAAATTGGACCGATCATCGTGGCCCGCATCAAGGTTATAGCGCAACTTCAGATCGATGTGCATCATCTTCCGCAAGACGGCCGTTTCCGATTCCCGCACGAAAGCCATTTCGTGGATGTACGGGTGTCGGTCGTTCCGGCTTTCCACGGCGAGAAGGCGGAAATGCGTCTTTTGAAAGGGTCGTTGAGGCCGCTCACGCTTTATGAATTGGGCATATCGTCAGAGAATTTGGATGCGGTCGCGAATGGACTTAAGGCTTCTCATGGAATGATTTTAGTTACCGGGCCGACCGGTTCCGGAAAGACGACGACGCTGTATTCCATGATTGGTATTTTAAATACTCCGCAAGTGAATATCACGACCATTGAAGACCCGGTGGAATACGATATGCCTCGTGTAAACCAAATGCAGGTGAACGTAAAAGCCGGTTTGACGTTTGCCACGGGACTTCGGTCTATTGTAAGGCAGAATCCGGATATCATCATGGTAGGAGAGATCCGCGATAAGGAAACGGTTGATATCGCGATTCATGCGGCTCTCACCGGCCATTTGCTTCTTTCCACGCTCCATACCAATGATGCGCCGAGCACCATTCCTCGGCTTATCGATATGGGAGGGCAGCCTTTCTTGGTGTCGTCGGCATTGCGACTGGTGATTGCGCAGCGGCTTGTGCGAAAGAACTGTTCTTTCTGCATTTCAAGTTATGATATTACGGAAGAGGCAAAAAAATCGCTGCGGGATAACGCAAGGATCGTCGGGATAAAATCATTTGAGATGCCGACGTTGCTCTATCGAGGAAAAGGCTGTCATGCGTGTAACCATACAGGCTATCGAGACCAGATTGGAATCTTCGAGGTTTTGAATGTGACGGATACGATCAAGGAATTGCTTTTAAAGCAAAGCCCCGCGGGCGTTATTCGGGATGCAGCGCAAAAAGAAGGAATGAAAACGATGTTTGAAGACGGCCTCCAAAAAGTAGAAGCCGGAACCACGACCATGGAAGAAGTGTTGAGGGTTATCAGCGAATAAAACGAGTAAAGGTTTTCCAGATTTTAGATTCTAAATTCCAGCGTAAGATGCCTTATTATTTCTACAAAGCCATCGATAAACAGGGGAGCGTGCAATCTGGCGTAGTTGAAACCGGAGATAAAGACGCTGCGGCCGACTCGCTCTTGCGGGACGGTTTTGTTATTTTGAATCTCGAAAAAAGGGGAGGAATTGGAGGCGGGCGAGGCTTTGGCGCTTTTTTCTTTAGGAAAGTTTCCGCGGTTGATAAAATCCTGATGACGAAACATCTTGCGGTGGTCGTACGCGCAGGCCTAAGCCTCTCTGAAGGATTGGACGTGCTGATCGGAGAAACAAAGAATCCGCTTATGCTTGCTATTATCAAAGATGCGAAACGCGTACTGGAGAGCGGGAGGCCGCTTTCTGCCGTTTTTTCCTTCTATCAAAAATACTTCCCACCGATATTTGTCGGATTAATCAAGGCGGGAGAGGCAAGCGGCAAACTGGAAGAGAATCTGGATATGCTTGGAAACCAAGTAATCAGAGATTACGAACTTATGCGAAAGGTAAAAGCTGCGCTGGTATATCCGGTCATTTTACTTGTTGCGTCAATGGGTCTCATCGTGCTTTTGCTCACGTTCGTTTTCCCCAGACTTGTAAAGGTATTCCAGCAGGCGGAAGTTGAACTGCCGGCAATTACAAAGGCGTTCATTGCCGTGAGCGACTTGCTGAGCCGCAATTCCTCTCTTACCGTCGGCATCTTTTTAGGCATTTTGGCCGCATGCTATATTTTTTACAGAAGCCGCTTTGGAAAAAGGTGGTTCCGAAGATTATTAAAGCGGCTTCCGGTGTTCGGCGCTCTTTTGCAGAAATTGGCCATTGCGCGTTTTTCGCGCGCGTTGGGCAACATGACGGAGAGCGGCGCATCAATTATAGAGGCAATTAATGTTTCCTCAAGCGTGGTAGACGATGAACGGTATAAAGACGAACTCGAAGGAGTCATAGAAGAACTGAAAAGGGGGTCGTCTCTTGCCGACACGTTCAGGAAAAGAGAGGAAATGTTCGGAAGGCTTGTGGTAAGCTTGGTCGCGGCAGGAGAAAAAAGCGGCACGCTCAAAAAATCTCTTGACACGGTTTCTGATTTTTACGAGGAAGAGGTTGATAGGTTGTTGCGGAACTTGGTGAGTTTGCTTGAGCCGCTTCTGTTATTGGCGATGGGGATTATTGTCGGTTCCATCGCGTTGTCCGTGCTGTTGCCGATACATCAGTTTGTGGGATCGCTCGGTTAGTTGGACAGCGGCTTCACCGCTTAGCGCCTTTGGCGTTTAGTAACTAACGAGCTAACGAAACCTTAAGCTATTACTATGCTATTGAGCTGTCGAGCCGTCGAGCCAATCAAGAGCCTTACCCCGTTAGATATTGAAAACTCCAACTTGAAAACCAGAAATAATAGAACTGCTTACCAAAAATTGAATAAAAGCACTGATTTTCAAAGAGGATATCTAACGGGGTTTACCGCGATAGAGTTGATACTTGTCATTGCGGTGCTCGCGCTTCTTTCGGCGGCGGGATTCAATTATTACTTCAATTATTTGAGCCGCCTTGAACTCGATGAGGACATAAAGATCATAAAGTCCGTACTCCGCGATGCGCAATCAAGCGCGATCAGCGGGGAAGGCTTCGAAAAATGGGGCGTGAGGTTCCATAACGCAACCGATACGCAGCCCTATTTTGATCTTTTCAGGGGCAGTGCGTATGACAATGCCACCAAGACGCAAGAATTCTCCCTTGCGGCATCGGTAGTGTATGCCACTCCCGCATCGGGCAATCTTATTGATGTTGTATTTGAAAAAAGAACCGGAACCGTTGCTACGTCGTCTAATATCACTGTGAGCATTAAAGGCCGAAATATAACTATCACCCGATCGGTAACCGTAACACCGCAGGGGAGAATCACGACGGAATGAACTTCCGCGCCACAGAGCTGGCGAGGAATCATCAAGTTGACCATAGTATGATACGCCATACGGGCATGAATGGTTCTATATTATTAGAGATTATTATTGCGCTTGCCGTCATTGTTCTTTTAGTTGGGGTCGGCTCGCAACTCATGAGCGTCGGCGTACGCACAACTCGAGTGAGCAAAGATCGCGCAGCTGCCGTGCGATTGACGCAAGAGGCAACCGAGGCGCTTAGAGCGATTATTTTCAGTAACGATGCGGGGTCGCAAGGGTGGAATAGGATGTATCTGCCGCCTGACGGGACAGGAGATGCATCTACATCGAAAGGGATTCTAAACCCCTATTATCCGAAAGTTTCTTCCACATGGATTCTTGCAACCGGCACAGAAACGGTTGTAGTGGGCGGAACAACGTACGCGAGAAAGATGTTTATTGATAATGTTTCTCGGGATCCGGTGACAGGATCGATTGAGAGCGCGTATAATCCTTCCCGTGATGATCCGGGAACACAAAAGGTGACTGTCGTGGTTTCTGCCTCCGGATCTCCGGATGTGGCATTGACGCAATACGTTACCCGTTCTCTTGATGAAGCCCTGGGACAAAGCGACTGGTCGGGCATTGCAACCTCAACGGCAGCTTCCGCAACGAGCACCACGACTAATATTACTACATCGACAGCCGTAGATCGCGGGAATACAAATTGTTCTGGCGGAGGCGCGTGTTTTCGCCTTGAACCGCAGTAATTAATGAAACCGTTTTGAAACATTATAGAAATCATATATGCCCAATGATAAATTATATATTCTAATTTCCCGTTCCGCCCGCATATCGCTCGCCGTTCTCCTCCTGAGCGGTCTTGTGGTTGGCGCAATGTTGTCTGGTATGTCGTTATTCCAGCCTGCTGTTCAGGAGGCGCAGGCAGTAGATCAAGGAGACGGCAGGATCATATATGGCGAGGGCACGGTCACAACCCCAAGAGCCCGTATATGGACTTCTTCTACGCAGAGCTGGGAAGACCCTGAGTCAAGCATAAACGCGGCAGCGGCAACCATCAGACACGTAGTGGTGAAATCCGCGCCGACGCGGGATGAGACTCTTGTCGGTATTCAGACGACCGGCGGAACGCTCTACGTTCAGCGCTGGAATGGGAGTTCCTGGTCAAGCGAATGGAACATCACCGTGGGCGACGGCAACCTGCCGCGGTTTGACATTGCGTATGAAAAGACCTCTGGTGAGGCGTTGGTTGT
>MHXH01000016.1 GCA_001824435.1 Parcubacteria group bacterium RIFCSPLOWO2_01_FULL_48_18
CGAGTATCTCCGTTACTACAATATTGACAGACCTCACATGGGATTAAACTTTAAAACCCCGACCGAAGTGATGCAAAGCTATTGATTAGAGAACGGTTTCGTAATTGTCTGGGGTACGCTACAATAGATAGTACGAATGTCGTCGCTTATTTTAATCGTTCTCGCCATTCTTGTCCTTGACGCCATTGTATCCGCCTCTGAAGCGGCTATTTTTACCGTACCGATCAATCGCGTGCGCCAGCTTGCGGAAAAAAGCAAAAACGCCCGCCTGCTTCTCTCTCTCAAAGAATCCATGGAAGGACCTATTGTCACTCTGATATCCCTTTCAAACCTCATCACTATCATCGGCAGCGTGCTTGCAGGACTTGTAGTCGCAGAAGAGTTCGGAAAGCAGTGGGTTGGATTTTTCGCCGCCCTCCTTACGTTCCTCATCATGATTGCGGCAGAAATTATTCCCAAGCGCCTGGGCGAACGCTTTGCAGAACTCATTTCACTTGTCATGGCAGCTCCCATCAAAGCTGCCGCAACAGTATTTGCTCCGATAACCTGGCTCATTCAAAAAATCACTTCGCCGTTTACGGCCGCGGACAAACCCGCGACCTCAAGAGAAGAAATTGCTTTTCTCGCTCGCCTTGGCCAGAAGGAAGGAACCATCAAAGAATACGAGGGCCAGCTCATCAGCCGCGCGTTTAAATTGGCCGACATCACGGCCGGCGACATGATGACGCCTAAACCCTTCGTATTTTCCCTGAACGGCGCGAGTTCTCTCGGCGAAGCGCAAGAGCTCATCAAGAATGCTAGCCATTCCCGGATTCCAGTCTACGAAAATTCAAAAGACAACATCACCGGCATGGTTCACCAGCGGGATATGCTCAAGGCCCTGGCCGAGGACAAACACGCCTCGCTCATCAAAGAATATATGCACAAGCACCTCACGGTTCCCGAATCAAGATTGGGAGACGACCTATTGAAAGATTTTCTCGAGTCAAAAAACCACCTCGCCCTTGTGGTAAGCGATTACGGCAACATGGTGGGCATAGTAGGGCTTGAGGATGTATTGGAAGAGCTGGTAGGAGAGATCGTTGATGAAAAAGACATTGCCCCGCAGTTTATAAAACGGATTTCGCGCAGCGAAATACTCGTACACGGCCAGACACACGTCCCGCACATCAATCACTTCTTCAATACCTCCATCAACAGCAAAAAAAGCCTCAACGGATTCATCTTGCGCAAGCTAGGTCATCTCCCATCCGCAGGAGAATCTATAACCTTAGACAATCTCACGCTTATTATCGAAGAGGTGAGTGCAAGCTCGATTGAAAGAGTACGAATGGTGAAAAGGGAGTAAACCGCTTATGGTCACTGCTATTCGCCATATTCTAGATTCCAAATTTTTACCACATGCCTTCGGTTGACCCTCAATTTTTCTTCGCGGCGTTCTTTGCCGGTATCGTAACATTTCTCGCGCCATGCACCTTGCCGCTTCTGCCGGCATTTTTAGGATTCATCGGCGGCACTTCATTTTCAGAAAAAGAACAAAGGCTAATATTTGATAGACGAAAAGTTATAGTACATACCCTTCTCTATATCATCGGTTTTAGCACTGTTTTTATCCTCTTTGGGGTTCTGGCAGGCGCCCTTGGATCAAAAATTGCCGCGTATAAAAGTGCACTGACAGCAACAGGGGGCGCTGCCGTTTTGCTCCTCGGCCTTTATCTTCTCGGCGCATTCACGCTCCCCATGATCCCGCTCAAATGGCGTGACCGAATACAGCTGCTCGTGAAAAAAAACAGCCGTCTGGCGTCGCTCGCATTTGGCGCGGCACTGGCTTCGGGTTGGACGCCGTGCATCGGACCGATCGTAGGAACAATTTTGCTTTTGACTTCTGCTCAGGGCGGCGTGCTTACGGGAGCATTTCTTTTGGCCATATTTTCGCTCGGGCTTGCCATCCCCTTTTTTCTCTCCGCCCTCTTTATCGCACGGCTTGCCCCATTCATTCAAAAAATCGGAAAATACCTCGTATGGACGAATCGGGTCGTCGGCGCGCTATTCGTAGGACTCGGCGTTCTGCTCTTAATAAACAGACTCTACCTTCTTATCCCATGGGGATATAAATTGTTTCGGTTTATTGAGTACGAAAATATTCTGCGCTACCTATAGAATTTAATATACAATCACCGACTTAACATTGTATTTCTTCAATCGTTCCCGACCGCCAAAACTACTAAGTTCCACCAACACTCCAATTCCAACCACATTACCGCCCAAATGCTCTACAAGATTCACTGCCGCCTCTGCGGTTCCGCCGGTGGCAAGCACATCGTCAATAACCACAATGCGTTCATTTTTTAAGACGGCATCCTTGTGCATTTCAAGGGTTCCCTTCCCGTACTCCAGTTCATGCTCGCGTATGATGGTCTCGTACGGCAGTTTTCCTTTCTTACGCACAATCACCATTCCCGCATTCAAGTTGTAGGCAATCGCCGAAGCGAACAAAAATCCTCTCGCGTCAATGCCGACAACTTTATCCACCGTGGAGCGGTTAAAGAATTCCGTCATTGCGTCAATCGCTTCGCGAAACGACCTTCCGTCTTCCAAAAGCGGCGTAATATCCTTAAAATTAACCCCGGTGGTGGGAAAATCCAGAATCTCGCGAATTTTTTGTTTAAGATGATCACGGTTTTTCATCTGTTTCCCATTATTATAAGCCAGCAGGGTTCACTTCTTAAAACAACAGGCGCCCTGTACCTATCCTCGGTAAATGAGATATGCAAGGTATGAGAGATAGCACGCCACAAACAACGCCCCTTGCCATCGCTCTACCACATGTTTTCTCCCAAGAAATAAAGAGAGGAAAAGCAATAACGTGGCAGCTATCATAACGAATACGTCAAAGTTCAGCTGGCCGTCAAACGGAATTGGCGCAATGAGCGCACTCACCCCCAAAATTCCGAAGACATTGAACACGACCGATCCAACGACATTGCCGATCGCAATGTCGGGATTTTTTTGACGTACCGCCGCCACAGACGTTGCCAACTCCGGCAGGGTGGTTCCGATTGACACGATCGCAAGACCGACAAAAGACCGGCTTACGCCGAGTACGCTTGCAAGCGCCACTGCGCCATCAACGATCCACTTCCCTCCCAGTGCCAACAAAACAACTCCCGCGACCAACGACGCAGACGAATATATTACACCCCTTTCCCCGGTCGGCGGAATCTCCAATTTCTTCTTTTCCCGACGCGCAAACGTAACGATATGCGCGGCAAACAATGCCATAAACGCAATAAGGGTAAGTCCGTCGGTCCTTGAAAGCGCGTTTACGGCGTCATCGCTCACCGGCCCGTCGTTGGCGAGCACAAGAAGCATAACCGCGCCAAAGAGGCCGAACGGAATTTCCCTTCGAATGGTATCCACCCTTACGCGCAAGGGGTATATGATGGACGCGACGCCCAAAATCATAAGAAGGTTTACGATGTTGCTGCCGAGGATGTTGCCAATAACAATTTCGCCGGTCCCCTTCATGCTTCCGATAATGCCTATAGAAAATTCTGGAAGCGATGTACCCACGGCAACGAGCGTAAGGCCGATGGCCAGTTCTGAAACTCGAAGTCGCCGCGCAACAGAGACGGCCCCATTCACAAGAAAATCAGCGCCCTTAATCAGGGCCGGAAATCCGAGGATAAAAAGAAAATAGGTGGCCATGGGCTCATCTCAATCATAGCAATTAGGCGTCGGTCCGACGAATACCGCAATCGCCGTAAATCAACTGCTCCCACGTTCAATTTTCTACATCAATGAGTCAAAACTCTTTGCCTTTCGGCAAGCGCCTCGGACTTGTGAGCAGTTACGACTTAGCACAGACGGAACGGTGTAGCCGACACGAAGCCGAGGTTGTATAATTACTACTGGGATTGAGTTGTTTTCTGTCCCGAGTCGCCTGCGTTTTTAATGAATCATGCTTTATTCGCTTTCCGGAAAATTGATCGAAAAGAAAAAAGACTTTGTCGTAGCTGAAGCCGGCGGCATCGGATTTAAGGTTTTTACTTCACGCGAAACCGCCAATCATCTACCGCAGCCGCCAGCCAATATAAAACTTTTTTGTTATCTATACCTTCGCGAAGATCGGCTTGAGCTGTACGGTTTTCGTTCGGAAGAGGAAATGCGCACATTTGAATTATTAAATAGCGTTACCGGCATCGGGCCAAAATCCGCATTGGGCATCCTTGGTATTGCCAGCTTGGATCGGCTGAAAGCGGCCATAGCAGAGGGCAAGAACGAGCTTTTGACAAGGGCGTCGGGCATCGGTCATAAAACCGCAGAACGTATTATTTTGGAATTGAAAGATAAAATCTCCGAGGGCGATCACAAAACTGCGGTGGAGGCGATGGAATCTGATTTACAGGTAGAAGAGGCGCTGACGGCTTTGGGCTATCCGCGGCCGCAGGCGCGGGAGACGCTTAGAAAAGTATCCAAAGAAACACAAGGAATAGAAGCAAGGTTGAAGGAAGCGCTAAAAATATTAAGCAAAAAATAGAATTTAATTTTAATTTGATCCGCCTTCTTCGTAGATTCGCGCCAAAACCGATCGTATCGCTGTATCATTTTTTTCTCGCTTTCCTCGGCGCGGTTCGCTACGGTTTCCCTTCAAAAAAACTGATTGTCGTCGGCGTGACAGGCACCAAGGGCAAGACAACCGTAACCGAACTGATCAATACCATCCTTGAGGTCGCCGGATATAAAACCGCGGTACTCAATTCGGCACGTTTTAAAATCGGCGATGCGAAACAACCGAATACGACCGGCACCACCATGCCTGGCCGCTTCTTTATCCAAAAGTTTCTTAGAGACGCGGCTGACCAACGGTGTCGATACGCCATCATCGAAGTTACCTCTCAAGGCATTATACAGCACCGGCACCGCTTCATTGATTTTGATTCGGCGATTTTAACCAATCTTGCGCCTGAACACATCGAGGCTCACGGTTCGTTTGAAAAGTATCGCAGATCGAAGCTGAAACTATTTCGGTCGCTTATGAAAAGCCGCAAGCCCAGAAGGGTTGCAATTTTGAATGGCGACGACAAGAATTTTCTTTACTTTCGGGAGAGGCTCAAGCTCCGCGAGGTACTTTTGTTTACCGCCAAAGCAGTGAAGGAATATCAGGAGAAGGCGGATGAGATGCAATTTGTATTTGATCGCCTCCGCATCACCATGAATAGCTTCGGACAATGCAATCTCGAGAATGCGCTTGCGGCAATCGCATTCGCACGGTCAAGAGATATTCCCATGGGAATTATCTGCGACGGTCTTACAAAATTCTCCGGCGTGCCCGGCCGCTTCGAATTCGTTCAGCGATCGCCGTTTGCGGTAATAGTGGATTACGCGCATACGCCGGACTCTTTGAGCGCGATATACGCTGCGGTTAAACGGCTTCAGGAAAACGGCAACCTTAACCTGATTACCAATTTTCATGAACCGGGCACGCGATTCCTCTGCGTGCTTGGCGCCAGCGGAGGAGGAAGAGATGCGTGGAAGCGGCCGCTCATGGGGAAAATTGCGAGCGACTTTTGCGATGAAATCATGCTCACCACCGAAGATCCGCACGACGAAGATCCGGAAAAAATCATCAAAGACATACGGACCGGAGTTAACCCGGCCGTGAGCGGCGTTTTGGACGTGTATGAGGTGGTTGACCGGAAAAAGGCGATCGCCATGGCCATACGACACGCACGACCCGGAGATGCAGTAATTATTACCGGAAAGGGCTCGGAGCCATGGATGTTTCTTGCAAAAGGACAAAAAATACCGTGGAGCGACAAAGAAACTGCACGGGGAGCCATCGACAAACAAGAAATGAATTCCTAAGACCTATGTTCTTGGTATTTGGTTTTTATATTTACTTAATTTGAAACAGTTTGAGCTGTTACCCCATACCGCAGATATCCGGCTTAAGGTGTACGGCCGCGACCTTAAAGAACTATTTATCAACGCCGTCAAGGCGTTAGCGTTTTTGTTGAAAGAGGAAGTCGATCAGAAAAAAACAAGAGCCGCTCAACAGACGGTCAGTGCCACATCGAACGACATTCCCAATCTTCTCGTCGATTTCTTAAGCGAAATTTTAACCCGCAGCGAGATTCATAATATCGTATATCCGGAAGTAGAGGATATGTCTATCCAGCCGCTCCGAACGACACACTCTGCTGAAGCAATCCTTATCGGTTATCCGGTTGAAAAATTCGATAGAGACGTAAAGGCTGTTACGTACCACGAAGTTGATATTGAAAGAAACGACGAAGGCATGCTGGAAACGCTATTGGTATTTGATATTTGAATATGGAACGGGGCAGCTTCAAAAAAGTTAATGATTATGCGTGGGAAATACCCGAAACCTTCCGATCGGATATGCTGGTTCCTGTGCGATTTTTTGCTTCCGAGGACATGCTGGACGACATCATGCGGGACGAATCACTATATCAGGCCGTCAATGTCGCCACGCTCCCCGGGGTACAAAAATACGCGCTTGTGATGCCGGACATGCACGAAGGATACGGTTTTCCGATAGGAGGCGTGGCCGCAATGGATGCTAAAAACGGAGTGATATCGCCGGGAGGAATTGGTTTTGATATTAACTGCGGAGTGCGCCTACTCGCGTCAGCTGTAACATTTCAAGAAATACAAAAGCGCGTTCCGGAGCTGGCAACTCAATTATTTCAAGATATTCCCTCCGGGGTCGGTCGTAGAGGCCCCATCAGGCTTTCTACAAAGGAACTGGACGGAATCTTGACTCGAGGAGTTGGGCGTCTCGTTGAATCAGGGCATGCGGCCGCAGACGATCTTACATACTGCGAAGCTTCCGGCTGCCTGACGGGCACGGATCCGGCCATGGTTTCTAAACACGCAAAGGGCCGCGGCAGGGACCAGCTCGGCACCATGGGTGCCGGCAATCATTTTGTCGAAATTCAGCGCATCGATACAATTTTCGACGAATCGGTCGCGAAGACCCTCGGTCTGTTCAAAGAGCAAATATGCATTCTTATTCACTGTGGCTCTCGCGGTCTGGGACACCAGGTAGCGACGGACTATATAAAAATTATGCTGGGCGCGATGGCAAAGTACAAAATCGAGATTCCTGACCGACAGCTTGCATGCGCGCCGTTTCAATCTCCAGAGGGCCAAAGTTATTGGAAAGCAATGCAGGCGGCCGCAAACTTTGCTTGGGCAAATCGGCAGATGATTACGTGGGAAACGCGACTGGCGTGGGACAAAATTTTCGGCAAAGGAGAAGGAGAAAAATTAAAACTCGTCTATGATGTGTGCCATAATATTGCGAAGGTTGAAGAATATGGCACCGGCGCGAAAGACGCGAATGCGAAAATGAAGGTTATGGTCCATCGTAAAGGCGCAACAAGGGCATTCCCGCCGCATCATCCGGAAACGCCGGAACGATATAAAGAGATTGGCCAACCGGTGATTATTCCCGGTTCGATGGGAACTGCTTCGTATGTACTCGTTGGCACGGCAGGATCCATGACAGAAAGTTTTGGCTCGTCGTGTCACGGTGCCGGAAGAATGATGTCGCGAACTGCGGCAAAGAAAAAAATCCGCGGCGCGGACTTGAAACAAGAACTTGAGGCTCGCGGCATCAGCGTAAGATCCGGTTCCATGTCCGGCCTGGCAGAAGAAGCGCCGTTTGCGTACAAAGACGTCGAAAAGGTGGTTGACGTGGTGCACAATACGGGGATTGCTAAAAGGGTAGCCCGGCTTCGTCCCGTCGGCGTCATCAAAGGATAAATAAGCCGACTTTGTGTTGAACAACTAAAATGGTGGTAGCGCCTTCGTGCTGCTTTTGCAATCCCGCTTCGGCGGGATTTCTCTGGTTAAGAGCGGGTGAGCGGAATCGAACCGCCATCTCGACATTGGCAATGTCGTGTAATAGCCACTATACGACACCCGCTTTACCGTCTATCGTAAACTTTCTTGAGAAAAGATCAATCCAGGTGAGCATTTTCACTTTTTGTTCAAGGTTGTTAACAACGACCATGCATATACCCCACGATAATCTTTTTGTTGGATGGCGACTACGAATGTATTGTGTTTTCATAAAATTATTTTCCGGCAAACGAACTATTTCTTTCCAAAATCTCTTACATTGTTCGTCGGACAAATCAGGATATAAAATAAGACCGATTTTAATTTTTTCCAAGGGTATATTAAGAACTTTTTTTAAGAATATGCTGTATAATCTGATCATTCGAGGGTCTGTATTTGAAATTCTTAAAGGATTTTTTAGTTTGCTATCTCCCTCGCCCCAATACAGCATTACCCCGGAAGTAAATAACGAATCCTTTTGTAATCTTGAGAAGTCCTTTCGGGCTCGCCCTCGTATCTTCTCTCGCCATCGTTCCCATGCTTCCCTCCTTTCTCTATTAATAAGCCGTAACCTTCTGCACGCTATATAATTTGCTTTCCGAACAAGCTCTTTTTTTATAGCTTGAAACCAGTTAATGCGCGAAAGCCATTCTGATAATGTGCTTTTGGGTACTTCAAGCTCCCGGCTAATCTTATTATAACTATAACCCCTTTTCTTAATTGTATAGCGATGTGTTTATCGTTACGCATATAATTGAACCCCTGATCATTGTTTTTATTATAGCCCCGGGTTCAATATTTCTCAAGGTTTGCAAATTCGATAGGATAATGTACAAATGATTGTCACGGCCGCGGCTGTGGAATTTTTAGATTAGAGCCATTGGCACCGGCCGCATTTTGTGGTAAGGTTGCTATAGTAAAATTCTATTTTCAAAATCGGGGGGTGTAATGACGTATCGTCCTTCTGAAGAAGAAACGAACCGGCGATTGCGAGAAGAATTGCAAGAAACCATCCTTGATCCCATCACGGCAGAACTTCGAAAATCGGCGCCGTTTTTTATAGACAAGTCGATTGCCATATTTGAAGGCCATATGCGGGCACAATGCAATAAGGCGCTTCGTGGATTTCTGCGAATCGCTGGAGTTGCGAAATCGGAAGAGCTTAGCGCGGAAAAGCAGGAAATGTTTGGCGTTGATTTTCTCACCGCGTTTAATTCAGCCCTCCCGCCGGAATTTCTCTATGCTGCGGTGTTTTTGAAGATCGTCGGCGAGCGCGGAATGCGCTTTGCGTGCGTACCTCGAGACGCAGTGCCGGGAATCAACGATTCCATACAGAAAGCTCCGATCTGCATTGCCGAGAACATGAAAAACGCCCGGGAATTGAAATTCCGGGATATAAAATATTCGTGGTAACTCCGCTGCATATGATGCAGGGAGTTTTTCAAACCGATTCGTATGTTCGCATAATCATGAACAGGGTCTCCTATTAACGAATAGGGTTAGTGATATAATACGAAGAAAGGTCGAAGCACGAATCAAGGCAATAAGTAATACCGGTATGAATAAAAATCTTTTGGTTGCGGGCCTTGTGGTCGCGGCAGTTGCGGTAGTGGCGCTGGTATATCTATTTTCCGGCCAGCCGACCGTCGGCCCTCAAGCCCCGCCGCCCCAAGTATCAACGCCGCCCGCCTCGCCGACTCTTTCCGATCAACAAGCCGTAGTGGACATCGAACGGTTGGTCGATACGGCGCTTGAAGAAACCGCTGCGGACGAAACGCCGGCCGAGGAAACAGATTCTTCGCTTACCGCGACGGACGATGCAACGCTTAATAGCCTTGATCAATCTTTCAGCGAAGACAACTTTTAATCCATGAAAAGAATTACCAATTCTCTTGTTGCTATTGCGACGGCCGCCTCATTCATATTCCCGATGGGGCTCATCGCGCAAACGCCGCCAGCGGACCAATCGTCTGGCGCGACAAACGTATGCACGCTGCTCGCCGGTCGTCTTACAAAGATTGATCAAGCTATGACCGAACGCGAATTAAAGCTTAGTCAGCATCGGACCGAGCGAGAAAGCAAGCTTCAGGAGCGGCGCCAGTCCCGCGAAGCAGAACTTGCGTCGCGAAGAACAGAGCGGGATACGAAACTTACCGAGCGCCTTGCACAGCTCCAGGGCCGTGCGAATACAGATGAACGGAAAACGGCGCTGACGGCATTTCAAGAATCGCTCCAGGATGCGCTGACAACGCGGCGCAGCACAGTGGATGGAGCGCTCACGGCTTACAAAACAGGGTTGGATCAAAGCATTGCTGCGAGAAAAGCCGCAATCGATACCGCGATTGCTGCGGCCAAAACCGCGTATCGAACTGCGATCGATAAAGCAAAAGCAGGTTGCGCAGCCGGAAAAGACAAACGGACGGCCCGCCAAGACTTACGAGCTAGCCTTCAGGCAGCGCGCAGCTCTCTAAAAACCTCGGTTCAATCCGCGCGCGACGCATTTAAGACAACGCACGAGTCGCTCGTCACGGCGCGAAAATCAACTTTTGAAAGCGCAAAGGATAATTTCCGCTCTGCGGTTGAAGCGGCAAAGGCAAGCCTTAAAACTGCGTTTGGCGAGAGCTCATCTGAAACGGACGAAACAGAATAACGGATTTACCAACACAAATGAAAGAACGCCTCTTCGCTGGGGGCGTTCTTTAGTACCACTCATGTGTTAAACTTGATTATTCCGCGTCAGCCCATTCGGGTCTACGCCCCTCAGGTCGTTCTAACTCTAAAGAGTCGTCAGATCTTCTGATTCAGAGAATCATCAGACATTCGTCCCGAGGCCGTTCAGGCTCTGAAGAGCCTTCAGGCTCGAAGAGACTCAATCCCGAGGGATTCGATGAACTCGATGAGGTCGAAGACTTGCTGCACAGAGCTTCATTTTACCAACGGATTTTTCGCTCCGTGAACCTCAAAGTGAAGATGGCAACCGGTCGGCCCGTGCGTCTTTCCCGAATTTCCGATATATGCAATAAGGTCTCCGCGCTGGACATAGTTTCCCGGCTTAACCGTATTCGACTTCGTATGCGCGTAGAGGGTCGCGGTACCGTTCGGATGTTCAATTTTTATATATCTGCCATACCCTCGGTTCCATCCTGAATCCGCTGCTTCCACAACAAGTCCTTCGGCCGCCGCATAAATAAAGGTGCCGCATGAATTTGCAATGTCTACGGCGTTATAATTGTGCAGCCGACCCCAATTCCATCCGGTTGTCGGCATGGTGAAATAACCGGGATAGGAAGGAAGGAGAGAAGAAGAGGATTTTACAACCGCGGGCCTTCTTTCCATCTTTCCGTTGGGGATAATAACGACAGCGCCTGGCCGGAGGACGCTTCCCAGTTTATTGAAATCAATAATATCCGCGGCTTTGGCATGGTATTTCTGCGCAATTCCATCAATAGTATCTCCCTCCTGTATCTCGTATCTAACGCCATTTATAGGAAGAATAATTAACTCGTCTCCGGGCTTAATAACGCTGGAGGAAAGATTATTTGCCCAGTAAATGGTATCGATAGAAACACCGAAATGAACGGCTATGGTGGACAAATTATCTCCATCCTGCACGATATAAGTGATAAGCCCTTCTCTGCTTGGGATGCCATTGACAATTGGAGCCGCGTCAGCGAGTGAGTCTCCCCCCACAAGGAGAAAGCCCGCTACGTCCTCCTTGTAGTTGACCGTGTCGTTTTCCCAGAGGGTTTCCGGCGCGGGAAGATCAAAGACGGCAGCCTCTTCAAATGCGCCGCTCGACGGGGCAGCAATCTCTTCCGGTCCGCCAAATACGCCAAAGTTCTCCCCTTCCGGCCTATGCACAAAACCGAGGGCCGCCAAGTTTATCAATGGAACCGCCAAAATCAAAACGGCCGGAACAGTCAACCAGCCAAGGCTTTTGATTTCAAAAACAACCCTCCCTGCCAAAAAAGCCAATCCGCCTTGCAGCTCTTTAAGGAATTTGGCTATAATCGTAATAATAATGATGTGCCGGATTGAAAACTAACTGAGGCCTCGCACATAGACGCCCTCCGATATCCGCCAGCCGGCAGAGGGCGAATCGCGCACCATTGATCTTACCCGTGGGACTTCTGAACAGCAAAAAACCCATCACATTCATTATACCTATGCCTTCTCCGTTGTCAAAAAGCGCTATTCACAAGATACTCACCGGCCTGAATAACCGGCAGAAAGAGGCTGTTTGCCATACCGAGGGCCCGGTATTGATCATCGCCGGAGCCGGATCGGGAAAAACAAGAACGCTTACACGCCGTTTAGCCTATATTCTAAGCCAAAATCTGGTCGTGGGGGATAAAAGAGCTCTTGCAATAACCTTTACCAACAAAGCAGCAGAAGAAATGGAAAAGCGGGTGACGATTCTCCTCAAGGATGCAGGCATTTCGCCAAATCAGGCACCATTTATAGGCACATTCCACTCTTTTGGGGCCAAAATCCTCCATTCGGCCGCAGACATCGTCGGAAGATCGAGAAATTATAGCATCTATGACGAAGAAGACGCTTTGGCGCTTATAAAACGTATCATGAAAGAGCTGGAAATAGGCGGAGAAAAAGTGACTCCGGCGGCCATCAGACATGAAATTAGCAGGCTCAAAAACGAGATTATAGAACCATCTGTGTATGCGGCAGAGACGAGCACGCCCTTTGAAAAGGCCGCTGCAGCTATCTACGCCAGATACGAGGAACTTCTCAAGGAACATAACGCGTTTGACTTTGACGATCTTATCGAGAAGCCGGTACGGATCTTCCGCTCTTCCCCGGCCATTCTGGCCCGATTTCAAGAGGAGTACCCGTATGTCCTCGTGGACGAATATCAAGACACGAACGTTTCCCAGTACCAGCTTATCAAGCTTTTGGCAGGGGGCCATCAGAATATTTGCGTCGTTGGCGATGACGCCCAGAGTATTTACCGGTGGCGCGGGGCAGACTTCCGCAATTTTCTTAATTTTGACCGCGACTGGAAAGACACGAAAGTGGTGAAGCTCGAGCAAAACTATCGGTCAAGCAAGAATATTCTGAAGGCTGCCGACGGGGTCATTTCCAAAAACGTCCTCCAGAAAAAAAAGAAATTGTGGACGCAAAACGAAGGAGGTTCGCCGGTCTTCGTGGTGGAAACCGCGAATGAACATGAAGAGGCCCGATTTGTCGCCGGAAGGGCAGCCGAACTGATGTCCGAACGCGGCTTGAACCCGAAAGACATCGCGGTCTTTTACCGCACGAATGCCCAAGCACGCTCACTTGAAGAAGCATTCCTTGAAGCCAACATACCGTATCGGATTGTCGGCGGCGTCAAATTTTACGAGCGCAGAGAAATTAAAGACGTTCTTGCGTATTTGAGGCTTTGCGTAAATCCGGACGACCGCGTCAGCCTTGAGCGCATCATCAACGTGCCGCCCCGCGGCATCAGCAAAGAACGCTTGCGCCGCCTCGACTACAACTTATCCGTCATTCCATCGCTCGAAGAACTTTTAGATAAGCTAAAAACGCTTGCCGAAATCACGCCGGCAACCGAGCTCATCTTCCATCTCGTAAAAGCAATCGACTATCAAAAATATCTGGAAAAGGAGTATTTGAATGCCGACGACCGGTGGGAAAATCTTATGGAGCTTTTAAGCCTCGCGAGGGGATTCGACGAACGCCTCGAACCCCCAAGGGGACTCCGCGCATTTCTTGAGTCAGTGCACCTGATGCAGGAGACCGATCATGCTACGAGCGAACACAGGCGCCTACTCATGGCCAGAAATTCTGAAACGGATGCAGTAAGCCTGATGACGATCCACTGCGCAAAAGGCCTTGAATTTGAAGTCGTGTTCGTAGCGGGTTGCGAGGAAGGGCTTTTACCTCATGCGCGTTCGCTTTTGGACGCCGAAGAGCTCGAAGAAGAACGGCGGCTTGCATATGTGGCGATCACGCGGGCAAAAAAAGAACTCTATCTCTGTTTCAGCAGACAGCGGCTTTTATTCGGTTCCCGGGAACCTGCAATCCCTTCCCAATTTATTTACGACGTGCCTCCCGAAGTAACCGAATTCGTTGCCGCAAACAAATACGACGACGAAGTCGACGAAGACGAAGAATATATTGAATATTAAGTCCGAAGCTAATTTTTTTCTATGAGACGATTGGGTCAGCACTGGATGGTTGATACGGATGCGATACGCGCGATGGTCAATGCTCTTGAACTTTGCGAGGGCGATGTTATTGTTGAAATCGGCCCGGGGAAAGGAGCATTAACTCTGCCGCTCGTAAAGCGGTGCCAAGGGCTGGGCTGTATGGTTATTGCGATTGAGAAAGACAAAAATCTAATAAAAATACTTAGAAATACAATAGAAATAAATAGAAGTAAAGTTGAGCTTATTGAGGGCGATGCTCTGAAAATCATTCCACAAGTAATTTCTCACTACAAGCTATCCCTCGAAGCCGCTCGGGGCAGGCAAACTGCAAGCTACAAGCTGGTCGGCAACATCCCCTACTACATCACCGGCAGGTTGCTACGCCTTATCACCGAATCAAAAAAGCCGCCTGCGCTGGCGGTTCTGACAATCCAGAGAGACGTTGCCGAACGTCTTACGGCTACTCCGCCACGCATGAATCTGCTTGCGGCAGCAGTGCAATACGCCGCCCAGCCGGAAATTATCATGCATTTGACGCCGGGAAGTTTTTATCCTTCACCGAAGGTGCGTTCAAGCATTATGAAAATAACCGATATACGCGCACCGGATAAAGAAGCGGCTGGCGCATACTATCGGTTTATCAAGGCAGCATTCGCACAACCACGCAAGCAGTTGGCGCATTGCCTGGCGAAAATGTATGGTAGAGAAAATGTGTTAAAGACTTTTTCTCGCCTGGGTATGCCACCCACCGTACGCGCGCATGAATTAAATCTTTCACAGCTGGAAAGCCTTTCGCGCGCTTTGGGTGGTTAACGATAAAACTGTGTTCTTCGGAAAATTCTTCATCTCTGTTTCCCCCGTTTATCAAAAGCAGTGATTTCTCTATAAGTTTTAATCGCCTCTTCATAAAGGGCGCGGTCTATTTTTTAATTGCGGTTGCCCACTTCTTAACCGTTTCGAGTTCTTCTCGCCAATTTCCCCGAGAAAGCTTGAACGTCGCAAAAGCCATGAAGTCTTGCGTTCTTACTTCTTCCGGTAAATCTCCTAGCTCGATAAGCGCGGTTGTATTTTCCTCTGCCCCTAGATAAGCCTTGATTGCTGATTCGGGAAATCCCGACAATCGGCCATAAGTTTCGTCGTCGCCCTCATGAACGTTTCTTAGTGCTTCTGCCGTAGTTTTATCTTTTGCAACAAAAAATCGACTTTGCTCATAACGATATTTTACAGATGGCCCTGCTTCACCCTCGTCAATGCCCTCAATTGCTCCGATTTCTTTTGGTAAATCTACGGGAGTAAGACCGGCGCTTCCCAATTCTCTTCTGGCCGAATCTATTTCTTCTTCGGTCAAGCTTAGCGGTTACTGACCCCCTTCCCAGTCCTTGCCGATGGTTATGTCCGTAGCCGGCTTTAGACCGCCATAAACTAAAAGTAGATCAATTCTGTCACCCAGAGAGTACAGTTTTCGGAAAGGTAAAGATTCTAGAGATTGTATTACCCATGCTTCTTTTTCTCTCTTGCTCTTCAAAAGTTGTAAGCGTTTCCTCGGCATCAAATTGTGGCAGCCCTTCAAATCTCATAAGTTATTTCCTAACTGGTGCAGTATTCTTGAATTAGTCCGAACGCATTTCGCCGCCTGCGGCGGCGAGGAATTCCCCCCGCGAAAATTCGGAAAGGCGGCGGAGTCGCACCGCTGACAATTTCAAATTTTTTTTGGCGGCATAAATTCTTAAAAAAATGAAAATCCTTTCAGGAATTTATCAAAGAATATTGATTCTTCACTATTGTCTTTTATTGGTTCGAAGAAATTGAAATGAACAACATAGAAAAAATCTTTCGTATCTATCCAAAATTGGTGAGGACAAGTATTGGGATCAACTTTCATTCCATACCATTGGGACGCAGAACATTCCACCGCTCCTTTCCATGTCCCAGTGTTCATTTGAATTTCTTTCCCAGTAAGACAGTAAACATATTCTTCGTATTGGGATTCACTGGACAAATTTCTACTTCCTGCGGCAACCGGACATTGCGAATTGGAAGCGAACATTTTTTCATAAGAAGAATCTATCGAAGAAGATATTGGTTTCTTAATAATAGTAATACCACCCACGATAGCTATGACCTCTCCATTTTTAATTTCTTGCAATTGAACGAAAGGAAAATGAGTATCCTCGTCTACCTTCCAATAAGCCGGATATTGAAACTCAAGCCCATATTTTTCACTACGATACACCTTCCAGTCATCGGTCGATGGCGAGGAGCTCGTCGTTTTATTGGAAGGTTGCGTAGCAGTTTGAGTGGATGTCGGAGTTTTTACTTCATTGGATACAGGCGCTGGTTGTTGAGTTTGAATTTCCGTAGGAGCCACGGATTTCTTGGAAAAAATGAAATACCCACCGATTGCAACAATAGCAATGACAACGAAAATCAAAACAATATTTACAAATCCCTTTTGACTCATATGATTAAAAATTTTTCTTCCCCCAAAATGCGAAACCGCCAATTCGTTTTTACCCCCAAAATTGAATACCAATTAGTCGCCGAGCGAAGCGAGGCGAACCTTTTAAACTTGCAAATTCCTTTCTGGTGCCGCGGGAGGGAATCGAACCCCCTACGCCAGCCTCTTCCTGGCTGATTTTGGACTATATCATCTCCGTTCTTCGCGCAAGAGTGCGGAGTCGGGCGCTTGTGCAAGATTATTGTTGGGACTCACTTGCTAGTCTCTACACCTTCTAAGAAATCTCCACCGGCTGGCGGAGCCCCCCTTAGCTTGGCTCGGGGTTGTTCTGACGGCATGTCGGAGTGTTCCCCGAATTCACCCGATTTTACAGTCTGCATTACTGCAGAAAGCCCCAAAGAATTTCAGGGCTGCGCTCTACCAATGAGCTACCGCGGCAATCATGTTTAGACTATACCAATTTTTTGATTCCTTCAATATGCCCCATAATTTTTATGTTTAAGGGTGGGGGGCGGCGCGAAACGAGGTAGGAAACCTCACAACTTAATCTGCGCGCGATATACCGCAAAGTTCTCGCTGTTTTCAAAATCAATCATGTCAACGGATCCGTCGGGATAGACCGCGCCGGCAAGGTCGCGGCGGCCGTTCACTAAAATAGGAACCCCGAGCCAGGCCGCCTCAATCTGCCGGAGCCAGACGACGGATTCAAGGTATTTTCTAAATCCCGCGATCGCCCAGTTATTGCTGGAAGAATGGATTAAAAACCTTGCTCCGCGGTCGACGAACTTCTTCGCCACAAACGGATAGTGCAATTCACCGCAGATCGGGGTACCGAATACGATCTCTCCGGCCAGTGAAAAATTTTTCGTTTCCCCTCCTCTGGCAAACTGCAATCGGGGATCAAATACCGGACTTCGCTTCACAATGTTCGGCACGGTCTCCCGCGCCCAATTAACATAGAAAGGGCGCCACTCGCCGAACGGCCAAAACTCGCCTCCATACGCCAGGTATCTCTTTTTGTACACATCAACAATAGAGCCGTCCTGCGCGAAAAGCATCCCCATGTTATAACGCTCGCCGCTTGCGACCACCACGGTAGTATAGACCAATACGCGGCTTCTCGTGCTTTTGGCAAATTCACGATACTGCCGTATCAACGTCCCGGCGTTTACCACGCCAAATTTTTCAAAAGCCTCTTCGTCACGATCATCCGTATACTCGTTCCTAAAAATATCTTCAGGGAAAACAACCAGATCCGGCGCGCTCTCCGATTGCAAAACCCTCTCCTTAATCGGCGCAAGGCGCTGGGCAATCAGACGGCCTACGTGATCCAGCTCTGTCTTACCGAGGCCGTCCGGAAAATCTTCCACTTCTCTATCAAAGGCTTCGGTGGTCGAGACAAGTAAAATCTCGACGATGTCTTCGCGGCGCTGATATTCTTCGCTGCGGCCGCGAAGAGAAACGCGAGATAGTACAAAACCCGCAACAAGCAGCACCAGAGCAACGAGTAACCCCCTGCGGCCAGCTGCGTCAAAACTCACGCTAAAAATCCTCGGCGCGCGGGAAAACGAAATTGAAAAACGAAGTCTTTTCAACGCAAACAGCAGAGCCGCATTCACGGCCGCAACAAACAACATCAAGAATTCAACGCCGCCGAAACGAGCAAGGCCCAAAAAGGGACTTGGCGCAAGATTGATGCCAATATCAACGACAAAATAGGGAAGGAGGGTGAGCCGCGACTCCACGTGCTCCCAAAAAGCAAAGAGAGGGGGCAAGACGCAAAACCATACCAACTCCCGGCCGGTCATTCGTTTTACAAGATATACCGAGAGCGGAAAGCCGAAAAACAAAACCGCAGATTGAAGAAAAATAATCGGCTCAAAGGCAACAACAGCAACATATGCCGCAAGCGCAATACGAAACACCAGCGTTCCCGCAAACAATCGCAACAAGCTCCTCTCGCCGAGCACGAAAGAAAAATAGGGAATTAAAGCAACAAATGCGAAACCGTAAAGCCCAAGCGGCGGATACGACACTATCGCAAGAAGGGCGGATAGAAAACTTAACCACATGGTTTGACGCGGTGCACTAGTCCTCCATTAATTTAATTTTTTCGGGTTCTCTCGATAAAAAACTATGTTTTTTCTTACGCAACCAGCTGTATGATGACGCCAGAATTAAATTAAAGGAGGACGAGCACGCAAATCTATCATAACAAATCAAGGGCCCCGCAGAAACGAACTACGGGGCATTCAAAAGCTCCTCTAGTCTTGCCCGCAATGCGCGCGTTATCGCATTGATTTCTTCCTTGCCGGGCTTCTCCATTTGTTCAAATGTCAGTGGCGTACCAATCGTTACGACGACATTTTTGCCGACCCTGGGAACGCACCCGCGAGACGGAATAAGCTGTGCAGTGCCTCGAAGCGCCACGGGAACAACCGGCGCGCCGCTCATAAGCGCGAGTCGAGCGGCTCCCGGATAAAATTCTCCAAGAGAACCGTCGACAGGCAGTCGCCCCTCGGGAAAAATCAAGACCCGCTCACCGCTTCGAAGCCGCTCCACAAAAAATTGGTTCACCGCTTCGTTGACCTCTCGTCTCTTATCGGCCGGACCACCCACTTGAACTGACACCAGCCGTAATGCACGAAACAGCCACCGCAGCCGCGGCAAACGCTCGTCGTATCTGCGTGTCACCATGCTGTACGGAAGGGTTGCCTTATCACGAATCATCCGCGGAAAACCGATAATTCCCATATTAATAAGGAAGCCGTCGATTATGTTTTGGTGATTGCTGTAGAAGATCGCCCCGCGGGGAAACATCCTCTCTCCATTGATACGTACCCGGTTAAGGACGCGAAAGTAGAGCCATCCGAGGCCGCACAAAACGATAGCGCAGGCCCGCCCTAAGACCGCGGCCACAGCGTACATCGTCTTCCGCATGACACGCCTCGTCTCCGACGATTGATAGCAATGATCCACAGAACAGCATACTTCGACGGGCGATCATTTGTCAACAAAAATACTCAAGGGTCCGTACCTTGGGATCCGCACCTTACTCAAGAGAAGCTGCCGGCCCTTACCAAAAAATCTACACTATCATACACTGTAGTATGATAGTGTAGAAAGGGGGTCGGGGTCAGGACGGATTTGGTTATTCACAGTATGCGTCATGCGTTAGCATACATGCGCTGCTATAATAGAAGCAATGGAAGCCGTTTCTTTTCCGAGAAAACTGGCAGCCGCACTTATACTGATTGCCGGCATTGCGGGATTGTATGCGAGCGTTGCTCCGAATACGTTTTGGGCATTATTCTCCAAAGACAAAGAGGGCGCGGGCAGAGACGCCATTACAGCATACCTCGCGCCATCAGCGCAAGAATCGCAAAAACCGCTCTATGTCGAACCATACGGAGACGCCGCGGCTGCTGCGTCCGACAACCTTACCGGCCTGCTCGCTGACACACTGTCAGATCAGCTCATGGCCGACGTCGGCGCCGAGAGCTTCCTGGGAGAGGGCAGCGCAGACATCTCGGAAACGCTCCCGGACTATTCCACTCTTCTAGAAAACGAACTCGCCAAGGTCGATCCCTCCCGCATTTTCAAGGCAGGAGCATTTGACATCGTTGTCATCAACGACAATAGCCGCGAAGCAAAAAAGAAATATGACGAACGCGTAACGCCGGTCGTGGAAAAAATCTTCGCGGGCCTCAATGACAATGCATCGTCATTTTCGGAAAAAGACCTCGCCCAAGTCGTCGATAACCACAACGCGGCCATCACCATCGCTCTCGCAACGCCGGTGCCGAACGACTGGGCAGAATACCACAGAAAGGGAGTTGCCTATCTGATGGAACGAAGGGAGATTTTTCAGGCGCTTAGCGCCGTACACGACGATCCGGTAAAATCGCTTGCCGCGCTTCAATACCTCAACGCGTTCGAAGTCGAATTTACGCAATATCTAAAAGAGTATTCGGAAATCATAAAGGGCGCGACACAATGAAACCCTCATGCCTATCAACAGGGCGGGGCATACATTAATCTGCAATCTGCTATAATCAAACTATGGGCGCCGCGAAAATAACGGTCCTGGCAATCATCGTCGCAGTCCTCGCGCTGGCGCCGCTTTCATTTTCGCCGCCGGGCATGCACGGCGCCTCCTCAATAATCACGCGCCAAGATGCCCTTGCCGGAGGACTAGCGGGCATCATACACGACCCAATCAGCAATATCAGAAGAATCATCGAATACATCGCGGGCAACGTTGGAAGGGTTCTCCTGGAAGCGCTTAAGCAAAAAGCTCTCGAGATGCTGACGCAAAAAATGACCGCGTATATCAGCAACAAGGGCGGGGTCCCGAGATACGTTACCAACTGGCAAAAAGAATTAGGCGATGCGTTCGGCACCGGGGCAGGAAGATTTGTCGACGAAGTTTCAGGGCTCGTACTATCAAATAAGCTCTGCCAAAATTTGCAGCAACCGGTGCTCGCCGCATTGAAAAATTTTCAATTCCAAAGCCCGTACGGCACAAGGAACGCCTGCAAGCTTAGCACCGTTGTTTCCAATGCCAATGCGTTCTTTGGAGACTTTTCCAAGGGCGGATTTGTGGCTTACAACACCCTCATGCAGCCGGAGGGCGGAGGCAATATCTACTGGGGCCTTATTACCGCAATGCAAGAAATGCGCGCGCGGGGGGACGCAGAAGCAGATGCGGCAAAATCCTCTGCAGAAGCGGGGAGCGGACTTAAAGACATAAAATACTGCCCCCCTGCGCTGTGGCAAGCAAGCTGGATCAAGGGCAAGAGCCTGCCCTATTCAGATCCTACGTGGGAACAACACTGCATATCTCCGAAGGTGACCACGCCCGGGAGCGCCAATTACGAAATGGTCGCGAGCGTCATGGACAAAGAAAAGGCGCAAATCGTCAACTCCGAATCTCTCGCCAAGGCGCTTACCGGCATTATTGCCAACTCGCTTGCGAGCAAACTAACCAAACTCGGGGAAAAAGGGCTATTTCAGGTCACAGAAACAACATCAACGGCGATCGATGTCTGTCAAGGACTTACCGGAGAGGACCTCGTCTTCTGCCAAGCGACAAAGGATCCTCCGAATATCACCGCTGCCCGCAGCGCGGCTCTTACCGAGATAAACAAGCGGCTTAACGATTACAGCACCTATATTTCCGATCTAAAGTTGCTGCAAACGTGCCAGAGGGGCTTGTGTATCAAACGCGGGGGCAGCGCGTTGAGCACTTGTACGCTTGTATCTCCGCCTATGAGCGACACGCAGAAAAAGATCGACGAAGCAACCTCGGTGAAAAACTCGCTGACTTCCGCAAAAAGCACAGTATCCACTGCAACTGACCCGCAGGCAATTCTGCTTGCATACTCCAGCATCAAAGGATTGGGCAGCATTATTTCCATCCAAGACACTAAGAATCAGCTGGCGCAATGCCAGACAGACCTGGCTGCGCCGTAACATTATGAAAAGGAAAATGTCAAAGCTTCTCCCCATTGCATTCTTTACCGTACTAATAACGGTGAGTTTACTGATTCCAGCAGACGCGCACGCTTGGATACATGATGAAATCGCCAGCGCATTAGGAGGCGCAGTTCTCGATGTTATGTCTTTCTTCATAGGAATGGTAGCAAGCATTCTGGGTATTTTCGTGTCGATAGCCACGATCTTTACCGGCGCGATGCTTAAGATAAACTTCGATGTTTTAAAAAACCCGGTGGCCACGGTCGGATGGGTCGCAACCAGAGATTTTGCCAATCTGGGATTCGTACTGGTGCTTCTGATTATCGCCTTCGCGACAATTCTGCGGATCCAAAGCTACGGCATGAAAAGCCTTTTGTGGAAACTTATTATCGCCGCAGTGCTTGTCAACTTCAGCTTTACCATTGCCGCAGCCTTTATAGACTTCAGCCATATTCTCGCAAAAACTTTCATGAACAGGTCATTACCCCAAGGCCTATCCGGGCCCATGGACTACGGCACCCATCTTGCCGGAAATCTCAATCCTCAAGCGCCCTACGCTGTCGCGAGCAGCGCATCGGCGCTGGCTAAAACCGCAAGCTTTACGTCCTTGTTCCTTTCGGTTCTCTTCGGATTCGTATTTGCCATACTCTATACTCTCATTCTCATAGTCGTGATAAGTGCGCTGGGCGTCCTTTTCGTCGTACGGTTTGTACACCTCACATTTCTACTCGTCCTTGCGCCGCTTGCATGGCTCTTTTGGGCAACTCCAATGTTAAGCCACCTTGCAAAACAATGGTGGAACTCGTTTTTACGGTGGGTCTTTTTCGCTCCGGCAGCGCTCTTTTTCATTTGGCTCTCGCTTAAAATTAGCACGCAGGCAGGTGCGCAAAAATGGTTTGAGGATACCGACGCATCACTTATAAAAGCAGGCGTAGCTACCAAGCTAGATAGTTCTATTCTTACCGGAAACCTCCTGACAAGCCTCGCAAACATGTTCCTTCTAGGCAGTCTTCTTGTCGGAAGTGTTATCGTGGCGGACAAAATGGGGGTAGACGGAGCGCGCGCAGCAGTTAACGCCGCCACTAAGGTTCCGCGGGCTACGGCCGAATTTTTGAAACGGCGCGGCGCCCTGCTTAAAAACAAGGCCCTTCAAAAGGCAATGGAAAGCAAGGCGGGTAAAAAAGTGGCGGGCGCACTCCAAGCAATCCCGCTTTTCGGAGGCATTGTAACCCCCGCCCTAGCAGATCTTAGGGCCGGGGCCAAAGGAAAAGAAGTAGAGTTCTATCAGGAGAAATATGCAAATTATGACCAACAGCAACTCGAGGCTGCCATGCGGCAGACAAAGAATTCTGCAGAAGCCGCTGCCCTGTCGGGTATTGCCGGTAAGAAAGGGTTTTTGCGCGCTGCCAATACAAACCTTAGTAGGAAGGAGAGGCTGCAATTGGCCGTAGTCGCGGATCAGGCTGGCCTTGCCCCAGATGGAACAAAACACTCAGACCAGATTGTAAAAGGTGACCCGACTCTAGCGTACAATATAGCCAGACTAGCTGGGAAAAACGATGAAGATAGCATGGCCGAAATGAGCAAATTTATGAAAGAAAAGATGTCTCCCGAGGATATAGCCAGAATGGACCCTTCGGCAGCCGACTTTGATCCCAAGAAGGACATTGCTGATCCTAAAAATATTGAAAATCGCCTCAGGCTTCACGTTGCTCTTTTGCTAGACACGGGTAGGCTTGGACGCGTAATCAGCGAGGGTGGGCCAGCGGTTGACTCCATTGAAAAAACTCTAAAGTGGGCACGGGCTAATCGGGACGAGGTGAAAAAAGAAGACGCCATACTCAAACTACCCCCGGATAAATCCAGAGAGAGAAGTATGGACAGACTGCTGGACTATTGGGAACAGTCTCCTGTTACGGCTGGCCGTAAACTGCCGGTCGCTGCAGAAGAAATTAAATATAATGCCGCCGAAACATTCGGCAACGCCGACAACCAACGCACGGTCAAAATGGTACTAAGCCTAGACATCGGACGGCTCGACGAAATCATAAAAGACCCGAATCCTCTGGTACCCACCAACTTCAAAGACACCCTACAGCAGATTAAGAGCAATATAAACCTCCTAACCGACCAAGAAAAGAAACGGATCGGGGGCCACATTAGGTACTGGAACTCTCTTAATTCCGCTAATCAAATTACGTAAGCTTTAACCACATGCTTTCCCGCCAACAAGTAACCCAAAAACTTTCCACGCTCCCTCCTGACATTAGAGAATGGCTTATTTCTCCTGAAGTTGCTTTTTACATACGGAAGTTGGGGCAGGACCTTGAACTGGTCCGCGTCCAGACCGAACGGATTTCCGAGCTGATTTTAAGCGTCGCAGTCGGCGCAATTACAGCCACAGAATGCCTAAACACTCTACAGGAAGATCTGGCCTTGAAACCGGAGACCGCCAGAAGGGTGGCAGAGCGGATTTACACCGAAATATTCAGCCGCATACAAGGCTCGTTGTTAAAACTCGGGGTTGATATACGAGGACTCGTGCGCCCGCAAGGGCCGTCGTAGAAATTAACTTTACGCTCGGATCTGCCCTCAACCTAGCCCCCGGGTGCGGGCTGCTCCGGCGTTATTAAATTGCATGGACGCCCCCCCAAACGAAAAACCCAAAGACGAACCTGCGCCGTTCATTATAGGCGTTGGTTTTGCCGCTCCGGCGGCTCCGGCAACAGGAGAAGACTCTTCTGAAAAAAAACCAGAGGGGATCCCCACGGCCGAACCACAGGATAAATCCTTCGACGCGGCTACTTCGACTACGCTCAGTACGGGCCAGGATAAACCCCACATGCTTTTTACAACCGGAGCTGAAAAAATTAAGCCGATCTCCGAAAGCAGGCGGCCGTCAATGGGCCCGGTAGTTCTGGAAAAACAGAAGAAGGAAACGCCGAAAGCGAGAATAGAACTTCCGGAAGAGTAGACCCTAGACCTTAGGCTTTAGGCTCTAGGCTTTAGGTTTTAGGTTTTAGACGTTGCGTTAGACGCGGAAAAATTAGGATGTAATTTCTAAACCTCTAAAAGCCGACATGCACACTTATAAAGACCTTATCGTCTGGCAGAAGTCTATAGAACTGGTTACAAAAATATACCTCTTGACAGAAGGCTTTCCAAAAGAAGAAATCTATGGCCTAACGTCGCAAATGAGACGCGCTGCCGTATCCATAGCTTCGAATATTGCTGAAGGCAGGCTACGAGGACATCCAAAAGAATTTAAGCAGTTTTTATTAACTGCTTATGTGGCTCTGGCGGCGAACTAGAAACACAGATTGAAATCGCCAAACGCCTACCCACCACAAGACGCCTCGATTACACAAGAACAGACGCCCTGCTTAGCGAGGTGATGAAAATGTTAAATGCGATGATCTCAAGGACTAGCGCCTAACGCCTAGCGCCTAACGGCCTAGCGCCTAAACCATGCAGTTTCAAATCCCCCAATTCATCGAGACGGAAGATAAAATTGTCGGGCCGTTTACGCTCAAGCAGTTTTTATATTTTGCCGGCGCCGGAGGCATCAGTTTCGTCCTTTACTTCACGCTCAATTTTTTCTTCTGGTTTATGATCACATTTTTCCTCGCGCTCGTCGCCGTCGGATTGGCATTTGTCAAGATCAACGGCCTGCCGCTCATCAAAATCCTCATGGCGGCAGTTGGTTTCATGATGAAGCCGCGGCTCTACGTCTGGCAGAGGCGGCTGGAAGGAAAAACCGTCGAGGTTCCCGAAGACGAGGACGAAGAAACGCCGGAAAAAGAAAAACCAGCCGAAGACGGGCATCGCCCGGCAATAAGCGGCAGCTTGAGTTCATTGGCCGAAAAGTTGAAAACCGGAAGCTCGTACATTCCAAAAAGAGAACAACCCATGCCGAGCCGGTTTTCGACGTATACCGCGGCCCCGCCAGCCGCCACCGCTCCGGCCCCAAAAACTGACAACCCACACCAACAGGCTCCGCAGCCAATCGAAAACCCGACAACACAACCTACGCCGCAACAAAACAACCAGTATGTTGAACTAGAACTGCCCAGCGGAGAAATACAAAAAGCGAAACGAGTGGACTATGGTGAATAGACTAAAGTTGAAAGTTGTAAGTTGAAAGGGGTGGATTACAACGAGTAGATTCAAGTTATACGAAGGAGCTAGTTAACCATTGATATGATAAAATAAGTATATGCCGGTAGAAGACCTTGAGGTGTACAAGAAACTTTGCGAACTCGCGCTAGAAATCCATGGAGCTACATTGTCCTTCCCGCGATTTGAATTGTACGAACTGGGTTCTCAACTAAGACGCTCCTCGAACTCCGCGCCCGCAAACCTCGCTGAAGGCTTCGGTAATAAACACACTAACATCTACTTGGAAAGTATCAGCCGGGCGCAAGGAGAAATAAGAGAAACGATACGTCATCTGCGAATGGCCCATCAGAAACAATATATTGTTAAAGAAAAATTCGAATATTTTATACATGCGTGCCGCGAAAGCTCAAAGATGCTCTACGGACTTGAACGGGGATTAGTACACTCGAAGGCTTTTAAAAATACTACCTTACAACTTTAATCTTTCAACTTTAATCTATGGTCAACGCGAAACCGGCTACTCAACAAATAGTCGAAATAAAAGAAATTAAGGACGATATCGTATATCTCAAGGGCGGCGGACTGCGCGCCGTGATTATGGTTTCCGGCGTCAATTTCGACCTGAAATCCGAAGAAGAACAGAATATCCTTCTCTACGGCTATCAAAGTTTCCTTAATTCGCTTGATTACTCGTTCCAAATCGTTGTTCACTCACGGAAGTTAAACATCGACGGCTACTTGGAAATGCTCCGGCAACGCGAGTTGCAGGAGCAAAACGAACTCCTCAAGGCGCAAGTCGCCGAATACGTGGAATTCGTAAGCTCGTTCGTACAGATGAACGCCATCATGTCAAAAACATTTTACGCAGTCGTCCCGTACGACGTCATCCAGGTAGGGTCAAAAACCATTGCCGGCCTCGGAAGCCTTATGGAAGGAGGATCAAGGGCGCCGGTTGCAACAACAAAGGAAGAAGACGAAACCGTAAAAATAACCCAGCTCGAACAGCGAGTCGAACAAGTTCTGGGAGGCATCCGCAGAATGGGACTCCGGGCGGTTCGCCTCAATGCGCAGGAGCTCATTGAGCTCTACTACAATTTGTATAACCCGGAGGAAAAAGAACGGACGCTCGCAATTGCAAAAGATATGACTACATAGTCGTATACAGCTTGTAGCTGGTAGCCGGTAGCTTCTTAATCGTGGTTTAACTTATTACCAAAAAGCTACAAGCTAAAAAGCTACAAGCTAATCATGGGTTTCATCAATCCGTTTGGCGCGTCGTCGCCAAAACAAAAAATCGCTGTTCCTACCGCATACGAGATGGGCGGTAAGGACATCAAGGACATAATTTCTCCGCCGGCGCTTGAAATCGAGTCGAACTTCCTCAAGCTCGGCAAGAAATTCGTCAAGAGCTACTTCGTATTCACCTATCCCCGCTTTCTTGTCAGCGGCTGGTTTTCTCCGATCATCAACATGGACAAGGCGATGGATATCGCCATTTTCGTCCATCCAATCGAAACCGCAACAGCGCTGAAAAAGCTCCGCAGAAAAACCGCTCAAGTCCAAGCGCAGCTCGCCGAGCGGGAAGAAAAAGGATACGTATCCGACCCGGCGCTCGAAACCGCCTACCAGGACATCGAATCGCTCCGCCAATCGCTCCAGCAATCAACGGAACGCCTCTTCAATGCAGGGCTGTACTTCACCCTCTACGGAGACACGCTTGAAGAAATAAACGCCGTGGAGTCAAAGATCGTTTCAATCCTCGAGGGCCAGATCGTGTACACCAAGCCGTGTCTCTTCCAACAGTATGAAGGATTCGTATCAACGCTACCGCTCGGACACGACAAAATACTCATACACACCCCGCTTAATTCCGGACCCATTTCTTCGTTCTTCCCGTTCGTTTCTTCTGACCTTACGTCAGACAAGGGTATTCTCTACGGCATCAACCGCCACAACAACAGCCTCGTCATATTTGACAGGTTTTCAATGGAAAACGCGAACCAGGTCCTGTTCGCCAAGTCCGGTTCCGGGAAATCCTATACCACTAAGCTCGAAATCCTGCGCTATCTTATGCTCGGCACCGACATCCTCATCATCGATCCGGAAAACGAGTATCAGAATCTTTCGGACACCGTAGGCGGCGCGTTCTTCAAAATATCCCTGACATCCGATTACCACATCAACCCATTCGACATCCCGAAAATTCCGAAAGGAGAAGACCCGGGAGACGTCTTGCGTTCGCATATCGTCAATCTCTCCGGCCTCCTCAAACTAATGCTCGGTGGCGTAACGCCCGAGGAAGACGCCGTGTTAGATCGGGCTATCACCGAAACCTACGCCTCACGCGACATCACGCCTGACGCCGACTTTTCGGGGAAAACGCCGCCGCTCATGCAAGATCTCCAAACCGTGCTTGAAAACATGGAAGGCGCAAAAGACGTTGCCGCAAAATTGGAAAAATATACCAAAGGAACGTACAGCACGTTCATCAACCAACCGACGAACATCGACGTCAAAAACCGGCTTATCGTATTCAGCTTGCGCGACCTGGAGGACCAGTTGCGGCCGATGGCGATGTACATCGTGCTCAATTTCATCTGGGGACTTATCCGCGCAGAGCTTAAACGCCGCCTCCTCATTATCGACGAGGCGTGGTGGATGATGAAAAGCGAAGACAGCGCGTCATTTCTCTTCGGCCTGGCCAAGCGCGCGCGGAAATATTACATGGGGGTAAGCACCATCACGCAAGACGTGGAGGACTTTCTAAAGTCACCGTACGGAAAACCGATCATCACCAACTCGGCAATTCAGATCCTCCTCAAACAGGCGCCTTCTTCTATCGACGCGGTGGCCAAAACATTTAACCTCACCGAAGCAGAAAAACAACTATTGCTTGAAAGCGGAGTGGGGGAAGGATTGTTTTTTGCCGGACTCAAGCACGCAGCCATCAAGGTCATCGCTTCCTACACCGAAGATCAAATCGTCACCACCAACCCGCAACAAATCATGGAGCAACAAAAGCTGTCGGAGCAAATAGAAAAAATGAAGGAAAAAACAAACTAATCCATGGCCGAAACAACCCTGGAACAAAATTATATTGACACAGAGGGGGCGGAGGGGGCTGGGGCATCGGACGATATCCCCCAAGACGAGGAGGGAGGCTCGGCGGGAAACGAAGCTCAAGCCGCCCGAATGCCGTTTGGATTTGCCGAAACCCTGATAGTCGCTCTTTTTCTTACTATTATCCCCGACATACTAGACCTTGTAAGCACCGCCGCCCTTGCCACGGTCATCGCAGCGATCATCACATTTGCCCTTGTTATTGTGGACTTCCTGACTGGCATGGGAATGAATATTTATCTTATAATGAAGTTGGGCGGGCTGAAAGCACGGGTCGCGAAAACGCTTGCCAAAAAGCTGGTTCCATGGATAGTAGCTTGGATTATTGACATGTTCGTTTCCGGAGTAGAGGTACTTCCCCTAAGAACGATTACATTTCTCGTAATAGCGGTTCTCTCGAATCTTGAGGCTAAGACAGGGATCGGGCAGAGAGCATTAACCGCGCAAGGAATTAAAACTTTCCGCGCAAAGGGAATCAAGCCGTAACGCATCGAAGGAAAAGGGGCGTATCGGTCATAAAATTACACGCTATTACATTTATGAAGATCGGGGTCCTTTCGATAAAATACATTTTGCCGATTGGTCTTGCGCTGGCGCTATTTTCAATTGCCATGGCCCAAGCAAATGAACCAGTGCTTATCCTATCGTGGTCTGCCGATACGAACGTACCGTCCGGCTATGAAGGAAAGACCCTGCCTGTCTTGGATTCCACGATCACCGCATCCGCAGATCTCATAGAAAGAGATAAATTCCTGGACCTCAGCAGCGCCGAATTTATATGGTCTGTGGATGGCGACGCCTACGGCATCCGGCTCGGCGCACAAACGTTTTCCTTTCCGGTCCGCCAGGCGCGTGGCGCGAACCATTGGGTACGCCTTGAAATGACGCTGCGCGGCCAGGCATACGAACAAGACCTCTTTATACCGATCAGCTCGCCGCAGCTCGTCATCGCCGCGCAAACCCCGGACTCCTTGCTTCGCGCGGGCAAGAATACGTTAAACGCCCTTGCTTATTTCTTTTCTGTCGACTCCAAAGAAAGAGATCTCGCCTTTTCGTGGCAAGTGGACGGCGAAAACGTGCCGGTTGCCGATAACGAGAAACAGGATGAGTTAATTTTGGAGATACCCGAGGGCGCTGAATCCGGATCGGAAATTGCGATATCCGTTTCCGGACAGAGCGGACTCAATGCTCTCGAATTTGCATCCGGAGACATCGTGATGAGAATTAAATGATTCGTCCTCCGGCTTCCTGTGGCAAACCGGCTGACGGATGGAAAAACATGAAACTTTTCTTTTTAAAATACTCTACGGCGGCTGGCGCGTTTCTTTCTCTCATGCTGTTTATTTTATGGACGGCCTCGGCAGAAGCGGTAGCATTTAAGATCGGGTACACATCCGGAGAGATTGATACCTTGGTAAAAAGCGGCGGGGGCTTCGCCGGCTACATAAATAATCTGTTCCGGTTCGGCCTTAGTGCGGTCGGCATAACAGCTTTCGCCACGATCCTCCTCGGCGCCATAGAATACACGGCTTCCGCGGGAAACAGTTCGCGCCAGCAGGACGCGAAAGACAGAATTCAAAGCGCCATCTACGGAGTCGTCCTTCTTCTTTTCTCCTATATCCTGCTTAGCACCATCAATCCCAAGATCGTAGAACTTAAGCCCCTCTGAGGCTATGGTTCGCACCCCAAGAATCAAACCATGAAAAAAGTTATTGTTATATTCATCTTAGTACTCATGCTCGCTGCCGCTGTCGGCGCCATGATTATATTGAGTAAGCGATCGGCGCAGGTCATTACGCAAGAGCGCGCCGTGGAAGAACAGAAAAAAACCGAAGAGCAGAAAAAGCAGGATCCACTCAAACGACTTTCCGGCCAGCCGGCACTCGGTTTTTGGTTCTCGCAGGACACGCTATATTACCTCAACGGCGCCGGACAGATTTATTCCGTTAACATCCAGAACGGCGAGGAAAAGCAAGTCTCTTCCTACGCGATAGAAAACGTGCGAGCCATCACGCCCTCTGCGAAAGGGGATGGAGCGCTCATAACCTTTTCCGACCGCGGAGAAAATCTGGTAAGCATGTATCGCGTCGCGGAAAATTCCTGGACGCCGCTCGACAAGAATATACGGTCTGCCGCATGGTCTCCTGACGGCCAATGGCTGGCGCAATTACGGGAAACGTTCGGCGGTGTGCTCGTCCTTGAGCTTGTCAAGCTCTCCGGCGGAGAAAGAACCGAGCTCGCCCGCCTATCCATGCGCGACGCGCGCCTTACCTGGATCGGCGGACAACAACTCATTGTCTCGTCTCCTCCTTCGAAAGATTTTCCGGCCCCTGCGCTCACAATCAACGTCCTAACAAAGACCGTCTCGCCGCTCGCGCTTGAAAAACCGGGGCTTTCATTCGCATGGTCAGCGTCAGGTAAACAAGCTCTCGCGTTCTGGGTCGATGACAACGGCAAAAATCAAACTGCGCTTGTCAATGATTCGGGAGTCGTCCTCAAAAATTTCCAGACGCCACTCCTACCGCACAAATGCGCGTTCAGCGGAGAACAACAGCTGTACTGCGGCGTGCCGGCAAATGTAAACCTTGCCACCGTGGCCGATTTACCCGATGCATACCTTATGCAAAAGGTTCGTCTTGTGGATCACGTAGCACTCGTCGACGCACAAACGTCACGTCTCAAGATTATCTTCTCTCGTCAAGAACCCTCGCTCGATATTTACAAACCTCACGTACACGACAACAAACTTTTCTTCATCAACCGCTACGATGGCGCCATCTACTCGTTGGAGTTGTAAGTTGCAAGTCGACAGCGGAAAGTTAAAAACCGGACGCAGGAACCGGTTTTTTAATCTTTCAGCTCACAACTTTAATCTTTAATCCGATCGCTAGTCGAACGGCCTCACCACCACGTGTCGATCTATTCCCTCTCCCTCGCTTGCGGTAACAACGTCCGGCCGCGTCGCCAACTCAACGTGCACCAAGCGCCTCTCATACGCATTCATGGGCGGCAACGCAACTTCTTTTTTTGTCAGCCCAACCTTGCGGGCGGCGACTTTCGCAAGCTCCAAAATAAGTTTCTCGCGGTCGCTGCGATAATTGTTGATATCGACAAAAACGGGCACGACGCCCTGCTTGCGGGCTATCTGCTTAATCACAAATTCAAGCGCGTCTTTGAGTTCATCCTTGAGAAAAATGGGCTTGCCGACGGCATCATTAATGTATACGGCAAGCCTCTTCTTCTCGCTGTAGTATTCAACGACCGGCTCCAAGTATCCCATCAGGCGTATGAGCGTGACCGTTGTTTGTTTTAACGATTCGTTGGGTTCCATGTTTTTAGGCTTCTATTAATAACGATTTGTTGAATTATACTAAAAATGGTCGTTGTCAGCCAGTACAGGCCGATCGCGGACGGGAGTCCCCATAAGATAAAAATGGTAACTGCCGGCATAGTATACACCATCTGCTTTCCCATATTTGCCATAGGGTTTTTACTTCCCTCGGTCGCCTGCTGTGGCGGCGAAGCCGCCTTAGCCAAGCTCAATTTCCCCTGAACAAACTGAGCGGCGGCCGCCACAACGGCAATCGGTATACTCCGCCGCGCAAGATCAACGACGCTTAAAAAGTAATGGTTGATCGGTGCAGATATCCCCGGCATAAAACTATATAAATCGCCGTAAGCGGTTTCCGAAAGGCCAACATTAAATACTTTCCACAGCGCGATAAAGACAGGGATTTGGACCGCGAGCAGCATCAGTCCGCTGAGCGGATTCACCTTATGCTCTCGATAGAGCGCCATCATCAGCTCTGCCTGCCGCGCCTTGTCGCGCTTATGGTCCTCTTGTATCTTTTTCAGCTGCGGTTGAATCCGCGACATAACCGCCTGCGCATGGGCGCCTTTGTGGAACAAGGGCCACAGCACCACGCGAATAATGATGGTTAAGAGGATGACTGCAAGTCCCATGTCTTGAAACGTCACTTTGTCATACAAAAAAATGAGCGCGTTCAAGAGCGGTCGGTATAAAATGGCATGGAATAATTCTCCCATCGAAACTATCTCGTGGCGCGCCCGAGAAGCGCTCGAAGCTCTTCCCGCATAGAGCCCTCGACCCGCCGTTCCGACATCGCGCCCGATTTTACAAAAACACAAATATCGTGTCCGCCTCCCGTAACCTCTTCCTTCCGTATCGTTTCTGTCAATACCCTACGTAAACGATTCCTCGCTGCCGCGCGCATACGTCCTCCCACCATGACCGCATATCTGTTATACGGAAGGCCGCTTGCTTTCGCGCCGACGCCGAGAAAGCGCCCGCGAACAAAACGATCAAACTTCTGCCGCGACCCGGGCAGGCGATTTCTAAAAAGCGGCAGTCGTAATTTTCTCTTCAACATAGGTATGGCGAGGGCCTATCCCCCCGACACGGCGAACCGAGATATGCGTTACGGACGTGCGTACGGCGCAAGCACGCCTCTTTTCTTGCGGCGTCTGCGCACTAAAACCCGACGACCGCCGGGCGTCTGGCTTCTCTTCAAGAAACCATGCGTCCGTCGCCGTTTCTTCTTTTTCGGCCGGTACGTCATTGACATTACTATTGAGATTAGCAAGAATGAAGTAAAAATTCAACGCGTTGCGCGACACAGAACACGGTGCCGCATCGCATCCAAAAACCGTCTTATGTTGTCCACACCTTGTACACATTCTCTGCTTAAAATAACTTTGCAACCCTCGACAATATATTTTATGATTCGCACATGCGCGCCGCATTAATGCCGTCGCTGATGCTTTAAATTTGTTCCCATATGAACATAAACCTTGAAGATTTTTGGAAAAACGTACTCGGCGAAGTAGAACTCGAGATATCAAGGCCTAATTTCGTCACATGGCTGAAGGGCAGCCGCCTTGTAGACAAAAAGGACGGCGTCGCGCTGGTAAGCCTTCCCAGCAACTTTGCCCGCGAATGGGTGGAAAACAAATACAATAAATTGATACTCCGTTCGCTGCGCGCGCTCGACCAATCCTTAAAGCGCGTGGAATACACCATCGACGCTTCTCAGCACAACAAGATCCTTCCGCAGAAGACGCCGGTACTCATTACCAACCAACTTGCGTTTCAAGAATTCAGAGTCGATCCAGAAACAAATCTTAACCCCCGGTATACGCTCTCATCGTTCATCGTTGGTTCATCAAACGAACTCGCGTACGCGGCAACGACCGCAGTGATTAACGAAATCGGAACAAAGTACAATCCGCTTTTCATTTACGGAGGCGTGGGTCTTGGAAAGACTCATCTGCTGCAAGCGATGGGCAATGAAATAAAAAACCTGCACAAAAATAAAATTCGCGCGCGGTATGTAACGTCGGACCGGTACGTCAACGACGTAGTGTGGGCTATCCGCAACAAACGGATGGACGACATCAGAGAGAAATACAGGAACGTTGACATCCTCATCATTGACGACATCCAGTTTGTCGGCGGCAAAGAGAGAACGGAAGAGGAATTCTTCCATACATTCAATGCGCTGTATGAAATGAATAAACAAATTGTTATATCGTCGGATCGCGCCCCGCGGGCAATTCCCACCCTTGAAGAACGCCTGCGTTCGAGATTCGAAGGCGGAATGATCGCCGATATCGGGTTCCCAGACTACGAAATGCGCGTTGCCATTCTGAAAACGAAACTGCAAGAAAAAAATCAGGAATTACCGGACGACATCATCGATCTTGTCGCCTCCCGCATCCAGCGCAACATTCGAGAACTTGAGGGAGTCCTCAATCGGATCTTGTTCCATCAACAGAAAAAAAACGAACCGGCAAGCATTAAAACCGCAGAAGGAATCATTCAAGAAAATGCGACGCAACCGGTTAAACAAATCAGTTTTCAGCAGATCACGCAAGCCGTATCTTCGTTCTTCGAAATCCCCGAAAAAGACCTCCTGGGGCGTTCGCGGAAGAAAGAAATCGTGTTTCCGCGCCAAATTGCCATGTACATCATCCGAGAAGAGCTCAGTGCGTCTTATCCCGAAATCGGGAGCAGGCTCGGGAAAAGGGATCACACGACGGCGATTTATGCCTATGAAAAAATATCTAAAGAGATTCAGAAAAACCCCGCGCTCGCGAGTAAAATCAACTTATTGAAAGAGAAAATACATAACAGTTAGTAACCCTGTGAAATGGCATTGGATAATTACTGAACAAGCGCGATGTTCCGAAGGACGTCCTGTCGCTTTCCGCTTTATACAGTTTTTCCCCCCAACTTATACTCCTTCTTTCTCCTTACGAATAGAGACAAAAGAGGATAAAGAATAAGAAACAAAGCGTTGTCCACTTATCCCCTCCCCCTACTATAACTATGAAATTATTAATATTAAGAGAGAATTTAAAACAGGTAGTAGGTATTGTTGATCGCGCCGTGAGCAATTCGTCTTCTCTGCCGGTACTAAGAAATATTTTGGTAATCGCAGCAAATGGTACCATTTCTGTTTCTGCAACAAATTTGGAATTGGCCGTTACCGCGACGCTTACCGGCAAGATTACCGAAGAAGGTTCACTCACTATTCCTGCACACGTCTTTTCTGCAATCGTAGGAAGCGTTTCTTCGGAAAAGATACATCTCGAAAAGAAAGGGAATTCGGTACTGGTAAAGACAGACAACTATGAAGCCGCGATTCAAACGATCCACGAAAAAGAATTTCCCATTATACCGAAGGCAAAAAATACGCGCGAGTTTATAGATATCGACGGCAATCTTTTAAGGTCTGCTTTCGACCAGGTAATTAATGCGGCTGCAACGGTCTCGGATTTTCGTCAAGAACTTTCCGGAGTATTATTTTCTTTTCAAGGGGATTCGATTATCTGCGCCGCAACCGATAGCTTCCGGCTCGCTGAAAAAACGATATCACACGCTCAGTACCAAACTAATATCGAAAAAGGTTTTACGGTTATTATACCGGCGAAGAATGTTCAGGAGCTTATTAAAATACTACCGTCGGGAACGGTTCGCATCCACGTCGACCAGAATGAAATCATTTTTAAAAACGAGGAACGTGAGATCGTTTCGCGCCTTATTGAGGGAAAGTTTCCTGATTACCGGAATATCATTCCGACGTCATTTGATTTCAACGCGCACGTGCCTATCAATGAGCTTCTGGAAGGCCTCAAGCTCGTTCATGTGTTTGCAAGTCGGCTCAATGATATTAAAATAGCGATTGCCGATAGTCATAAAACCGCTGAATTATCTTCGCGCGAAACCGGCTTAGGAGAAAACCGTTACCTCGTTCCGATAAAAGGAGAGGGGACGGCGTTTGAAGTCATGTTTAACGGCATCTACTTCTCGGACGGATTGAGGTCTGTCGCAAAAGCGGCAAAAAACGAGAGGGCATTTCTCGGGCTCAACAAAAGTTCTCGCCCTTCCCTCATACGAGCGGTTGAAGACAAATCGCTTCTCTATGTTCTTATGCCTATCAGGCAGCCGTAAATGTTAAGATCTCTTACGCCGGATCTGAATCGGCTCATCCGGCGTCTCAACCTATTTGAGAAAATAGAAGAACGGAGGGTTCTTAAGAAGACCGAAGCGGTCCTTGCAGAGCTTGCCGGCGCAGATCGTATATCTTCGCTTAAGGTTCGTCCGCTTTCCTGCAAAAAGGGGGTGCTTTTGATATGGTGTGAGGATTCGAGCACGGCGCACTACTTGAAAAGCAACGAAGGTCGGATTAAAAACGCCGCGCGAGTAGAGCGGGTGCGGTATATATCTTAAAAATCCGACGGACTCGGATGGGCTATTTTCTTAGAAGTAGAGGGAAAAGTTTTCCCGGCTTTTGGATCATAAACTTGCCTCCTTGCCATGGAGAGCTGCTATTTTTGTAACCCAACCATTGCGAAATCACTGACGCCGTGTGCGGCATAAAGGGTTGTAGCATTTCATTCAGGTTGGCAAGGGCGAGCCATATACTTGAGGCCGTGTCTTCGAATTCTTTTTCCCCGGGTGTTTGCTGCCACGGCTTTTGCGCATTGATATAGCGGTCGGCCCGACCCATCAGATTCCATACGGCCTCAAGTGCCGTATTAAATTTAAACTCGGTTAAAGCAGCGCTGTAATCTTTCCAGCTGAGCAAGACATCTTTTTTTAAGTCGTCTTTCCCGACTGTTACCTGCCCTGCCTTGATCATCAGGGTTAGAGAGCGGCTGACCAGGTTGCCCAATCCGTGAGCCAGGTCATCGGCATATCTTCTTGCAAGTCTTTCCATGGAGAAGTCGCCGTCTTCACAGGGAGGAATTTCTCTAAGAAGAAAGTAGCGGGTAGGATCAATGCCCCATTCTTTTGTTACATCTTTGGGATCGATGACGTTGCCCAAGCTCTTTGACATTTTTTCTCCTTCAGCCGTTACATAACCATGGACAAAAACTGTGTTCGGTAGGCGCAGTCCTGCCGAGAGAAGCATTGCTGGCCAGTAAATTGCGTGAAAGCGTAAAACCCCCTTGCCGATCATATGAATTATTTTTGTATCCTCGTCGCGCCAAAACTTTTCGAAGGTACGGCCTCCTTGCGCAAAATCGATACCTGTAACATAGTTTGTGAGCGCGTCGAACCAGACGTACATGATTTGATGGTTGTCGTCGGGTACCGGTATTCCCCATCCGTCGGCGCGCGTTATGCTTCGTGAAATACTGAAGTCTTCGAGGCCCGACTCGATAAATCTTTCGACTTCATGTTTCCGGCGTTCCGGCACGATTCTAATGCGGTCTTCAGCGTAGATTGCCCCGAGCTGTTTCTGGTATGCCGAGAGCCGAAAAAAATAGTTCTCTTCCTCGACGGTCTCTGGCTTGGTATGATGCTCCGGACAAAGGCCCTCAGCGAGCTCTGATTCTTTGTAGAAAAGTTCGCAGCCCACGCAATAGAGGCCGCGGTACACTTTCCTGAATATGTCTTTTGCGCACATCCGCCAGAACTTTTTTGCTCCTTCGACGTGACGAACCTCGGTGGTGCGTATGAAGTCGTCGTAGGAAATATCCAGAACTGTTTTGAGCTTCTTGAATTTTTCGGCGTTCGCGTCCACAAGCTCTTTGACGGGGACCCTCGCGAGTTTCGCCGCCTGCACGTTTTTGAGGCTGTTCTCGTCGGTGCCGGTTAAAAAATAAACCTCGTCTTCCATAAGGCGGCGGTAGCGGGCGACGACATCGGCTTGTACGGCTTCAAGCCCGAATCCGATATGCGGATCCGCATTTACATACGGAATCGCGGTTGTGATGAGTAGTTTTGACATGAATGGCGGCGATTACGGCAGATTCATGTAGGGCGCCTTGCCGTTTTACCCCGAACGGGGTTTACGCCCCCAATCGTGCTCCTTTTCTCTTCCCCCAGTCTTCAACAATCTCTTGCAGTACCACCACTGACGGGATAGCGAGGATCATGCCAACAACTCCGCCTACCGCCGAACCCGTCATCAGCGCGAGGATGACCACCACAGGATTGATTCCCACGAGCTTTTTTGTGATGAGCGGAACCGCAAGATGGTTTTCGAGCTGCTGGATAACAATAAAAACTAGTAGCGTGAAGAAGGCCAGTTTTGTGGACTCTGCGAGTGCCGCCAGGATTGCGACGGCCGCCGCAAATATGGGACCGGCGATCGGCACGATCTCAAACGCGCCCGCCACGAACCCGAGCAGGAACGCATAGTTGACGCCCAAGAGCCTGAGCGCCCCAAAGCTTAACAAACCGATGAGAATGCTGAGCGAAAGCTGGGTTTGAAGCCAGCGCCCTAGTTTCTTTTTGACGCGCAACCAGAGGTTAATGAGGTAGTCTTCGTACGCGGCTGGAGTAACGGCGCGAATGAATTCCGTAACCCCGTTCTCGTTTACCAATATATAAAACGTTACGATCGTAGTCGCAAGAAGAACGGCTACTCCGCCGATTAGCGAGCCGAGGAGATTAAATACCGAACCGCCGCTTTCAAGGAGCATGGTGAGCGAATCGAGCGAAACGGAGAGCGAAGAGCGCAGCTCTTCAAATATTTCGGGGCTGAAGTAGAGGCTTAGCTGAGGCGTGAGGTTTTCAAGGTGGTCGAGAAAGTTTCTCAGTTCGACGACAACCGGAGGAATGATGAGGTACAATGCCGTGGCCACGGTGGCGACGGCGAGAAGATAAAGAAAAATAGCGGAAAGTACCCGCGGCACCCCTCCCTTTTGAAGCGTGTTGACAACCGGTTCGACCGCCGATGAAATAATGAGCGAAAAAAACAGGACGACAAGCGCCTTTACGGCAAAATACGCCAATAGAATGATAAGCACGACCGTGATTGCCCTCCAAAATGTCAACCACGATACGTCGTGAATGCTACGTTCCAATGAAATAGAGTGTTTAGCGCTTAGCGTTCAGCGTTTATCCGCCAGCCGGCGGACTAATCGCCATACTCCATACCCTAAACCCTAAAATGCGAGTATTTTCTCAAATTGGACCGAGTCTTTGTACGGGCCGATCACCGCTAAGTTCAGCCCCGCGTTCGTGAAGATTTCCCTTGAAACATTCCGTATGTCCTCGGCGGTCACCCCATTTATTTTCTCTAAAATTTGATCGATAGTCAAAATTTCCCTGCGGACGACCTCTTGACTGCCGTAGAAAGAAGCTAGTTCATCCGAAGTTTCAAGGCTTATCGCCATGCTGCCGGCAATCTTTCTTTTGGCGTTGATGAGTTCTTCTGCGTCAACGGACCCGTCCCTTAATCGCGCGAATTCTTCAAGGATTGCGCGGACCACATTGGTGATCTTATCGAGCGCGACCCCGGCCGAAACAGAAAGATAGCCGTGATCGCTATAGAGATCGTTTGAGGTATGAATGTAGTACGCCGCGCCCATTTGTTCCCGGACGCGCTGGAAGAGTCGTGAGCTCATCCCCCCGCCTAGCAGATTGGCAATGAGCGTAAGCGTGTTTCGCCGTTCGTCAAAAGCGTCAAAGGCCCTTACTCCTAATACAAGATGAGCTTGGTCGGTTTCCTTGTGCCGTGTTAGCGTCGCAGGCCCTTTTTGTGTTTCGATCGTGCGGGGCATCGATCCCTTTTCGTCGGCAGCGATGCGGTCGAACGCTTCGGTTGTCATTCGCCGCACGGCCGTTTCGTCGGTCCCGCCCGCAACGATTAATACCGTAGCGTTGGGAAGGTAGTGTCTCTTCCGATAGGACAGAAAGTCATTCCTCTGAAGAGATAAGACTATTTCTTTCTTGCCGATAACGTCCCAGCCAGCCGGTTGGTCGCCGTAGAGGAGGGTGGTAAAGAGTTCGTGGATCTGTTGCATTGGCGCGTCTTCGTACATGTTGATTTCTTCAATAATTACCCCGCGTTCTTTGTCAATCTCTTCTTCTCGAAGAAGCGAACGAAGATAAATGTCGGAGAGTACATCGAAGATTTTTCCTGCATCTTCGTTGCGCGCCTTGGCATAGAAGCCCGTGTATTCATGGCTGGTGAAGGCATTGTAGTGGGCGCCGAGCGCGTCAAGTTCGGAGGCGACGTCGATCGGCCTCGGGCGCCGCTCGGTTCCCTTAAAACACATGTGCTCGAGAAAATGAGAGAGGCCGTTGACCTGCTTTGATTCATATTTTGATCCCGCTTCAACCAAAAACAACACCGTGGTGGTGAGGCTTCCTTTTTGCGGAACGGTGACGAGCCGTAGCCCGTTCTTTAAAGTTGTTTTAGAAAAAGACACGATTTTTTGACTGTTGATACGGCTTAGGCGGTATAAAACATTATGTAGTATATCACAAAGGATTTTAAGTTTCCAGCTTCTTCGTCAGGTAGTCAGCAAGACCTCCGGTTTCAATTCTCTCCTGTTTCATCGTATCCCTGTCCCGTACCGTCACGCCGTCCTTTTCCAGGCTTTCGAAGTCAACGGTAATGCAAAATGGCGTTCCGATTTCGTCTTGGCGGCGGTAGCGGCGGCCGATGGTGCCGGATTCGTCGTATTGAACCAAGCCGTTAATCTCCGTACGCAGCTCTTCATAGATTTTTTGCGCCAGCTCCACTAACCGTGGCTTGTTTTTTACCAGGGGTAAAACCGCGACTTTCACTGGCGAGAGGGCCGGGTGAAGGCGGAGTATGATTTCTTCCTCCTTGGCGGACTGCGTGGTGATAGTTCGACCGCCCGCTATTTTTTCGTAGGCATCAATAAGAAATACAAGAACTGCGCGGTCTGCTCCGGCAGAGGTTTCCATGACGTGAGGGATGCATTTTTTCTTTTTTTCGGAATCAAAATAAGAGAGATCGCGGCCGGAATATTTTGCGTGATTTGATAGATCCCAGTCGCCGCGGTAATGGATTCCTTCTATCTCCTGCCAGCCGAGCGGTTCGGGGAACCGATACTGGATGTCGGCCGCCCTTTTTGCATAATGCGCCAATTCCTCTTTTTTGTGTTCGTGGAAACGCAGATTCCCCTTTTTGATTCCGAGGTTGAGATACCACCGTAATCTTTGTTCCCGCCAGTGTTCAAACCAATGCTTTGCAGAGCCGGTTGCGCCCGCAGGAAGAAAAAACCATTGCATTTCCATCTGTTCAAATTCCCGCATGCGGTAGGTAAAATTTCCAGGAGTAATTTCATTCCGAAACGCCTTGCCTATTTGCGCGAGCCCGAAGGGGGGCTTGAGCCGCATGGATTCCAGGATCCATGGGAAATTGAGATATATTCCTTGTGCGGTTTCCGCGCGTAGATACGTTTCGCTTGCCGCGTCCTCTACCGGCCCCACGAACGTTTTCATCATGAGATTGAACTTTCTTTCTTTGGTGAGTTTTCCGTCACAGTCCGGACAAGACTCTTTTTTCAGCTGATCTTTCCTGAAGCGACGATGGCACGATATGCATTCAACCAAGGGATCGGCGAATCCGGCGCCCAAGTGTCCGGACGCCTCCCAAGTTTTCGGGTTCATCAAAATCGCGGCGTCCAAGCCGAGCACGTTGCGGCCGGCGTACACCATATCGTTCCACCACGCCGACTTTACGCTATTTTTGAGTTCGACTCCCAGCGGCCCGTAATCATATGAACTGGAAAAACCACCGTAGATTTCGGAGGATTGCGCAATGAAGCCGCGGCGCTTCGCAAGATTTACAATATCGTCTATACGCATGGTTGTTATTCGATGACCACCCGTTCGTATTCGGTTACGGTAGGGTCGTCGGGTACGTCGCTCCCGAGACCGATGTCGTATGATTCGGGCCGAGCGCCGGTGAATTCATCGGTGGCAATAAGACGCGTTTCTTTTACAAGCGGTACGTAGCCCCCTATGTTGAGAATTGAAGGAGTTGTTCGGACTTGGAATATCGCTTCTGCGGCTTCATCAACAACCCCTCGGTTCGCGTGCAGTTTGTCGATGCGCCACGTAACCTCGGATGTCCTTTCGTCGTACTTCGGCACGGTATTCGCCGTATTGCTTTTTACTGTGCCGGTCCATTCTACGCCAGCCTCCAGTGCGGTTCGTACTTCGACGTTGCGCATATCGGCACCGTGCGTTTTTATGATCCAGTGGACGGTGAATTCGGTGGGCGCGTTTACCTTCATTGGCATCGGTCCCTTATTGAGGATTCCGGATGCTGCGTCGCGGAATAGCGCCTTGGCATCGATCTCGACCCGGCCCGCAACTTTATTCTCCGCCTCGGCAACGGCAACCGTCTTTTCCGCGGCTACCAGTGAGGGAACCGTGGGAGATTCTACAATCACCTTAAGCTTGAGCGCATAGTTTTTATCATTAAGCCGTCGGGTGGGATAGGCGTCTTTGGTGTTTATGTCGAAATACACGACTCCTCCTGCATCTGCGGGAAGCGAGCGAAGCCCTGGGGTATTCGCGCCGTTCCACGTAAGCGTGTTGTTAATGCTTTCGAAAAAAGCCTTGGACTTGACCGTTTTGAGATTAAACAGTTCCCCGGAAAGTTGCGCCTTGATGATCACGTCGGCAAGCGCAACTCCGGTGTTATTTTCGTATGCGATTTCATACCGGATTGCGTCGGATAGTCGTGTCACGTAGTCGTTTTTTCCGTTAGCCGCTATGTTGACATAGATCGGTGAGGGCGCTATGGCAAATGACGCTGACCTTCGGTCGATGACGACTGTTTTGTTCCATGCGGCTATTTCAAGGCGTGCGCCCACGTTGAAGAAAGTTCCCTCGTTGCCGTATGCTCTGCCGACGATGGCGATCTTGTTCGTTTCTTGGTTGCTGACGAGCTCGAATTTCCAGACGTTGTTTTCTCCAGCCGCTTTTTTGTCAGACGAGAGGAATTCATAGTTGGTCGGATAGTCGAGCGTAAGGGTGACGTCGCGGAATACCTGGCTTGAGATGTTGCGGAACGAGAATTCGAGGCTGAACTCCTCTCCGCTAAGCACTTTGTTCGGAGACATGACGTCGAGCCTGAGCGCCGCCTCGCCGACGTTTATGACAAAGCGCGCTTCTTGGACGAACCGTGATGTAACACCAGCGGTCGCATAGGAAAACAATCCGCGAAGTTCTTTGGTGCTTTTTTCGCCTTTGAGCGGGACCAATTGGAACGTTTCTTGCGTAACGGCTCCGGCGTCGAGGTTTTCTAGTTCCTTGGCGATGATAGCTTGATCAAGCGCGCCTATTGCCTGGATGCCGTCCGGAAGGAATAGTTCGATCCTCGCGCCGGACAATGCCGACGGGGATTCGTTGGCGATATTTAGCCGTACCTCGAACGGTACGCCGAGAAGAACCTCGTCCGGTCCATCGATGATGAGCGAAGCGCCTTCGACGGTGCGGGACGTTGAAAGATAGAAATATGCCGTTGCTGCGCCCCCAATGAGGGTAAGACCGAATAGGAAAATCGTGAGCTTGAGGAATGAAAACGGCGGCTTGGGAATCTTCGGTTTCTGCCGTTTTTGTTTTTTGCTGGAGGCGCTCATGGGGATTTCTTTTTGCGGACTGACGGGATCCATGGTGCCGTATGCTTCTTGTTGCTTGCGCACCAGCTCACGGTAACGCGATCGGCGTTCTTCGGGTCCCGAGGGGCTGTAGAGTTCTTTTTCAAGATCTTCTAGTGACAAGTTCTTGGAATTTGGAATCTTGAATTTGGAGCTCGGAAGCCCTAACCCTTGAACCCCGAATTCAGATTCTAATTCTAAATTCTAAATTCTAAATTCCAGATTCTTTTTTATTGGTAGCCGAAAGCTCTGTGCAGTTTATCATGGATTTGCGAAAAAATCTGCTCTCTCGAGATTGCGCTGGGCAGCGCTCCGGCCGCGACCGCTTGATCGAGGAGCCGGAGGGACCGCGAAACAGTTTCCCATAAGAGATCATTTTGTTCGAGCTCCGCAGCGTGTTCGCGGACAAAGGCAAGGATGCGGAGCGCTCCTGCGAAAACGACCGGATCAGACCTGATGTGCCTAAATGAGATTTGCGTGAGCGCGTCCGCGATACAGGACCGTTTTTTTTCCACCAGCCTTCCCTCGATAAGGCGAAGCGGTTCAAGGTGGGGCCCCAATTTGGAAACGACCCTTTGGGCGCTTCGCGCAAGTGCGGTTATCTTCCCGAATTCTCTGGTGAGAATGGAAACAACACTGTCCGACTCCCCGGAAGTTTCTTTGGTCAGCGTGATGCCGATGAATATGTGGTCAATCAACCTAGCTTTTTAGCTTCTTAGCCTTTTAGGGAAGCTTGTCGATATGGCGTTCTCAACAGCTCTAATAAGCTACAAGCTAGTAAGCCACCAGCCTTACCTATGGAGTAGTGGTAGTGGTGGCATATCGCCATTGTGTTCCGTCGCAAATCGCGAGTTTGTTGACGCTGCCGGCGAGGAAGAACAACCTGCCGGTTTCTCCTGCTGCGTCGCAGTCGCTGGCAGTAGCGCTGCTCCTAAAGCCGATCTGAAGATAGGCGCTGGAGGTTACATGGAATGCGCTGGTTGGAGAAGTTCCGACGCCAATCCCGACAAGGCTGGACGCGGGGTTTACATAAAAGAATGGAGCGCTGCCGACGCTTATAGTTCCGTCGATAGATGTATTGCCGGCGAAATAGCCGTCCTGCCATTTTTGCCCTGAAGCGCCGACGTGTTTGCCGCTTGCGTTGGGAAGCAGGTCGGAATCAAAGGTTACCGCCGATACTTTTGAAATGGCAGAGCGCAGGGTCTTGGTGAACGCCCGCGTTGGGTCGGTAGTATTATATGACAGCGTCAGGTTTATTTGCACCGTATCCTTTGCCGGAGGATTGGAGAATTTTGTAAACGTAAGCTGGTCAACGGTTGTTTTGCTGTCTGTAAGCGCCACGTCAGCGCCAGACCCCTCTTTGACATAAATGATGTTGCTGTTAACGAAAATCCTGGTAGGATCTTTTGCGGTTTCCTCCATCCGCAGTATCAGCGACGAGCTGGCATCTTCGATAAGCGAGGCGTTACGGACGAGCCGTTGAATAGTTTGCATGATGAAATTTGACTGATCGGTCACTTCGACCGCCGCCGATTCTCTTCCCTGAATTCTCAAGCTGCTATATAGAATGCCGACCAAAAAGATGCTTCCGATGACAAAAAGCGAAACATAGAGGAGAAGCTCTACAAATGAAAAACCGCGGATACTCATAAATGTGGAACGCGTTTTGCTGTAAGCGTTGACCGAAGAGCGGCGTTTGGGCGTAGCCAAGCGCCGCATAGTATTAGTATAGCATAAAGAAAGGACGGTTAGAAAAGGGTATGCTGTCCGGCGGCGGATTCCTTTTCGTCTTCGTCGAAAATTTTGACCTTTCCGTACTCGCCGTCATATCCCGGCATGATACGAAGCCGTCCTTCGCGCACCCTCCCAATGGCCTCTGCGATTTTCGGACGCGCCGAAGATAGAAGATCCGGGATCGGAACATCGAGGAGCACCGACAATTCGCTGTTAAACGTTTTGACGAGCGATTCGTATTCCAGCTTTACCGCCTTTGAAGACGTTCCCAGGCCTAGAGATTCGGCGACTATCTCATCCAGCGGGACGAGATTTTTGAAGGGAATGCGCCTTGAGTTGCGGTACGCCTGCGGCCGATCGGCCAGCTGTTCTACTCTATTCATCACGCCGATGGTAAGAGGTTTGCCGCACGCCGGGCAGGTGTTCTTGCGCTGTTTTGATTCTTGCGGCGCATAAACGATGCCGCAGGTCCGGTGGCCGTCAAAATGATATTTTCCTTCTTCCGGAAAAAACTCGAGTGTCATCAAAAACGCAGACGTACGCGGACTTGAAACGCCCGCCTGACTGGCGGGTAGGGATTCACGCGGGATCCCGCTTTTTATAGCATCCACGATGCCCGCATACGACAGTTCGGTATCAAAAACATTCGCTTCTCGGCCGATGCGCCTCAAGCTGTGCGAGTCAGAGTTTGAAACAATAGATACGGCATCAAGCTTTGATAGCCGCCAGTTCATTTGGGGGTCTGACGACAGGCCCGTCTCGACCGCGTAGATATATTTTGTGTGTTCTCCAAAACATTCCTCCAATGAATCAAAGCCGGACATTGATCCGAAGACGGAGAACCAGGGAGTCCAAATATGCGCCGGGATAAACAAACAGTTTTCATTTGATCCAAGGACGATTTTAAGAGCTTCTTCGCTGTCGAGGCCGAGGATTGGCCGGCCGTCTGATGCGAGGTTGCCGATCCAGCCTAATTTGGCGTTGATCGCTTCGACTGTCTCGAAATTCGGAGCAAAGATGAGATTATGGACGCGCCGAGTTTTTCCGCCTCGTCGGTAGATATTTGAAATCTCCGCGGTAAGCATAAACCGCGTTTGCGCGAATGTTCCCTTGAGCGTCTTCTCTTTGTATTTTTCTTTCAGCTTGAATAGGCCCGGTTCCGCGGGTTCCAGTTTCTCTTTTAATTCTTTGATCCACCCCGGATGCGTAAAATCTCCGGTGCCCATGACGAGAATTCCTTTGTCGTCGGCCCAGCGATCCAGTTCTTCGGGTACCATGTCTTTTGAGGTGGCACGGGAGTATTTGGAGTGTATTTGAAGGTCGGCGATAAACCTCATACAGACTTACTATATCATGTTCGAGAAGTTTTCATAAACGCGCGTATTTCATATTCCACAGCCGCGAGGTATAATGAAAAACATAAACCTATGGGTCATCGGCCGATTCCAAGACTTGACCGGAAAAAGCGTTACTTGCAGGTAGCGCTCAACAGCACGCTCGGTCAGGCAAAGAAAATCATCGATCAGCTTCCGGCAAGCGACCGAATTTTAATTGAGGTAGGAACTCCGCTCATTAAGCGGTACGGAATGAACGCCGTAGAAAAGCTGAATAAGTGGTGGAGATGGCGGATTTCCGGAAGCTGGGGGGTAGGTAGCGATTCTTTCGTCCGCGTAGAATCTTTAGAGCAGCCCCATAGCTTGGGAGAAGCAGTCGGTTTGATGGAGGAACTGTTTGGGGCATATCGAAATGTTGGCGTGTCGAAATACCGAAACATTGCGCATCCTGTGCAGTCGGCGCCGGCGCCCTTCGTTCCGTACGTTGTTGCCGACATAAAAACAATGGATCGCGGAGAGACCGAGGTACAAATGTCAGCGAGAGCAGGCGCAAGCGGCGTCATTGCGCTTGGAACTGCGCCGGCAGAAACCCTCAATGCGTTTGTTGAAGCCTGCGACAAATACAAGGTGGACGCAATGATCGACATGATGAACGTTGAATATCCGCTGGCGACGCTTAGGAAACTGAAAAAGCAGCCGGCAGTGGTGTTGCTTCATCGTGGGGTAGACGAAGAACAATTCAATAAAGAAAAACAAATTCCCCTGCACGAGATCAGGAGGATTAAAGGGAATTACGATATAATGATTTCAATTGCCGGGGGCGATACTCTTCGCGAGGCGCAGCGGGCGATTTTCAACGACGCGGACATCGTCGTGATTTGGAAGTCGGTGTATCAGAGTGTAGCCGACACCGCGAAGCTGGTTCAAGAATTCTTGAAAGAAATAAAATAGGGGCGAAAGGATTTTAAAAAGATAGAATAGTTCCCCTGCTGACATCTTCTTTTTTGACGTCGCTAAGAAGAATACCGGCGCTTTCGCCGGCACGAAGGGCATCCGCCTTCCTGTTAAACACCTCTATCGATTTTACCCCCGAGGTCTTCCCGTTTATTTCTGTGCCCATCCCCGGCTTGAGTTCGCCCGATAAAAGTTTACCAGCCACCACAACCCCCCTTCCTTCTATATAAAATACGTCTTGGATTTCAAATTCTGCTTGGTGGTTCATGACGGTTGTCTATTTATGTGATTTTTCTTTCAAAAATTCCGTGAGGGTTTTTACCCCTTCAAAGAATTCTATGGGCATTGCGAAGATAACGGTTTTAGACGGGTCCGGATTGATTTTTTCGATCGTCTGAAGCGTTCGCATTGAGAGGCCTCCGGGCGCTTCGCTGATGACGCGAGCAGCCTTTGCCAGTTTTTCTGAAGCCGCATATTCGCCCTCGGCGCGGATAATAACTGCGCGCCGCTCCCGTTCTGATTCTGCCTGTTTTGCCATGACGCGTTTCATGTCCGCCGGAAGCTCTATGTCTTGTATTTTGATTGTTGAGACATCAATGCCCCACGGCTCGGTGGCAACATCAACGAGCTTTTTAATATCGCCGGCCACCTTGTCGCGTTCGGACAGGAGCGTGTCCAGTTCTATTCCGCCGATAATGTCTCGAAGCGTTGCCTGGGCGTAGAGCGCAACCGCCTCCCGAAAATTTTTGATTTCGAGCATTGCTTTCTCGGCATTGTCCACCTTGAAATAGACCACGGCGTTGATGCCAACCGTTACGTTGTCTTTCGTGATGACCTCTTGTTGAGGAATATCCACCGTGTCGATACGCAGATCCGTTTTTAACATCCGTTGCAGTCCTGGGAAAATCCACGTGAGGCCTGGATTGCGGGTGCTCGTGTATCTGCCCAACGTCAACACCACGCCGCGTTCATATTGATCGATGATCCGCAGCCCCGGCAAGACGAAAAAGAAAATAACGACGACAAACGGAATGAGTAAAAACCCCATGGTCTGATTATACCGCTTTTAAGCGGGCAGCGCAGCCCTATTTGTGAATAAGTTTTCCTGCCCGTTCTACAATCTCTTCGGGCAATAACTCTGACTTTACCAGGTAGTCGAGCGCGCCCAGTTTTTTTGTCTGGGCCTCGTATGCATCGCGGCCGAGATTGCTGATGACCGCGATCGGTATATGAGCGGTTTCCGGATCGCTTTTGAGTTTGCGTAGAAGTCGTATTCCGGAAAATTCGAGATTGTGACTGTCTTTTAACGAGGTGCTTTCCATAAAGGGTTTGTCGCTGCCGAGGACGAGATCGAGAAGGATTATGTCCGGCTTGCCGTCGCGCGCGGCCAAGAGTCCGTTTTTTGCGTCGCGCGCCTCAATAACCTCGAAATCCGAAAGCGAGAATTTGGTTTTCAGCATGAGCATGTCTTCGGCCTCGTCTTCGATGATAAGGATGCGATTTGGCATTACGATTTGAGTTGAGAGTCATGAGTTGAAGGCCGTCAGGCTCAAGATGGCCAGCAGATTGCAACTCCCATAACTTACAATTTTAGCTCTGTGGTTGAGGATTAATTGGCATATCGACCACGAAGGTGGTTCCTTTGCCGATCCCTTCGCTCTTTGCCGTGAGCGTTCCTCTATGTTCCTCGATAATCTTTTTCACGACGTACAGACCGAGGCCTGTTCCGCTGGAAGCAACCCGTATTGCTTCGTCGGTGCGATAGAATTTCTGGAATAACTTGCCGACATCTTCCGGTTTAATACCGATGCCGGTATCTGAAACAATGCAGCGCCAGCGTCCTGTTGTTTTCTCCAGCGAAATCGTTACCGACCCCCCAGGTGTATACTTGATTGCATTGTCGATCAGGTTATACAGGGCCTCGTGGAGGTGTTTACGATCGAAGCGAGCTTGAAGAGAATCTTGATCTTGGCGATGCTCTAGCTGGAGTTTTTTTGCTTCTGCCGGTTGGCGTAGTTCTTCCACAATTTTTTTCACGAATGCGTATGCGTCAGCCTCTTCTAATTTTAGCTTCAGCCCCCCGCCTTCGATATATGCCGTGTTGAGCAGGTCGTTAATGAGCGCCGCCAGGCGATTGGCGGATTCGTAGATACTGGTTAAGAATGAAGCCCTGGTTTTTTCATCTACTTCATTTTTGATGATCATCGACATCATGCCCCTGATGACCGTTGTGGGGGTGCGTAGTTGGTGGGAGGCCATGTTGAGAAAATCCGTTTTGAGCTTGCTTAGCTCCTCGAGGTGCGTATTCGCCTTTTCCAGTTCCTTATTGCGTTGATCTAATGCGGCAGTGGCGTCCTTCACTTTTTTTTCAAGGTCTTTGTTGACGCTTTGAAGGTATGCGGAGAGCGCCTTGGTTTCGTCGTAGAGAAGCGCGTTCTCGAGCGCGACGGAAACTTGGCGGGAGAACAGCTCGAGCCGCTCGAGATCATGATCGGTGAAGTCCCCAACCATTTTAGGGCCGACTGTCGCAGCTCCGCCGAGCTCGTCCTTGACGACGAACGGAATAAATAGGCGTACGTTTTGATCCTCGAAGCTTCTCTTGAGCTGTTCGACGTCCGATTTCAGCCCCCCGCCATACAGGTTTATGAACGAGAAGAGGTCTTCCAGGAAAAGGATTTTTTTGTTGTGCTTGAGCGATCGGATGATAATATTGTCCGCGTAATTGAAAATGGGGGCTCCCGGATCGTAACCGAGAATTTTAGATGCGTCGATGTTGTTCGTTTCGCCGCCCCTGATCAACATGGCTACCCGCTCAACGCCGAGTATTTTTTTGAGCACGAATGTTCCCGTTTCAACGAGCTGGGTGAGATCTAGAATGTATGCCAATCTTTTAATGTCTTCGTCAGCATCTTCTTCCGTGTGCTCGCCAGGCCGCAACCTCGATGTATAGAAATACGAGAAAACTCTGATGCAGAGGGCGAATGTGGTGATGCCAACGGCTGCGAGGACCATGTATTTGAGGAATTCATTCGTGGTAATAAAACCTGGCGCTGCCCAGAACGCCGTTGCGGCAATCAGGCTCGCTGTTGCCGCAGCAGATCCGTATACGAAGACGCGGCGGAGAAACTCTTCTACGTTAAGGAACCGTTTAGTGATAACCGCATAGACGCCAAGCGGTACAGCTGGGGCAAGTAATATGTACGGATAAAGAAAAACCGGCATGCGATATAGAAAAAGGAAAAAGGCGGCGGCACCTATGATATAAAGTATGAGCGCCAGCTGGAGATATTTTAATCTAAGGCGAAGAAAACCTTGTGCGTATTTGAGGCGCCCTCGTATTTGGTAGAGGAGGAAAAAGAGCAACACAAGGCAAAGGGCGTTCAATGCATACAGGCCGGTCGTCCGACCTGGGAAGAAATCAACTTGTTCCGGCGCTGACGAAATGATCAGCGGCGTAAAGTTAATGATGAAGAAAAACGCAAATGCTCCGTATGAAGCCATGACCAGGATTGGTCTTTTCTGTCCCTGCCCCGTGATCCGGTGGACCAGATGTACGTATGTGGAAACGGCAATAATGACCCCGACGACGGAGAGCCGCAACCATAGGAGCGCTTCATGTTCTGAAATTGCGCGGAACCACAGAAAAGATGCGCCGGCCCATATGGTAATGCCCGCTGCCGATGCAGCCGAGAAGAACTTGTTTTTATTGAGGCCGCCGCGCCAGAGAGCATAGATTGTCGATGACAAACCAGAAATGAAGTTTACGGCGGCAAGAAAACCAAATACGCCCATATTTCAATTATGGATAATTTATGCGTTTTCCGCTAATAAGCGGTATTGCCGTAGTCCCTGCATTTGTGGACATCGGCGTCCACAAAGGTACTTAATAATACTATCGGTCTCTCGCTGCTTGGGAGAAGGGATATTTGAAAATCGAAGAAGCTTAAAAGGACAAGGCGGTATCTATGGTCCGCCCCCTATATATGCATCGGGTTCGGCGAATTTGACGATATTCTTTCTTTGAAACGCCTCGATCCAGCGATCCTCTTCTCCGGCGGGAACTCGCACCAGTCCCCAATTGAAGTTTGGCGCGCCGACAACCGGTTCCGGAAAATGCGGTTCCCATGTCAGCTGGAATGAACGAACGACGTTGTGCGCTTGCTCGACCGTTGCGTCCTCTTTAAATACCACGATAATTTGTCCCTCTTTGTACGCCTTTGCCGGTAGATCCGCGTCGACTGTCTTCAATTTTTCGAAATAATATACTGCGGAACCCATTCCCGAAACAGTCAGGGCTATTAGTATATAAAACGCCGTAATTTTTACCGCTTGAGGTCGTAATGCTCGAGATGCGCCGTATAAAATAAGCGTAGTGATTAGCAGATCAACGGTGATATAGTATAGCGGCGGTGGCATGTACCGGCACATTTGAATTGCAGCCGGTGTATAATCTGGACGCCCGAATGGGTATAAGAATCCGAATGGCGGCGCAGCGTTTCCGCAAGGAACCGCCAAGAAGAAATAGGAGGCGCCAATGACTACCGCGTCGAACAGGAATAACACGAAAAAAGCACGATCCAATTTTGTCGGAAACATTCGCCATAGCAGATGCAACACGTTGTACAATGATTTGGTATTCATTGGTTGTTAAGCAATTGATACACGCCTTTTTCAACCCACGGTGCGCGTCAGCATTCTTTATTGCTGCCCCGAGGCTGTTGCCATAAGTTGTTTTTTCCGATTCCCGTTTAACCTTGATTATGGTTTTCCCCATCCGGATCTGCCGAGCTGCCGTTCTCCACCTAATAATTTTATCTGATCCGTATTCGCGTTGCAAGGCGATCGTTCCGTTATTCACCGGACTCGGTGCAAAGACTTGATAGTATAAAATATGATGCTATGCTGTTCTTGGAATTGCAAACCGAGCAATTATGCGAGGCGTCCATGAGGAATCTCATGAGGAAGTTAAGGAGGCCTTCGCCCAAGAAAGAATGGAGGGAGTTGTTTTAGTGCCAATTCAATAAGTGGTTTGGCATTTTTTTCATAGGCCGCTTAACTCGATAGCCCCGCGTCAGCTTGCCGCGTGGAACCCCTTGAAGGGCTTGGCAGGGTATGGTATGATACGGAGGTAAAGGCATGGTAATGGTAGCTGTAACGCATGTTCATTTCTGTCCCGACCCATCGGGATTTTAATTTTAACCGACGCTAAATTTTAAATGCGAAAAACGCGAAACCGATGCTAAATCCGCCAGCCGGCGGATATAAATGCGAAACAGCCTTTTTGATATTTCGCGTGAGCGGTTTTCGTATCGGCGTACGCGTGAACGCTTTTTCGCATCGACGGTATGGTTATAAAAGAATTCGTTAGAGCGATTGATCAAATCGCCCAAGAAAAAGGAATACCGAAAGAGCGCGTGGTCGAGACCATAGAGGCTGCGCTTGCGGCGGCGTATAAGAAAGAATACGGAAAGCGCGGAGAGGTTATCCGCGCCCATCTTGATTTTGGAAATAACGCCATCCAGTTCAGACAGATAAAGATAGCGGTAGATAAAGACTCGGTGCGCATTATTGAGGAAGGTGAAAGGGCGCAGGCGCCGAAATTGATGCAATCAATCGAGGAAGTTTCCGAGCAGGTTGAAGCTCGCGCCAGCGAACAGGAAGAAGGAGAGAAAAAACTGAGATACAATCCGGACCGCCATATTTTTATTGAAGAAGCGCGGGCGATCAAGCCGGATGCCCAGCTTGAAGAGGAAATCGAATTTCCTCTTGAAACTCACGAGGATTTTGGCAGAATCGCGGCGCAGACGGCCAAACAGGTGGTCATTCAAAAGCTGCGCGAAGCAGAGCGCCTGTCGCTTTTTGAAGAATACAGAAACAAAGAGGGTCAGCTCATCAGCGGCATTGTTCAGAATTTCGAGCGGGGAAATGTGTATATCAATCTTGGTAAGACGACCGGAGTGATGTTCGGGAATGAAACGATTCCGGTGGAACGATATAGTCCGGGCCAGAGGCTTAGGTTTTACGTATTGGGCGTTCAGGAGGAAGGGAGGCTTCCGGGCGTGATTTTATCCCGAGCTCATCCGAAATTCGTGGAAAAATTGTTTGAATTGGAAGTGCCGGAAATCGCAGAAGGGGTGGTTGAGGCGAAAGCGATTGCGCGGGAGCCGGGCAACCGGACCAAAATCGCTGTCGCGTCCAAGGATGAGCACATAGATCCCGTGGGTTCGTGCGTGGGCCAGCGAGGCAGCCGCGTCATGGCGGTGATTAATGAGCTTGGCCAGGAAAAGATTGATATTATTCCGTGGTCTGACGATCCGGCGAAATTCGTGGCCAATGCTCTTTCTCCGGCGAAGGTGAAACGTGTGGAAATTCGCCCGCGCCGCGAGGCGCTGGTGTATGTCGGAGAAGACCAGTTGAGTCTTGCTATCGGAAGGGGCGGGCAGAATGTGCGGCTCGCGGCCAAGTTGACCGGATGGAAGATCGACGTTCGCTCACAGGCCGAGCCGGAAAAGGTTCAAGAAGGAGGAATTGCGCAGAGCGAAGAGGAGAAGGCAACGGAAATTGAAAAAGAGAAGAGCGAGAAGGAAGAATTCGACTTGGGCTCGCTTCCCGGGGTAGGACCAAAAGGAGTAGGGGCGCTCCGGTCCGCAGGCCTTGGATCCCTAGAAAAGCTACAGGCAGCCACCAAAGAGGAATTGCTTGTAGTAGAGGGGGTCGGAGAAAAGACAGCGCAAAAAATCCTCGATCATCTACGACAGCTAAAATAATGATCCTTGGTCGCTGACTACTAACCTATCCGTTTCGGAGTCGATGGGTTTTCGTCAGGGGCCGAAAGTTAATACGTATGTTCTACGATTATCTTCCTATCGTTGCGTCGCTTCTTGCCGTTCTGTACGGCATATACTTGATTCGCTGGGTTTTGATCCGTCCCGCCGGAGACGAGAGAATGCGTAAGATAAGTGCCGCGATCCAGAAAGGATCGATTGCGTACTTGAACAGGCAATACCGTGCCGTGGGGGTCGCGGGCTTGGTTATTCTGGTGGCGCTCGTTGCCGCATTCGATATGATGATGGGCATTGCGTTTGTCGTCGGCGCAGGCCTTTCTGCGGCAGCGGGTTATCTGGGAATGATGGTGGCGGTGCGATCGAATACGAGAACCGCCGAAGCGGCGAAAACCGGCCTGTCGCCGGCTATGGCGGTCGCGTTTCGCGCGGGATCGGTAACCGGATTTTTCGTCGTGGCACTTTCACTGCTCGCGGTTGGTGGATTTTACCTTGCCACGAAAAATCCATTCTCGCTGATCGGGCTGGGGCTTGGCGCGAGTCTTATTTCGATATTTGCTCGTTTGGGCGGCGGCATCTTTACGAAAGCAGCTGACGTGGGAGCGGATTTGGTGGGTAAGGTAGAGGCAGGAATTCCGGAAGACGACCCCCGTAACCCGGCGGTTATCGCAGATAACGTAGGAGATAACGTGGGTGATTGCGCGGGAATGGCAGCAGACCTTTTTGAAACGTATGCGGTTACTATGATTGCGGCAATTCTGCTTGGAAACAGCATATTCAATGGATCGGAGTATGCCCTGGCCCTTCCGCTGCTTATTGGCGCCGCGGCGATCGTTGCATCTGTGGCAGGGTCGCTGTTTGTGAAGTTGGATAAAGGTAATTCCATCATGGGCGCTTTGTATAAAGGCCTTGTCGCTTCGTCGGTATTTGCCGCGCTTCTGTTTATTCCCGTGGTGAATTGGACTTTCCCCGATAACTTTTCTGATGTTTATCTAAGCGCGCTTATCGGCCTGGCGGTCACCGGAGCCATGGTGTGGGTGACGGATTATTATACCGCGAAGCGGTTTCGGCCGGTCGGTTCTATTGCAAAGGCATCTCAATCCGGGCATGCGACAAACATCATTATGGGCCTTTCGGTCGGCATGGAATCGACGACGCTGCCGATTATCATCATCGTCGCGGGGATTCTAGCGAGTTACGGGCTTGCGGGGATATATGGCGTGGCGGTTGCCGCAGTGGCTATGCTTTCGGTTGCCGGGATGATCATTGCCATCGATTCATTCGGCCCGATTACCGACAACGCGGGCGGCATTGCGGAAATGGCCGATTTGCCAAAGAGCGTGCGTGAAATCACTGATAATCTCGATGCGGTGGGCAATACGACTAAAGCAGTGACCAAGGGATATGCGATTGCCTCTGCCGGGCTTGCCGCGATCGTGTTATTCGCCGGCTATGCTGAGGAGTTGGCTGCCAAAGGAAAGGATGCGGTCTTTCGATTAGATGATCCGTACGTGCTGGCAGGGCTTTTTGTGGGCGGTGCCATTCCTTATCTTTTTGCCTCGATTGCAATGAGAGCAGTCGGCCGGACCGCAGGATCGGTTGTGGAAGAGGTGCGGCGGCAGTTTAAGGAAATTTCTGGAATTATGGAGTATAAGAATGAGCCGGATTATGCCCGCGCAGTTGACATTGTGACGCGAGCGGCGCTGAAAGAGATGGTTGTGCCTTCGCTTATGCCAATCGCTGTAGTTTTGCTGGTAGGCCTAACGCTCGGCGCAGAAGCCCTTGGAGGATTGCTTATCGGCTCGATTATTTCGGGTCTCTTCGTCGCAATCGCGATGACTTCCGGAGGAGCCGCATGGGATAACGCGAAAAAGCTTATCGAATCCGGGGGGTACGGCGGCAAGGGGTCAGAAGCGCACAAGGCAGCGGTGACTGGTGATACGGTCGGCGATCCGTATAAAGACACCGCAGGACCGGCGATAAATCCATTGATTAAGGTGATTAATATCGTCGCCCTACTCTTGGTTCCATTCTTATAAACATAAAACCCGACCTAGTTGAAAAACAAAAACTTATTTGTTAAATTTTATAAAAGGCCAGTGATAGTAGCGTAGAAATATTATGAGCAATGACGAAAGCGAAGCAAAACCAAGATCCGATATTATAGATCTCCTAGAGTCAGCACAAGGTTTACACACAACGGATGAACGCGGGACGCCGTCAGGATTTGATTTAAAACAAAGGATTTCCGAGGTCGCATCAATTATCGAAACTGTTCTAGATATTCAAAGGGGGGTTGACGGCGGTGATATATTGAGAGCGGCTAAGGGTTTCCTAGAAAAGGTGGATAACCCGACGTTGCCGCGTCAACTTCGTGATCGACTTTCTGACGCAATCATGCGAGCAGAAAATGGGATAGAAGACTAAAATTAGTTTTGATTTTGTTAAAAACATGGAAATTTTTTAAAGATCGAATCAGGTTATCTTATTAATCAATTAGGTAATAAAAACATGGGATTTTCTGGAGAAAAATATTCTAAGGAGGTATATGAAGAAGCAGAAGAGGAAGCGCGTGGCGCCGAACGCTCTTATCAAGATAGGGGCACCATAACCGGAATGAGTAGGGAAGCGGCACAAAGAATCTATGATGGGCTTTGGGAGAATGCAGCTAAAGCAAGAAGTAGAGTGGAAAGGTTGTATGCGAAGGGTCAGGCAGAAGCGATTGCTCTTAATGAACAATATGAACGTCTTCGAACTCAAGCTCAAGAAGCGATTAAAGCTCTCGCGGACTTTGAGCGGGAAAAGCTTGGCATGCATAAAGAAGAACCCAGCTCTTCTAGCGAAAACGGGGAAAACTAATTTTAGGGCAGACACAAAATGAATCTTATCCCAACCGTCATCGAAAAGACAAATCTCGGCGAACGAGCGTATGACATCTATTCGCGGCTTTTAAAAGAGCGGATTGTTTTCCTCGGGGGACCGATTATAGATCCGGTGGCTAACACGATCATTGCCCAACTCCTGTTTTTAGAACACGAGGACCCCAAGAAAGACATCGATCTTTATATCAATACCCCGGGCGGCTCGGTTACGGCCGGCCTTGCGATCTATGATGCAATGCAGTATGTCAAACCCGATGTGCGTACCATCTGCATCGGTATGGCCGCTTCAATGGGAGCGGTGCTTTTGGCCGCGGGCGCAAAGGGGAAACGGGTTGTCCTCCCGAATTCCGAAATCTTGCTGCATCAGGTGATGGGCGGCGCCGAAGGACAAGCTATAGAGATCGAAATTACCGCTAAACACATCGTTGCAATTAAAGAAAAACTGAATCGCATTTTGGCGAAGCATACCGGCCAGTCGCTCGATAAAATTGAACGCGACACCGACCGCGATTTTTATCTTTCGGCGGAAGAAGCCAAAAAATACGGCCTCATCGATCAGATTATTAAAACGAAGTAGTTTTAAAATTTGTCAGCGGCGCAAAAGGAAATCCGCCCCGGAATTGAGGGCGGTTTCTTATTGTGCAGGGAACGCTTTGGTGGCGAACGTTAGTATGCCGGCGCGCTCGAGTTCTAGGATGAGTTCTTTTTGGTCTGCGTTGTCTTTGAGGTACTGCGCCCGTTTTTCTTCGGGCGAGAGGAGCTTGCCGGATCTCTCGTTGTCTCTGGTCATGAGGGCGTCGTAGTAGTCTGCGAGCGCAAGTATTCTGCCGTGCGCCATGAAGATTTGTTCCTTGTCCCGGGCGAAAGATTCTGTGGGCCGCGGAACTGTTTGTGGATATGGATGCTGGCTGAACCGGTGATGATATTTCATAATGTGGGCGCTCCAGACGTTTTTCCATTGCATCAGCAAACGGAATCCTATTTCTACATGCGGTTCCATATTTTTTCTGTCGTCGTCGGTGAAGCGGTCTTTTTTCGCGAGGAGGGCATTGTCTATGAGCGCTTTGCCGATGTCGTGAAATAATCCTGCCCACAAAAGCGCCTTGGCGTTCATGTCGAGGTATGCACCGATTTGCGCCGCGAGGGTTCCTACGCGTATCGAGTGGCGGTAAGTTGCCTCATCGTGCTCTTTGAGAATATTCAAGTGTTCGATGATAAGAGGCCAGCGGTCGGGGTTTACGCTATGGCGGGAAAGCGTCTCTGTAAGGAGGCGCTCTTCTTCCATTGGTACCTCCTTTTCAAGTTGTTCGGGTGTAGACACGGTTGTTGCACAGAAGATGCGGTTACTGAATACCAGTATAATAAAACTTATGCGCTGTTTCAACTTGGCACGCCGAGGTTATTGTGCCAAACAAAAAGTTTTTTGGAAACGATCCATCGCCGCCAGCCCGCCCTTCCTTAATATTATAACACGGGGGGGCCTATGCGGATAAAAAATGACCGCCATCGGGGCGGTCTTCCGGCTCTCTAATATGAGAAAATGTTTCTTCCTAGCGTGATGGAGGGATTATTCTCCTTGTCGTTGGTTGAGACAATGAATTTTTCCGACGGATTCGCAAGGAATGCGTCGGCCGCAGCGTCGTAAAGCCGAGGGACGATTCTGTCGAAATAGGGATAATAGAGAGGGAATAGTTCAACGTCTATCTCCTTGAGGAAGTTTTTTGCCCGCGATCTGCTCATCGGTTCGGGAACGCGGAGGTTATCCACATTTGGTTGGATTAAAATAATGGCGGCTCCTTCGGCAATTGCGCAGCGCAGCTGGTTTGTTATGAGTACTCGTACGTTGTCGCGGATATAATGGAGGAGCTTGCGAGAGAGGGATTCGTCGTCCGGCGGAGGATCCCAGTTGTAGGTTATCATGTGCGCGAGAATGACGAGTTCTTTTGGATCGCTCCCGCCGTTTTTGCGAGCTTGAATGATAGAAGTCGTAGGAAGGGGTTCGAGGCGTGCCGCATCGCTGTAAGCGACCCCATCGATCCATTGAGGCCCAAAATAGACCGGATGTGCCGATGATGCAACTACCGCAGAAGAGATGGTTGTCTCCGGCGTGCTATCCGGAGAGAAAACAGTTGCCTTGCCCCCGTGGTCTTTGTTGCTTGGAGTGGCAAGTATGGAGAAGCGAGGAAACGACATTGAGAACCTATCCCGTTCCGGTGTTATGGTGCTCCGGATGAGAAATCGGAAATGGTCTCCGTTCACGATCCCGGCCCTCTTTCCAAATGCTCGTTGTAATCCCCGCAAGGCAAGATTGACCGTTGAGAGCGTTTTGGGGCCGACCATGTTTTTCAGCCTTGTCGACCGGAAGAGATTTTCCATACGGACCGGATCAAGGCCGGAACAGAAGAAGGCGGCAGAGATCGAACCGGCGGATGACCCCCAAACAGAAGAAATAAGATTTCTATGCGGCCAGAGGGGTTTTAAAAATGCTTGCGTGGATGCTAGCGCATGCATCGCACCAGCGCCGCAGCTTACCGCAGCCGTGAAGCCAGCCTCGTTGATGCGCCTGAGAAGCCGACCCGCTGCATCGGGCGGTACAGCCGTATCCGGCATATCCGATCACCCCCTTGTATGAACGCGTGGTTACGCGCGAGAGAGAAGCCCATTTTCAAACCTCTGTCCCAATTATAGCTGAATGCAAAGAAAAAATCAAGCAGAATACAAGACTCATAGAATCTGCAAAAATAACATATTTCACCGTCGCCACTTGCACGTACGACGCATTTTGTTAGCATTAAAGCATAATCCATGGATCGATTTTCTGCAAAGTTTCATGTAGCTCTTTTGTGCGGCGGCCCATCGCTTGAGCGGGGCATTTCCCTCAATTCTGCCCGGTCGGTAGTGGACCATCTCGAATCCGAAGAAATCTCCGTACAGCCAATCTATTTTGATTTCAGGAAAAATCCCTACAAAATTTCAAGGGCGCAATTGTATTGCAACACTCCCTCTGATTTTGACTTCAAGTTGAACCGAACGGCAACGCCGTTCACGGAACGATCGCTTGTCCGTTTTCTCAGGGCGGTAGATATTATTTTCCCCGTTATGCACGGACCATTCGGCGAGGACGGCGAGATCCAGTCTTTTCTTGAACGGTATAACCTCCCGTTCGTCGGCTCAGGGGCAAAAACATGTAAAAAGGCCTTTGATAAATTTACTGCAAATGAATATATAAAACAGCACGGCTTTTTTACTTTGCCATCGGTTGTGCTCAAGATATATCATCACGATCATAAATACATTCTCGAAAGATTTTTCAAAGAGTATCGAGTCAAGCGTGCCGTGGTAAAACCCGCAAGCGGAGGATCGAGCATCGGGGTGTTTTCGGTATCCAGCGCTCGCGAAGCGCTGGAAAAATCGAACCTTCTTTTCTCGAGACGAATGGACACCCGTGTCGTAGTTGAACCCTTTGCCAAGGGGGCAGAGTTTACGACTGTCATGCTTGAAAATCGTTTCGGGCTGCCGGTTGCGTTGCCGCCCACCGAGATCGAAACCGACTATGCCGAGCATCAAATTTTCGATTTCAGGAAAAAATACCTGCCGACTCGCCAAGTAACATGGCATTGCCCCCCCAGATTTGATAATTGGACGATCGAAAAAATTCAAGCGCAGGCAGAACAACTGTTTGCGTTATTTCATATGCGCGATTTTGGCAGATTTGACGGTTGGGTACTGCCCGGCGGAGATATCTGGTTTTGCGATCTTAACCCGATAAGCGGCATGGAGCAAAATAGTTTTCTGTTTCAGCAGGCATCGCGCATCGGCATGACGCACGGCGATGTGCTGCGTCACATTGTTAGAAGGGCATGCGAGAGATACGGCATAGATTTTCCAGAGATCGTCCTGAAGCCCCCCGCGCGCCGCAAAAAGGTAAATATCATAATGGGCGGCGACAATTCCGAAAGGCAGGTTTCTTTGATAAGCGGTACGAATGTATGGCTTAAGCTCCGCCGCTCCAAGCGGTACGAACCGCAGCCATATCTGTTGGATACCAGAGGTTATGTATGGCGGCTGCCCTATCATCTGTGTTTGAATCATACTGTTGAAGAAATTGCCGAGGATTGCGAGGGGTATCAATATACGAAGAACAGACTTGCTGTATTCGAAGAGCGCGCTCGGCTGCGATTGGGATTCTTGAAACCAAAAGACAAAGAAGAATTTTTTGAACCGAGCAAATTAGCGTTCAAGAAGTTCATTAAAACATCGGACCTCATTTTTATCGCCCTTCACGGAGGCGACGGAGAGAATGGAAATTTGCAGAAATTGCTTGGCGCGCAGGGAGTAAAGTTCAACGGTCCGTACGAAGAAGCGTCCCGACTTTGCATGGACAAGTGGGACACTGCAAGCTTTATCAACAACGCGGGTATCGCGGGCGTCAGTGCTATTCCAGGCAAAACGATTGAAACCCGTGCCGTGCTCCGGTTCGATGACCGGGGCATCAGATTATTCTGGCGAAAAACCAGGAAGGAGATTGGGGCAAAGACGTTGATCGTAAAGCCTCGCGCCGACGGTTGCACCACCGGAGTTGTTCATCTCCGCTCGCCGAACGACCTTAAAAAATACGCAGAGCTGCTCTTTAAAAAAGCGCCCGTTGTGCCGCGGCAGACATTTAGGGGGCAGAGGGATATTATAGAAATGCCTCCGGCCTTGCCCCGTGACCTGCTCTTCGAGAAATTTATTGAAACCGACGCATTGCGCGTTAAAGCCGGTACGTTAAAATATCAGCGTCGCACGGGGTGGATTGAAATTACTGTCGGCATCGTTGAGATAGACGGCGAACTCAAGGTCCTTAGTCCAAGCATTACCGTGGTTGAGAGCGAAGTGTTAACCGTAGAGGAAAAGTTTCAGGGCGGCACCGGCGTCAACATTACGCCGCCGCCGCCGAGCATCATGAAACCGGCAGTACTCAAGAGGGTGAAGGACCTGATTGAGGAAGTCGCGCGCAAGATCGGCATCCGCGGTTATTCGCGGATTGACGCGTTTGCCAATGTTGACAGCGGCGACGCGTTGATTATCGAGGTAAACACGCTGCCCGGCCTTACCCCTTCAACCGTTTTTTTTCACCAGGCGTTGGCAGAATCACCTCCGCTTTTTCCCGCGGAACTCCTGGAGATTTTGATCCGGAATAAAAGGTATTAAACGGAAATATCCCAAACAGGTGGCGTCGTCTGGAAAGAGCATACACAGCATACCACTGATCGGGCTTTGCCTTCGAATCATCGAACCGCGTCTTCAAATAAAGTTATTAGGAATTTTGTATTTACACCCGCCTTTCCGTTGCCGATGCGCAAGCTATCAATTTTTATTACGGGCATAATTTCCTTATTCGTTGCCGCAATAAATGCCTCGGAGGCGCCCCTAAGTTCCTGCAAACGGATGTTTCTCTCTTGTATAACGAAGTATTTTCGCGCTAAAGAAAGCACGAATTTTCTGGTTATTCCCAAAAGAATATCCCGCCTCGGCGTGATAAGGACATTGCGCCTGAATATAAAAAAATTGCTCGTCGTGCATTCCAGCGCTTTGCCGTTTGACACATATAGGGTTTCGAGCGCCCCCCTGCGCAGTCTACGAATATGATCGTGAAACGCACTGAGATAGTTAATGGTTTTCGCCCGAGCAAATTCCCGTTGATGCTCTTTCGTAATCAGTTTAATTCCCTTTGTATGCGCCGACTGCGGGTAGGTATGTGGTTGTTCCAGAAGGATACAAATATCGGAAGAAAAACTCTTTGCGTCTTTGTCAAAATTTTTGGCCAAGACTAGGATACGAATATCCGCCTCTCCTATTTTATTCTTCTCAAGCAAAAACCCTATTATTCTTTCAATTCTTTGCGCGGATATGGGCAACGACAGGTAGAGCGCCCGCGCGGAGTTTTTGAGCCGCGCGAGGTGTTCCGCAAGCCGGAAAGGCACACCTCCATACATTCGTATAAATTCAAAAACACCGTATCCCCGCTGAAGGCCTAGGTTGCGAACATTAATATTTGCGTTTTGTACGGAAACAATTTTTCCGTTTACAAAACACCAACGAGGCGATGCCATCATAATCGTGCCGCTATGCCGGCTCCTGCCATTATATCATTTTTTTACCCCGCACCAGAAAGCCCCAGACTCCTGTTTGGGGATGAAGGTGCTAAGCCCGAAGGGCTTTCGGTGCGGGGTTTCGCTCCGCGCCGAATCGAAAGAAGCCGCCGACTCCTGTCGGCGGAGCTTCACTACCTAACACAAATCGACTAGAGCATAGGGGGGTAGCAGCTTCTCTGCGATTATCCCCAATGGAGTTGATCCTTTCTTCGACACCCGGTATCATAAATGTAATGGAACGGTTTGCAACTGCAACTACCACGACCACGACCCGCACGTACCGCTGAGGCGATGTTGTAGTTAAAAGCGTAAAAATTGGAATCATACATCGGCCTCAGGGGGGTCGATTTTCTTATGAAGATCAAACGGGTTTTAAAATTCGGCGGCACATCGTTGGGATCTCCAGATGCCATCAGAAGAGCCAGCGCCATTATCAGGGAAGCGGCGCAGCGGGGGGCAATAGCCGTTGTTGTTTCTGCGTTTTCCGGCGTTACTGATCAGCTTTTGTGCTGCGCCAGATGGGCAGAGAAACAGAATCCTGAATTGAGGCAAGAACTGCGTCGGCTACGCATGCGTCATTTTGAAACGGCTCGAAAACTTTTTCCGGCAAAGCTTCGCGAGGAAGCTAGGGCGCCCTTGGAGCAATTATTTAAAGAATTGGAGGGGCGTCTTATGCGCATTGAAAAAGGAAAGGCTGCGTCGGTTCAAGACCTCGATGCTGTCGCAGGCATTGGAGAACGCCTATCCGCCCCCATCATTGCCGCTTACCTAAACAGTTTTGACACCAAACGTCATCCGTTCAGGTCATACACTATAGACGCCAGGGGTTTAATTAAGACCGACAGCTGCTTCGGAAGGGCCAGTGTTGATTTTGTTAAGACCGACCGCAATATTAAAGAGTTTTTCCATGGCCGTCCCGGAGGTAAAAATATGGTTCCCGTGCTAACCGGCTTTATCGGGTCAACCGATGGGGGCGAAACCACAACGCTCGGTCGAGGCGGGTCTGATTACACTGCCGCAATCGTCGCTGCGGCCATCGATGCGAAACTCGTCGAAATATGGACCGATGTTGATGGGGTAATGAGTGCCGACCCCAATCTTGTTACGCACGCATATCTCTTGCCGCAACTGACCTATTCCGAAGCGATTGAAATGGCATATTTCGGCGCTAAGGTTATCCATCCGGCAACCATGCTTCCGGCAATTAAAAAGAAAATTCCTATTCTCATCAAAAATACATTTAACCCATCCTCGTCAGGCACTCTTATTTCCCATGGCGCATCCAGCGATAACAATCAAACCGTAAAAGGCATTACCGCAATAGATGATGTTGCCATTATAAATATAGGTGGCGTGAGTTTGGCGGGTATACCCGGTTCAGCCGCCAGAGTTTTTAAGGCGACTGCCGCCGCGGGCGCCAATGTTGTTTTAATATCGCAGGCGTCGTCAGAGCATACAATCTGCATTGCGATAAAAAGAGAGAGCCTTGCCCCGGCCCTCTATTCTCTCCGAAAAGAATTTAGGGAAGCGATAAAACAAAAACAGGTAACGCTTCACACAATCAAGGATCAATCCATTGTTGCCGTCGTGGGAGACGGCATGCGGGGAACGCCTGGCGTTGCCGGCAAGTTATTTAACGCCCTTGCTGAACACGGGATAAACATTTCCGCGATTGCCCAAGGGGGCTCTGAACGAAATATTTCTCTTGTAGTAAAATCGTCCGACAAAGCAGCTGCGCTTAACGTCATCCATAATGCGTTTTTACGGGTTCCGCCAAAACACATCTTTCTAGCAGGCACCGGCAATATAGGGGGCAAGCTTCTAGAGCAGATGAAGGCCCATCCTCATCTCAGGGTATGCGGTCTTATTAACACCGATTTTATGCTTTCTGACTCGAGGGGCATTCAACTTGACCGGTGGAGCATTTTATTGGGTCGCGGCCAGCAAGCTAACGTACAAACATGGCTCTCGCGGGCACGAACCCTCAATCTGTCGAATAAAATTTTTGTTGATTGCACTGCCAGCAAAAAAATCGCTCGGCAGTACTGCAACATTGCCCGGGCCGGTTTTCATATTGTAACGCCGAACAAGATATTCAATGTGTTACCATTTGACGAATACCAAAAGCTGCGCCGCATTTTGGCGCAAAACAACAAGCGCTTCCTTTATGAAACAACGGTTGGCGCGGCTATGCCGATCATCTCTACGCTAAGAGATCTTGTTGCTAGCGGGGATGGCATTACCAGGATCGAGGGTATTTTTTCCGGAACGCTCAGTTATATCCTAAGCGCTTACGACGGAAAAAGACCGTTTAGCTCGGTGGTGCTGGAAGCGAAGGAAAAAGGCTATACCGAGCCCGATCCTAGAACTGACCTTTCAGGAGAAGATGTGGGAAGAAAACTGCTTATTCTGGCCCGCGAAATAGGCCTGCCGCTTGAAATGGAAGACATAAAAGTCCAAAGTTTGGTGCCTCCCCCCCTGCGAAAAGTAAAATCGGCAGACTCGTTTTTGGCGCGTTTGAAAGACTACGACAAACAGTTTGAAAAACTATGCAAACGCGCTAGAGTAAGAGGACGGGCGCTGCGATACGTGGCAACGCTTCAAGGAAGGCGGGCGTCGGTATCGCTTAAAGAAATTCCATTGACCGATCCTTTGTCCTCTACTCGTGGCGCTGATAATATCTTTGTTTTTTATACCAAGCGCTACAACGAACGGCCGTTGGTGGTTCAAGGGCCCGGAGCCGGCGCCGCAGTCACCGCTGGAGGGGTGTTGACGGACATTCTTAAAATCTAGAATATGGAATTTGAAATTTGAAGACTATTTGAAATAAAAAAAGTGGCGCTCGCAAACAGCGTGTAGCGCCACAGATATGACAGTGCCGTCGTGATAGTTATACTAGCCTTACCACTCGTTCCACGAAGGGATCAAGGAAGCCCGATACATTCCCGCCAGCGGAACGGATGCGCCCATCAACGATTTCAACCCGGATAGCCAAACCTAAACCAGAGTAGAAATCAGGGTTAAGGCCAAGCATGCTCATGACTTCATTTTGGCGGTCAAGCTTGATGATTGCGACAAGGTTATTCACGGAGTTCTCCTCGTGTCTTTGGTGGGCTAACTATCAAGCGGTCCGAACGATTACATTATAGCACCTCATTAATATCATGTCAATCCCCAAAATATGTAAATTGCGAGTTGGCATATTGGGCGCGACAGGCATTGTGGGACAAAAGTTTATTGTCCTGCTTCAAAACCATCCGTGGTTTGAGCTCGTTTCTGTTGCTGCGTCTGAAGAATCAGCCGGAAAAACGTACGAAAAGGCGGTTGCCGGAAGATGGAAGCAGCAAGTCGATATCCCAAAAAATGTCGCTCGAACGAAGGTGTCCCAATGCGACCCGCACGCCATGCAAGCGGACTTCGTGTTTTCCGGATTGGACGGGGCAGTGGCCAAAGACATCGAAAGGTCTTTTGCGGAAAGCGGTATTCCGGTTATTTCCAATACCAAAACGTACCGCATGGAAGAAGACGTACCGCTCCTTATCCCCGAAATTAATCCGGACCATATTCGGCTCATTGATATACAACGTAAAAGGCGGCAGTGGTCCGGATTTATCGTTACCAATCCCAACTGTGTTGCAATTCCGCTGGCAATGGCGCTTAAACCTATTTATGACGCCGTGGGAATCCAAAAAGTTTCTGTGGTGTCTATGCAGGCGATCTCGGGCGCCGGATTTCCCGGCGTCGCCTCTATAGATATTGTGGACAACCTCATTCCATATATCGTTGGGGAAGAGCCGAAGGTAGAAACCGAACCGTTGAAACTCTTGGGAAAACTTGCGGCTGGAAAAGTGAAATTCGCCGCATTTCCGATTTCAGCGCAGTGCAACAGAGTGGCAGTACAAGATGGACATTTTTTGAATATTTCGTTTACAACCGCAAAAAAAACATCGGTCGAGCGGCTTAAAAAATTGATACGAGATTTCAGAGGCGAGCCGCAAAAACTAAAATTGCCCTCTGCGCCCCAAAATCCGCTTATATATCTCGATGATGATTTTAGGCCGCAACCGCGGCTGGACCGTGACCGCGAAGGTGGAATGGCGATAACCATAGGCCGCCTCCGTGAATGCCCTGTATTTGGGTATAAGATGGCGGTTCTCGGCCACAACACTATCCGCGGAGCTGCCGGCGCAGCTATTCTTAACGCTGAGTTGCTGTATAAAAAGGGTTATCTTGTTCGTTCTCGTTTCTCATAGTAATCTGATGAGGTCGCCAGCGGTAATTCTATACTTGTACTACGAAACAGCATTGCGGATCTCCGATTTTTCGAGTATCTCAATAATATTCTAACATTCTCAAGAATGTCAGAATATTGTGGCAGGACATGACGGACAAAGTCAAAAATCAAAAACAAATGGAACGGCACTTTAAGGGCGTAGCAAATCACCGCCGCATTGAGATTCTTATGGTTATCGCCGAACACGAAGGAGTTACGCTGGACAACCTATCGCGCATCGTTTCGTGCAATTTTAAAACGCTTTCCGAACATACGCGCCGGCTCGTCCAAGCCGGTTTGATAAATAAGAAATACCACGGACGGTTTGTCCGCCATACACTCTCGCCATATGGCAGAATGTTCTATAAGTTTATCGTGACGCTCCGACATTCTTGAGAATATTAGAATGTTATGTGGTAGGGATAATGGAAATGTGAAGTCGTAAATTCCCGCGACATTTCGCTGAGTGGGATAAATATAAGAGGTGCCACGGGGCGTAGGAATGGAATGAGGGTGTCGCCGTTCACATAATGCGTACCAACACAAAACAAAGCATCACATTAATCGGCATGCCGGGGTCGGGTAAGTCGACTATCGGGCGGCTCGTTGCGCGGCGGCTGAATTGGAATTTCGTCGACCTCGATGACGTCATTAAAGAAAAAGATGGAAAGAGCCACGCGGAGATTCTTGAATTCGACGGAGAGAAAACGCTCCTTGCGCGTGAAGAGGCGCATACGCTTGGACTTGTTTTTTCAAACCTTGTATTCTCGCCGGGCGGGAGCATTATCTATTCGCCGAAGGCGATGGAAAAACTCCGCAGTGAAACGCGCGTCATCTATCTTGCGCTTCCGCTTCCTGAAATAAAAAAACGCCTCGGCAAAAAAATCAACGACCGCGGCATTGTGGGGCTTGCCAAAAAAGGGATTGAAGGATTATTTAAAGAACGCGCGCCGCAGTACAAAGCGGCTGCCCACCATACTGTTGATTGTTTGAACCTGCGTAAACAGGAAATTGTAAAAAGAATTCTTCAAGACGCATGAAATACTACAGTACCAACAAACGCGCTCCGCTTGTTACTTTTAAAGAAGCGCTTCTCCGTGGTCTTGCGCCGGACGGAGGCCTGTACATGCCGCAGTCGTTCCCGAAATTTCCTATTTCTTTTTGGAATGATATCGAAAAAACAAGCTCTGGTCGCGTTGCATTTGATCTTTTGCGTCATTTTATCACAGACATACCGGCGCCAGCATTTAAAAAAATCATCCGTGATGCATTCAATTTTCCGGCACCGCTTGTGCGACTTAACGACAATGTATATGTGCTGGAACTCTTTCACGGCCCAACGCTTTCTTTCAAAGATTTCGGCGCGCGATTTATGGCGCGTACAATGGGATATTACCTCCGTTCCCAGAAAAAGAAATTGTATATTTTTGTGGCTACGTCCGGAGATACCGGAAGCGCGGTTGCGCACGGTTTTTTTAATATTCCCGGAGTACGCGTGTTCATTCTGTATCCTTCGGGTCGCGTGAGCAGAAACCAGGAGAAACAACTTACGACATTCGGAAAAAATATCACGGCGTTTGAAATTAAGGGGAATTTTGACGACTGTCAGCAGCTCGCAAAACAGCTTTTGAACGATCCCGATATTCGAAAAAGGGCTCTCGTTTCATCCGCCAATTCAATAAACATCGGCCGTCTACTGCCGCAGATGTTTTATTATCTCTTCGGTTGGGCGCAGCTTCAAAGCCGTAGAACTGTCGAGCTATCGAGCTGTCAAGTTCCTATTTTTGTGGTCCCGAGCGGTAATTTCGGGAATATATGCGCCGGGCTTTTTGCAAAAAAACTTGGGCTTCCGGCCAAAAAATTCATCGCGGCGGTAAATATAAACAGCGGCGTGCCGGAATATTTAAAGACTGGCCGCCTTCCCGTGAAAAAAACGAGGCGCACGCTTTCAAGCGCAATGGACGTGGGACTCCCAAGCAATTTCGCGCGGATCCTTGATTTATATGGCCATAACCGGGAGTCTTTGCAAAAAGATTTAGACGCGGCCATAGTGACAGATCGTGAAACAAAAAAGACCATCCACGAAACATACGAGAAATATGGTTATATCGCCGATCCCCATACTGCGGTAGGAATTGCCGCAGGGCTTCGGTATCGCGAATCGGGCCGGGGAAACGATCCGATAATTGTCCTTTCAACCGCCCATCCCGCAAAATTTCCGGAAGCCGTCGAAAAACAAATTAAAGAAAAGCTTACTGTGCCCGGCTCGCTCCGCAGAATAATCAGAAGAAAGAACAGGGGCGTCCTCGCAAAGAACAACCCTGAAGATCTAAAAAGACTTATCGGAAAATACATAAAACATCCATGAAGAAATAGACGGCCGGGGAGGACGATTTGTCTTTAAGCATTAGTCAATTTTTTACGATCGCAAAGATATTGGCCAGGCTCCTACGGCCCACAATGACGAACGAAAAAAGGAAACTCTTTCTTTCCAAGAAGAGAGGAGTTATCTTGTTTTTATCCGAGGGCCGTGCTATCATAGAATAATTCGTCCACCCCCTATGTTGTGTAAGCGGGGGCGTTTGGTATTTGGAGCATTGTTTTCCAATGAGTCTAATGAACACTTTTTTCCGATTACAATCGAAGTTTGCTCCGGCCGGCGATCAGCCTAAGGCGATACGAGCGCTCGTGTCGGGCCTAAGAAAGGGATATCGCTATCAGACGCTTTTGGGAGTTACGGGGTCAGGAAAAACTTTTTCGGCGGCCCGCATCATCGCGGCAACTCAGAAGCCGACGCTGGTTATTGCGCCGAACAAGACGCTCGCGGCCCAGCTGTATCAGGAATATAAATACTTTTTCCCGCACAACAAGGTGTGTTATTTTGTTTCGTATTACGATTATTATCAGCCGGAGGCGTATCTGCCCGTGACCGATACGTACATTGAAAAAGAAGCCATGATTAATGAAGAAATTGATCGTTTCCGGCATTTGGCGACTTCTGCGCTTATGACGCGCCGCGATGTTATTGTCGTCGCGTCCGTTTCGTGCATCTACAATCTTGGCGTGCCGGAGAATTATTTCGGCGGCGCGTTAAAACTCGGACTCGGCCAGCTGATCAGCCGGGCCGATCTCATCCGGCAGTTCAGCCGTATGGGATATGAACGGAACAATACGGTGTTGAAACGTGGTACATTCCGCGCGCGGGGAGAGACGATTGAATTGGCGCCGCCCGCGGAAGAGATTATGTATCGCATCGTGTTGCAGGATCAACAGATCGCCCGCATAGATATTGCGAATCTCCTGACGCGCAAAACCATAGAATCGATTTCCGATCTTTTGATTTTCCCGCCGAAACATTTTGTAACTACTGCGCCGGAGCGCGAGCGCGCAGTCCGCGACATCAAAACGGAATTAAAAGATCAACTGGCGTATTTCGACAAGAAAGGGTTTTTGTTGGAAGCAGAACGGTTGGAGCGCCGCACAAAGTATGATTTGGAAATGATTGGAACTATCGGCTATTGCCACGGCATTGAAAACTATTCGCGCCATCTCAGCGGAAAGCTTCCGGGAGAGCCGCCGGAAACGCTCCTTTCATATTTCCCGCGCGATGAAAACGGCAAACCGGACTTTCTCACGATTATTGACGAATCGCACATAACCGTACCGCAGGTCCGCGGCATGTACGAAGGGGATATTTCACGAAAAAAGGTTCTGGTTGAACACGGATGGCGGCTAGCGTCAGCGCTCGACAACCGGCCATTGAATTTTAAAGAGTTTGAAGAGCGGATCGGTCAAGTAATATGTACTTCGGCGACGCCGGGGCCGTTTGAACATAAACGCTCTTCGCAAGTTGTAGAACAGGTTGTGCGGCCTACCGGATTGGTTGATCCGCCAATCGAAATAAGGCCGGTATTTGTAAAAAAACCAAAAATCAACCTTCGTCCCGAGCTCAGGTCGGGGGGAAACCAAAAACCAAAAAGTGAATGGAGTCAAATTGACGACATAATGGAGGAGGCGGCAAAAAATTCCAGCCAAGGCGGCCGGACAATCATTAATACTCTTACCAAAAAAACAGCAGAAGAGTTGACCGAATTTCTTCTTGGAAAAAGTTTTAGAGCGCGATATATGCACAGTGATACGCCGACCCTGGAACGGACAAAAATACTTCAGGATTTTAGAAAAAACGAGTTTGACGTTTTAGTCGGCATCAATCTTTTACGCGAAGGCTTGGATCTGCCCGAGGTAACCTTGGTTGCAATTTTGGATGCTGACCGGGAAGGATTTTTACGGTCAGAAACATCGTTGATTCAAACTATGGGCCGCGCGGCCCGCAATGTCCGCGGCAAGGTGATCCTCTATGCCGATACGATGACCGGTTCAATGAAGCGCGCAATAAAAGAATGCAGCCGCCGCCGGAAGATTCAGCTTGCATACAATAAAAAGCATAATATTACGCCCAAAACGGTCGAGAAAGAAGTAAGAGAATTCTCGTAAGTTTTATAAAAAACAATAAGGAGAAAGAATGTGAAAAAAAATCGACCCGCTGAACGTTGTCAGCGGGGGTGGTGAGATGCCCGGGTCAGGCTTCTAAAAACTTCCCATGGCGTTTTTCTAGCAATCTTGGGTCTCACCGCTCCAAGATTCTGAATCTATTATAGCAAATCTACAGAATTTGTCAATACCCCGAAAATTTGGCTTAAATAATAGATAGTTCTTAATTCGTAGTATGTCAATAACCGAAAAAATCATTATAAAAGGCGCTCGGGTGCATAACTTGAAAAACATCGGCCTTGAGCTACCGAAGAATAGATTGATTGTTTTTACCGGCCTTTCCGGTAGCGGGAAGTCGTCTTTGGCGTTTGACACTATTTTTGCCGAAGGTCAGCGAAGATACATTGAATCGCTCTCGCCGTATGCGCGGCAGTTTTTGGGCCAGATGGAAAAGCCGGATGTTGACGATATCGAAGGACTTTCGCCGGCAATTTCAATTGATCAAAAAGCACATTCGCACAATCCCCGCTCTACCGTGGCAACGCTTACCGAGATTTACGATTATCTGCGGGTATTGTTTGCGCGCATCGGCAAACCGCACTGTCCGATCTGCGGAAGAGTAATCCATAAAATGAGCGTGGAAGAAATGGTTGAAACAATACAAGCGAAAAGCGAGGAGCGAAAAGGGAAAAGTGAATATGCTATGATTTTAGCGCCAGTGGTGCGCGGACGGAAAGGAGAATATTTTCAATTGCTCCAAGATTTATTCATGGAAGGGTTTGGCGAGGTGCGGATTGACGGTAAATTTCATTCTCTCCACGAACGCATTGAACTGGGAAGATATAAAATGCACACCATTGAAGCGGTAGTTGATAAGCTGGCGATCAATGATCGGCCACGATTATTTGAAGCAGTGGAAACCGCACTTGATAAAGGAAAGGGGTTGGTGAATGTAATTTTTGACGGCCCGAATATCAAGACAGCGGATGTCCAGAAATTGCGCAAGGTTAGGACGTCCGATGTCCAAAATATTGAGGCTGCAAATGAATTATTGCTTTCCTCTCACTGGACATGCCCTCACGACGATTTTGCGTTTCCGGAAATTGAGCCGCGCCTGTTTTCTTTTAACAGCCCGTATGGCGCGTGCGAAGCGTGTTCGGGCATTGGCCACGATTATTTCGATCCTTCGATTCTTTGCGAAACGTGCAAGGGTAAACGCCTGAAGAATGAATCGCTTGCGGTCAAAATACGCCATCAGAGCATTGCGGATCTCTCGGCGCTCACGATCGATAAGGCGTATGAATTTTTCGGCACGCTTGAGGCGCATCTGAATGAGAGCGAAAAGATCATCGCTTCGAACCTGTTGAAAGAAATTGTTTCGCGGCTTGAATTTCTCCTTGAGGTCGGCCTCGATTATATTACGCTGGATCGCGAGGCCGGCACGCTCTCGGGCGGAGAATCGCAGCGCATCCGGCTGGCCAGCCAGATTGGATCAAAACTTTCCGGCACGCTCTATGTGCTCGACGAGCCCACTATCGGCCTTCACGAACGCGATAATGAACGGCTACTCAAAATTCTTAAAAATTTGCGCGATCTCGGCAATACCGTGATCATGGTTGAACACGATGAGCGGGCCATCCGCGAATCCGACTATTTGGTGGATATCGGTCCGGGGCCGGGGAGGCGCGGCGGAGAGATTGTGGCAGTCGGTCCGATTCCGGAAGCATTGAAAGCAAAAAAAGAAAAATCTCTCACGCTGCAGTATTTGAACGGGAGCGAAAAAATAGAAATTCCACAAACTCGGCGCACGAAAAATAAAGGATGGCTGGGATTTGTCGGCGCTCATGCAAACAACATTAACAATCTCAATTTTGAAATCCCGCTCGGCAGGTTGGTCTGCGTTACCGGCGTTTCCGGAAGCGGCAAATCAACGCTGCTCGAGAATATCGTGTACAAGAATCTGCAATTGAAACTCGGAAGATTCGGCGACCTTGAACATGTCGCGAAAGTAACCGGAGTTGAATATATCAGCCGCGTCGTAGAGGTGGATCAATCGCCGATCGGCAGAACTCCTCGTTCGAACCCCGCGACATATACCGGCGTATTCGCGCCGATCCGTGATCTTTTTTCCATGCTTCCGGCATCACGGGAGCGCGGGTACCGTCCGGGCAGATTCAGCTTCAACGTTCGGCCAGCTGGCGGAGGCGGCCGATGCGAAGCGTGCGAGGGCGCAGGAGCGAAAATCGTCAAGATGCACTTTTTGCCTGACGTGCTGGTGAAGTGCGACGTTTGCCGCGGCAAGCGGTTTAACAGCGAAACGCTTCAGGTACAATACAAAGGAAAGCATATTGCCGAAGTGCTCGACATGACTGCTGAAGACGCACATGAGCTGTTTGAGGGCATATTTACTGTTGCGGATAAGCTGAAGGTAATGCGGGAGGTCGGCCTTGACTATATAAAACTCGGCCAGAGCGCGACGACGCTTTCCGGCGGCGAAGCGCAGCGAATAAAATTGTCCAAAGAATTGGCGCGGCCGCTTGCGCGCAATACTGTATTCATTCTGGATGAACCGACCACCGGCCTGCACTACCACGACGTGAAAATGCTGTTACGGGTTTTAGATCGGTTGGTGGAAAAAGGGAATACCGTTCTTCTGATCGAACACAATATGCACGTGATTAAAACCGCGGATTACATCATTGATATGGGCCCTGAAGGAGGAGGTCGCGGCGGAAAAATCATCGCCACCGGAACGCCGGAGGAAATCGCGAAGAACAGACATTCGTATACGGGCAGATACCTGAAAGGTTATTTGACACGAAAGGAAGGTGGGGCTCATAAAGCAAATAGCCTACCGACGCGAAGCCGGTAGGCATATATACCATCATGAAAGGTTAATCAGATTCGACTGCGAATCCTTAACTTTCCGCAATCCTTGCAGTATATGACCAGGGGCTTGACCATTCTACGTTGTTTGGCACCCAGTCTTTGTTAAAACGAAACTCGTAAAGCCAGCCATCGCCGGTATCCAGTTGAAACGTACCGAGATCATAGCTGCCTCTATGGGGATGAAAAACGGCCTTGAATTTCTTGTGCCACCACGGATTTCTAAAACTGTCGACGAGCCCCTTAACCTCGGCTCTACGGACAGCTTTTGAAGCGCCGAACATGAGCTTGTCATGAAACCTAACATTCACATCCACACGAATGAATCGGATGCCGGTAATCACGACGCCCTCGTTCCCACAATCCTTTTCGTCAGGAAATCGGATTCCGTAGATCACGCGCAGTGCCTCACGAGTAAGTTCCAGCGGAGTCATCTGTGAGGCGGTGATAGAATGGTTTGTTCTCGACACCGTTGTACCTCCCGTCACGAGAGTTGCGGCCAAGAAGACTCTCAACCGGCTGCCGTCTCAGCAGCGATGTAGGCACGACATTTTCTTTTCGTCATCTTGAGCTTGTCCAGAAACTTCACGGAAGTTTTACGCAGGTGAGATCTTTCGGCTTCGCACACCCTACCTCGCCAAGGATAGTAGTAGAGGGGTATTGCCCACATTGCTGCCGGGACATAATGTTAAAGAACCACCCGATCGTAACAATATTAGCATGGAAGACAAGAGGTGTCAACTATTTTGGGCTTAAAAAATAAAGCAAAGTTCTTTCCGAACTCTCCGGGCGTATATTTGTTTTTAGATAAGAAAAAGGGGCCGTTGTATATCGGCCGAGCAGGATCGCTAAAAAGGCGGGTGGCCAGTTATTTTCTCGCCAAGCGTGACTTTCGGATTGCCGAAATGGTTTCAGAGGCGGCAAGCATTACCTATCAAAAAACTTCTACTATCCTGGAAGCGATTATTCTTGAGGCAAATCTAATAAAAAAATACTGGCCCAAATATAATGTGCGGGACAGGGATGACCGCTCGTTCGTCTACCTTGTAATTCTCAAAGGGAAATATCCGAAACCGGTTATTGTCCGCGGTCGGCAGCTCCAACAGTATGGCGCGCTGTCGCGAGAAGTATTCGGCCCATATCAAAATTACCGTCTTCTGAACACCGCCCTGGGAATTGCGCGCAAGATTTTTCCGTTCAGTACATGCGCGTCCGACACAAAACCGTGCTTTTATTATCAAATTGGGTTGTGTCCGGGCGTTTGTGTCGGAGCAATCGGCGTGAAAGAGTACGGCCGCAATATCAAAAACCTCGCGTTGTTTTTCCGTGGAGAGCGCAAGCGGCTTTTGAGAAAACTGGAGAAAGAAAACCCGGAAAAAATTAAAGCGTTGAAGCACGTCCGAGATGTCGCGCTCATTTCTGCCGATAACTTTCGACCTTCAATTTTCAACAAGGGCGGCGTACGCATCGAAGGCTATGATATTTCTCATCTTTCCGGGCAAGAGCCGGTTGGCGCGATGGTGGTTTTTGAAAATGAAGCCAGAAACCCTTCGCGGTATCGATTATTCAAAATACGGGGAGCGAAAACCCAAAGCGATACGGATATGTTACAGGAGGTGTTTGCGCGCCGCCTGAAGCACAAGGAATGGCCATATCCGAACATTGTGTTCGTGGACGGTGGTGTCGCGCAAGCGCGCGCAGGGCAAAACATTTTGAAAAAATACAATGTTTCGGTTCCGGTGGTCGGCCTCGCAAAAACCGGCGGCCACAGCGCAGCCGCCTATCAGCAGGACAAACTGATTATCCTCGGCGCCAAGAAAAATGCGCGGGAAATTATTTTTTCGTCGAAACGGCTATTTCAACAAATTCGCAACGAAGCGCACCGATTCGCGATCGCGTTCAGCAGAAAAAGGCGTCGGAAGAAAAATATGGTGGCGATGAGAGCGAGGTAAGTGGGATAGCTGTGGGAACGTTGTCTCGTTTCCTTGAGTCTTCCAAACGTTGATTACCCCGAAGCGGTCTTCTCATTTAGTTAACCTCTCCAGTATCTTTAAGTCGTCCGAGATTAGTGCCAATTCATTAACGTCGGCCTTCTCAATTTCTCCGATGAGTTTTTCTTTTTCGCTTGGAGATAAACAAGAAACCTTGAATATTTTGTCTTTTAATTCGCCTTTTAATGGGCCGGCGTCTCTCCGGCTCATTTCTATGAAACGAAGAGAGGAAAAGAAAATGCCCAGCTCTTGTTCCAAAATGCCGAAATTCTCTTCCCTGGCTCCCAGGGGCAGATTTCCAAAAAAATCTTTTATAACGCCGTTCTTTTCCCCCGTGGCATAAACTAGCCTGGGCTTTTTAGAAGTGATTTCCCAAATTTGTCTCTCGATTTCCACGCCGAATTCTTTGTTTTTCGAATCCGGAACGAGCATGAACCCCCCGTCTTTTATGACGATTTCGCCGATAAATCTGCGGTTAGACCTATCGAATATTTTGAGCGATTTGTCCGGCGGTTGCATAGAATGATTCCCGGGAATCTTTCTGGACTCTTTCGATATAAGCCCTTAGTTTTTCACTGCGTTCAAATATATTCCAATCGGAGTCGCCTAAATACGATCTCACCATCTCGTCAATTGCCATAAAGCGGTTCGGCGAACTTTCGAAAAGCCATTTTGCATTCATAAAATAACTGCCAAAACTCTCGGCGAAATCCTCGGTAGCCCTAATGTCGGAGTCTTTGATCTGTTGGGGATAGTAGAAAATAGTTTCGCCCGTATCGTTTCTCGCCGTCATGTCTTCTATCATGGTCATTCTCCAGTAAACCGGCGCCCGCCCCATCTTTTTCAATGCCTTTTTCGCTATGCCGTCGTTGAATATCCCGTAAGGGCTTGCCGGATCGAAAGCGTGGCCGAGTTCGTGAAAGATGAGCCGAGCTTCGCTCCACAAACTTCCTTCTTCCCGCAGGTAGGTTTGCTCAACCTCTATTATGGAGTAACCGCCTCGTCTTATATGGCGGGCGGCCCGAAAACCTTCTATGTCGTATTCTTCCGGTATTTTTCTTTCCTCCTCCGGCGAATCGATAACCTTAACCGTGTCAATAACGGCCAGTATCTTATTAAGAGATTCTCCGAACGCGGTTTCCATGATTTTGTAATAGTCTTCCTGCCCCAGGCTGCTTTTAACCTCTGTGCTATCAATGGCGAATTCTACCGAGCCTAATTTTTGTTTCTGTTTTTGGAGAAAATCTTGGAGTTCCTTCGTTCGCGCTTCTTTTGTCGGGATGAACAGGCCCCGGGCTTCCGGAGGAGCGGACGTTAAAATTGTAACCGTCGTGAGCAAGTTGGAGCCCAAGAGTATTCTCTCGAAATTTTTGGGATCGGTCGTTACAACCACCACGAAGCGCCTTGTTTCTTTCTCGGCCACCGAGATCTGAAAATGTTTTTCGAGGGCTTCTCTTGCGGATGGGGGAATCCGGGATTCGGCGTTCGCGCTCGGAAACGCCGGCGCCTTTCGGGCGTCTTGGGCCGCAAGCTCTTGTCCTCCGCTGAGAGCCGTAAGGAGTCCCAGGCCCCCCAAAAAAGTCCTTGTGGGCCTGGGAATCTGTTTCAATTTTTCGAGGATCGCCTCGGGCAGCGCTTTCCCGTTTCTTCCGGGTTCGCCTTCCGCCGACCCTTTTTCGGGAACCTTTTCCATATATTTAATCGGCTAATTCCTCGGGGCTCTGCCTCGAGGAATTGATTGAAATTAAACAGGAATGAATTGCAATTGGTGCACTTTAATAGATTACGCCAGAACCTATTTTTTAACAACCAATGACTTTGAAATAGCATTATGCTACATTCTTTTTAGTGTCAAAACACAAAGGAGGTTCGATATGAAAGATGGGATTGATAAGGCGAAGGCGTATCTTTCCGCGAGAAAATTACGAAGAGTCACTAAGGATGAATGGATTGGTGACGTTTGTGCCGGCATAGCCTATTGGCTCGGCATTCCTGTGTGGCTTACGAGGCTTGTGTGGGTATGTGCTGCTCTTTTCTATGGTGTCGGAGCTGGTGTATACATCCTTTTGTGGATTTTCATGCCCGAATGGGATGAAACCCCGACAGATTACAAAGAAATAACTGGGGATTAAATCTCCTCGTCAGCGGCGCGATAACATCAAACCGTTTTTTTTGTTAGAACCCCCGTTCAACTTTAAAAAAGCCGTTTTCTTTCTTGGTTTCAAACTTTTAACGCAACGAGTTGGTTAATGACTTCATCTGGTTTCTTGTAGTGTAACACAGCGCGG
>MHXH01000017.1 GCA_001824435.1 Parcubacteria group bacterium RIFCSPLOWO2_01_FULL_48_18
AACAGCGGCGGAAAAGACAAGAAGCCGGTATTTCTTGAAACGTATGGACACTGGTTGATATTTATGGATATTCATTGATATTGGTAAGCACTAATCGAAACTCATTAAGATTTATTGTGGATAAAAGGCATTGACATGGTTTGTGGGTTTGCTACAATAAAATTATCACGAACGGAAAGGTTGCCCTGACGAGGTTTTGTCTTCGTCGGGGTCTTTCTTTTTTTGGACTTTGTTTCTGATATCAGCAACAAATCGAGTGTATGGCAGAAAATCTTTCCGCTTCAAGAGACCGGAGTATTTTTTCCTGTTGGGCACCATGAGCGCAAGCAGCTTTTTCTGTTCCAAGAGATGCTCAATAAGGCAGTGAAAATCTCCGTCGCCGCTAACGATTAGCGCCCGGTCGAAGTCGTTGATATGTATCATGGTGTGCAGGACAAGCTCCGCATCCACATTGCCCTTTACGTCCCCGTCTGGCAACTCAAGAGTCGGCTTAAACACACAAACATATCCACTCTCTTGTAGATACTTAAATAAACCTTCGTTGCCCTTCACATAACCGATACAAAGGAACGCTTTCGTGATGCGATACTTATCACTGAGGTATATTCGGAATCGGCCGAAATCAAGTTCCCACCCCTGATCGCGAATGCTGAGGTTAAGATTGTTGCTGTCTATAAACGCAAAATTGTTTTCTTTTGGAACCGGGTGTATAAAGTTTATCATACGTTTTTGTTTTCACGCTCGCTACAATTGCTGCAGCTTAACCGATCCGGCGGTTGAAGCGGTAAATGTCTTCAAGGCATTGCTTAGATCAATTATGAGAGCCGGCTTCAGATTACCTCACGCCTTCTCGTCGCGCTCGTCCAGGTACACGGCAAAATCATAGTCGCTTAAATGGCCGCTTGCGTTTGCTGCCCGCGAACCGAAAAAATAAACCAACTTTACCGCCGGATGATTCTCAAAAATAGACTCTGTTTTTAGACTAATTTCTTCAAACATTTATTCTACACTCATTTATTCTACACTGAACTTCCTCAGCTCTTTTTTAATAACTTCATCGCTTGATTAAAACCTCTTTATGCATGCTTTTGAAAGTATAGTTTGAAGTAATGTATTATTTTTGGTTCATAATTAACTCTCTTTTGTTTTAATTGCTTGCGAAAAATGCGGGCAGTTCTTTTAACGCCCAAAATGGAGAGCAGCTTTTTTACATCATTAAAATCGCCGTAATTTAATACGCTTTCTACAATGGCTTCTTCGGAGAGATGTTCCGCGTCGTCAGTGTGCCAAACCAAATAAGGTCTTTTTTTAATGAAATCTTTGATGCTCATGCTTATATCTTATTTCGATATATCGATATGTCATAAGGTTTCCAGCCGGATGCTTCCTGTGGTGCTTCCAAAATTGACATTCGTCGAGGTGGCAAATGAAGTAGTAGCCGTAGTAGCAACCACTTCTCCCTGCGAGCCGCCGGACCAGTCGGTCTGCGCGTAAATATCATTGATGTAACGGGAAACGTAGCTGACCTGGGAAAATTCGTTGGCGCCGGCTCCGGGTTCAGTCCATGTCAGTTTCGTCGTAAGTTTCTTCGTGGACGGGTCCCACGCGCCTCCGGCGCTGACAATATTGCCGGTAGACGTTGAACGATACACGTCATCCGTCCAGAAATAACGCGTATAGGCGATGCGGTTAAGCGTAACGGATTCTGTTCCGGTCGCATGCACCCATTTACCCGCAGATGTAGTGGCAAAATACGCATTGGCGGAGCTGGTGGCAAGCTGATCAAGATTGTTCCAATTTTCAAGGCTCAAGGCCCGAACCGCCTCTACTGTTTCCTGCGACAAAAAGAGCGCGGCGGTTTTGCCAAGCGAGAGCCGGACGCCTTTAATCGATGTCGCGATGGCAAGCGAGATTGAAACGCTGACAAAAATAATAATCGCCACCGCCACGATGACTTCCATCAAAATTTGACCCGGCTGTCCTTTGCGCAACATTGGCTTGGCTATTGCATGTATTGTAGCATATACCTTGCTAGTTTTTGGGAAACTGTGAATAACCAGATTTCGACATATCGATATGTCGGTATGTCGAAATTTTCGATATAATAAAAGCATGCTTTCCATCGGCATCGATATCGGCGCGAGCAAAATATTAGGAATCGTCTATGACTCGCGCCGCAAAAAAATTGCCCGTCTTCACATCGCTCAAACAGAAGGACCGCGGTCGGCCGTTGCAATGGCCGAAAAGCTGATTCTGGAACACCGCATGACCGGCAAAGGAAACATACCGACAGGCATTGCAATTGCCGGGGTGGTAAAAAACAACACGGTGGTGCGCGCCGCGAACATGAAAGGATGGAACGGAATAAACTTGAAGGCCGCATTTCGACATTTCGATATTTCAGTATTTCGGCATATCGACATTTCACGGTTCCGGGTCGAAAATGATGCGCAGTGTTTCGGGTACGCAGAATCTCTAATTGGGTACGGAAAAAACAAGGAATCAGCCGTCTTTTTAACCCTGGGGAGCGGCATTGGCGGAGCAATTCTTTTAAACGGCTCGTTCTACCGAGGGGCGCATGGGTCGGCAGGAGAGGTGGGGCATACCGTAGCGAAATTCGTCCCGAGCAAAGTCGAGGGACGAAATTCGAAATTCGAAACCCTCGAGTGGGAATATCTGGCCGCGAAACGGTTTTTTGCTGCACATGGGGTAGACGACCCGAAAGAACTGGAAGACAAGGCGCGGAAGGGCAATAAGAAAGCTTTGAACATGTACCGGGAATTCGGCGTCAACCTCGGCGTCGGCCTTGCCAATATCATCAATACGCTCGATCCGGAAATCATCATTTTGGGCGGCGGCCTCGCGCACACGTACGACCTGTTCATTGCTCCGGCTCGGCAGACCATCAAAAGATTTGTCGTCAATCCTGCGGCGAGTCGCACCAAAATCGTCAAATCAAAAATCGCTTGGCAGGGGGCAGCGATTGGAGCAGCGCTAATGGCTATCAATCGAGTAGGAGGGAAACTCACTGCGTAAGTCATGTCAACAAAAATACGATCGCAAAGATATTGACTAACGTCATTTTGTCATTGTTCCCGGATTTTTAACTTCAAAAATGTGAATGTATTTAAGCATATTCAGATCATTTAGATTTTTAATGAATTCTTCAGGAAGCAGGCCGTTGCCGACCCAGACGCTTTTTTGTAATAGAGTAAAATCAAGGAGTTTTAATTCTGTGCGCAGCCAATTTCTGTACCGTTTATACTTTTCGGGAATGTCAAATACGATGATCGTACTACGGGTTTTGTCGTTTGTGGTTTTTTTGAACGAATGTGCCGGAAGCCTTTTCTGCCGCAGCTGAAGCAATTTTTCTTTTCCTTTTTGTAAAATTCTCCATGCTCCGCTAACTTCTTTTTTTACCAGTCCTTGCTTTTTCAGATTTGATAATGTCGTTGAAAACGTCGTTTCGGTCGACGGCCGCCCCATTCTTGTATATCGAGGCTTTGTCGGGTAGAGAACGGCGCGCCTAAGGGCGCCGTAGTTGCCCGGGGAGCTTTCCAGAAACTCTAATATTAATTCGGTAATAGCCATTAATCAATTATAATGGGAGTTAAGACATAATGAGGGTTACAGATGACCTCAATGATGTATGAGTTATAATATAATCAAAGTCATCAGTCGTGTCAATGTTTTTACGATCGCATAAATATTGACTGATGGTTGTATCAACTTATTATTATGCAAATCGGTGGTAGTTAATGCCCTTTGCATAAATGAAGCTCCGCGCGGCAAGGGAAGTCTGACTTCCCAAGCCGCGCGGTATCAAGCGGAATTCTTACGAAACCCCGTACCATACGCAAGCTTAGGTACGGGGCGAAGCAACCCTTCGATCCGTTCGATTAACTCAGGTCATTCAGACTCCCTCGGGCTGTTCAGTCTCTTCGAGCCTGAGGGCTCTTCAGAGCCTGAACGGCCTGAAGACTTCACAGTACAGTCGAAGGAACTGAGTCCTCTTCGAGCCTGAAGGCTCTTCAGAGCTCCTCGAGTTCACCGAATCTGAATAATAATATAAGTTAATTTCAATATGATGATTAGGAGAAAAAAGTTATTTTTGGGCCTTGCGACATTCGTAGTCGTTGGGTTGCTGTTGGTAATTGCTGCAATGACCGGTCTTTTCCCATGGCACACTATAGAGCAAGCAAAAAACCAACTCTCGCTCGACTTATTAACGATAGAGGGTGTCGCTGGTGTGGGAATTGGGGACTGTGAAGGCAAGCCCTGCATCAGCGTATTACTGGAAGAAGATACTCCTGAACTACGACAAAAAATTCCCGGTGAGTTTAAGGGTTTTAAAGTGATTATAGAAACAACTGGGCCGATCACGATGGTCCCTCCACTGCGAATTTGTGATGCGCAGAATCCATGTCCGGCCGGGCAAGGATGTTATAAATTTGAAGACGAATCCCAACCGCTCTGCTGGACTCAAAACCCCTGCGAACGATGTGATTCAAAACAATGTCGCCTTGGCGAGTCTTACCCCATAGAGGTAGTGTGCCAGTAATGGAAGAGTGACAAAAGACTATAGGCTAGAATCTGATTGGGTGATTGTTTCTATGAGCGCAACTTCTAGGGGTACGATAGGAAACGAACTGAAGTGGATGTGCGGCTGCGCATCAAGGAGCGCTTTGAGCAGTTTGGTCAAAAAGCGGATGTCGGCTCCTTCGGCCTGTTCTCTAAACCAACGCAGCTCGTCATCGCTGAAGCTTTGTCCGTACACGGCAGCAGCCTCAGGGCTGATAGCGATCGCGAGCAGCCGACGAACGTATCGCATAAGGTCTTTGTGCAGCGCGGCGATATTGGATGTTTCTTCATCCAAACGGCGAAGGTGCGCCATTATGCCCTTCGCATCTTTTTTTAAAACGGCGTCGACAAGAGCTTTAAGCTTTGCAATGTTTACTCTGCCGAGCGCCTCTTCGATTGCGGCTCCGTCGATGAGGGCGTAGCCGAACGAAGCAACTTGCTCAAGAAACGATTCTGCATCTCGAAGCGATCCTTCCGCGGCAAGGGATACAAGTCGTAGGGCTTCGTCGGTGATGGATATTGCCTCTGCGGCAGCGATCTTTTTAAGTTTTTCCACGATGTGGCTGCTGCGAAGCCTCTTAAAATCGAAACGCTGGGTGCGGGAAACAACGGTAAGCGGCAACTTATCCGGCTCGGTGGTGGCAAGAATAAACATGGCATGGAGCGGAGGCTCCTCCAAAAGTTTTAACAACGCATTGGCCGCGTCTTTCGTAAGCGCATGCGCTTCGTCGACAATAAATACTTTACGGCCGAGAAAGCTCGGCATCACTACCGCCGCCTCCTTCAAATTTCTAATTTCGTCGATGCCGCGGTTGGAAGCCGCATCAATTTCCACCACGTCAAGCGTCCGCCCTTCGTCAATTTGTACGCACGCAAGGCAATCATTGCACGGTTCTCCGACGCCTGCGAAGCTTTCATCCCTCAGGACTGAATCCCTTCGGTCTGAGACCTTAGGGTCGAAGACCTCGGACCGTTCGGCTCTGAGAGTCTCAGGCTCGAAGAGACGAACATCCCCGAGCCGCGTCAGACAATTGACGGCTTTTGCCAAAATCCGCGCAGCCGTGGTCTTGCCGGTACCGCGGCTGCCGCAAAAAAGATACGCATGCGCAATGCGGCCGGTCGCGGCGGCGTTTTTTAAAATCAGCGTGGTCGCTTCCTGTCCAATAATATCGGAAAATCGTCTGGGACGATATTTGCGGTATAAGGCAACTGACATGTGAGCATAAGGCTGCCAAGAAAAATTTCTCCGGCAGTTTCTTAGTCCCTTAAGGATAAAATAAAAATTGCCGCAAGGCAACTTTATGCACGCACCGGACGCCATACCCTTGACTATACTATCATACACTGTAGTATAGTAGTATAGCATAACACCCATTATTTCTATGCCAAAACTATCCAAGCATCGGCCAAGGACAGAGGTAGGAGACGCAATTATGAACCAGCTCTTCCGTTCATTGATACGCGTGCAAAACGAGAAGGAAGCGGCTGAATTCTTGAATGATTTTTTTACCCTAACCGAAAAACGAATGCTTGCAAAACGACTGGCTATTGCCGTTTTATTGCATGCGGGGGCGAACTACAAAGAGATCAACGCGCTGCTGAAGGTATCACACACAACGATCAATCGAGTTTCAAATGCCATTGCGCTGGGCGGGAAGGCGTATCAAAAAACCGCGGATGACATCATGAATGTTCTCCTGCGCCATCGGGGTTCCGCAACAACGAACAGGCGGGAAGAAAGCAAAGACATGGTGACGCTTATAAAAGATTTCTTTGACGAATGGGACAATGCGAAACTGCATAGCGTTTATCGCCCGCTCACCAAGGGATCCCGATAAAACAAAGAAATTTCAAAAACAAAAAACTCCAATAGGCTACAGGCCACGGAGCTTCGATATACCCAGAATCGCAATATATTCACCAGTTACAACCCGGAAGCCCCAGTCTTCTCCGCCAAACAGAACGTCCGAAAACTCCCTTTTTGAGATTTTTGGTATTTCTTTTGGCTTGTTCGCGTCGGCCAAATTGCCAAAATTCGAGTTTTCGGACGGCCTGAAAGGAGGATCAACTCCTCGAGTTCATCGAATCCCTCGGGCTGTTCAGTCCTGAAGACTTCACAGTCGAAGGAACTGAGTCCTCGGGCCGTTCAGGCTCTGAGGAGCCCTCAGGCTCGAAGAGACGAATGTCTGGGATTCTCTGAATCGAATGATCTGAGTCTCGGAGTCGAAGACCCCTGGCTGAAGGCCGGGTTGTAACAGGGTTCACTTTTTTCTACACTATCATACTACAGTGTATGATAGTGTAGAAAAATTAACTTTCGTCCCTCAATTTCTCGATTTATAAATCCCGTATCGAGAAACTAAACGATTCCGTTACTGCAGGACGAGATTGTATTTTTTAAGCGCCCATTCCCATCCCAGCGATACCGCTTCCAGCAACGCCGCCGTATTTGCTTGCGCCGAAGATATGTCGGCCAGATTCCATATTTCCGCAAAATCCAAATCCCTCCTCGCCAAACTTTCCAAATCAAACAGGTCGTCCTGAAGGGCACGGAATCGCGCGTCGGTGATGGCGTTATTGAAACGGCTAAACTCGATATACGCCTGCTGGCCGACTGAAAGCGCATCGTCAAGGCTCGCAATCGCCCTACCGTGGAACCCCGCAAGGTCGCTCGGCGGAACAACTCCCTTCCCCATGCTCACCAGCCAACCCAACGACCGGATCATGCGGCCGAAATCGTCCCAACCGGATGCATGGGACGGCCGATGTACGGCTACCGCCGCAAGCGTGTTATGGCCGTTGACAAACTCAAGCTGCGGAGGGTTAAAATCGTCAAACTGGACAAAAAAATCATTGAGCGCCGATAAAAAATCAAAGTAGGCAACCGTGAGCTCCGCGTCCTGCTGAATGACGCCGACCTGCTTTATGGCATCTTCAAGAATGCGACTAACGGTGATATTGCTCTGCGCCGTTTTGAAATTTTCGAGCGAACTGACGAAGGGGTCGTTCGTGGCAAGCGCGACAGAAGACTGATCTTGCGTCAGCGATTTGAGCTCGCCGAGTTTTCCCGCAAGCGTCACATACGGCCCTTCGGAAACGAACGCTTTAAATCTCCGAAACTCACCCATCCCTTCCCGGGCATACTGCTCTGATTCACGCAAGAGCCGTACGAGACCGTCGTGAAAATCTTTCAAGCGGAACGGCACGCGGGCAATTTCCGCTTTCGTCAAAATTCTTCCCGCATTTTCCGTAAGCAGCTCGTAGGTCTGCCACACGTCTTCATATTGCGCTCCTCCCGAAACGGGATTATTCGCAAGCAATGCGCGATCGGGAGAAACCGATTGAAAAAGATTCTTCAATTCCGCCAGGAGAGAATAATAATATTCCGATTCGCTGGCAAATTCTTCTTCCAGCGTGTTTTCGGAAGCCAAGTACTGCTGGAAAACAGCCAATGACTTACTGTGCAGCTCTTTCAGATCGCCTTTTGACGGTTTGAGCGGGAAAAATTCTTCTGCAGCCCTCTTTGCCGCTTCGCCGATCCGACCCAGGCTCGCCTCAAGCATGCCGTAAGGATCATACTGGTAATTCTCCTCCCGAGCGCCCGCCACCGCCTGCTCAAACGCATACCACGCCGGATACGCGCGCCGCAAATACTGCTGTGGCTGATACTCATTCACATACCACAAGAAACCGCCGAAAACCAAAAAAACAACAAGCAGCACGACCAGCCACCGTACGAGAGGAACGCGAAATATAACGCCAAGAGGGTTCATTGCTCTATACTGTAATTATACAATAACGTGCGGGATGTCAAAATGTCGAGATGTCGAGATAACAACATATCGAGACGTCGAGATATCGAGATGTCAAGACATCGAGATGTCGAGATATCGAGATATCAATATATCGAGATACCGAAATGTTAGTGCCCATGCGGTTCCATTGATTCCATAACCGCGCTCCCTGCTTCGCCCGGACCTACTTCCACCATAAAACTCGTCAGCACCGACTCTCCTTGGCGGCTGAATTGCGAAAATATCTGGTATATTCCGGGGAAAGGAAACGTCACGTGCGCTTCTATTTCCGGGCCGAATTTGTCTGAAGCATTCACCGTATGCTTTTCCGCGCGCGTTTGAGGATCGTGAATCTCTCCATGCGTATGCAAGAAGTACGAGAGATCCGCGCTGATAATCGCCAAGTGCATCGGCGCGCCTAAATATTCTTCCAAATCAGACACTCCTTTTCCGTCTTTTTCTATTCTATACCAAATGGATGCGCTTTCTCTGGATCGCAGTCCGGCTGGAGGGGGCCGGAAGAGAACTTGATATCCGCCGAACTCTTTCACGCGCGAGAGGTCTTTGCGAAAAGTCGGCGTGCCGCGCGCTCCGACATCCACAAAGAATTGTTTGGATACCCCGTGGTTCTCGTGAAGAACATTGACCGAAACAAGATAGCGCCCTTCTTTAGGAAATGCATAGTTGACAGAAAAGGAGGCCTCGGCAAGCACACGATCGGTAACCAAGCCGAAGTCTTCAGGATGCAGATGCGCAAACGTGGAAAAATCTTCATGCACGATAACCGCATGCAAAATGCGCTCGTGTTCGATCTGGAGGTCTTCAAGAGGATTGCCGTCGTCATCTTTGAGGTAGAATGTAAGCGTTGCTGTCTCTTCGGGGCGCGGAGAAGATGGAGTTTTGAAAAGCAACATCGCGACAGCCGGAACCGACTCTTCTATTTCCGTTTCGAGCGCCTTGTGAGACAAAAACCAGTGCGGAATCACTTGGATAAACAGAAGTGCGAGCAATACGCTTAATGAAACAGTAAACCACTTTTCAAAACGAAGAATTGCTGCCTGCGCAGGCCGATCCGCGTCGGGAAGCACGTTAATTTTCTTCTTCTCCCTTTTCCAATGCCACCACATCGGAATTATCCAGAGAGCGACAAGCACCCAATTGCCAAGCCAGAGCGGCTGACCGAAAAGACCGGCGCCGGTCGGGGTACCGTGCGTATGAGCCCTTCCGACGTTAAGCCAATTGGCAACAAGGGTCGTAAAACGCTCCTCCTGCGTGACTTTTTCCAAGAGAGAATGCTGGCCAGAATACACCCACCAATCATGCGTGAATAATCCCAGTACCAGAATGAATGCCGCGACAAACACCATGACCCAACCGGTTGCACGCTCAATCTTTTCTTTATGCCTCAAGAGTCCTTGCAGCGCGTTGATCCCCAAAATTCCCAGAAGCGCCAAGAGCAAAAGCGGTATGATTCTTCCGATGGCATGCACCAAAAAGAGCAGCCAGCCGTAAAATACATCGCCCGAAACCGCTATACGGGTAAGAATTACCGGCGTGGCCGGATGCGGACACCCCACCCCCACATTGCCCAAAAAAAGGCCGAGAAGAAACGCCTTGATCACGTCGGATTGCTTCTGGATAAACATGGGCGCCGCGCCGGAAAACGACGGCATACGGAAGCGGACAAGGCCGAGTTCACCCAACGCAAAGACATACGCGAACACACCCGCAACAAGATACAGCCAATTTTTTACTACCTCAAGCGGAGCGCCAAGCGTACCAATTGCAACCTCTCCCAATACTGCGGCGAGTACGCCGTAGAGGCTCAGCATAACCACAATACCGGCCCCGAATGCAAGCGCGATGGAAAATCCCTTAACCGGCCCCTTGCCCATCGAAAGCGGCACAATGACAAAAGCCAGGGGCAGCGTGCACGGCAGCACGATCATCGTGAGCCCCATCGAAAAACTGAACAGATACCATCCGGCGCCGACCGGATTTTGCGAGCCGAGCGCAAATCCCCATATAAGCCCTCCGCCGATCACAATCAAAAACGCGACGGCAACCAGAACCAAGATTGTCCGCGCTTTCTTTTTCTCCGGCAACGCGGCCGCAGAGGCGCTACTTAAAGAATTTGTTTCGTTATTTTCAGCCATAACTTATATTATAGCAAACAAATAAAAAAGAGGCAGCGGTTCAAGTGCTGCCTCGTGCATAATCACTTCCGGCGCTCCAAGCGGATGCGCTGTTAATAGTCAGCCTTCAATCCTAGCTCGTCTACTATAGAAATAATATCTTCCTTCAGCCAACTATCGTATCTTCCTTTTAGGAAGGATTCTGCAACCTGCCGTTCCGCAGCATCATTATTCCGGGCAACGGCTCGGAACAGATTTTGCACGCGAATGCGCGCTTCGCGGCAATAAAAATCCGCGAGAGAAAAAAACCGGTCATCGCGCTGGCTGGCAGACAAATAGCTGGCATAAGCGCAGGCCGCACTCATCGCAAAAAGCTCCGCGACAATCCAGAACCACCGATTAAACAGCAACTGCTTGTGCACGAGCCTGTTCTGGTATCTGGCGGAATTCAGAATAATCGAACGCGCCAGCTTACGGCTATACCGCTCCGCAAAACGAGCGTGGCGCCGAAGCGAAGGATGCACTGCGCGTCGCAGTTGGCTCCCGCCGAACGCAGGGAAAAACGTACGCGCAACGTCTGCGACAAACGCGAGCGAGGCGATGAATTTCTTTCCAAGATTGCCGCGGGAAAAAAGCACTTCACCGCGCGCCTTGTATTCGTCCACCCCTTCACGAATGACGTATCCGGCGCTCAAAATCTCGGAAGATCCTTCAAATATTCGATTCGGACGGAAACTGCGATGGTATCGTTCCACCGGAATCGGCGGATCGCCGCGCCTGGCAAGCGAACGGGCAGTTTCGTATCCCCTGCCCCCACGAGCCTGCATCGTATTGTCCACAACTCGCCACCCGCGCTCAGAAGCAAACACTTTACAAACAGCTGCTTCAAGCCGCGCATCTAAATCACGGTCAACGCGGCCGGACGCAAACTTTATCATCGCCTCCATCGCAAACGCATCGGCCAGATCGGACGCGAACATTCCGCTTCCAATAAGCTCATGCTTTCCTATTTTTTTTCCCCACTGCTTGCGCGCGCATCCCCACCAACGATCGATCAGCAGACATTGCTTCACGATCGCGAGACATGCGCCGGCCACGGTGATGCGGCCGGTATTGAGCGCCTCGAGCGCAATGCGAAAACCGGTACCCTCTTGCTCCCCGATGAGCTGGCTTTTGGAAACATAGACGTCCTTGAATTCCGTAACGCCGTTATACATTCCTCGCAGTCCCTCAAACTGGCAACGCTGCACCACTCGTACGCCCTCGGCATCCGTGGAAACAACGAATGCGGAAAAAACCGGTTTCTTGGACTCATCCGACAACTCTTCCGGCTTATCAACGGTCTTCGCAATAACGCAGAGAAGCGGAGACAAAAATCTGCGATCGTCTTTGGGGCCGTTCGTAGTCCACAATTTTTCTCCATTCAGGCGATAACCGATCACCTCTCCCGAGGCGCTTCGGACACGCAATGCATACATCCCCATGCTTGCCGGATCAGAACCGGCTTCTTTTTCAGTAAACGCGAAGCCCGAAGGAACCCTCGACACCACGGGCAAATATCTTTGCTTTTGTTCCAATGTGCCGCAGTGCTTGATCGGGCCGCCGACACCGATGGTATTAGCCGCAGACAAGGACGCAGCAGTGCCTCCGCACCACGATGCCACAAGACTCATTACCTTCACATAGCTCGTCTGCGACAATTGCAGACCGCCATATTCCTCGGGCAGCTTCAGCCCGAAAAAGCCAAACCGGCAAAGCTGTTCCAGCGCCTCTCCGGGCACTTCATCGGTCCTGTCCACTTCTTCGGGGTCAATGCAAGTACGCAGGAGGCCCTTAAACTCTTGAGCGATGCGCTCGGCTTTATCCTGCTCTTCATGAGATGATTCGTGCCATGGCGTCAAAAGGCTAAAAGACGCCTTCCCGCGAAATAAATCCGCAACAAACCCTTCGTGCCGACGCCTATCGCGCTCGGCTTCAGCGATTTGAACACCCTTTCCCAGCTTCTTTATCAGGTCCATGTACCGCGTCTCCCATTGGAAGGAGTTTTCAAAGAAGAAACCATTTCTATATTCACACGGACAGCGCGGGAAAGTCAATATATTGTATAATGCAACCCCTTGTCAATGGATAAATCTCATGCTACCATACTACCAGCTCATCACATCTTGCCGTTGTACGAAGGAGACAAAAACCATGTCAGGCAAAGTCGTGTTTCTACCACAAGACGAAACGTGTATTCCTGCCCTCATCGACAGGCCGGAACGGATAAAGGCGCTGCTGATTTCAACCGCCCATCTGCCTACCGGACAACAGTGGGAAGACCATAAACCAATTCAGCCGCTCGAAGAGGAAACTGTTTTTTTAAGCCGGCTCCAAAACGCCCGTAACATAACAGCTGAAAGCCTCAGGTGTTTCAAAAAGCCGTATTGGCTCGATCGCATCGCCGAGCCCTATCTTAGCGTCTTTGCCGGCGGATTCTATTCTTTCATTATTCTTTCAATCTTAGGAAGACTCATACCAAGTATTTCCTTATATGATACAAGGCTTGGTCTGGTTTGTTTTTTGGCGAGCGCCCTTATCGGGGCAGGAGTTTTTCAATATCTCTTTAGAAGAAAAAGAAAGATTGACATTGAAAGCACAGTTAAACAGCTTAAATTCATCGACGCCCAAGTCCATCCGGACACGCTCGAAGCAATTAATACACGCATCGTACGGCACAATGAGGCGGTCAAGCTCCTGTGGCGCGTAGCCGCATGGACTGCTGCCAAACAACGAAGCGGGGAAGAAGTTCCTCTTACCGTATCCCGCTATATCGAAGAGCGCTCACGCGAGCTGGAAGATCGAAGGGGACACCTCATTAAAAATGCAATCGCTATTGCTCGCATCTCCACAGATATTACCGAGGAACTGAACCAGCTACCGCCCGCCACAGATGAATTGGTCCAAGCTCTCTTTAGCGATGACCTGGAACTGGAACAGATAATAAAAGCGAATATCGAGGCCCACGCGGAGGTGGATCGCCTGCTTGAAGAAAAAGGACCGTTCTCCCAAATGCCATCACAAATCACTCCTTCATAAAAAAATAAATCTCTGCGCGCGCGTCGCGGGGATTTTCGTTTTAGCGACGGTCATCATCTCTTCTTCCCTTCTATAATCAACTGCGCGATGCTCTGCGGCACCTCCTCGTAATGATCAAACTCCATTGTAAAACTGGCTCGCCCTTCGGTAAGAGACCTCAAGGTCGTCGCGTAACCGAACATTTCAGACAGCGGCACTTTCACGTTGATGACTTTTACGTCCGGCGGCCGATCATCCATGGATTCGATTCTGCCGCGCTTTGAGCTCAAGTCTCCTGTCGCATCTCCCAAAAACTGCTGCGGGGTAATCACTTGCACCCTCATGATGGGCTCAAGCAATACCGGATGCGCCATTCTGACCGCTTCTTGAAATGCCATTGAACCGGCGATTTTGAACGCAAACTCCGAAGAGTCGACTTCATGAAACGAACCGTCATAGAGCGCAACCGCAACATCAACCACAGGATATCCGGCTACAATACCTTTATCGATCGCTTCTTTCACTCCTTTTTCGACTGCTGGAATATATTCTTGCGGAATAATGCCGCCTTTAATCTCGTCGATAAACTCAAAGCCGCTTCCGCGCTCTCTCGGTTCAACCCGGATTCGCACATGGCCGTACTGTCCCCGGCCGCCCGACTGCCGGATATACTTCCCTTCTGACTCTGCGGTTTTAAGAATCGTTTCTTTGTACGCCACTTGCGGCCGCCCCACATTTGCTTCTACCTTAAATTCGCGCTTCATCCGATCTACGATAATTTCAAGATGCAGCTCTCCCATGCCAGAAATAATCATCTCGCCGGTTTCTTGATCCGCGCCCATACGGAATGTCGGGTCCTCTTCGGATAACCTTCGCAGGGCCAAACTCATTTTTTCCTGATCCGCCTTTGTTTTCGGTTCGATACGCACGGAGATAACCGGTTCGGGGAATATAATTTTTTCAAGAATGATCGGATGCTCCGGATCGCAGAGCGTATCGCCCGTCGAAGTGTTTTTAAGGCCAACGATGGCGCCGATGTTTCCCGTTTGAATTTCGTCAAGCTCCTCCCTGTGATTCGCGTGCATGCGCAAGATGCGCCCCACCCGCTCTTGGCTGTTCTTTGACGAGTTGAAAATATACGTTCCTTTTTTCAAGACGCCCGCATACACCCGAAAATACGTAAGAGATCCGACAAAGGGATCGGTTGCGATTTTAAACGCCAAGGCGGAAAACGGTTCTCCGTCATCTGCCCTGCGCTCGAGTTCGGCATTGGTTTTTGGATCAAAGCCTTTCACCGGCGGCAAGTCCAACGGCGAAGGCAAATAATCAATGACGGCGTCAAGCGCGAGCTGAACTCCTTTATTCTTCAGGGCAGATCCGCACAGTACCGGTACCAGCTTATTTTCAAGCGTTGCCTTCCGCAGAATTCCTCGGAGCCGCTCCTCGCTTACTTCTTTCCCCTCAAAATAATCCGACATCGCCGCATCGTCATGTTCCACAATCTTCTCAACCAATGACCGGCGGCACCCTTCTGCTGCCGATTTTAGGTTATCGGAAACCTCGGAAACGACAATCGTATTTCCCTGATCGCCTTCGAATCGAATCGCCTTCATCCGCAGCAAATCAACAACGCCCTCGAATGAACTCTCGATGCCTATAGGAATTTGCACCAGAACCGCATTCGGGGTCAATCGCTCAAGGATAGAACGAAAGCTTTTTTCAAAGCTCGCGCCCATACGGTCAAGTTTATTGATAAAACAGACGCGCGGCACCTTGTAATCGTCCGCATAGTGCCAATTGGTTTCAGACTGCGGTTCAACTCCGGCAACACCGTCAAACACCACCACTGCTCCGTCAAGGACGCGAAGCGATCTTTTCACCTCAACCGTAAAATCGATGTGCCCCGGCGTATCAATAATATTGATGCGGTGTTCGTTTTCTGTTTTTGCCCCTTCGGGGTCTGAAAGATAGCTCCTGCACCAAAAACACGTGGTGGCTGCCGCCGTAATCGTAATACCGCGCTCGCGTTCCTGCTCCATCCAATCCATGACCGTATCCCCCTCATGCACCTCGCCGATCTTATGCGAAACGCCGGTATAAAAAAGTACCCGCTCAGTGACGGTTGTTTTACCCGCATCGATATGCGCGATGATTCCAATGTTCCGAGTCCTTTCTAAAGGATATTCCCTAGCCATGATTTACTTAGGGCTTTTCCACAAATAACTCCCCCCATCTCGCTTCCATCTTCATCCCATCTTCGGCTTTTCCTCAATCGCAGAATCTTCACCGTAGCTCTGCTACGCCTCAGATTCCGCTCAATCGGAAAAACCGAATCTGGGACAAATCTGAAACCGAATCTGAGGAATTTATTTGTGGAAAAGCCCTTACTCATCATAAACACAAAAACATCCCAGTGGATGCTCCTGTCCTAATACATAAATGTAATTATCTCCCAAATCCTATTTCATTTCAAGCCCGCGTACGCGCGGGATTTTTGATTCAATAGCCCGATTTCTGTCTAATTACCTGCTTCGTCCAAAAATTTTTCCGCTTCCTCGACTACGGTCTGATACTCCCGCCACTCGGCACTTCCCTCAACGTGTTCACGCTGCAATTATTTATGCATTTTCAAATTCTTACGCACACTCGATAACTCCTTCTTGCGCTTTCGTTCCTCTAGCCTGACGCGTAACCCATTCAAAAACTCTTGAGCATAAGCGGCAAGCAACTCGTCTTCTGATCGGGCGCCCCCCGTTTGACCTACAGTGCTTTGTGACGCAGAATCCTTTGTTTTTTTATAATCGGGAAGGAACTGTGCCAGGGCCCGAGCCTCGTCGCATACGGTCCGGAGCGGATCGAGTTCCCGCTTGACCGCTCCAAGCTGCTGCTGCAATGCCGACGGCGGCTCTTTTAACAAATGCTTTGGCACCCTAGTTTCCTGCGCCTTACGCAATTGCTCTTTCAAGTCTTCCCGCTTCGCCTCAAGCTCCCGCACCCGCTTTACGGCTTCCTTAAACTTGTCCAACGGGGCGAAAAACTCATTGAGGATGACTTGGGGATCGAAAAAGGGATTCTGGGACCGGGAAACTTCGCTCCGCCTGAATTCCTTTAGCCTCCGATTTCTTTCTTCGGCCGCAAAACGCTCGATGATCTGATACAAAATTGCGTTTCGGGACATATCGCTATTCGCACGGCCGAAAGAATCAACCATGCTCTGTATTTTGGAGTGAGGGTTTTTGATGTTTTCAGGCCTTACGTTGCGTCCCATATCCTGCTTTAGCGATCGCACATAATCTGACTGGTGCCAACTAGAAACCTCGCCTTCGGTAAGTCGTTCCAGGCCGTTTGTAAAGTTGGAAAGCATGCGGTTTAAAAACGCCTCGGACTCCAAATACCGCGACATTGCCGCAGCCTCCGGGGTCATTTCTCGTCCAACCTCTTCCGGCGCCGGAAACTGCTCTGCAGCGCCCTCTAAAAACTGCTCATTGTTTAGACTAGATTCGTCTTTCATGCTTTTTCAATTAATTCAACCGCGGCCCCTGTCCTTCATTTTCTTTTCCGGTTTCGGTTTCTGATTCGGATCGAATTCCCTTGCCCAATATTTTCCTTCTGGATCTCCCGTAGCTTCTATATCTGCCATAAGCTCTTTAAGCCGTTCTCCTCCTTCGCGCACAAGCCGCTCATCTTCTTCGCGCAACTGCTTCTTATCGGGCGTAAGTTCAAACTGGCTCACATCGCGAAGCAATTCTTCGGTCCGCGCATCTAAAATGTCTGGGAATTTACTACTCTTCGGCCTCGTGGATTCTCCTGTTAATTCATTCATTTGGGTATATCTACTTTTCATTTGGTCATATCTAAATGGCCGGCGCTTCTTAATATCAATCCCTCCTTTTGCCATTGTGCGCAATGAATCGATGTACGCATACGAGAGCGCCGTTGAAGGGCGTAACATATCCTCGCCAACACCTGCTGTTATCAAATAATCCCTCAAGTGCACTACCGCCTCCACAATGTCACGCCTTATTACAAATTGCTGTATGGCGTCCAATTTCGTCCTGTCAAATTGCATCGGTTCTTTTCCGCCCTCGCCGCGGCTTAACTGATCCATCAACCCACGCAACCCGAGCCAGAGTTGCACGTCAATCGTATTATCCGCTTCTTTCCATTGTAAAATCTGTTCCTTTGTCCAAAAATTTTGTCCTCGCTCAGGAGAACGATCAAGCACCCGAAAAAATGCCCGCACTTCAGGAGGAATCTCCGGCTCGGCCTCATGAGATTCTTTTTTCGATTGTTCAAATTCGTTTGCCAAATGTATGACCTTAGCTACCCCAAACTTTTTCCACGGCTCTTTCCGCAAGCAAAAACGCATCCTCCCTCGTCTTGTTTATTTGCTGCTGGATAACCGCCCTCTCTTTACCGCTAAGGGAGGTTTTCTTCTCCAGGCCGGTAAGGCCTTCTCCAGTTACTTTTCTCAGCACGCCCGCAAGTTCTGCCGACATCAAATCGAGTTGCGGAATATCTTCATTGCCGTCAAAGGCTACAACTACATTATGCCTATGGTCTTGGCTGTGCTCATTAACTGCTTTAAAAAGCTTCGCCCAGGAAAGCCGTGAAACGGGAACGGCCAAGTCAGCTATCACCTTATTTTCTTCGAGAAAGCGCAACAAACCTTTTACGGTTTCAGCGCTCCCGGCATATTCGCTTACCAAAAGCGTTCTCCGGCGCGAAGCATCCAGTTTATCAAGATAATCTCTCGCCTCTTCCAAAAATTCCGGAGACGGTTTCTTGTAAGGTTTTTTCGGCTGTTTGGAAAAACTAAAACCGGGGATAAACACTAATTTCGGCGCGCGGCCCCTGCGAAGCTCCATAACACGGTGCAGCGCCAACGAAGGAATGCGACCGCCAATATCATCGCTGACCAAAAGAGAATAGACGCCATCATCGATCTCCCTTTTAAGCATATCAACCAGCTTGAGAAAAAACTTCTCGTACTCTCTGATCGCTTCAAGAGAATACTCTCTTCGTGACGACTCTGCGGCTAAAAAATGTTCTGTGCTCTTACCCTCCTGTTTCATAATGCTTCTTCCATAACTGCTTTTTCTTGCAAAGCGCGGCAGGAATGAAATTACCAAGAAAAATGTGCAACCCCTCGATGCCGCTCGGGGTGCTCCGTTTCGCAGCCGTAAAATCTTCTCCCTCGACAAGCTCGGGATCGAAATTACCAGGCGAAGTGCGCTTATCCATTCGCTCCGCTCAGGATGCTGCATTTCGCAGCTGGAAAATCTTCGCCTACGGCTTGATTTTACCAGGCGAAGTGCGCAAATGCCCTATTTGCTTCGGCCATGCGGTGCGTATCCAGCTTCTTTTTGATGGCGACGCCTTCGTTTTTGGATGCGGCAATTATTTCTTCGGCCAGTTTTTCCGCCATCGGCCTCCCTTTCTTGCTTCGCGCGGCCAAAAGAATCCAGCGGCATGCAAGCATAAATTTCCGGTCACCGCGCACCTCGCGGGGCACCTGGTAATTGGCGCCTCCCACGCGGCGGGAAACAACCTCAAGGACGGGCGAGGCATTCGCGATGGCCTTATCAAACACCGCGAGCGGCTCTTCATTCGTTTTTTGTTTCACGAGATTCATCGTCCGGTACATCACCCGTTCGGCAACCGATTTTTCTCCTTTCCGCATCAAATAATTCACGAACCGTGTCATCGCAACGCTGTTGTAGGCCAAATCCGGCTGAAAATCTCTTTTATAATTTTTCTTTTTTCTCATGTGCCAAATTTGTCTAAATTTTTGAGCTCAATTGTAGCGATAAAAATTTAGCTACAAATTTGAGCATCCTGAGCGAAGCGAAGGATTATTTATGGTTCGCTCCGCTCACTATTTTGTAACAAAACCCTTCTATCCCTCGCTACGCTCGGGTCTTCGACCCTGAGAGTCTCCCGTTCAGGGTCTGAGACCCCTCAGGTCGTTCTGACTCTGAGAGTCATTAGACTCGATGAGGTCGAACGACAGACTCGAAGAGATAAAGGTTTGGCAGCTTTGAAAATTCTTAGCCTACGACTCGAATTTTCAGGCCAAGCCCTTTACTTTGGTCTTTTGGCTCCATACTTACTCCTTTGCTGTTTGCGTTCCACGCCGGCGCTATCCAGAATGCCGCGCACAATATGATATCTCACGCCCGGCAAATCTTTCACCCGTCCCCCGCGCACCATTACCACCGAATGCTCCTGAAGGTTATGCCCTTCTCCCGGAATATAGGCGGTAATTTCCATGCCATTGGTAAGGCGGACGCGCGCCACTTTGCGGAGCGCGGAATTCGGCTTCTTCGGCGTGGTAGTAAACACCTTCACGCACACGCCGCGCTTGAACGGCGACGGCGAATACACGGGCCGGTTCTGGAGATAATTAAAATACCGACCCATGGCAGGAGCTTTTGTTTTTGAACGCGCTTTTGCCCGTCCTCTTTTTATTAGTTGATTAATCGTCGGCATTTGTGCTTTCTACTGCAGTCTTACAACTTTAATCTAAATAGTACATGAGAAACCCGGCAATCGTCAAGGAACGTGGCGATGAGCGAGATCGCCCCGGACGGCTGCCCACATTGCATCTTGCAAAAATAGTCGTATAATAAAATGCATTATGGGAACCGATCCCCGGCACATTGCTATTATCCCTGACGGCAACCGGCGGTGGGCAAAAGCCCACGGCCTTGCAATTTGGGAAGGACACAAAAGAGGCTTTAAACAATTCAAGCCGCTATTAACAGCCGCATTCGATGAGGGCGTCTACTGCGTCTCGGCCTGGATGGCATCGATGGACAACCTCACCAAGCGTTCACATGAAGAGGTCAAGTTTCTCTACAAAGCCTTTGAGAGTATGTTCAACGAACTCTATGACGCGCCTGAAATCTATTCGTACGACGTGAGAATCCAGGCGTTCGGCGAATGGGAATCTTTTCAACCATCATCGCTCGTTGCCTCAATTCGCCGCATCATCGAAAAAACCAAAGAGCACCGGCGGCACCTTTTAAATCTCTTCGACGGCTACGACGGCATATCAGAAATGACGCGGGCGGTGCAAACAATTGCCGACTTAAAAACAGTGGCTCCGGATTTAAAGGTTACGCCGGAACTCATAAAAGCACATCTGTACACCAGGGATTTACCGCCGGTTGATCTCGTCATCCGCACAGGCGGAGAACCCCACTGGAGCGGCGGCTTTCTGATGTGGGACATCGCTAACGCGCACTTCCATTTTTCTGAAAAAATGTGGCCGGATTTTGATGAGAAAGACCTTCTAGCCGCACTTGAAGATTATAGAAAAAGGGAGCGGCGCCTTGGAAAATGAAAACAAAAATAATCAAGCCCCCCCATCTTAGAAACGGGGATACGGTTGCGGTTGTCACCGTTTCGTATCCAATTCTAAACAAGAACCTCTTTGAGCGAGGGGTTAAAACGCTTGAGCGTCTTGGCCTCCGCGTTGTCTATTACAAAGAGATATTCAAAAGCTACGGCCAGCACATGGCGGGCATGCCGCGCGACCGTATCATACAATTCCATAAGGCGATTGCAAATAAAAAGGTCAAGGCGGTATTCAATCTCGTCGGAGGATACGCCGCGAATCAAATTCTTGATGTGCTCGATTTTTCTCTTATACGACGCAATCCGAAGATCATCTACGGCTTTTCCGACGTGACAACGATCCTAAACCCGATTTTCGAAAAGACGGGATTGATTACGTTCCACGGACCAAACATCGAAGAATGGTTTTATCGCCTTGACCGCTATAGCCGAAACTCACTTGTTACAACGCTTTTCGAGCCACGGCCGACGTATGAAATTCCGCGCTCCACGCGATGGAAGGTTTTCAAACCCGGCAGGGCACGCGGACGACTTGCCGGAGGAAACCTTACTATTGTCCGAAATCTCGTCGGTACGGATTTCAATCTCCGCTGGAAAAATCGACTATTCTTTTGGGAAGAGATTGGAGAGGACATCGAGGGCATTGATAACATCTTGACACACCTTAAGCTCGCCGGCGCGCTCGACGACATCGCGGGCATGATCATCGGAAAAAATATTATCGCGCCGCCCGAAAGTTACCTCCTGAAAAAACGGCGAAGAGCGCTTACATTTTACGAGGTAGTAACCAACGTCCTGCGCGGCTACACCTTTCCGGTCGTAAGCGATGTTGACTTCGGGCACTTACTGCCTCAAGCAACAATTCCTATCGGTGCAAGGGCAGAGCTAAACGCTTCCTCCGGCAGCGGGAGGATAAGAATAAAAATTCTCGAAAGCGTCGTAAGTTGATACCTGAAAAAAGAAAAAATTCCCCCGCTGGGAATTTTTTCTCAAAAGCCCGAATTAGATTACCCGGGTAGAAACCCTAAGTGGACGGCCTCAGCGGATCCGACACGTCGGATCACTTTAAGCGATTCGGCCTGTCCTTAATAAACAACTTGATCCGGAATCTAAACGAGCTCTATTGATAGTATACCCGCTGTTGCAATGAAGAATCAATGAATAGTTGTGGAGAAAGATCTACACATTATTGATCAAAAACTCAAGGGGCCCCACAAAAACCCTTAAAACATGATATCTTCCTCGGCTCGCTTATAATTGTGAATTTCTTCGGGGCCAAACCAAAATTCCAGTTCGTGTTCCGCCTCTTCTAGGGTTTCTGAAGCATGAATGAGATTGTGTATCGCCCGGCGGCCCTTGTTTGCAAGCGCCGCAGAGTCAACCGAAAAATCCCCTCGAATGGTCCCCATTTCTGCAAATGCCGGAACAGTATTGCCGGACAACTTACGCACCATATCAACGGCGTGTATTCCTTCAACCACCATTTTAACGATCGGTCCGGATATCATATAATCCAAAATCCAGCTGCGAACCGATTTGCCGATCTCCGCCGGATCATCGGTGCCCATTTCTGTTACGGGATCCCAGCCGTATTTCTGATAGGTTGCCAAGGATTTTTCGCCAAGCCGACGGATCCATCTCTCGTCTTTCGGATAGTGTTCGTCGATCTGCTCACGAGTAATCGTGATCATCTCAAGCGCAATAATCTTAAGGCCGCGCCGCTCAATGCGGCTCATGATCTCGCCGACAAGGCCTCGCTTCACGCCGTCGGGTTTAACCAATACTACTGTTTTTTCTTCTTTTGGGTGCCTCATGGTGTCTATACAAAATAGCCGATGCGAAAGGCGCAAAAAGCTATATTTAATTTTTCTTTGATTGCTTTAAGCCCGGCTTCTTGCTCTGCTTCAGTTGAACCCCTAACTCATTCAGCTGTTTTTTGTCTACTGCTGCCGGTGCGGCCATCAACAAATCCCTGCCGTCGCCGGTCTTCGGGAATGCAATCACTTCTCTTATATTAGGTTCATTCTGAAGAATCATCAAGATTCGGTCAATGCCCGGCGCAATGCCGCCGTGCGGCGGGACGCCGTATGAAAACGCTTCGAGTAGATGGCCGAATTTTTCTTCGACGCCCCCTTGGGTATGTCCCATCACTTTAAAAACATCGGCAAGGAGGTCCGGTTCGTGCGTTCGAATGCTTCCTCCTCCGACTTCATAGCCATTGCATACAAAATCGTACTGATGCGCGAGGACATTTCTTGTATCGTCGCGAAGGCGCGCTCGTAACTCGTCTACGCTTTCTTCTCCAAGCTGCTGTGGCCGCGTAAAGGGATGATGCGTCGCATCCCACCGCCGCTCTTTTTCTTTCCACTCAAACATCGGAAAATCGACTACGAACGCGAACGCAAGCTCATCAGGATTATTCTTGTCGCGACGCAAATCCGGCTTGTCGGTGCCGTATTTCTCTATTACCTCCCGATACGACAGCCGCACGAAAGGCTTAAAGGTAAAATGTTTCTGGGGATATACTGTTTCCACCAACGAAGTGAACAGTTCTTCCACAAGTTGCAATATCTCTTCTTGGCTGACAAAGCTCATCTCTACGTCAAGCTGGGTAAATTCCGGCTGTCGATCTCCACGCGTGTCCTCATCGCGGAAACATCGCGCAATCTGAAAATACCTCTCAATGCCGGCAACCATGAGGAGCTGTTTATATTGCTGGGGCGATTGCGGAAGAGCGTAGAATGTTCCCGGATGCAGGCGCGCAGGAACCAGGTAATCGCGCGCGCCCTCCGGGGTAGACTTGCCCAAAATGGGAGTTTCAATTTCTATAAAACGGCGCTGCGACAAAAAATTCCGTATAAACTGGATTGCCCGATGCCGCATTATAAGGTTCTGCTTCATTCGCTCGCGCCGCAAATCTATATACCGATATTTCATGCGAAGATCTTCGCCAATTTCGGTTCCGTTTGTATCAACTGCGATCGGCGGCGTTTTCGCCTCTGCCAAAATTTGAAGTTCGTCCGCAGGAATTTCAAAATCGCCGCTCACGATATTCGGATTCTCCATTCCCTTCGGCCTGCGCTGGACAATTCCCGATATTCGTATCACCCACTCGCCCCGCAGCCTGCTTGCGGACTCATAAACTTCTTTATTCTTGGGAAAAAACACGATCTGGGCCACGCCCGTCCTATCACGCAAATCAATAAAAATAAGCTTGCCGTGGTCACGGCGACTGCCAACCCAGCCGAACAGCTCCACTTTCTTCCCTTCGTTTTTAGAAATTTCGTCTATCCAGGTACGCATAGAACTAGAATCTGGAATCTGGAAGTGATTATTTATGCTTATGATACCCAAAATTAAGGGTCTTGACAAATTCTGTGGGTCTGCTATAATTATGGTGTTAATCAGCTCCTCGCAAACAAAACAGGGTTTTTGGCATGAATGTCTGGTAGGCTGGCCAAATGGAGAATCGATGCATTTTTATATAGTTATACACTAAGCATCGACAATCCATTTCCCCTCACTTGGCCAGCCCATCAGGCATTCGTGCCTACAAGAAGGGGGCTATTATCCGATAGTGGTTCGCTTCGGCGAGCTTCAAAACCTTGTCCGAGTGCCCCCAATATTTCCCTGCGAAGCAGAGAATGCATTAGCTGATCCGGCGTTCCCCAGTTGACGCCAGCCGGTTTCAGATCCTCAAGGGCATGAGGACTCTGCTTCTGCAGGGACCAGTACGTGGGCGGTAAGGCGCATCGGCGTAGCACAGATGTCCGAGACGCCAAAGACCAACGCGAGCCCGGCGACAGGACCAAATGGGAATCGCGTTGGTTCCGCCCAGTAGGTCATCGGATCCTCAAGGCATGGGGACCCGCAGAACCACAGCATGGGTGAGGGTCCAAGCCTGTAAAGTCCCTGCCCGCTGAACACCCGGGAAATTCCCGCGTCATCCAGCGCGCGTGTGGATTCCCTCACCCACCAGACCAGGGGCTCTTCGGCAACAATCCCGCCGGTGCGGCGGAAAACCAATGCAGCGGAATCGCTGCAGCTGTTGAGCCTCCATCGCAGCAACCACGTGGCAGCGCCGCCCGACCCTGTTCGCACACAGGGTGCGCAAGCGGATGGCTCAACGGCTAAGGACAATCTCCTTGCTGCCACGACGAAACAGGACCCGCGTGCTGTCAAGACTGAGCACACACACACGAGAAAGCTTGATCTCTCGGCTCGTACGTCGAGCACACGGGTCCTCCTCCAAGGGCGCGATGCCACACCAGCTCGCGCCCTTTTCACTTTTTAATGGGGCAATGCAACTTTTATTTGATTCCTTCCTTCTTTGCAAAAATATTAATCGCGCCGGCAGAAACCTCCACCTTGATAGTCCCCTGCGTATCGGTTCTGAAAACCCTAGATCCGACTGCCGCAAGGCGCGACAAAGTTTCTTTTGTCGGATGCCCGTAACGGTTTTTTCCGGATTCAATCACCGAAACTTTCGGCTGCACTAATTTCAACAGCTGCATCGAAGACGAATACTTTGATCCGTGATGCGGAACTTTCAGCACCTGTGCGCGCAGACCTTTCCCGCGCAGGAGTTTTTCGACTTTCGATGTAATATCGCCGGTGAATAATGCGGAAAGCGCGGGTGTTTTTAGGCCGATAACCAACGATCTATCGTTAGGGTTTTTGGCGACAAATTCCGCGGGTGGCCACCACACGGTCATTCGAGAATCGCCGTTGGTGATCATATCTTTCGCATCCACAACTACCGTGGGGATGTTTTTTTCTTTTATCGTACGCATCAATTCGCCGTACGCGCCGATCTTACTTGCGTCGCCATTATAGAGAAACACGCCAACCTGGTACCGATTCATCACCTCGACAAGGCCGTCAAGATGATCCGCCTGCGGATGCGTAAGCATCACCACATCAATATATCTGTCCGTCGGCTTCATGACTTCTGCCAGCCGTTCCAACACGCGGCTATTAGGCCCGCCGTCAACAAGTATCTGAACTCCGCCTTCAAGATTGATAAATGAACTGTCGCCTTGCCCAATGTCAAGAAAATAGATTGCAAGCGCATCGTGCGCACTGCCGGAGATAACCGTATGCCAGACAAATATATCGAGCGCGATCAACAAAAAGAAAATAAGAATGAGTAAATTATTGTATTGCTTGCCTTCTTTGAATGAAAACATGGAACGGGCCTAGAATCTAGAATCTAAATTCCAGATTCTAGATTTTGGCATCCCGCGGATAGTATTTTTTTATAAAAACCGCTGCCAGGATATAATAGACGGCAACAAAAAACGGGCTGAGATGTTCTACGACAAGAGGCAGGCTCACTGTTCCGCTGGCATTGATTAACCATGTTTCATAGGCAAGCGGCAGATACGCGACCCAGCCGAATACGGTCGAGAGCGTGGTCGAAACATATCCGGCCAGGCCCGTAACAAACCCCAAAAACATGGTAAGCGGAATCAATTCAAGAATAAGAATGTTGGTAAAAAACGAGATGGGCGAAAAACTGCCGAAATTGCCAAAGACAACAGGGATTACCATCAGTTGCGCGCTCAATGTCGTAAGTCCATGTTCGCGCCACGAAAGAAGCGTCGGCGCATTCGGTATATGAAATCGCTCTTGTATCGCGGGCATAAGATACACAATGCCGAGGAGCGCCAAAAACGAAAGCTGAAAACCGGCGTCATACCGCAGTACCTGCGGATTTACGAGAACCATCGCAAATGCCGCGACCATAATCGCATTTCTGATGCTGTGGATCTTGCCAATATAACCCGCCAGAAGAAGGATGCTCCCCATGATTGCCGCGCGCACCACCGAGGCTTGCGCGCCGGTCATCACCACAAAGGCGATGATGACCGCAACCGAAATCCAGAATGACGGTTTTTTCCCCAGTCCTATAATAAGCAAAAAATTTGCGATCGACCAGGCAATAATTGAAATATTGTAGCCGGATAATGCGACTAAGTGCGTGGTTCCGGAAAGCTTCATGTTCTCCTTAAACTTGGCTGAAAATTCAGCCCGTTCACCAAGCAGCAAGCCGTTCATAAACGCCGCCTCGTGCACGGGAAGAGCGCGGCCGATTTTTTCCTCAAAACTGTTTTTTATCCGATACAGCGCCGCTTTGATCGGAGACTGCGTACTCCGCGCCAGAAGTTTTGCATCAGGATAATACACAATCCCGTAAATCCGGTCTTTCCCAAGATAATCGGCATAAGCTCTCGGCTCCGGTTTTTGGATGACTCCCTTCAGTTCAACCACATCTCCGTATGCATATGCCGGATACTTTACCGTGCGCATCAACACTCTTCCTCCGTAAGGCTTCTTGTGTAACTCCAGTATGGCTGTCTGCGTATCCGGGCCTTGCGTCGGATCGGCGATGACTATCGCGGTAACCGATAAGATACGACCCATGGGCGCCGAAAAGGAATTGCGAGAAACGGATGCGTATCCGGAGGCGTACGCCGCTCCTAATATCGAGGCACAAAGAAGAATCGAGAAAAAAAGAAATTTCATGCGGGGCGACTCTCCAATCGATGAAAATGTCGCTGGCAAACCGATATATGGCAGAGAGAATAATACGACAGCGGCCAAAAGCGCCGCCAGTGCCGCAATCCAAAAATTACCGGCGTATGCAAATAACCCGACTCCTATCAAAAACGAAAGCATCGCATAAAACGCGGTGTCAGATACGTGCATATGCCGCTAGCATACTATAGGCACAGTATCGGTGCAACACCAATCACATACGGACGTCCATGCAAGCTTCCCAGCAATTGACCTTACGCACTTCCTTTAATATAGTAGCAGTAGTTCATGCACAAGAAACTAAGGGATCTGCCTCCAAATGATTTACGACAAGGATAGGGCGGAGAATGTCGGCGGATACCTCGCGTGGGATAACTTCTACGATGTGCCGTTCATTCTCGAATATGCGCGCAGGGTCGGCTCTCCGGTGCTCGAGCTCGCCTGCGGCGCCGGACGCGCGTCATGCGAGCGCTCGCAGAGTACGGGATCGACGCATACGGCATCGAGGCATCGCGCCCGATGATTACCATCGGTCTTACGGCGCGGGCAAAACTCCCGCCGGAAATTCGCCGGAACATACATTTCTGCATCGGCGACATGCGCTCGTTTTCATTCGAGATACAATTCCCGCTCATCATCATCCCGTTCCATAGTTTTTGGAGCAACATGAACAGGGCCGAAGCAGAACAGTGCGTCCGCTGCATCCTGGATGTACTTACTCCTGCCGGAGTTTTTCTTGTCGATACGCCAACGTTGAATGATGAATTTTTGCTTGGAAGCAAATATGACTGGTGGGTGGAAACCGCCGAGAAATTCAAGTTTTCATTCCGCATGGAACGATACACAAAGCCGGATGGTGCGCGTCTGGGAGAAATTCTGGTAAGTCAAAAGAATAGCCCTTGATCGGGCTATTTTAAATTTAAATGGAAACCCTTCGACTCGCTTCGCTCACTCAGACCTTCGGCTCTGAGGCTCAGGCTCGAAGAGGTATTGTTTCGTAACCGCATTCATCCCTCGGGACTGAGGACCTCGGGACGAACGTCCTCGCCGCAGAGCGGCAAGGTATTCTGCGGACGAAACAATAAAAAAGCCGCCTCGGTTTTCGATGCGGCATGTATTATTATGTTACTTATAATCGTGGCTGATCTCTCCTTCGTGATGTTCCATGATCCACTCAGGGAGTTCATCAACCGACCTTAAAATATTTTCAAGTTTCAACTCTTTTGGCGCCTGTTTCAGTAAAAATGGGCCGGTTTGAACCATTACGGTCTCGATAGCCGCAGCTTGCCCCGCATTAAAATCAACGATGGTATCCCCAACGAATATGCAAGTGTTTCTTGTGACGCCAAACCGCTCTCCAAGAGCCTCAAGAATGAACCGAAATGCTCTCGGATCAGGCTTTCGATATTCCACATCCTGTTTTGCTGAAATAACTTCGAATTCGCGGTGAAGGTCAAGCCGCTCAAAAATATCGTTGATGTTCTGCCGATTCCTCGTCGTAAGGAGCGCGTTTACAAAGCCGTTCTTACGACACCAGAAAAGCGCTTCTTTCGCTCCGGGCACAAGCGGCATCGGGTCCCGAAGATCGAGCTTCTCCCAATCGGAATACAACTTCTTCGCAAGAATCTCGGTGATATCAAGCGCTCTTTGCAAAAGCTCTGCTCCGGGAATACCCCATAATTCCGTAAGCTTTCTGCGCGCCTCACGCGTATAGCGAACCTCGTTTACGGCACAAAGCCATTTAATACGACGGAGTCCCTCGCGGAACGAATCATTCACGGGGCCGTCGAAATCATAGATAATCGCTTTGATTATCACTCGCGGCTCCCTATGGAATTAAAAGAGCGGTGGACAATCTACCGCCATGATATGCAATGCGCTTCCGAATGTCAAGCCGCGCCGCTTTTTCAAAATTCAATTCCTAACTTTGCAATCTCGCCGCGGTTGAACGGATGTTTAATCTCACACATTTCGGTGACAAGGTCAGCGCGGCGGACAAATGACTTCGGCGCATTCCGGCCGGTCAGAATCACCAGCTTTTCAAATGGCACATATTGAATCGCCACGAGCACCTGTTTGGACGAAATCAGTTTCAAGCTCACTGCCACATTCACTTCATCCAAAACAATTACATCCCATCGTCCGCTCCGCAATTCTTTTCTAAAATGCGCCAACGCCTTTTGCGCGGCCCTCTTGTGCGCCGAACGCGGCAACTTGTCGCCTAAAATTCCCACAAACCCCAAGCCCATCTTCTGAACCTGGAACCTGGAACCTGGAATTTGGAATTTGGTGCCAAAATAGTCTTCGCCGGATTTCCACGGGCCTTTGATGAATTGAATCATAAGCGCCTGGCGGCCGCGGCCAAGCGCGCGAACCATCTGGCCCAACGCGGCCGTGGTTTTACCCTTTCCATTACCGGTAAAAATAATAACCATGATGGTATGATAACAAAAAAGCGATGCTCGCGCGCCGCCCTCACCCACAAGGAGGAATTGAATCTACGCTGCATGCTTGATTTCGATCACATCGCCGTCGCGCACCGCATATTCTTTACCTTCGGTGCGAATAAGTCCTCGCTCTCTCGCCTGGCTGAAACCACCGGCATCCATGAGGGTTTTCCAGTTGATTACCTCTGCTTTAATAAAATGCTTGGCAAAGTCTGAATGTATTGTTCCGGCAGCGGCCACAGCAGTCGAGCCTTCACAGAGCGTCCACGCCCGTGTTTCATCCTCCCCGGTTGTGAGAAACGTAATCAGATGTAATATGTCGTATGCTGTTTTAATGAGTCGATCCAATCTGGATTCTCTGGAAAGACCGAAAGCAACGCGCTCTTCGACTGTCAAACCAGCGGCTTCAAATTCCTCTTGTACGTCCATACTGATATACGGCCACCCTCGCGTTTGAAATTCGCGAGACGTGCTTTGGGGAATTTCTTTTTCGCGGCCGTTGAGAAGATAGATGCGCGGCTTCATAGTCAGCAATTGATACCCATTCAGAACGCGGCGCTCTTCCTCGACAAGTCCTTTCTCAAACAATACCTCTCCTTTCTCTAAAAGCTGCAATGCATGAGAAAGGATATCGCGTTCCCTCACCGCTTCTTTCTTTCCCCCTTTGATATCCTTTCCTAACCCTTCAATCCGTTTACTGACGGTTTCCACGTCTTTCAATATCAGTTCCATGTCGAGAATTTCTTTGTCTCGCGAAGGGTCGATGCTCGATTGCGTATTGACGATATTCGGGTCTGAAAAGGCGCGCAACACGTATACGATTGCATCCGCTTCCCGGATATTCGCGAGAAATTTATTTCCCAATCCTTCGCCCTGGCTTGCGCCCTTCACCAAACCGGCAATATCCAAAAATTCTATGGTGGTACACACTTTCTTGGCCGAGTGCGTCAACTGCGCGAGCACATCCACCCGTTCATCGGGAACCGCAACCACGCCCACGTTCGGATCAATGGTGCAAAAAGGATAATTCGCCCGGTCAACTTGTTTTTTGGTAATTGCTTGAAACAGCGTCGACTTGCCCACATTGGGCAGACCGACAATGCCGATGGATAATTTGCTCATGTGAAGAAGTCTAACGAAAAAGGAAAGCGCCCGCAAGCTGCGGACGCATCTACGCTATTACAGATCGACCTGGTCCCAGACGTTTTCGCTCATCAGTTGTTCCAACACGCTGTCAGCAATGGTCCGGAATGCCAGATCCTCTAAACCGCTATTTCTGACTCCGTGTTCGCGACATCCCGAGGCAAGAATAGCTCCGCTCGACGAAACGAGCCGATAACTGAGTTGAAGCCGTCTCCCCTGATACCTATGGATCTTAACTTGAGGTTTAGCAAGAGGCTTCGGCTTCGGTTCCCAGGTCGGAGAACATTCCCACTTATCCAAGCGATCCAGATGGACCCTCTTGCGAGTTTCATAATCTTCTTTCAATTCAAGCCATTCTTCTTCCTCGACCTCAACGCCGTCCTGCACAACCAGCGTACCGACAAGCATGACCTGGATGTCTGCAGCAAGCAGGGCAAACGTTCCCTGTTTCAAGAACTCCATACCGAGCTGCTGATCGGCGCTTACGACACGCGCTCCGCGGCTGATAAGTTCTGCCTCAAGATAATGCTCAAGGCTGGTCTTTGAACCGTTCGGTTGGCGGACAAACACCGTTGCCGACACGTTGCGAAGCGGATATTTCTTCAGAAGTTTACGCTCTTCGTTTTCTCTCTGCCGGAATTTGCGCTTCTCGCGCCACTGCGTAAAAAATCCCATGTCCCCGTCTCCTTGTTCGTGTCCATGGCGTCACAAGCGCCTTGGCCCACCCGGATTTGGGAGAGCTGGTATTAATATATCAGATTTTTGCGGAAAGGTCACGCGCGCGCGCGCACCGTCCGGATACCACCTAAGCTGTTGCATAAAATCTAATATACTTCCACTTACTGCTCCTAAAAATGGATGTTTCCGAACAACGCCATACCCTGGTACAATTACCATATTCCATGCCGCAAAATTACCAACAGGGGCTAAAAAATAACATATTCGCTTATTATTTCTTTCGAATCTTCAACAAACGCGCGTATTTACCCCTTATTCCTGTGTATGCGGTTTCCGTGGCTGGCTTAAGTTTGGCCGAGTTCGGCCTTGTCGCCGCAATCGCCTCGGCTGTTTCGCTTACCCTCGAAATCCCGAGCGGTTACCTGTCAGACCGAATGGGCCATAAAAAAGCTCTCATGCTCGGTCATTTCATCATGGCGTTATCTCCCCTAGCCTATATCATATGGCCCAATTTTTCGGGAATCCTCTTGGGCGCTGCCGGATATTTCGGGGGCTTTGCATTTCTCTCCGGAACACTCGAGGCGTTTCTTCACGAAACGCTTCTGGAGCTCAACCGAGAAGATGAATACAGCAAGATAATGGGACGAACCCAAGCCATCGGACTCTTGGGAAATGTTGTCATCATCTCTCTCATACCTCTTACGTACTCTATAAATCCCCGAATCCCTTTCTTGTGCGGCGCATTCCTTTTGGGCATCAGTTTTCTGGCAAGCCTTACCCTCACCACTCCCAGAAAAACAGCAAAAAGCGTTTCCGAACTCGAGAAAGTCAGTTTTCCCAACCTTCTACGCACGCTCCGTCAAAACAAGCAACAACTCCTTTTTCTCTTGCTGGGCGTCACGGCGGCGTCCGCTAATAAAATTCCAGACTTTCGGGAAATTTATTTTCAGGAGCTCGGAATTCCAATTCCTTATTTTGGATTTATTCTCGCGCTCGGCAGCCTACTTGCGGCTTTCGCAAGCTACAATCTCCATAAAATCGAACGGATAAAAGAAAACTGGTATTATGGCCTAAGTTTTACCTTTCTTTTTCTCATTACAACGATTTCCGGATTCGTGGAAAATCAATGGCTAGGAATCGGCTTCATGGTTCTTCTCATCATATACGGCCGGAACGAGCTCATGCTCGCCAAAAGCTACCTACTTCGAAAATCACCCACGCGAGAACTCAAGGCTACTTATCTTTCTCTCTTGGCTTTTGCCGGAGCGCTAAACGGCATATGGATACCTATTTTATTGGGATATTTGGCTACCGCATACGGCATACAGCGCGGATATACTTACTTTGGAGAAATAATGTTTTTGGTTACTGGCGTACTTTTTATATTTTTCCTGCGTTCTCAAAGAAAATGAAATTTCTTACTTCCAATTCCGAGGAGTTTAAGATAATAGCACCGCTCGAGCCGGGGCGCCGTCGAGGCCGACAAATTTAAGCGGAAGGCCGATAAAAGTATAATTGCCGGCTGGCACCTTTGCTAAATCCAAGCCTTCAAAAATCACAATCCCCTTGCCGAGGAGCGACGCATGCGGCCGGAAGTCTTTGCTGCCGCGCTGTTTTATGGAGAGGGCGTCGATGCCAACGAGTATAACGCCTTTTTCTGCGAGATAATCCGCCGCACCGCCGTCAAGATACACATAATCATCGTAAAATTTCTCAAAGCCGCGCAGAGAATTTTTTGTTTTGAATAAAATCCGCTCTCCGACTTTCACTCCTCCGTATTTTTCGAAATCTTCTATACGCACCGCATCCGCGCAATGCGTCATATCCAACACGCGGCACGGACCGACAAATGTTTCAAGCGGAATCTGATCCACCGGCATCGCGCCAGTATCCACATGCCGCGGGGCATCTACGTGCGTACCCGAATGCGACCCGAAATCAATACGAGAGATATTGCTTGAATCTTTGGGCAACTGATGATGGGGCGCAACCAAAATATCGGGATTTCCCGGGTATATTATTGTGCCGTTTCGGAGAGGTAATGAGATGTCGTAAAACATAATTATTGTGGCACGAAAAATCGGATGGAACGAACCATTGTTTCGACTCCCCTGATAAATTCTTCGAATGAGGTCCTTGCAGCCGCATCCATTACCGAATAACCGGCGTTCACGCTGAATTCCAGCATAATCGGAAACCTGTCTTTCGCCTCCTCGATAAACGGATGCAGCACCGCATGGGTTCTCCAAAACATTGTATCGGTTCCGCGATCTACCGTGAAGATCGGCCAATCGCCTGCGGTTTTTTCAGCAATCCCTGGCACACAATTTTCAATTTCTGCGATGTCGCCTTGACCCTCTATCTGCCATACATTCAACAGCCCATCGTATGTCACTTTTTCCGAATCCGAGATCCATACTTCGTATTTCTTAAGACGCAAATCAAATGCCTTTAACAAGGTTCCACTTGCATACAGCGGCGAGATGACACGAAATACTTCTTTGCCCGGCTCTTCCTGCTCAACTTCGCGATCGATTTGAATTCCAGACGGCCGCATCAACTCAAAACCGGAGACGTAATTCCTGTGCGGCCGCCAATCTGTTTTTTCTATCGGCAACCCCAATGCAACGCGCTCAAAACAATACCGCTTGTCATCATCCGGCTTCATCTCGGATTCTGCCTTTGCGGCCTCCTCTTTTGCTGCTGCCGGAGAAACGGAATGCAGTCCTGTATCCCGTGGAGGCGACAAAACAACTACGCTCGTTGAAGCTTGCAATGCAAATTCCTCAAGAGAGTCATCCCCGCCCCGCGTTTCTTGCGTTACCGGCGCGACCGTCTCTTGCCGAAACATAAAAATAACGCCTCCTGCCAGCGCCCCTACGCACAGCACCGCAATGAACAAAACGTATTTCTTGTTCACAAACATATACGAGTTACGCAGTTAAACATATATTGTTGGGTCGAGGCTTGCCTGCCGGCAGGCAAGCATGTTTTTTGATCTTTTCTAACAAAGAAATTATTGTCCTGTGAGCGTTATAGCGGAGGAGTGGTCACAAATAAAGGAGGCGAGTAGCGAGCACAGCCTGTTCGAGTCCCGAGTCCCGACGAAGGAGGGACGAGGTCGAGTTCTGCGCGCAGCGCAGCGAGCCGACTATTATTTGTCCACTCCGAAGCGTCAAGCGAACAGGATAATAATTTCGAATCACTTTACCGCATGTCCGCCAAACATATTTCTGAGCGCCGAGAGAACTTTTCCGGTATACGTCGGTTTATCATTCGATTGGACGCGAAATTGAAATGCGCCTTCGATAATCGGCACGGGCACGCCCAGTTCATTCGCGATTTTAACGGTCCACTCTCCTTCACCGGTGTGGCCGACGGCCCCTGAAATAGATTCCAATTCAATGCCGTACTTTTCATAGGCACCTTCTAGCCAGCCAACGAGCCGCGATTCTATGACGCTCCGATGATTATACAAATCCGCAACTTTTTTCAAATCCAATTGAAAATCGGATTTTTTCAACAGCCCAAATCCTTCGGCTAATGCCTGCATCATGCCATACTCGATGCCGTTGTGCGCCATTTTCACGAAATGACCGGCTCCTGCTTTCCCCACATATGCATACGCGTTCTCCGCGGCAATATCTTTAAACAGGGATTCAAATTTTTTAAATGTTTCCTCCTTTCCGCCAACCATCACGCACGCGCCGGTGCGCGCACCCGATGGCCCGCCACTCACTCCTACGTCCAAAAAATCAATCCCCTTCTTTTCCAATTCTCTGGCACGACGAACAGAATCTTTATAAAACGAATTTCCCCCATCGATAATCGCGTCATTAGCTTGCAGGTGCGGGGACAATTCATTCAATACTTCGTCCACTACTGCATGCGGCACCATGAGCCAGATGAGGCGGGGCGCGGTCAATTGAGCAGCCATGCCTACAAGCGAAAATGACGCGCTGGCGCCGAATCGAACCGCTTCCTGTGTCAATTCGGGAGACCGATCGTATACAGAAATTTCATAGCCGCGTCCACGCAACCGCTCCACCATATTCAATCCCATTTTCCCAAGTCCTATATATCCGAGTCGCATGATTGGAATATAGAATTTAGAATCTAGAATTTGGAATACCAGCTTCCATGTTCTCAACTTCGGTAAATCCCAGATTCCAGATTCTAAATTCTAGATTCTAAACAATAGGTCCTGCGCTTCCCGGCTCATACACCAGAAGCGGCACTTCATTATTTTTCCACCCATCAAGGACGCTGTCAATGAATTTCCAACTTGCCATCACCTCTTCCGTGCTCGCAAATAACGTCTGATCTCCAGAGATACAATCAAGCAGAATTTTCTCGTATGCATCTACGAGTTCGCCGTTTTTCTCGATGCCAGAATAGTTGAGCGCCAGGGGGCGCTCTTCAAGTTCCATGGCGACGCCCGGGCGCTTTGTCCAAAACGATACCGCAACCTCCTGATTAGGCTGAAGCTGGAAATACAACACATTCTGCACGTGGCGGTCCGGCGGACACAAACAAGGATCGACATGTTTGAACGTAACAAATGTCTCTACTACGGATCGATTGAGCCGCTTGCCGCTTTCAAGATTAAAAGGAACTCCTTCCCAACGAGGATTATCAATAAAAGCTGCCAAGCGAAAATATGTTTCTGTCTTCGAGTCTGGTGACACGCCACCCTCTTGGCGATAACCGATATATTGCGCCCTTCGCGTATCTCTTTTAAGCTGATCGCGCGAAACAGGTCGAAGCGCATACAGTGCGGCTGCCCGCGCTTTTCTGATCTCGCTTGCGACAAATACGGCAGGCCGCTCCATGGCAATGAGAGCGAGCATTTGCAGCATATGATTTTGGCCCACGTCACGAAGCGTTCCGACACGATCGTAAAATGCTCCTCTTTCTTCGACTCCGGCTTCTTCAAGCATTTTGATTTCAACCTTTTCGATGGCGCGCCCGTCCCACGAAGATTCAAAAATAGAATTTGAAAATCTCAATGCCAGGATATTTTGCACCGATTCCTTGGCCAAGTAATGATCGATGCGAAAAACTTGTTCCTCCTTGAACAATTTCCCGAGCATGGCGTCGAGCCGTTCTGCGGTTTTCAAATCGCTGCCGAACGGTTTTTCCACCAACACGCGAGTCCATCCGGTCTCATCGCTGCACGGCTTCGTTAAACCGGAATTCGCCAGATGAGTAAAAATCTCCTCATAGAATTGCGGCGGGACGGCAAGATAAAATAATTTGTTTGAACACATTCCCCATGCTTCGTCTATCGACTCAAGGTTTCTCGCAAGCGCCGCATAACTGTTCGAATCGGAAAAATTACCTCGTTGATATCTCCACAACTCGGCAAAAGATTCAAAGTCCTTTTTTACGATCCCCGCCATCCCACCCGAAAAATTTACGGCCATGGAGCGAAAACCATTATCGCCCAGATCCTTCCGCGCAAAGCCGACAATCGCGCATTTATCGGGAAGCCAACCGCGATTCCATAAATGAAACAATGCCGGAGTCAATTTTTTCTTCATGAGATCTCCGGTAGCGCCGAATATGGTAAGAACGGTTGGGGCGTTAAAATTTTTCTTATGGGGCATGTTCATATTATAATTCATTCTAACAAAAAGATTGCGAAGGTCCTACAAAAACTACATACTATCATACACTGTAGTATGATAGTGTAGCCGAATAATCTTCGTATGGATACACAGAGGATAGGCGGAGATGTGTAATACACAAACAGAAATTGAATAGAGCCCGGTGCCTATAGAAGCACACCGGGCTCACTCGTTGGGAGAGGATCAACTGCCTCCTTCCCGAGAAAGACGTTTACTCCCCGTCCCTCTCACCTTCATCGGCGTCACCGGCAGCCTGACCGGCAGTCGACGGCTGCTCTTCCTCGCGCTGGGAGCGCTTGGAAACGTCGTCTACCACCTTGTTCAGGAATGCCTGGGCGGCCTTCACCTTCAGATCCCGGCCGTCCTCCTCCACCTCATCGAGAAGAGCGAGCTTTTTGAAGCCGCCCTCCCCGCTGTGGGTGAACCGCCGGGGCTTTCTGTCCTTGCCGCAAAGGCCAAGGAAGAAAACCGTTCCGTCGAGTGGATGACGTTCGGGCACGTACACCTTCAGCACGAACCCGCCGCCTTCAGAAGCCTCCTGCTCGAGGAAGACAGGGCCGGACACCGGCTGCCGACCCGGAACGTCCCACTCGGAAACGTAGCCCTCGGCAAGGCCAATGGCTCCGCTCCGGATGCCCTCGACCGTGACGCCCGCAGTCAGCTTCTTGCGAAGCTGCTCGATCGAACGGTAACGCTGATTGCGCGCTCGGGCCTTGAGTACCGTGAGCCCATTGAACTGCGCGTAAAACAGCGTAGCCAGCGCAGCCTTCTGCGGCTCGGCCTTGGCATCGAACCAACGCACGAGGAAGTAGTCGGTCCGGCCGCTCGCGGGGTTATACAACCCCCACGCGTACTTGCCGTCCCGGCCGTTCAGGCGCTTGTCGGCCTTGATGGCCTCGAGACGCCTGTCGTTGTGCTGTCTCGCCTCCTCCTTGCTGATCCGTTCGGCGAGATCAAGCTCGTCTGAGCCCCCGGCACCCAGATCGTAGATGCTCTGAGCGTCCCGGATCCCTGCCTCGAACGTAGCCTGGATATCGACCAGGAGCATGAAGGCAGGGGAAACCATCTTTTCCACGGCCTTCAACTGGCCAATGGCCTCATCGCGATCTCTCTCGGCCTCTGAGATTTCCTGCTGCAGCTTCCCGATTTCTACGGTGGTTTCCGCAGTTCTCAGGAGACGATTGAGCGTCTCGAGCTCTTGCACAGTCTGGTGGAGGTATTTCGTCCACCCAACCGTGCCCAGGAAAAGCTGGTACAGCTCATCGGCCGTCCCTGCGTTGTTCGGGTCGATGCCGAACGCAAGCGCGAGATTGCGCTTGTTTCCGGCAATCTCCTCGGTCTTCTCGCGAGCTGCAGAAGCCTGCTCCCGAACTTGCTCCGAGAGCTTGCGGATCGACTCCCTACGAGCCTTTCTGGCAGCTTCCAGCTGTTCGGGGCTCGCGTTTGAAGCAATCTGCGTACTCATACTCTTCCTCCTGGCTAAAGATGATGGATGTGAAACAGTGAACGCTCTCCCGACACAATTATGGATGGTTGGTACGAGAGAGTGTGCTGACTCGGAATCCGGAATATTCTTATCCTCGCTCAGACAAGAATATTCCTCCCATAATAAGGAAAGGAGGCAGTACACTCCCTCGTACACTTAATTCTCAATGAACACCTCTATTATACACCCGAACCGCTAAAAAGTCAAGAGCCCCGCAGCCGAAGCCGGGGCTCTGAATATACTTAAAGATTGCCGTGAAAAAGAACTTATGCGCGCGGGAGCACCTGGATCATGCGCTTAAAACTCATACGCACACCGAGGTTATCCTTGGCGCGAAGAATGGAATTCTGCACCTGATTGCGCAGTTTGTTGGTGAAGGCATTCCATCGCCCATAGGCGTTGTTGATTACATAGCCCGGGGCGTGACGCTCCTCTCCGATGCGCTGGTCGATGGACTCAGCGATCGTGATGAACCGTCGAAGAATCTCGAACTCTTCATCGGTAGCGAGATCAGACCTAATCATCTCCGAGGCGAGAGCCTTACTCATCTCACTGACGACATCCACGATACCCGCGAGGGTTTCGGGAACATCGAGACCAAGCTCGCGCATCGTCGGAAGCCTCGGCATCTCCGCAACTTCACCGAGAACCACCGGCCAGATGGACCGGAACAGCATCGCCTCAACATACTCCTGTCCAACGTCCTTTTCGAACTGAGAAGAGTCCATGTCTGGAAGCGCGCCACGTCGCCCTTCGGGAAGATGATCATGAAGTTCCAGAGGAATCTCCTGGCGTTCGAACTCAAGACGAAGAAGAGTGAAATCTTCGGCGAGCCGATCGGACTCGACGTAATCCCCGCGCATCACGGCCTCAATGATCCCCTTGGAGAGATCGCTCGACGCGTTACGCGTTCCATGGCCTACGACACCGTACAGCCTCCTGCGGGCCTCAAGGATCTCGCTGACACCACGAAGCATCTCGTCGAAACGACGATACGTGCCGAAGTCTTTTTCAGGATCAGGAATCGGGAGCTTCACCGTGGGAGGGTTGTACCTCTTGGTGGACGAATGTCCTACCTGCATGGAATGACCCCCGGGTCCGCTGTTGCGACCGGAAGGCGCCACAGGCTCAAAAGCAACCGGATCAGGCGTCGAAACAGGATCAGGACTCACGGGAGGACGACAACTTTTCGAGCCGGAACGTCCCCACTTGCCAATGCCACGGCGATCAGAATCAGACATTGTAATGCTCCTTCCTTGGGATTTCTCCCGTTGAGTTGTGGGGTGCTGGGAATAAGCTCGAAAGAGCTTATGGCTTGCCACTGCTTATTACAATGACAACCCTTAAACTCTCATTACGTGTCGAAGTTTTTAAAAAATCCGGGGGAGGGGCGAAGCAGGTGCTTAGCCCCTCCCGTATCAACTACAGCTCGATCTGCTTGATCGTCTCCGGCGTATCTGCTGGCTCTTCATCGATACACATCGTCACCTCCATCTTTTCCGTATCCCACACCGGGGTAAGGCGGAGATTGCGGCGCGTATCCATGAAAGATCCATGCTGTAGAGCGATCCAGAGCGGTTCGAATCCGTTCCATGGATGAGGCAGCGGGCTGCCGGGCAAGAAATCTGCAAGCTCAAGAAGGTGAGGATGGGGAGTAAACCACGATTTCTTAGGATGTTCTCGACCGAAACCAATCTTAACAAACTCTGACTCGCGCACCCCTGCCATCTCAAGGCCCCCTCTGACGATGCTACGCATGAATGTCCAAGTGAATCGACTCAACACGAGATCGAATCTCACGCACTCTTCGGCAAGCCGCCGATATGAAAACGTCTGGTTCCCCATCGCTTCGGCCGTCGGTTCGAAATAGAAACGGATGGTCGGGGGCAACTTCTTAGACCCGCGCGTACGCTCGATCTCATAATGAACAAAGTCTTCGTTCCAACTGATGCCCCTGGTTTTAAGCGCATCATCTCCGAACAGCGTCGCATTCAGCTGAACGCCGACGAACTCATTAAGCGGAAAGAACCGCTTGGCCCACTCGCCAATGTCTTTGGCAAGCGACGGCTCCACGTCAACGCACGAACGCATACGCTTCCTCTCTTTCTGGTCACGTGATACAGACGGCACAGCGCATAATCAACTACCGCTGCGCTGAATTGCTGCCTCAATTATAGCATGGGGGCCGTACAAAGTCAATGCCCCGTTTCCGCAAGACGGAAAGGGGGCATGAACGAAACACGTCCGAAGATCTTAAGCAGTGCGGCTCTGCGCCGAATCCCGTATGCAGCGTTCTTCTGCCGCAGCCAGATAACAAAGTGTCTGGGGATATCCGCCTTTGATGAGCCGATCTTCTTCTTCCCGCGCTACGAAGAAATCAAGCGCGCTTGCATGGATCGACACCACGCCAGACAAGCGGACATCACCCGATTCCGGATGTTCATCTTTGAATCTCTTCAGGTCTTCTGCGAGCGCCGGATGTTCTTTCATGAATATTTCCATATATTTTTCGAGTTCGCGCCATGCCTTCTGATTCTGTATCGAAACGATGTCAAAAATGGTTTTAGCCCGGATCCATCCTACAAGCAAAATCTCAATGCCTTTGCCGGTAATCGTGCAATCGCCGATCGGCGGAGCACTCAGATAGAAAGTATGGCAGTGCACGCTGGATCCATCGCGGCTGTTTTTGTGAACCTCAAGGATCGTTTCGAATCTTCCGGGATCCACGATAAAACCGCCGTTGTCTCCGCCGGTTTCCTCCCACACCTCGGAAGCGCCGACAATTCGACGCACAAGGTCTTCTCCGTCAAGCGCCATTTTACCGCGCCCTAAAGATTCTTGCCACGCACTAATAGCAGCGCGATACCGAACCAGTTGGCCAAAGACAATTTGGCCGCTATCTTCAAGCGCCGAAAAAAACTCTTCAACCGGAGCAGTTTCATCAACTCCGCCGGTCGGATTCTTCAGGTACAAACGGGGGGTTCCTCGTCTGTCCGCGCTGATCTTATCATTGTCCGCAAGCAGCAAGAACGCGTCGCAGAATTCGTCTTGAGGCACCAGCACGGAAGACGTATAGCTGGTGGTCTCGCGACCGCCGTGAATCCGTGTCACCACCGTACGCCTCCAGGTTGTATTGTCGAAGTGCGCCTAGAGCATTCCGCTCCCTCGTGTCCATTAATCTCTTTATCCTCACGAGTAATCCAATTATATCAAAGAAAAAGGGTGGTGTCAAACGAAGTATCAGTTACAAAACCAACCCAAATACTGGGGTTTCCGTATTGTAACGGAGCGAACAATTACCAAAAAGAAACAGAGCGGGTATATATCCCGCCCCATAAACTTGTCCGGTTATTAACTTGCCTGAGGAGAATCGCTGCACTCGCACGTACATACCGCCAGGTGACACTTTTCACATTCATAAGGATACTGTCGCCACACTTCTTCGGCTAACTCTATTCTGCATCGGTTTGCCAACGCGAACATCCACGAAGCCACATCGGCCATCTCGTCTTCCAGTCCCTTCTTGTTATGATGCCGAGCCTCTTTGCTGATCTCTCCGGCTTCCTCGCCAAGATGGGCAGCAGTGTGCAGCACGAGAATTCGCCTATTCTGCAGAAAATACAGCCTCTTATGAAGCGCCTGGTATCCGGCGAGCGTTTTTGGATCCTTATCCCGCTCCATTCTTAACCTGCGAAGCGTCTTTTCTCTGTCGGATATGACAGGATGCTCTATGGCACAAGCACAGTTTTCGCCGCGCAGACAGTACGGACAGACTCCCGGATATTTAACCCACAATGCCTCCTGAAGATCAATGCCGAATCGATTTCCCACGGCGTTCCACCATGAATATGTTCTTGCGAGCTGCGAAGGCAGTTTCTCCAATTCATCCTTGCGCGCAATTTCCATGATTTTGGCGATTTCTTCCAAAAGCCTCAAAATGAGGTCCGGATCGTCATAACGTTCATTAACCTTGCCATAGATATATGCATTCATTTCCTGAAATTCTCGAACGGTCTGCGGCTGAATAATCGTCTTATGCGCTGCCACCCGCGCCCCCTTACTATTGATATGGGATTCGTGAGCTACCTCAAGAATAAAGAGGCCCCGGAGGATTGTCAATGGTATGTATAAACGAGAGCCGCCATATCTCTTTTCCGGCGGCGCAAAAAAACGTCGGTCAAAAAGCCACGATCGTAAGGCCGTGGATGGATGCTAATTTATCTCGCGAAGCGAGAACCGGACAAAACCACACCCATAAGGGTACTGGGGTTTACTCCAATTCTTTTCTCAAGTCCTCAAGTATTTCTTTCGCCTTCGAAGAAAAATACTTGGGCGTCGCCAAATCTAATTCAACGATCAAATCTCCGCACTCATGGCTGCCGAGACGAGGCATACCTGCCCCGCGAATCCGTATCGAATCGCGCAGATTAAAACCTTCAGGAATGGTAAAATGCACCTTCTTTCCCTCGATTGTCAAAACTTCGAACGATTTGCCTAAAAGAATGTCGACAAGGTTAACCTTCGCGCGGTAATGCAAATTATCACCATCGCGCCGAAACTGTGCATGGGTCCTTGTTTTAATTCGTACATATACATCACCTGCCGTTGCTCCCCGCATGCCCGCCTCGCCGGCGCCGACAATTTTAATGAGCTGGCCGTCTCCGATGCCCTGCTGAATATCTACCGCGATCTCTTTCGCATACCTTATTCTGCCGGTTCCCCCGCATGCGTGGCAACGCTTTTGAGGAATACGACCCTCGCCTTCGCATTCGACACACGGCCTGATGCGCGAGAAATCGCCAAAAAACGTCTTCTGGTTTTCCCGCACTTCACCGCGGCCGTCGCAGCGCCCGCATGTTTTAAATCCGCTTTTTGCATCCGCTCCTTGTCCGCCGCACGCCGCGCAGCTTATCCATGCGTCAAACCGCAATGACTTCTGCGCTCCGGAAAACGCTTCCTCCAAAGAAATCTCCAAAACCAGCTCCATATCAGCGCCGCGCTGGTATGTTCTCCGTTTCTTCCGTACCCCCAGGCCTTCAAAAATACTTTCAAAAATGCCGCCGAGGTCTCCTCCATCCTCAAACGCAGAAGGATCAAACCCGAATTCCACCCCTTGGCCGAACGGCCATCCCTCAAATCCCCATTCACGCCCTGCGCCCGAAGAAAAACCGGAGGCGCCGTCAAACACGCGGCCGAACCGGTCATATTGCGCCCGCTTCTGCTTATTTGACAACACCTGATACGCTTCGTTAATTTCCTTAAACTTCTTCTCGTCGCCCCCCGCCTTATCCGGATGGAATTTATGCGCAAGACGGCGGTATGCCTTCTTGATCTCCTCTTCAGAAGCACTCTTATTTATACCTAAAATGTTATAATAATCAGCCACCCTAAAAAGCTTATTAGCTTGTAGCTTTTTAGCCTCTTAGAACGAACTCTACAAGCTACAAGCTACAAGCTACAAGCTCACTCTCCTTCATTTCATTATAATAATTTCCCTCGTTCTACTCTCAAGCACAATTCTTGCAAAATCAACCGCAATCAAAAGCTCAAATACGATGAAGCTGACGAATACAAGTGTATAGCCGAATACGATTCCGAGCGCCTTGAGAACTAAAAAAGCGAGCAGAACAATGCTGCCTCCGACAATCCATCCCCCAAGACCCGAGGTTTTTACAATCTGCTCGGTGAATAACTCATATAAACCGTCTCCCGCGGTCTTTTTAAAATCGATGTCTATGTTCAAAAAGCTTTCGATCTGATCGCGGGTTTGAGAAACAGACTTCTCGATAACTTGTTTTTTCACCGACGCGGTCAATGATTTTGCTTCTGCAGAATCTTCCAATCTTTGCGTAACGATATCGGCTATGATTTCATCCCCCGTCTGCTCAAAATCAAAATCTGGAATTATCGACCGCAACAATCCCTCCAATGGATTCAACATATAGGCATAAAACACGTCCTTATTAAATGCCGCGGTCTTTCCTTCCTGAAGACCGATGTAAAACACTAGAGAAATAAAAAGGGCCATGACGGTAATGACTTTCGGAAAAACCCTCCTGCATAGCCTGAAAAACCTCACCTTCAAAAGAAGACGAAGCTCGCTCCATCCCGCGCGGGCCGCAAGCAAAAGCAGTAGATACACCACGACCGCCGCCAGAAGAAGACTCTGCGAGAATCTATCGTAAAAGGGAACGGAGAGGGCAACGGCATTTAAGAATACCATCCAACTCAAACGGCCAAAGCTTTTGAGAAACAGCGATTGAAGAAAAAAAATGACCGAAAAGCCAACCGCGCTCCCCGCGATAAAAATCATATAGTGGGTCGGACTGAACGACAGGATTTTCGTCTCAAGAAAATAGTCCCTCACGCCAAGAGAAAAGCCGAATGCGAACGCGCACGTGAGCACTGCCAGAAGGGCCGCCTTCCATACCGACCTGTCAACCTCTGCTTCATCAAGAACGCTGGCAGAGGATTGCGCTGCTTTTTGTACCGGTTCATACCGGAGCTTCGTTAAATCGGGCATATGTTTATTATATATCAAACTGCCTCAATGCCCAAGGTATACTCCGCTATTCTTCTCTTTTGCCCTTCGTCCTCTTCAACAACACGGATCCCACTGGTATCAGCCTTCCGATGATGACATTCTCCTTGAGGCCGTGGAGGTTATCTATTCTTCCTTCCGCGGCAGCGCTAATCAAGACTTTCGCAGTTTCTTGGAACGAAGCAGCGGAAAGAAAACTCTCGCTTGAAAGCGCCACCTTGGTGATGCCCAAAAGCAGCTGTCGCGCCTTTGCGGGCGTTTTTCCGGAAGCCCTCAGCGAACGGTTGACATCGAAAAACTTAGACTTCTCAATAATCTTCCCCGGCGTAAAGCCGGAATCCCCGGCATCTGTAATCCGCACTCTGTCAAACATCTGCCGAATGATAATCTCGATATGCTTATTGTTAATCGATGCGCCTTCTGACACATAAATCCGCTGCACTTCTTTAACAATATAACGCTGCACCGCCTCGCTGCCGCTAACCGTAAACAATTCGGCAAGGTCAAGATTCCCCTCGGATAACTGGTCGCCTTTTTTTACCCGTTCGCCGTCACGGACGAACACGAGGATCGATCGCGGAATTATAAACTCGACCGCGTTTTTCTTTCTTGCGGCGCCCCCGGAGTTCTTCGGACGCCTGTCTTCTTTCGTTTTCGACGATGGAAGGATTTTAATAATTTTATCCGGACCTCGCTCCTCTATTTTATCAACAACGCCGTCTACGGAACTGATGCACGCCTTGCCCTTAGGTGAACGATTTTCAAACAACTCTTCAACGCGCGGGAGTCCATGCGTGATGTCGGCACCGGCAATCCCTCCGGTATGAAACGTTCTCATGGTCAGTTGCGTGCCGGGCTCTCCAATCGCCTGGGCCGCAACAATGCCTGCCGCCATTCCAATCTCCGCGTGCTTGTTATAACCCAAGTCCAATCCGTAACAACGGCAGCAGATTCCATACAGCGTTTTACACGTTATCGGAGAACGCACGCGGACTACCTCGAGCGACGAATCTTGAATCAACTTGGCGGCGACGTGATCGATGCCCTCACCGGCCCGAACAATAATTTTCCCGCCCGCTTTAATATCCTCAAGCGCGGTGCGAGAAAAAAGAATGTCGCCGTAGACCTGTCCGAATGCCTGGCTATCCGAACGATAGATAACAATCCCTTTCTTCGTCTTACAATCAATTTCGCGCACCACGACATCCTGCGCCACATCAACAAGGCGGCGCGTCAAATATCCTGCGGACGCGGTTTTAAGCGCCGTATCGGTAGTTCCCTTCCGTGCGCCGTGCGTCGATATGAAAAATTCCAGCACGTTAAAACCTTCTTTATAGGAAGATGTAACGGGAAGCTCTATTGTTTCTCCTTTCGGATTCTGCACAAGCCCTTTCATGCCCATCATTTGCGTCGGCTGGGACCACGATCCGCGAGCGCCGGAATCAATAATTTGATATACCGAATTGTTGGGGTTAAGAGACTTGGGAATCACGGCAGCAACTTCCGCCTTTGCTTTTTCCCACACCCGCACCACTGCCGCGCGCCGCTCCTGGGAACTAAGCAATCCGTTATTAAACTGCTCTTGAATCTTTGCCACTTCATTGTGGGCCCTCTTGAGGATTTCCGGTTTTTCAACCGGAATCGTCAAATCATCCATACCCCAAGTGATTCCGGATCTTGTGGCATACTCAAACCCAACCCGTTTAATTTCATCCATAATAGCAGAGCAATGTTCCAGTCCGTAGGTAGTAATCAATTCGGCGGCAATTCTGGAAAGCAATCTCTTGTTGAGCGATTCATTGATAAATCGAAAGTCGTTTGGGAGCGTATTATTAAAAATCAGTCTTCCGCATGTAGTTTCAATAAGTTTGTTATCCGCTTTGTCAACCCGAATTTTCACAAGCGCATTTAAATCGATGATACCGCAGTCATATGCCATGATCGCTTCGGATTCGCCCGTAAAAATCTTTCCTTCGCCGAGCGATCCTTCTCTCGCTTTAGTAAGATAATAACATCCCAGCACAATATCCTGAGTAGGAATGGCAATCGGCTCCCCGGTGGCGGGTTTTATCAGCCCGATCGAAGAAAGCATAAGACCGGAGGCTTCATTCTGAGCCTCTTGAGAAAGAGGAAGATGCACGGCCATCTGATCTCCGTCAAAATCAGCGTTAAACGCCGTACATACCATCGGCGGAATACGGATGCACAAGTCTTCAATGAGCACTGGTCTAAACGCCTGAATACCGAGACGATGCAACGTCGGCGCCCGATTGAGCAGCACATATTTATCCTTAATAACTTCCTCCAGTATCGCCCAGACTTCCGGAGGGGCCTCCTCAATGAGGCGATTCGAATTTCGTATGTTGTGCGCGAGGCCAAGCTCAATAATTTTATTAATCACAAACGGCTTAAACAACTCAAGCGCCATCTTTTTAGGAAGGCCGCATGAACTAAGAGAAAGCTCGGGACCGACAACAATAACCGATCTGCCGGAATAATCTACCCTTTTCCCAAGAAGATTCTGTCTGAAACGACCCTGTTTTCCTTTCAACATGTCCGCAAGCGACCGCAATGGCCGCCGCTGAGACGACAGCTGCTGGGTGCCGAATCGCGCGCTATTGTCTATGAGCGCATCGACCGACTCCTGCAACATTCTTTTCTCATTTACGACTATCACCTCCGGGGCTTTCAACTCGATGAGTTTTCGCAGACGATTATTGCGGTTGATGACACGACGATACAAATCGTTCAAATCAGAGGTTGCAAATCGCCCGCCGTCAAGCGCAACGAGCGGCCGCAAATCCGGAGGGAGCACCGGAAGCACCGTCATCACCATCCATTCCGGACGGACACCGGCCCGACGCATATGCCGCAACAGATCGAGTCGGCGCAGAATCTTCCGCTGCACAAGCGAATCGGAGACTTTCGAAACAGACCGCCCCAACTCTCGAATAAGCTTCTTCAAATCAATGGCCTCGAGCATGCGCCGGATCGCTTCCCCTCCGCTTCCAGCCTCAAATACATTGCCGTATTTCAAGCTAAACGTATAAAACTCGCTCTCCGACAGCACCTTGCCCACTTTGATCTGATTCAATTCTTCCAGCGCTTTCTTTTTTGCAAGCTCAAGCGATACCGCATGGCGCGATGTGCTCTCTTTACCCTCTTTTTTCTTGGATTTAAATTCACGTACAATTTCTTCTTTCGCCTTTTCTTTCGCCGCTTCATCAACATACGCAACCACATAGGCGGCATAATAGACCACCCGCTCCAACTGAGGCAGCGAGATGTCAAGGAGTAAGCTGATTTTCGACGGCACGCCTCGTAAAAACCAAATATGCACGCATGGCGCAACTAGCGTGATGTGGCCCATCCGTTCCCTTCGAACCACCGCGCGCGTCACCTCCACGCCGCATTTATCACAGACAATCCCTTTATAGCGGACTCTGCGATATTTTCCGCAGTAACACTCCCAATCTTTCGTCGGTCCGAAAATCCTCTCCGAAAACAGGCCATCTTTTTCCGGCCGCTGGGTGCGGTAATTGATAGTTTCAGGCTTTATTACTTCGCCATGAGACCAAGTCAATATCTCTTCCGGAGAAGCAATTTTTAATTGTATAGCTTCAAAATCAAGTTCCATTATTCACAAACTCTATAGCTTGCAGCTAAAAATTTATTCTTCGGCGACTTCTTCGTGCGCATCCTCGACTACCCCAGTCACATCCTTCCCTTTTTTGGCCAACTCCTCCGCCACCTCTTGTGAAACAGGTTCTATTTTCTCCTCTTCTAACTCGCTTACTGCAGGCACCTGGATACTCCCCCCTTTAAGCAGGTTCACCGACATGCCCAAAGACTTCAATTCGCTCACCAATACATTGAATGACGCCGGAATGTTCGGACTTCTAATGGGTTCGCCCCGTATCATGGACTCGTAGGCCGCAGCCCGCCCCACAACATCGTCGGACTTTATGGTGAGCATCTCCTGAAGAATATGCGCGGCTCCGTATCCCTCAAGCGCCCACACCTCCATCTCGCCGAACCGCTGACCGCCAAACTGCGCTTTCCCACCCAAGGGCTGCTGAGTAATGAGAGAATAAGGACCGACGGAACGCATATGAATTTTATCTTCAACTAAGTGATTCAGTTTCATCATGTAGATATATCCGACTGCGATTTTTTGGTCGAATGGCCTACCATTCCTGCCGTCATACAGCGTCACCTTTCCGTTTTCCGGAAGGCCGGCCCTCTTCAACTCGCCTTTAATCTGGTCTTCGTTTGCGCCTGCTAATGCAGGGGTGATTGCGCGATATCCCAATGTATGCGCCGCCCATCCCAAATGCATTTCCAAGATCTGCCCGATGTTCATTCTTGATGCAACCCCAAGGGGATTTAAGATAATATCCACCGGCGTGCCGTCCTCAAGATAGGGCATATCCTCGACGGAAACGATTCTCGACACAACCCCTTTATTGCCGTGACGTCCGGCGAGTTTATCTCCGGCGCGAATATTGCGGAGTTGAGCGACTTCAACCTGAACCCGCATGATGATTCCGGCCTCCAATTTATCGCCGCGATCACGAGAGAATATTCTAATACCCACCACCCTTCCTCGTTTGCCGTGCGGGAGCGTAAGCGATGTATCCTTCACGTCGCGTGATTTTTCGCCGAAAATAACCCGCAGCAGACGTTCTTCCGCCGTAAGCTCCGCTTCTCCTTTGGGCGTGATCTTTCCGACGAGTATATCTCCTGATTCCACCTCTGCGCCGACCCGGATAATTCCTTCCTCATCCAGGTTTTTCAATTTCTCTTCAGATACGTTCGGAATATCATACGTGGTGACCTCGGGACCCAATTTCGTATCCCGCACATCGCAGTAATAATCTTCTATGTGAATGGAAGTATACAAATCTTCCCGCACCACCCGTTCAGAAAGAATAATGGCGTCTTCAAAATTCGCTCCTGCCCACGACATAAACGCCGCCACGAGATTCTGTCCCAACGAAAGCACTCCGTATTCCGTAGATGGCCCGTCCGCCAGTACGGTTCCTTTTTCCACTCGTTGATTCTTCTCTACTCTCGGCTGCTGAGAAATGCACGTAAATTGGTTTGATCGCGTAAACGTGTGCAGCCGATAGTTTCTATATCCTTTAGCCGTTTTCACCTTAATATGATTTGCGTCCGCTTCGGTCACCGTGCCCGGCTCGTCTGCAAGCGCCACCAAACCCGACTCTGCCGCCGCCTTTTCCTCCATGCCGGTTCCTACGAGGGGTGCGCTCGGCTTGATGTACGCAACCGCTTGACGCTGCATGTTTGACCCCATCAACGCCCGGTTTGCATCATCGTGTTCCAGAAATGGAATAAGACTTGTTGCAACGCTAATCAGCTGATACGGAGCGACGTCGATAAAATCGATTTGATCGCGGCGGCACGTACCCGGTTCGCCCTTAATTCTTGCCTCTATGATTTCGTCGATCAGTTTTCCGTCTTTTCTAAATTTGACGCCGCCGTGCGCAATGCGATATTTCTCTTCTTCGTATGCATTAAGGTACGCCACCTCGCCGGTCACCCGTCCGTTTTTCACCCTCACATACGGCGACTCAAGAAATCCGAGCTCGTTGATCCTTGAAAAAATCGCCAAATGGCCCACCAGCCCGATATTGGCTCCTTCCGGCGTCTGAATCGGACAGATTCTGCCATAGTGGCTGCTGTGTACGTCGCGCACCTCAAAGCCCGCCCTCTCGCGCGTAAGTCCTCCGGGTCCCATTGCGGAAATCCTTCGCTTATGCTCTAGTTCCGCCAAAAGGTTAACTTGATCCATAAACTGCGATAGCTGCGACGCGGAAAAAAATTCCTTGGTCGCCGCAACCACCGGACGTGAATTGATTAATTGGGCGGGTGTCACCAAATTGACTTCGATGGTCGACATACGATCCTGAATAATTCTCCGCATACGCGCAAAGCCTACCCGCAATTTATTCTGCAAAAGTTCTCCAACCGCACGGACCCTCCGATTCCCCAGATGGTCAATGTCATCCGGCTCGGCATCAGAATCATTATTGAGCACAATGATATGACGGATAATCGCCACAATGTCATCACACGTGAGCAGGCGCGAATCACCCTTCAAATTAAGCCGCTGGTTCAATTTAAACCTGCCCACCTCCGACAAATCATATCGATCGGCGCGTTTAAACATACCCTCAATCAAACTCTTGCTGTTTTCGGCAGTCGCCAGATCTCCCGGCCGGATGCGTTTGTAAATTTCGATAAATGCCTCGGCCAGGGTTTTGGAAGGCTCCTTCTTCAACGTCGGTTCAATCTCTTTGCCAATGGCGTCAAGTATCGCATGGTTATCCGTGAGACCGAAAATACGCACTAATGAAGTTACGGGTATCTTACGCTTACGGTCAATTTTCACGCCGATCACGCCGTCCGGATCGGTTTCAAATTCCAGCCATGCGCCACGATTGGGAATTACTTTCGCGCCGAACAATTTTCTCCCTCGCGTCATATTCGCGGTAAAGTACACTCCGCTTGAACGAATCAGTTGGGACACTACTACGCGCTCCACTCCGTTGATGATAAACGTGCCGCGCGGCGTCATAACAGGGAAATCTCCCATATACACCTCTTGTTTTTTCGCCTCACCTGTTTTTTTATGCACCAGGCGCGCCTTAACCCGCAAAGACGCCTCGTGGGTTAAATCTTTTTCTCGCGATTTAAATTCATCATACTTGGGATCATCAAAATAATAATCGTCAAAATACAATTCAAGTTCCTTTCCCGTATAATCTTTAATCGGTGAAATTTCATTCATTAGTTCACGCAACCCCCTCCGTAAAAACAAATCATAAGACCTGGTTTGAATTTCAACCAAGTTAGGAAGAGGAACAAGATTTCCGGGATGGGTCGAAAAAACTTTAACTAGTTTCTGCTGCATAAAAATAAAATAAAGACAAAAAAAACTAACGCGCGCAAAACATCTCGTCGCTATGTGGTACGATTATTCAATTAGTGGCAATATGAGAATCAGCCACCATAAGTAGTATTAAATTATCTTAAATTATAACTGATGAGGGGAAATTGTCAAGGCCCCCCAAAAAAGGGGTTATGTGAATAACTTTATTTCCTATAAACGGACACGTGATGACCGAATCCCGATATGACCACCCGACCAACTCGGGACATTAAGAAGTTATATAATCCGCTATTCGCCCCCTGGCCGCTTGCCACCGACAACAACATCTGCTCGAATCCTCCGCCGGATGGCGAAACAAAAACAGAGGTAGCGACACCTCTGCGAATATCAATACGCGGTTGTACGAAAAACCGGCTGGAACCTTTCCGTTAATTTCTCACATACGGGGTTAAAGATACAACGCGGGCAGTCTGGCTCGCTCATTTCTGGACAGTACTTGCGGGCCATCCACATTGTCTCGTCTAATTCCATAAGAGAGCGTCCTGATTTTTCCATAACCATGCGCAGGGCTTCACAAACTTTCAGCCGTATATCGCGTTCCGCTTCATCACCTACCCATGCGCGTTGAACATTTTTTGCAATCTCTTGACGGGACAGCTCTACAAGCCCAACGCGAAGCGCAAGACGCATCAAGTGGTAGTCAATAATTGGACGCCAGTTACGCGAATCGGCCACGCGGAGAAATCGTTCCGGTCGATTGGCCAATGCCATCGCCAAAAGCATATTTCTTTTTTCAAGAGGATCTTGATCATAACCGGGAACTTTTTTTATCTGCTCCAGAAATGATCGGAGGGGCTCTTTGGCCTCGTTTGCGCGACGCAGTATGTCGTCTGGCAGGGTCTTCCGGAAAACAAACCAGCTGCCGTACTTTCTCGTAGTGTGCAATCTCTGCATAAAATCAAAAAGGGGAATGGGGCCTTTGTCGTCTCGGAAAAACTCATACCGTAACCCCCGGTGCAAAATCACTGAAAGGCGGTGCGGCAGAAAATTCTTCCAGTCCGTGTCGTAAACCTTCTTTAGGGCTCTTGTTAACAAATCCGATCCCTTATATTCGATGCCGTTAATCGTTCCATAAATCGGGCGCACGTACCCAAAGTCATCTCCTAGCCAAAAGCCGTAATCGTGAAGCATCAAGAAGAAGAAAAAATGTACTGCGCCCGGGTGATGCGGTGGCGGGAAAGCATCACCGCACCAATCCATACCCCGAAATTCAAGCTGTACCCCCTTCAAGAACTCGCTGACCTCTTCGATTTGATCCATGCAAATACGCGCCATCTGGCCTCGCTGCTTTTATTGATACAAGAGGAACTAAAACCAGCATAAACGCCCATTAAAAGAAAAACAAGGGGGTGTAATACCTAACGCTTTTCGCGGCCGCATGTTAAACGCCGAGGTATACTGCTCGATTCTCGTTGTGTTCATCAAGCGTTTTGCTAAAAATAGTGTCTCCTGTTTTGGGATCGGAAAGATAATACCAGAACGCGGAAGGGGCCGGTTCAAGAGCTGCCTCAATCGCAGAGATGCCTGGATTAGCGATGGGGGCCAAAGGCAAACCGCTAAACTTATACGTATTGAAGGGGGAGTCGATGTCCAGATCGGCCCTTGCCACTAATCGTTTATCGCAGCTCGAAAGCTTTCCCAAACATTTCGCGTAGCTCAAGCTGGCATCAACCTGGAGGGGCATTCCCGCGCCAAAACGCTTCCATAAAATTCCGGAAACAATGCGTCGGTCCTTGTCGGTTAAAACCTCTCGCTCGATCAAAGACGCCATCGTCAAAACCTCATAGAACGAAACGGGCGTACCGCCTAGAACGACAAACTCCTCTTTATATATATGTTTGGTTTTTTGGGAGAAACGGCCCAAAAACTTCATCGTTATTTCCCGAAGATCACCGCCAAGAAAAAATTCATACGTATCGGGAAACAAAAAACCTTCAAGCGACTGTGCCGCTGCCAAAAAACCGTACTGACTCCCCAATGTCTCGACGGGAAAATGTTCAAACGCTCCCGCCTCGATAATGCCGTTCGCAACAAGTTTTTCTTCTATATCTTTAAGCGTGAGACCTTCGGGAATAACAAGGCGAATCGTATTTTCCTGCCCATCGTAAAGTACCTTACTAATGGTAGCGATGGACATGCCGGAATCCAATTCATAAACACCTGGTTTCAAATACGCTCCGTGTCCCGCTGCAACCGCATACAACTCAAAAACCAAGCGGCTGCGGATAACCCCGGTCTCCCGTAAACGAAAGGCAATATCCCGAAGGCCGTCTCCCTTCGCTACCGTAAACCGCGTCGTCTGCGCCCCGGGAGAAAATAACGGCGCATACACCAGATAGAAGAAATAAGAAAAACAAAGGGCGCATATGCCAAGAACCGCGGCCCCTGCAAAAAATAGGGATTTCTTTTGCGTGCTATACATGAAGGTCATCGCATTCTCGTGGCGACGCTTTGAACAACTCCCAAAATTGCCATACTGATCAAGATGCTCGATCCGCCGTAACTGATAAGCGGCAGCGTCACGCCGGTAACCGGCACAAGGCCGATATTCGACCCCACGTTCAGAAAAAACTGGATCATAAACAACCCTGCCGCGCCCAAGCAAAACAATTTCGAAAAATTGTCTCCCGTGAAATAAGCTATGACCAGAATCCGATAGATCATAAAACCAAACGCTCCGATAAGAAAAAGGGCACCGACGAGTCCCCATTCTTCCGCAATTCCGGCAAAGATAAAATCCGTCTTCGCCTCCGGCAGGAAGCCGTACTGAACTTGCGTTCCCTTTCCCACTCCCTTCCCCAAAAAACCGCCGGAGCCAATCGCTATTTTCGACTGGATAATATTATAACTCGCGCCGAGGGGGTCATACATAGGAAACAGAAAACTCAAAATTCTTTCCTTTTGATACTCTTGAAGGAAGCCGTGCCAAAAAATAAACGACAGAACGCAAAGCGCAACTCCTACTATTGCTAAATGCTTTATGGTAATACCGCTAACGAGAACCATCACCAACCATAGAAAAACCAAAATAACGATAGAGCCCAAATCAGGCTGCCGCGCGATAATAATTGCGGGCACTGCCGCAAAAAGAACCGAGCCGAACAAATTTCTGGCCAGCGCGATTTCAACATGCCGGCGAGAAAAATATTTCGCCCACGCCAAAAGCAAAACAAACTTTAACAATTCTACCGGCTGGAATTGCAATGGCCCCAATACAATCCAAGCATGAGCGCCCCTTATTTCGGGGCCGGCGAACGTCAACAGGAGCAACACTATCGAAAACGCATACGCAGCAAGAATGGGCCACGTGTGACTTATAAGAATTCTGTAATCGAACCTTGAAAAAAAGAAAAATGCAGCGAGTCCGATCAAAAACCAGGTCAATTGTTTATATAAATGAACGAATTGCGGATTGTCGCGATAAGAAAAGCCACCAAGCGTTACCGCGCTTAGCGCCATCAGTAAAAAAAGAGCGAGCATAAGAGGCCAATCGAGTCTTTTAAAATACGATAGCAAGGCGCTTAGCGTTTAGAATTCGCTTGGCAAGCTCATAATAAACTATGCGCTAACCGCTATACCCTAAACGCTTATTGTATCACCTCCGGTTCCACGTCGATGTGCGAGAAATCGACACCCCGGAAGTCAATGAATTGTGAAGGAACAATCATGCGTAGCGCACGTTCCTCTTTGGGAATAAGATCATTCAATTCGGTTTTCGACACCAATACCGGCAAACCCGCGCGATCAAAAACTACTGCCTTCACCCGTACGCGCGACAGTTTAACCGGCGCCGAATTAACCACAAAACCGGTAAGCTCGACAAACCTATTCTCACTCATGAACTGTGCCGTAATCGCTCGGGTTTCCAATGCAAGCCGCTTCGGCAATCGCTCCGGCGGCTGCCAATCAATTTCTCTAATATCAAGGGAAACGCTCGTCACCTCTCTGTAATCTACGGGAGATGCGACATCAATAAGATATTTCGTTTCCCCGGGAAAAATAAATGACTCTCCTGCCACCGATTGCAATTTAATGCCGAACGGGCCAAAGACCCGAAATTCATATGCGAACCTCTTCGCGCCCGCATCGAGATTCAGATTTCGAATCTTAGCAGCAACCGATACCTGCGAGTGGCTTACCGGAAATACATTTTCCCACATAACCTGCGGCGCTAAAATCCGTTTAATCAAGCACGGCATACATACACCGCCACAATCCACGTCGGTTTCATTCTGATTCCGCACATCATCAAAACAAGTTGGATCGGGCCTGAAAGAAATTACAACTACCGCAATAACGCCAAACCAGATGCACGCATACAACAATCCGTATACGACCTGTTTGAGAAACCGCTTATTCATTTTTCTATTCTAGAACCGGCCTCGATAATAGTAAACTCCCCCCATTGGGGCCTGCTTGAAAAATCCCGCCTACCCTGCCTACCCCGTCTGCCGGCACGCAGACGACAAGACATATTTCAGAATATACCAAAATCTACGGATTAAGAAAGTCACTACAATATAACACCCGGCAACAACGAGATTAAAATCAAAAATTTCATGAAACTAAAAGCCGCTTGAATCGTTATATAATGAAAGAATGTCGTCTATTCTATAGCTTTAAGACAAAGAACGCTCCGGCCGAAATGATCGGGGCGTTTTCACTAACAATGCCAAACTATCTAAAATACCTTTTTGCTCTTGCGTTGAAACAGAAACGGTCTGTGAAACTTTTGGCGTTCCTGCTTTTTATAAGCGTGGGCGTCCGACTCGCAGAGCCCTATCTTTACAAAGTGGTCGTGGACGCTCTCGCCGCCGGACTCATCCAAAAAAATTTCGCGTCGGTCCAGATACAAACGCTCTTTGCCGCGGTGACAATCTGGTTTATCCTCACGATCATCCTCAACGTCACAAACGCGCAAAAATCATTCTTCGTATGGCATATCGGCAATCGCAGCGCACAAGAAGTGCAGATAGTCGGTTACCGACGCCTCCTACGGCTCGACTACGCCCGGCACATAAAAGAACACTCAAGCCGATATTCCAAGATCGTTGACGACGCGGACGTAAGCATGTGGGAAATGACCAACTGGTGGCTTGGACGCTTTTCGTCCGCCGTTCTGGGTTTTATAGGAATGCTCGTAATCGCACTTTCGGTAAGCTGGCAAATGACCCTGATCGCGATTTCAATCATCCCGCCGACCCTATGGTTCATCATCCGCCACGTAAAGAAATACGAAGACAAACAAAGAGCCGTAAACAAAATGTGGGAAGAAAAACACGAACATCTTTCAGACCAAATTATGAACATCGTAACCTATAAATTGAATCCGCACGAGGACATTTTTATCAAAAGGCATGCGGAGTATAGCGATCGCGCGAGCGCCGCGCAGTTTGAACTCAACAAAAAATGGCGGCTCGCGGAAATGTTGAATCCCGACGCTCTCGCGCGCTTCCTGGTACTCGGAGTAGGCATCTTCTTCGTAAAAAACGGGTCAGTCACGCTCGGAACTCTCTTTATGTTCATGGGTCTACTCAACGAAATCTTGACGCCGCTTCACCTATTAGGCGATATTCTTCCGCAATACACGAGGCGCGCCCAGCATATCGAGCGATTACTCGACCTTTTGGCACAAGAAGATCGCGTAAGAAATCCAACGCACCCCATCAGAATTTCTGAAATCAGGGGAGAGATCGCGTTTGACCAAGTTTCTTTTTCTTACGCAAAAGAGGGTGGGGGCTTTGAATTAAGTGACGTATCGTTTGACATCAAACCTGGCGAGACTACCGCGCTCGTGGGACGCTCCGGTTCCGGAAAAACAACCGTAATGACGCTCCTCACAAGACTGACAGACCCCACGAGCGGCACGATCACAATCGACGGCATCGATCTGGGGCGTTTCGACCTCGAACAGATTAAAAAGTACGTCGGGACCGTACTGCAGGAAAACGCAATGTACAACGAAACGGTCGCAGAAAACATCGCCTACGGCGATCCCGCAGCTACGAGAGCAAGAATTATCAGCGCGGCCAAACAGGCGCACGCTCACAACTTCATACAGAAGCTTCCGAAAGGATATGACACGCTGATCGGAGAGCGCGGCATCCGTCTTTCCGGAGGAGAAAAACAACGAATCGCCATCACAAGGGCCATCCTCAAAAATCCAAAAATCGTGGTGCTCGATGAGCCGACAAGCGCATTGGACAGCATCACCGAAATGAAGGTTCAGAAAGGATTAAACGAACTCATGAAAGGAAAAACTACGCTTATCATTGCGCACCGGCTTTCCACCGTGCGCCACGCAAATACGATCATGGTGCTACAGGACGGAAGAATCATCTGTCGGGGCCCTCACACAAAACTCATGAAAACCTGTCCCACCTACAAAACAATGGTCGATCTCCAGGTCAAAGGATTCCTAGCCGATCGGTAGCAACATCAAATCAATAATATATGCTCAACAATGCAAAACAGCGGAATGTCCGCTGTTTTCGCTTCTAAAAACCTTTTTCATAATCCCGCACTAATTTTCTGCAATAGTATCCCGGCGAATCCTACTTTCCCCGGCCACCGAAGCAGCGAGTATCATCAGAGTTTGACGCTTTCACTTCCGTGTTCGGAATGAGAACGGGTGGGTCACGCCAAACTAAATCACCGGGAAGCTGCTGCAGAAAATTTAGTGCGGGAGGGAGGGATGGGACACACATGACTTAACCGCTGGGAAGTCCAAAATTTTAAGCGGGGCGGGGTCGGAATAAAATGAGGTGATACCCGCCTCAAACTCCATATTCTGCCTGCCTCAAGCTTAAAAGCTCCTCCTCCGCTTCTCTTTTCTTCTTCGATAGTTGATCTAACAGATCGCTTTCCGCGTCAGTAGCTATTTGAACAAGCTTAAATTCCGTATCCGATATGTCTCCGAATAGGGATTCAAGATTTTGTTTATTCCCTGCAAGCCGCGACAGGTCGGCAGCAATCAGCTCACGTGCACGCGCAACGACTTGAGCCAATTCTTCGCTTACATATTCTTCATCCGGCAAATGGGCCGGGCGATGTGGTTCACGCATTTCTCGACTCATATATATTTCTTTCTATAGCCACACAAAGTGCAGAAATTCGAACAACAAAGTATTTCCATATATTTCTATAATATTTCCACATATTTCTGAAATACATTGAAATATGCTTCGCGAAACAAATAGAAATATCCTGTTTTGTATTTGCGCTTCCGTTGCTCCGCAACGGTTGGCTGACGCATTCTCCGACTGAAACGTCAGGGCTGCCCTTCAATAAATTCAGGGCTAAGTTTCTACGGGATTATTTATTCCGATTCCCCTAATTCACGCTCTCGATCATCCAGTCGAAGCAATTCATCGTCTATTTCATCTTTCCTTTCCCGGATATCTCTTAACCTTTGGTTATCTCCATCTATGCCAAGGTTTAGTTCAAAATCTTTCATCCGTTGTAATTCATTCTCCAGCTCCTCCTTTTTTTACGAATCTCCAACGACCTTTCAGCAATTGTTTGTTTCTCTATTTTTTTGATTTTTCCATGTTAGTAAAACAAATAACCTCCCTCGGTATTATATCCTATCAAACCCAGGTTATAAGTTCAACCTCGGGGTTGCTCTGATGAGCAATAGGGCTTCACCGAAGTGTCAATTGTCAATTATTACCTCCGATGGGTGTGGGGATTAATTTTTTTGGATTATTAGTACTCCTCGGCTGAAATCCTTACGGATCTTACACCTGGAGCCTATCAGCCAGCGCTCCGCACTGGAATTTCTAATTCCTAATTTCTAATGACTAATCAAATCCAGATTTCGAAATCCCAATAACCAAAATATTAGAAATTGGCCATTTGGGCATTGAAACATTGATTAGGAATTAGGTCAATTAGAAATTAGACATTTCCGGTGCGAAGCACTGGTTTTTACGTGGTAGTCTTCCACGATCCTCAAACGATACCTTATCTTAGGGGAGGCTTCGCGCTTAGATGCTTTCAGCGCTTATCCCGTCCGAACATAGCTACCCGGCGTTCCACCTGGTGGCAGAGCCGGCAGACCAGAGGTTCGTTCATCCCGGTCCTCTCGTCACATAATCACATATCACTATGTGTGCAGACTATATCTTTACCCGTCCAGTCTTCGCCGGTTGGCGAATGGCAGGTTTGGGTATCGGCGTATTATAGATGTTCAAAAACATCTATCTCCCGGGCACATAAACTTATGTGCTTCGGTCAGTCGTTACGGGGTCAACCCTTCGATAAACTCAGGGTAACTTCCCACGGTATTAACTCTAGTTCGTTTATCCAAAAGTTTTGGACCGCAAAACTTTTACAAACTAAAGCCTTCACCGTTATTAGCCGAATTGTCATCTCGCATTACTGCGAGAAGTAGCAATTTTCGTTTACTAGGGACGACTCCCTTCAAGTATCAACGCCTGCGGCAGATAGAGACCGACCTGTCTCACGACGGTCTGAACCCAGCTCCATTTATTACCTCTTGTTACCAAGAGAATAGACTATATCACTATCCCATTATGGATATGGGATATCAACGTATTAGCAAGGATATTTCACCTTACTCCCTTCGATATTAATATCGAAGAAGTCGTTACGGGGATATAGTGGAAATTTATACCGCATCGCTTTTTTCCACTAATCTTCCCTCGGTATTATCCTAAAATCGGGTTCGAGATTCTAGGGCTCCACCGATATAAGTTGATTCACATTCCTCGATTACTCGAGGAAGACGCGAACTTTCACGTACCCTTTTAAATGGCGAACAGCCATACGCTTCCCACCTTCTCCAGCGGGGCGCTAGGGTGAGCCGACATCGTACATTGTTCCGTTATTACTAACAGTGTGGACTATGTCTTCATCCAATTATTTTTACTTTCAAGTAATGGCGCTGACGTATTAGTCAAATCTTTAAAAATTTGACTCTTCCGAATAAATCGGAAAGTCTCTACGGGGTTATAACTCAATTTTGTACTTCATTGATGGAATAACTGCATCAGCCAAAAGTTCTCTAAGCCTGGATAAAGATGATTTTTTAAAACGTAATCTAAAATAGTTTTTGTCTCTATTTAGGCTAGTTTCTAAATTCATCTTTCTTAAAACTGCGATCAACCTTTTCTGATCACTGACATCGAACTGCTGAGAGTTCAGATACACATCAGAAGATCTACATCTGCTCCCATCGTCCATATACCAAACCGCTAGACTGACCACATCTAAATTGAGTTCATCCGGAATGATTTTTTTACCATTCCGATAAAACATTCTATAAAGTTTAGATAGGCCTTCAAGCTGCCTGGTGTAGAAACGATAGGCAATTCTGTTTCCATTTCCCTTTCTTATTTTAGGAGCTGAGGCTGAAACATCTTTCAATAACCGATATTTCCAATCAACATATTCTTTTTGATTGTAAGAATGATTGATTTCTAGCAATGCGTTCTTGCTCCTCGGTAATATACGCAAGTAACCATCTCCCAAAATTGTTCCAATGATCAATGATTTTTGGAATTGAGTTAAACTTCCCACGGCATTGTCCATACGATAATCGTATCATATGGAGTCCGCCGTTATAAGTCAGATTTTTATTCTTCGAGTACCGAACACATCGTTTCAGTACCGAAAGGTATGACATTGCTGTCATAGCACCCCGATTTAAGTTAAGGTGCCGAGCCTGGCCGTCGATAGGAACTCTCGGGCCAGACTAGCCTGTTATCCCTAGAGTAACTTTTATCCGGTGTCTCCGGCCTTCCTATGAAGAGCCGTCGGGTCACTAAGTTCTGCTTTCGCACCAGCGCGACTTGTAGGTCTTGCTGTTAAGCCGGCTTTTGCCTTTACGCGTCCAGCTCGATTTCCATCCGAGCTAAGCCGACCTTAATAAACTCCTCCGTTACTTTTTAGGCAATGTGTTCCCTAATTTGTACTTCAGTGACGGTATGACGTACGAACCAATAAGTTCTGCGAATTTTTTGGCCGAATCGCTATAAATATAAATTCGCCATCTGTCGTATTGCTTATGTAGTCCAATCTCAACGTCAAACTTTTTCTGAAGCACGTCCTTTATTAACTCAAGATCTTTCTTGCCATATCCGAGTGCATGAATAATGTAGGTTTTATGCTTTTCGGATTTGTAAGATCCATCATCCATAAACCATATCGCGAGTGCCAATGGATCGAGCAACTTCGAAATCAATTTCGGAATTCGTTTCTTCCCGCCCTCATAAAACTGCTGGGCGTAAAAACGAAACGCCCCAAGAGAATATGTAGAAAACCAGTAGCTGTCTTGTGCTCTCTTTCGCATTTTAACTTGCGGAGTTGTACGAACAAGATTCTTAAATTCCTCATACAACCAATTTACATATTCTTTTTGTTTCAAGGAATGTTCTACTTTAAGACGGTATGTTCGACTGCGATTGCTTGTTTCCAAATGACCATCGCCTAAAAGCAATCCAACAAGAATAGATCTCTGTTTTTTATTGAGTTTCAATTTCTTTTTGAAACTTTCAATCTCGTTTGATCTCATTTCATTAGGTTCGCCGCGCGTATCGCACGGCCTGCATATCGCTATGCAGTTCGGACCATATCATACAGCTACCGAAATAGCCGTTCTGGCTTGTGGTCTCTGAGGTGTTCCGGGCACAGAACATGCGCCACGGTTCCCTGCTGATTGTCCGCCGCTCCGATTTTAATCGGAAACCGCTCCAAGATTTTCACCTTCTCGACTAGAAGGTACTTGAAGACACCACGGATGTTCCAGCATATACACCAGATTTTCACCGCCGCTTGGCGGTGTCCCCCTGTAGTTCCACGGAGGTGGAACTACGTTTAAGGAAAACGCCCCATTTAAACTGCCCACCAGGCACTGTCCAAACTGGGTTTATGGAAAACCAATTCCCAATTCGTTAGAGCTTACAGTTTTAAAGACGGGTGTTTCATTGGCGGCTCCAGTCCGCCCGAAAGCAGGCCTTCAAAGCCTCCCCGCTACGCTACGCATTAAAACCATAAGACCAATACCAAGCTACAGTAAAGCTTCTAGGGTCTTTTCGTCTTGCCGCAGGTACCCCGCGTCTTCACGGGGATCGCATTTTCACCGAGCTCCTCGTTGAGACAGTTGCCCAGTCGTTACGCCTTTCGTGCGCTCCGGAACTTACCCGGAAAGGAATTGCGCTACCTTAGAACGATTATAGTTATCGCTGACATTGACGAGGGCTTACAACAGTGAGCCGTACACACCTCACTAAAGTTCGGTGCTCAAATTTCTAAATCCTAACTTCTAATTTCTAAATAAATCCCAGTAACCGAATTCCGAAATTGGGTATTGGAAATTTATTAGAAATTAGGTCAATTAGAAATTGGTCATTCAAGTATCTCGCCTTAGTGAGATGCATACGACCCCCATCGTTTAACCTTCTCGCATCGGTCAGGCGTCACCCCCTATACATCCTCTTACGAGTTAGCAGGGAGCTGTGTTTTTGATAAACAGTCGCCAGGCAAACTTTCGCTGCGTCCCTCGCACCTTGCGGTGCTCGGGAAGGCCTTATCGCTAACTTACGGCCGCTTTTTTGCCGAGTTCCTTAACGAGGACTCACTCGTTCTCCTTGGGCTACTCGCCCCGCCCACCAGTGTCGGATTGCGGTACGGAACCAATACTATTAACTCTAGAAGTTTTTCTTGGATCGCTCTTCAGCCGGATTGCCCTGGTAAAAACCAAAACTTTCGTCTGCTTTCGGAATTTGCCATAAAAGACAGTTGAACGGATTTGCCTGTCCAACATTCCTTCAAGCAAACAGCGTCAAACCATTAAGACGCCCGGCCTTATTTCAACCGTCGCTCCATCGAAATAGTATCGGTGGGACGGAATATTAACCGTCTGTCCATCACCTTCGGCTTTCGCCATCGGCTTAGGACCGCCTCACCCGTGGTTGATTGCCATTGCCACGGAAACCTTGGGCTTACGGAGTGCCGATTTCTCATCGGCATTGTTGGTTACTCATGCCAACATTCTCTCTTCTGTGCGCTCCAGTCGCCCTCGCGGGTCAACCTTCGCTGCGCACAAAATGCTCCCCTACCACTACCTGCTCAAATTTTTGGACTCTCGACAAAAAACTTAACTTTATGCTATAATTGCAACGAACCCTCAATCAAGGAGCTTGTCGTGGAACCGACTTCTTCACTTGTTTCGGCATTAGTCTTTGGGGCGATAACGATCTCAATGATCATGAGCTACGGAAAGCCGCATGATCGAAGCGTGGAGAGTTGAACCCATGAAAGGAACACTCATCTACGGCTCTTGGGTGATCGTCGCGGTCGTTACGACCATAGTCGTCTAACAAGAACTTCCACGAGTCAGGTCAGGGGTCATTCGTCAATGGGTGGCCTCTTTTTTATTATTTTATTAGTCCAAAAATTTGAGCAGGTAATTCGCGTCTTCGGTATCTTGCTTAGCCCCGGTACATTTTCGGCGCAACCAGCCAATCAACCGCACCTCACTAAAGTTCGGTGCTCAAATTTCTAAATCCTAACTTCTAATTTCTAAATAAATCCCAGTAACCGAATTCCGAAATTGGGTATTGGAAATTTATTAGAAATTAGGTCAATTAGAAATTGGTCATTCAAGTATCTCGCCTTAGTGAGATGCGGCCGATATGATAGTGAGTTGTTACACACTCTTTAAAGGATGGCTACCTCTAAGCCAACCTCCTACCTGTCTTCGGCTGATTACTACCTTTTACACTTAGCAAGAATTTAGGGACCTTAGACGGCGATCTGGGCTGTTTCCCTCTCGACCATGGAGCTTAGCCCCCACGGTCTAACTAGCGTTGTAATCCTGCCGGCATTCGGAGTTTGATTGATCATCCGAGCTTTCGCCCTTTGAGGATCATCCAGTAGCTCTACCTCCGGCATGACATAAAACGCCGCTAGCCCTAAAGCGATTTCGGGGAGAACCAGCTATTACCAGATTCGATTAGCTTTTCACTCCTTACCACAGCTCATCCGAGGGTTTTGCACAACCCACCGGTTCGGACCTCCCGACGGTGTTACCCGGCGTTCATCCTGGCCATGGCAAGCTCATCTGGTTTCGGGTCTTATCCATGCTGCTAACTTAAGCTCGTTAGCCGATTAGCTCGTTAGCTCGATAGAAAACTAACGAGCTGTTGAGCTAAAAAGCTATCGAGCTAAAGTAACGCGCTTTTAACACTCGGTTTCCCTGCGCCTTCTCCCTTTTCGGGATTAGACTTTGCAACATAGATAAAGTCGTTGGCTCATTCTTCAATAGGCACACCGTCACCAAGCACCTCACTCTCGTTCGGTGCAGAATTTTCCGCCTGAGGCGGATCCGCCTTTGGCGGAAGAAGTTGTCCCGCAACTGTCCGCGATCCCGCTGAAAGCGGGAGAGCGGCTACAGTTGGCTAGGGTCCCGCCAATCTCCGAATGAAGATTTTGTCCTATCTTCATCGCGGACAGTACGGGATCCTCGCCAATCTTGCCTAGGGCTTCGCCCTTCGGAGATTGGCGGGAGAATTTGGAATAATCATTCCAAATTCAAAATTCAAGATTCTATATTCCGCATCTCACGACAGTGAGATGCTCAGCCTCGGTTCCTTGTAAGCATATGGTTTCAGGTACTATTTCACTGCCCTAATAGGGCTACTTTTCACCTTTCCCTCGCGGTACTTGTTCACTATCGATCTTGAGAAGTATTTAGCCTTGCGAGATAGTACTCGCGGTTTCCTCCGACGCTTTCTGTCGTCGAAGTACTCAAGAAACTACGACATGTAAAAATATCATAGCTCCGACTCTAAAGAGTCGATAATAACTGGGGTTATAAGACCGTTTTCGCATACGGGGCTATCACCCTCTTTGGCCAACTTTTCCAAGTTGTTCTACTAACGAAGTCTTACTTACACCCCCCCTCTCTGATAAATCAGGAAGACGTTACTATCTTACAACTGCCCAGATGCACAGCAGCGGAAATTCCAAATGACAAAATATGTCCGCATATTTCTGAGTTTCTATATATTTCCACATATTTCTGAAATAATTTGAAATATGCTTCGCGAAAAAAATAGAAATATGGACTTTGAAATTTGAAGCTTCCCGATGCTGCACACCCGAGCTCTAGGCTCCTCCCTTTTCGCTCGCCGCTACTAAGGGAATGATTCAGTAGAACACTGTTCCAACCTTATACCTGCTCAAATTTTTGGACTCTTGACAAAACCTACCAGCATGCTATAATACTATCAGCATCCCTTGCTTGACTTCTGTCCTCGGGGTGCTTGAGTTCTGGGACCGCCGCGCGCGACGGTCCTCTTTTTTTATTCTCCAAATCCAAAAAATTGAGCAGGTAACTTAGTTAGCACAGCGTAGAGCTGAATGTTGGTTTCTTTTCCTCCGCTTACTAAGATGTTTCAATTCAGCGGGTACGCCGCCGCGCTCTGCGCGGAAACTCGAAATTCGAATATCGAAATTCGAAGCTTTTTGTTTCGGATTTCGTATTTCGTACTTCGGATTTCTGTGCAAAGCACGGCTCGCCGTGGTTTGCACGGCGGGGGTTCCCCATTCGGAAATCTCCGGATCATAGGTTGCTAAGCGCCTCCCCGAAGCTTATCGCAGCCACGCCACGTCCTTCATCGCCTTCTCAAGTCAAGGCATCCACCATATGCCCTTATTTAATTAATCCCCACGCCCATCAAGATAACTTCTCGTGCTCCGCACGAGGGAATCCGAAATTCGAATTTCGAAACTCGAAACCTTCGTTTCGAATTTCGTGCTTCGTGCTTCGAATTTCCTTGTGCGAAGCACAAGGATGAGCGTGTTACCTGCTTGCCCGCTTAAATTTTCCGTCTTCCAGAAAATTTTGGCGGGCTAATCTTTTATTTCCGTTATATACTCCGTATATCCGCCAGACGGCAAACTACGAAGTGTGGTTTTCGAGGTTCTGGAATTTCAACCATTTCTTTCATTCAGCAATCTCTACCCCGACGCATCGAGACAGGAATTGATGAGCGAAAATCTGGAAATTACCCCAGCACTAAATTTTGCGAAATTGATTACAGCGAAACGCTCCCCGAAGTAGAACGCTTCGCGTTCACTACGAGGCAGGCCGCTCCCTTTCGCTCGGAGCTACCGCGCCCCGCACCGATTCTGATACAAGGTTCGCCGCCCGCGCTTCGCGAGCGCATGGCACGCTTATTACAAAATCCTTATCCCTCACAAAAATTACGGCAAAATTAGTGCGGGGTTAATGTTTTGTAACCAAAATTTGCTCGTTTACAACTCCAGATTTTGGACAAAGCTATTAAAAATCGCCGCTCCTTTTTCAAACTACGATACTTTTGGGAAGCGGCGTGAGTTCAACCGGACGACAAAAGACGCGTCAAGTTTCGCTTCCTATATATCTCATAATCTTCATCGTAGTCATATTATACACCCGGCCTCCAGCTTGTCAAGGGGGCATGGGAATTCTTTGTGGATAACCGAAAATTCATGAACGAATCTAGATTGCCGTAGGCTACGCTCCATCCTCAATCTGAAGGCTATCCTTTTATGCGCGAGAAGGCCTCAAAAAAACCGCCCGAAGCCTTCGGACGGTCATAGCGATTTTCTCGTAAGGTTCACGCGGACGGCGAACGATACGCCTCAACTGGCAAAGATACGAGCGCGGGAAATGCATGAATCACGTAATCGGGTTCTACTGCCCGGAGCATATCTTCCGAATGAATACCGCCGGTATATGCGACGGACGTTGCCCCGGCTTTCTTGGCGTGCAACGCATCTCCAACTTGATCACCGACATACGCAAGGGGGCCGAGGCTATCCGAAATCCCGCGAAGCACGGATGCTTTATCGCCAATTCCAAAATGCGTTTCCAAAAACAAATTCATCTGCAGGAAGCGGCGAAGCGATCGTTCGCTTACCCAGTATTTCTGCGCCGTGACAATGGCAAGACGAAACCCGAGTTCGCGAAGGCGAAGCAACGTATCGAGGGCCCCGGGTGCGCATTCGGCGGGCGCAAACGAAGTGTAAATCTCATTATACGATTCATAAAATTCCTCATCGGTTCTTACAACGCCCCCATCCGTAAATATTTTGGTCCACGGCTGGCCGAATCTGCGGCGCAACTCCTCATGAGGCATGGACGCAAGGCCGTACCGCCGCCGCATCATATTAATCGTCGTCAAAAAAATGACAGTATCGTCAACGAGCGTTCCGTTCACGTCAAACGCGTAAACTGCGATTGGGGTCCATCCCATCATCTGACCGCCTCCGTTCCCGTTTACGAGAAATGAATGAAGCTTGAACTATTATACCGTCAGAACGTCCAAGCGTCAACAAAATTACGGCATGGGAATTCTTTGTGAATTACGAAAAAAGAGCCTCTCCACAAGAGACCCTTTGCACAATAGTACAAGAAAACTACGTCCTACCTCTTCGAATCCGGGTCAGCGAATACGCGGCCTACTCTTCGGCTTATCAAGAGCATCAATTGCATCCGCAAGCTGATCACTATCAGCTTCCTCAAGGGCCTTGCGCAGTTCATCGGCACGCTTTTTAATATCCTCAAAGTTCCCCTGATTCGCTCCCGAACGAGTCTTGATGTTCATGGCCTCAAACGCCTGTCCCAAGAGAAACGAATTCATCTTAACGAAATCGCGATCCAGGGCACGTGATGCAGCCCGCACTTTCCCAAGCAACGCTTCTTCTTCATCGACAGCATCTCCTATCGCTTTCAATTTCTTGATATTCCCCGAAACAGAGGCGACTTGCGCCTCAAGCGAACGGCGGCGGGAAAGCCACAAAGGAAGCTGCCGTTCCCAAAACTCCTCAAACCAGTCAACGACTTCGGCCAAAAGCGGAACGTCTTTTGCCGCGGAGCTGAACGCGTGAAAATTCACCTCAAGCTCCTCGATAATCCTCCGGTCTTCTTCAAGAAAGGACGCAGGCGCGCTAATCATAACGGCATATATTTTCTCTCCGAGTTTCTTGAATAAGGAGGGCGCGGCAAATATAAGAGTTCCCAGGATAACCCAAAGCCACTGGCTTGAAAAACCGAAAAGGAATGAGAACACAAGGCAATACAGCGCAACATACCACGCGCTCGTGAGTCCGAAAACTCTCCAATGCGAAAGACCACGGACAAAATGCCACGACTCGGTCATTGCATTCCACAGAAAATACAGATTGAAAACAACGCCCGCCGAAGCAAAGGCATACCACCAGCCGGTACCCGCGTGAATGGAATCGGCAGTAATGCCCACGATAAAACCGGCAACGACGCTTACACAAAGTCCAAGCAAGCCACCAACAAAAACCACGTCGTCATATGATTGAGTGTCTGCTGTTTTCCGCCTTACCTTTCCTTCGTAGAGCAAGCTGAAAATGAAACCGTGGCCGAGAACAAATGCCAGAAATCCGCATACTGCCGCGGCAACCGGATTCCCAAAGATGCCGTACGTGCCAAAAAAAGTTGCGAGCGTAATAAGCGCAACCCGGCTATGCCCGATACATACCTTCTTCAAATCCCAATTATCCCACCACGCTTTTACTCTCGATGCGAAACTGCCGAAGATATATACGCCTCTTCTGGCAAGCATTAAAACCGCCTCCTTTCAAGCAAGCCACCAAGGTCAATTTCCGAAATACTGCTACAAGTATAGCACTTCCGGGAAATATTATCAAGCATTCGTAACATATGTTGAGGCAGCGTGTTTGAATAAAGTGAAGTGGCGCAAAACCACAAATCCCGCAGCGTGCGGGACTTGAAGTAATTCTGAATTAATCGAACAAATCTAATGATGATGCCTGCTTTCAAACTGCTCCCGAAGCCGCTCCAAAAGATGCGCGGCATAATCTTTTCCTCCAAGACCAAACGCGATCCCTCCGGCAAGCGCCAGCATTGCCACAAGTCCGGTGACCAGCGTATTGATAAGCGCTACGGCGACTCGAAGCTGCACTAGCGCAGCAAAGAGCCCAAACAACACCACCGCCCACCACGCCAAAGATCCCAAGAAATTCGCCGAATGAATTTTCGCGCTCGATGCGGATGATTTCACCAATCCCCTTAGAAAATTGGCGATCATAAGTGCAGCCACCATGATCAACACCGCAACGACAATGTTGGGTACGAACAGCAATACCTGCCGCAAAAAGTTCGAGAGCTCAAAAAGACCAAGGATTTCAGAAGCCGTCAAAAGAAACACCACCAACAAAAACCAAAACACGACTTGCCCGAAAAACCGTCCTGATCGCAGCTTCAATCCGGACCGTTCAAGATACGGATTAAGAAAGGCGAGGGCGGAGTCAAGTTTGACCGCCGTGAGCAAGCGCTCAACCAAAGAACCGAGCGCAGAGGCAACCACCAATCCAACGATAAACGCCACCAGCGCGCCGACAAGAGACGGCAAAAAACCAGCCACGCCGCCCCACAGCCGCCAAAACGAATCCACCAATGCATCAGTCCACGTTTGAATAACCATAAAAGTAACCAAAAAGGGTTAAGAATCCGACCTTTAGGAACAATGGTCCAACAACACCTTACAATCTTAATCTTCATTATAGCATATCGAGAATAGTTGTTGTTAATAACTCACACCGCCTGCTGCTTAAGGGCTTGTAAATAAATAACCTTCCCATCTCGCTTCCATCTTCACCCCATCTTCGGCTTTTCCTCAATCGCAGAATCTTCACCGTAGCGCTGCTGCGCTTCAGATTCCGCTCAATCGGAAAAACCGAATCTGGGGCAAATCTGTAACCGAATCTGCAAAGGTTATTTATTTACAAGCCCTAAGCCAATCAAGGAGTTTTTAAAACGAGCGGATTTGGCTCATCCGCTCGTAATGTTTATCGCTTCTACCCCTTTTGTCCGATTGCGCCTGCTAGTGCTGAATTAACTTAATTTTGATACCATCGTTGTCACAAAACGTCGCATAAATACAGTATTTTTTGTCATAGAGCAGACAAAATTAAGTTAATGAAGCACTCGTCTCATGCGGCGCCGATAGGCTCTCCAGGCCTTTGTCGTAAAGTACGCAAGGAAAAAAACGTAAAAAATCTTTAACAACCATATTTGCTGAGAATCGGCCATTACGGCATCCGGAATATTCTTAAAAACGCACAACGCAATGGTATCCAACCAGTCAAAAGCCGCTCCGGCATGAAGCACCAACAGGGTACCTACGTAAATTCCCTTCCTCTTCTTCAAATGCCGGTGCAGAACGAGCAAATACATGAATGCCGCATATGCAGCAAATAAACCGGAAAAAACAAGCGGATGGACACTAAGTAGAAACTCTCCTATTCCAAAAAGAGCCAACTCATTCGCCCCGCCGGAAAATGGGGTTATATATTTGGCAAAGTGATTCCAGTACGCCTCCCGCTGACCCAAAAGCGTAAGTCCGGCGTCCAGACACATAACAAGCGCCAGGGGCTTCAACAACACGCCCGCGCGCCGGTCAAAGCACGCCTCGCGAATTTTAACCCAATCCTTATACCATTCTTGCAGCCGCCGCATGAGCGCGTTCATTCAAACACATCCTTTCGCGTTGCCCAGTCTGCAAAGGTACTATACTCCACCATAAAGCCTTTTTTCTATTTTGGCCAGATAGCTTTGTCCTGCAACGAGTCGTTTCAAATTCGTAAGGCTTTTTGGAATAAAAATTCCCCACCGCACGGATGGGGAAATCACGCATTCGCTCGCTGCGAATTAACCGTTAGCCACCTTTGGGGTGACCACTACCAGATCGTTCTCTCGAACGGTCCTCTCTCTAGGATCTCGAACCGGCTCGCCGTTGACGCTCACCGTATTCTTTCCATTCGGTACAACGCCCTTGCTCTGAAGCAGGCCCGCAACCGTCAACCCGCTGGTGAAAGGAACACGCTCCGTCTGATCCTGCACTACCAACCGCACGGTTGATTCTCTTCTTGGCTCTGCTGCAGTGGTCATGGCTTTCTCCTTGCTTTCGGGTTTTGGGGTGGCACTGCTCTACTGTACTGCACTACTCCTGCGAAACAAAAACTCCGGGTACAAGATGATATGTAATTTGGCGACCGTACTGTTGCTGCCGGACCCACAACTTTACGTTCAGACAGATGAGTCCGGCAATGATAAATCCTACATAAAAAATGGAGCGCGCAGTGCATGGAAGCTCTGCCGCTTCTTCATCCGGAAAAAGCATCGATTCGTATAATTCCACATCCTCAATCTGGTACGGCACGGCGGAGAACACCTGAAGCACTTCACCACCGGTACGGCCGTCGACAAAGAACTGCACGCCGGTATTATACCGGACTGCTTTCCATACTATCATGCGCATCTCCATGCGGTCAACTGCCGAAACCACAATACCCTCTAACAGTCGTTGGCCCTCGAATTTTTCTTGATGGACCGTAATGGAAGTACCGGTAAGCTCTGCGATAAGACTGCCGAGGGCGTCGACTTTAGGACTCCCGATATCGGCCGGCCGATATATCTGGTTCGGAACATTAATATCCTCAACGAAGTCAGGATCATACACCGAAATGCGGCTAAATCCCATCTTAGCCAGACAAAGCGCAACCGGACTGCCAATGCCTCCTGCGCCCACAATGGTTACCGGATAGACAAGTTCGCTCGGGGACAGAATGTCCAATTGCCTGGTGAAATCTGTCTTCATGGCCCGAACCTCTCTGCATCGGCCCGAGAAACAGCGTCGGTACGCCTATCGCTTTCCGGCACAACCTCTTCGCCAAGAAATGGAATACGTCTGCGGCGCTTCACTTTTGCACGGATATCTTCAATGCACCCATCCAAAACTTCCTGCGACGCCTCGGACAAAACAGCCAAAACCGGAACATCCAGGCTCAACGGAAACGGTTTATACACATCAATTCGGCATTGGTATTCACGCCACCTATTCACAACTAAACTGATCATAAAGTCTGTAAGATAACCGCGAATGGTGCGCAAATCCTTCGGAGAAAAAAACGCGGGCGCGTCGACATGCGAATGCCATTGAAGCTTGCATGCGTACGGATCAAGTCCATTCTGAACCAATTCAACAATGAATCGATTGTACGCAAGATCATCCATATCTGCCGAAATGCTGCTTACTGTTTGGGGCAGAATAAACGCGTCCGTGATTAGAAATTTATTGCCCTCAAGCCGCTTGACGATTCCAAATCCGTTAATCTCAACCGGACAAAAATCCGCATACGCAAGGATTTTCTGAATCGCGGCAGGTTGAATTCGAACTTCAGGCGGAGAATACAAAGAGCCGTCAATAACCGCCGGGTTGAAACTTCCTGCTCGCCCCTCAGCGCCCTCCGGAGCACGCTTACCACTATCGAGCTGAGGCCACGAACGGGAAAAAACGGGCTTACGCATCAATTACCTCCTTCCACTCTTTGATGGGGCCGCCGTGTATCTGCCCCGGACGGTAAGTGTACAACTCTTGTATAATAATACTTATCCCGGCAAGCAGATTACCGTTCCGAAAATGCTCATGGATTCGATTAATCTGCTTGCACCAATGAGGCGTTGCTCTATCAGATTCCTGATGCGGATGCTGCTCTCCCATCGGATGCGTAGAACAAAAATTCTTCACTTCCAGAACGCACCCAGCCCCCAGAAGAGAAATTTTGATCTCGAAATTCCCGATTTCATATCTTTTGCCCTTGTACGGAATAACAATAGGGTTTGTGTAAACATGCAAGGTGTTGTCCTCGCTTATTTCGTACGCCGCTACCGAAGGCCAGCCGAGCATAAGCTCCAGATCGCTCAAGAGGATGTCGGTTATTCCAGGACTCTCCGCTGCCCCTGATGCAACCACGAACTTGTCATGCTCAATCTGCTTATTTGCAATCCCCCTCTGAATCCTCTGCAGCTGCTCCCCATACGATGAAGCTTGGGATTTCAATTCTGCTATCTGCCTTTCTACAGAAGCGGTCTGCTTGTTTGCAATCTCCCTCTGAATCCTCTGCAGCTGCTCCCCATACGATGAAGCTTGGGATTTCAATCCTGCTATCTGCCTTTCTACAGAAGCGGTCTGCGGCCAGAACAACTCCTTCCCATGCCGAACAAACCGTGCCCGCGACTCCGCCAAGTTTTCTTTAGCAGCTGTGCAGCGCGCTGCAAATAACTGCCTGCGCTCTTCCAGCGGGGCGGACGATCGCACTTCCACTCCCCCCCGCATCCGCATTCGCCAGGTACGACGCGCGAAGCCAATCTGCGGAAGCTGCGGCTTAATATTTCTATTCCTGGTGAAAACAGCAATACCCCATACGAACGGCGCAGCGACAACGATGCCGGACATCATGCAAGCCGCCGCAAAATAAACCCATGCCAACTTCCACGGAAGTTCCAACGGATTTTCTTTCCACGCTGCCGTACGAATAAGATATTCCACCGTGGCGACCAAGCCAAAGAACAGCCAACTTCCCAGGAAAAGATATTTCAAAAAATCGGCAGGCGAAAAAAGGTCCCTGTCGATAGATTCAACCGAATCTGCATGGCCGTGCATAACGCCCAATACTTCCTGGCGGTGCTTCAACAACCAGCTTACATAATAATCGCCACCTTGATCACTATCCTGAGACAATCCGTAGAGATCGCTCAATATACTCGCCCTATTGCGGCCGCTCATGAGATCCGTGAAAAAACGCTTACGCGCCGTCGCAAACAAAAACATTCTGCCTCTTCCGCTGTTCTCGCCTGCAGCCTTTATCAGAAGTCGAGCATGGCCGTCGTCTTTAAGAACAAGGCTGCTCAACTTCTCCTCTCTCGCCAGAAAATCAACTACCGCAGGCAAGGAATTAAATACATCTAACCGGCGCACCGCGCCCAATCTTCTAAGAAAAACCTCGCCCTCCTCATACGACATGCCGTCAAGCAGCTGCCGCACAAGCGAAGCCGCAACGCGATTCTCGTCATCATGACCAATCTCGCGACCACTAAGAGCAGTTAGCATAGAGCGCCTTTGCTGCGAATCTGATCCAAAAATAGAAGAGCAAAGAAGCCCAAGTACAACAAGAATAAGCGTAACAGCCAAGCTGATCGGGATATACGAACCCAGAAACCTGGCAAAACTAATATCAATGTATCCCCTTCTGTTCGGTCCGAAAACCATGCTTCTCCTTTCACGATCAGCGAAGCGGTGCGTTTTCTGTTCCGTTCTCAAGCAACTAACGCAATCGTACCTAAAAAAATGGCGCTCTGTCAATCAATCAACTGCCGCCCTAATTCTCCTTACCCCCGCAGAACTTGCTTCGTCTTTTAAAATCTTTACCCTGCCGATTTCCGCGGTATTGTTCACGTGAGGACCGCCGCAGAATTCTTTACTGTAGGCTTTTTCAATTGAATCGCCGATATAATACACCTTCACGAGCGACGGGTATTTAGCTTTGAAAAAATGAAGCGCCCCAGTCTTTTCCGCCTCTCTAAGCGGAAGCTCTTTGAAAGAAACCGGAAGCCCTGCGCTCACTTTCTCATCCACAATTGCTTCTACCTTTTTAATCTCTTCGGGTGTCATTTTGCGATCGAGGGTATAATCGAATCGCGTTCGCTCCACCGTGATATCCGATCCCATCTGCCGGACCGAGTTACCCAGCACGTCACGGAGCGCCTGATGAAGCAAGTGCGTTGCCGTATGAAGACGGGTCACCTTTTTTAATTCCTCCTCGTTGCCGGCCTTCAATTCTCCGGTATCGAGCAGGAGCCCGTGCCCGCCGAATTTCCTTTCCTGTCCGGCACGGGAAATTTCCTGATGCCGCTTAAACTCCTTATCAAAGTCTTCGCGCCGAAGATTTTTCCCCTTATCATCTGATAATTCCTTGATAATTTCATACGGGATCCCGAAGGTTTCATATAATCTAAATGCGGACTTTCCATCCACCAAGGGCATTTTTTTTAATTCGCGGAGGCCGTTTGCGATCGTCTTCCGGAATTTCCTGTTTTCTTCCTCGAATACCGACACAGTCGTTTCATGATCCAGTTCCGGATAAAAATCCTTATAGTTCCGCACGACGGTTTCGAAAAGCTTCCTGAAATCAAAGCCCGGATTCTGTTCCAAATACATGTGTACGATAATTCTCCGCAAAAGCCTCCGCAGAATGTAGCCGGCTTCTTTATTCGAGGGACGGACTCCGTCCGAAATCAAAAACGCGGAACCGCGCGCATGATCGGCAAAAATCAGTTTCCGATCCGTCGGCATTGCTTCGGGGATGAACGCCATAAGCGGCACGAACAGGTCGGTTTCAAAAATCGTAGGGACTTTTTGAACCACCATGGCCAATCGTTCCAAGCCCATGCCGGTATCAACCCCCGGCGTTTTTAGGCGCATGAGTTTTCGATTTTTGTCGCAGTAAAATTCGTTGAACACGATATTCCAAACCTCAATGTCTTTTCCGTCCACGCTCCTGACGTACAATTCAGTTGTCGGCCCGCATGGACCTTCATTTCCGGTCGGACCCCAAAAATTATCGACTCCTTCACGCTTGATTTTTTCTTCCGACAGCCCAATTTCATTTTTCCAAATATCGTATGATTCTTGATCGAATGGCACGCCTTCCTTTCTCCAGTCACCGCCGGGTACTCTCGCCGGATCGAAAATCGTAACATATTCGATCGGCAACTTCATTTCGTTCACGACGAAATCATATCCATACCGGATCGCTTCTTTCTTAAAATAACCCCCGAAGCTGAAATTCCCCAGCATTTCGAAAAACGTCAAATGCGATTCATCCCCCACCTCGTCGATATCGGACGTCCTGAAACATCTCTGAACCGACGCGACATTTTCACCTACCGGCCTTCCAATGGATGGATGTACAGTCGTCATCGGATCGAGCTCTCCATAATACGGCTTAAACTGCTGCATCCCGGCAGTCGTCAAAAGCACCGAAGGATCATCGGGAATCAACGATGACGAGGGCACAATTATGTGTCCTCGTTTTTCAAAATATTCTAGAAATCTTTTTCTGATTTCATCGCTTGACATCACGATGGCAGTAACTACTTCAACTCATATCCCTCAAGCCTTTTCAAACTTTGATGTACGCGCATCCGGTCCAGCGCCTTAGCTTCAATCTGGCGGATTCTCTCGCGCGTGACGCTAAACACTTTGCCCACTTCTTCAAGCGTATGCGTCACGCCGTCGTCAAGACCGAACCGCATTTTAAGGATTTTCTGTTCGCGCGGCGTCAGATCAACCAGGATTTCCCCAATCTGGTCTTTCAAAAGCTTCTGCGTGGTGGCTTGTTGGGGCGTCAAACTGGTTTCGTCCGGGACGAACTCTGAAAGCGTCGAGTCGTCGTCTCCCTCGCCAATCGGCGCCTCCAGAGAAACGGTTTCTTGAGAAATCCGCTGAATGTGCCGTATCTTGTCGACGGGCACGTTCATCTCTACTCCTATCTCTTCGGGAAGCGGTTCCCTGCCAAGCTCTTGAAGCAGCTGCCGCTTCATCTGCGTATATTTTGAAATGCGCTCCACCATGTGCACCGGGATCCTGATGGTGCGCGATTGATCTGCCAATGCTCTCGTTATCGCCTGTTTAATCCACCACGTGGCATACGTGGAAAATTTGTAGCCCCTTCGATAGTCAAATTTCTCCACCGCGCGCGAAAGGCCGATGTTTCCTTCCTGAATAAGGTCCAACAAACTCAAATTGGGACTGCGGCCGACATATTTTTTCGCAATGGAAACCACTAACCGAAGGTTCGCTTGAATAAGGCGATGACGGGCCTGCTCATCCCCTTTTTCAATTTTTTTCGCCAACTCCCGTTCTTCTTCCCTGGTAAGCAACGAAACGCGACCAATCTCTTTAAGATACATCTGCACTGCATCCGTAAGTTCTCCCTCGAACGGAATCGACATCGCCTCACGCAAGTCCTCCTGCGTGATGCCGATATCGTCCGGTCCCTCCAGGAAATCCTTGCTTTCCACGATTTTAATATTGGCGCGCTCCAGTCTTTCGTATACCTCTTCGAGGAAACCCAAGTTCTTCTCGATATTCGGAAGCGCATGCAGGATTTCCAAATCCGTCACAAATCCTCGCCCTTTGCTTTTTTTAATCAGACTCAGGGTGATCCGTTCTTTTTCTTTGGCGTCAATCGGCGGAGCGACCTTGGGGCCACGCCTTTTTACTTGCGGGAATTTCTTCCGCATCAGGCGCCGCTTTCGGGAAATAGCCGGCCGCCGAATTCGCCGACGGATCCGTCCTCTTTTTCGCTTTTTTTGCAGCCTCTTTCGATGACGCGAATGCAATCTCGGTTTATTGTTCTTCTTCAATTTTTTCATCTTTTTGGATTTGCCCATTTTGTCGAGATTTTCGAGCTCCATTCGCGGCGAAGAAAATCTCGCTACAAAATGGAGCATTCTGAACGAAGTCGCGTTTAACGCGACGCAGTCGAAGAATTACAGCATTGAAACCCTTCGACCCATTCGGCTCCGCTCAGGGTCGCCCTGAAAAACTTGAAGGGCGACAAGCTCAGGGTAAAGGTTTTGTTGCCAAAATTACTTCTCCCTCGACAAACTCGGGATCGTAATTTTGGACAAAGCCCTTTACAAACTTGCCAATTCGCCCGAGATACGATGAAATTCTTCAAGCGCACGCGAGAGTTCCTCGCTCCTTCCTCCGGATTCTGCTTCTTTAATTGCCGACGCAAGAACTTTTCGCCGCTCTTTAAACCACTCAAGTTTCAACTGATGCAGCAACGACCCAACTTCATCCGCCAATTTCGCTTCATAGTCGGGGTCTTCCGTATTGAAAAGATATCCGGACTTGAGTGTCACATAATCCAATGCCACTCCTACGTCCGGCGCAGCTTGCGAATCCCCTCCACCTTTATGGAAATTATAAATTTTCTGATACGGCTCCGGCAAATAACGCACGTGTTCGTCAAGCTTAGCCAGCAGTTCTTTTTTGATCGTCGCAAGCGCAATCAAATTTTCCGCCACGACATGCAAACGCTCCTTCGCGGCCGTATCTGTTTTCTCCTGCGCGCCGCCATACGGCGCGCGGCTTGCTACAGCATGGGCTCTGAGCGATTGAAGCTCGGCAATAAGAAACTGCTCAGCGATGCCGCTTTTTTCGCAAAGTGCCCTAATCCAAGTTGCCTGCTCCACCGGACTTCCCAGTAACTTAATTTTGCCGAGCAGCGTTCTGATGTGCTTCTTCCGTTCAACTGCGTCTTCATGAGGCCGAAGATAGCGCGCAAAATAAAACTCCATGGCAGACTGCGCGCGCCCTACCTTCTCGCACAGCTCTCCGGGCCGATGCATCACGAATTCCGCAGCATCTTTGTGCTCGCCGAAGCTGACGATTCCCACATTGAAATCCAGCGCGTTTGCCATATCGATGCTGCGCTCACTCGCATATCCTCCGGCAGTATCATTATCAAAGCCGAGAACGAGATTCTCGCTATACTGCCTAAGCGTTTTCAAATGATCTTCGGTAAGGGCAGTTCCTGAAGTCGCCGCAACAATTGAAACGCCATCCTGCCACGCAAGAAGAAAATCCATCTGCCCCTCAACCAGAAATACCCGATTTTCTTTCCGGACGTCGTTTTTCGTTTTGAAAAATCCGTAGAGAATTTTATGCTTATAAAAAATCGGCGTTTCCGGCGTATTGACGTACTTTGCCACCTCCTGGCCCCGCGCCGCCAATCCCTCTTCAACCGAAGGCAAAATCCTGCCGCTAAAAGCGCACACTCTCCCCGAATGATTAACGATAGGAAACATGATTCTACCGCGAAACCTATCAAAATACAAGCCTTTGTCGGACTTTATGATCAACCCGGCTTTTTCCGCGTCTTGCACGCGATATCCCACTTTCACCAGATGCGTGACGACTCCATCAAAAGCATCCGGAGCAAAACCTACGCGAAGCTCCTCAATGGTATGGGGTTTTAAGCCGCGTTCTTTTACATACTGCGCCGCTGACGGATGCTTTTTTAACTGCTCCTGATAAAAGGTGGTAGCGGCTTCATTCATCTCATACAATACGTCAAAGTCATCCCGTCCCGTTCCGGATCCGAACTTTTTAACATCGATGCCTGCCCGATCCGCCAATGTCTTTAACGCGTCTCCATACTCAATGTTCTCGAATTCGCTGACAAATTTAATAACATCGCCGCCTTTTCCGCACCCAAAACAATGCCAAATCTGCCGCTGGGAAGAAACAATAAACGAAGGAGTTTTCTCCTTGTGAAACGGACACAACCCTTTATAACTCATCCCCGCTTTCTTCAGCTTTACAAAATCAGAAATAAACCCGACCGCGTCGATCTTTTCCTTGATCTGTCCGGCTAATGACATATACCCAATAATATGCCAACTGCCAAAAAATGAAAAGGCCGCGCGTATTGGCGGGCGGCTTTTTTCGATACGGTTAAAAAACTCCCTGGGGCCATAGCTTCAGGGAACGCACGGCTCATCCGGCCGTATGAGGCATATCCATCGGGGGGGATGAATTTCTGTCCAGCCGCCGTGATTGCGGTCAAATACGTACCGGCCGCAAACATACAGCGAATCACCGAGGGCAATGTCGTACACCGCCGGAAAGCTCATTCTCATTTTCAGAGGGATTTCAACAAGTATTGTTTTTTGTCCGGGATTGTCTTTCGGATGAGGCGAGGCATAACGGCTGAACTCGGAAAGAAGGTCCATGAGATAATTAATATCCCCGTCATCGGCAATGTGCATAGAAACTATTGTTCCCCGCAAACATACATCCTCTTCAAGGATATCCCACCCGACAAAATGATGAACGATAGGCGTTGCCCAAAATGACGGACTCCATAATTTGTAATATCCGGTAGGCCGGAGCGATTTCCAGAACTTTTCTATCCCGGTGCCGCGATAGTTTAAATCAAGAGGGCTCCGCGGCGTCGCATACGGATTCTGACGCGGCGGCGATCCCATAAATTCAGGCTGCGGCGCATTCATCGCCCGGACAGAGAGAAGAAATGAAATGCCGATGCTTGCTGCCAGAAAATACAGAAATTTCCAGAAAATCCTTCGGTTTCTCATCGAGCAAGTCTCCTCATTTTCAACATCAATGCTATTTCAAACGTATCACGCCATCTCGTTTTTATCAACACAATTGGGTGAGTTCAAAAAATGTTAGGTTCGATTCCTGATTCTCTCAACCAAAATAACCGCATAGGTTACGGTTACCCTTGATGTGCTAATTGCACAAATTATTATATAATATTTGGTATATGCACTACTTAATAGGTTTACATGCGGTCCTGGGAGAATTGAGCGCCTTGGCTTTTCTTTGGGTAATGGTAGAAATGCTAAGTCCTACAGAAGGCCGCATCCGCCGTGCTAAAATGATCGCCGGCTTCGGCGTGATTCTGATTTTTCTTTCCTGGATCACGGGCGGCTATTATTACCTCACCGATTATCAAGCCACGGTCAAGGCGGTGATAAAGGCCGGTCCATATCCATGGGCGCACAGCGTTATCACGGAAACCAAAGAACACGTTTTCATTTTCCTTCCATTTCTGGCGATCGTCGTCTGGGGAACGCTCAAACAGTATGGAAATGACCTGATAGAAAACAAAAGGGACCTTGCTCGGGCAATAATGATTCTCGCGGGCTTTATAGTCTTGGTGGCATTTTCCATGGCCGGAATGGGCTATTTAATCTCAAGCGGCATGCGAAGCGCGCTTGAACTAAAAGCATTATGAAGATAAACACAACAGCTCTCATTCGCTCGTCCATAGTCACAATATGGTATTTGGTGGCAGTCACAATAGACGGAGAGATTTATAAACCCCTCAAGGATTTTTTCGTAAGCGTCGCACGCCATCATTGGACCGGAAAAAGTGTGTTTGCGGTAGGTGTCTTTGCCGTACTTTACCTGGCATTATCCAGAATGAAGGAATCGAATAATCCCGAAAATGGCATCCGAGCCTTAATGATAAACACGGTTCTGGGTGGCTTGTTTATCTTTGGTTTTTTTATCTGGCACTTCCTCGCGGCCTAGCAGTTAATTCTATGTAAGAGTGAAAACCGCCCGCTCGCGGGCGGGTTTTCACCGATGTTCGCCTGTTGCGGCAATCACAACGCGTCTTATGCGCCCAAGGTCGTTACATTCCTCACGCGAGATAACCTATTTACGAATTGGCGCTGCCGGGTGTCCGCTCAAATCGGCTTGCCGTGAACCATTCGAACCGAACTCGAAAAAGTATTTAAAATCTGGTTTTTGTTTTGATTTCGATTCGAGTCCCTGACGAGCGTTCAATAATCAGTTGTTTTCGTGCGGTGGTACGGTTTTTCGTCCGGAAATTTTTCCTGGCTTGCAAGCCATAAGTGATCGTCTATCCCCATTGAGGTTATTTTCGGATTCCGCGCTTTTACTTGCCCCTTGATAAATTCAACAGCCCGGATCGTATTGGCGCGTATTTCAATCTCTTCTTTAGAATCATGGGGGATTTCAATTTTGTTGTCTATTTTTTCGGCAAGAGAGGGCACGTACTCGAAAATCCCGAATCTCCTTAAAATTTGCGGCAGCTTATAGTCGGCGCAAGCGGTAAGCTGGTCCACATTTTTAAATAGTATACCTCGCTTACTGAGCATCTGGCAAAGATCGGAAACGAGCAATTGCGCCCGTTTATAAAAGTAAATTTCTTTTTCTTTATACCGGGAAACGTCCCGAAAAGATGGAAAGTTTTGCACAATTATTTCCAATAACTTTAAGGCGTCTCCGTTAGCCGGCTCTAAAAGCGAATCTATTCTGCCTCCATATTTTTCAGCCATAACAGTTCCGATTTCGTGCAAGATATTCAGCCTCTCATTAAATAGGGGAATTTCTGCGTTTGCTCTTAAAATCTTTTGAAAATCATCTTTGCTTAATTTCAAACAATATTCAAAATCAAGCAATGGGAATTTTTCTTTTATGGCCCTGCCCAGGGCAACAACCATTCCCCACGCACCGTCAAAAAACCTCCCATTATTTTCTATAGTCCATTTCGGATCGCCCCAAAAACAAAAACTAAGAGAGTTGAAAATTAACGTGAATCGCAATTCCTCGTCTTCGCTAAAATTTGAGAAATCGAAAGGAGCTTGGCTCAACCAATGATTTATTCTCCCGTGTTCAAAGCTCATAGAAAATTCTGCAACCCTCGCTTTATTTATTTTTACAAAACGAGAGTTTTGAACAACGAAGTTTGTGGAATCTAAAATCTTGTTCATGTTAGTTCAATTTCCCAGAAGGGCGTGGATTCGGATCGCCCAAGGCCGATCAGAGAAGGTCCGGGGAAATCTTGACCAATCTCGATTTCTCGATCCATGGTAAGCTGCGTCAAATCATACTCGTTATTCGACCCCAAGGAAACCTCAAGCTCCAAACGGGCTGACCACGCCCGGTCCCCACCGCCTTCACCAAGGCTTCCGCCTTAAGCAAATTTTCGGCGGACAAGTCGGCGAGGCGCGGCGAACGGGCGCTCGATCGTGCGACCCGAACCAGGGCAGGGCGCTCAAAATTTAAGTGCTCCGATTTTTACTTGGCGGCAAATTCTCAAGAAAAATATGAAAGTGTTATGACACCAATTGTTGCGAGAGCAACGCCAACAATTTGATGAACTCTCAATCTTTCTCGATTCACAAACAATCCGAGTAAAACAGCCAAGGCAATGTAGCTTTCACTGATAGTTGTTGCAATCGCAATCGGAATGTAAGTCGTCGCCTTCGCAAAAGATACCCAAGCTACATTATCAAGGACACTCTGCCCAATTATCGGTTTAGGATAATTTTTAAAATCAGATATTAAACTCCCAAATTCGCCCTTAAACAAAATATAAATGCCGCACACCACAGCCAACAATGAATGTGCAAACCAGATTGTTATGAGAGGAGAAATTCCTTGGCTTGAAACGCCAACAAGAAAATTAGTAAGTGCCATGCCAATCGCTCCTATGCCGGCAAGAATAGCGCCTCTTTCAAAAATTCGTTTATGGTAATGAAGGCGGGTGTGATGTGCGGTAATGGCTAACACAATTCCAATGAAAACAATACCAACTAAAAATAACTGTAAAAATGAAAGCGATTCATTTGCTAATGCGAGACTCAATCCGACAGTCATAGGCAATTCTAAACCTATAATCGGCTCTACGATTGCGATTTTGCCCTGTCTTAGGGCTTCAAAATCAAAAAGAGCGGCAAAAACAACCACTACTCCCAGTAAACCGAGCAATAAAAGGTTGGCGCTGTTTAAAGAAGTAAGATCGTTTTTTACAAATGGAAACAGTCCTATGAGGCCCGCCATTCCTATGAAAAACAGAGCCTTCCAACTCCCGATTACTCTCGTTGTTTTTTGTATAAAAAAATCTCCGAATCCCCAGCTAACTAACGCGATAAATGAAAAAAGTATGCCAACATAATGAAACATAAAAGATTCTTTATGAAAAGTTCCTTTTGCCCTTATGGTTCGACTTTGCTCACCACAGGCAAAACATGGTTCAAGCCGATTTGTTTAGATCTCATCCAGGTCATAATCGTTTTCGAATTTTACCACATTGCGAGGTACCATCCCGGATAACAAAATCCGTAAGGGCCGCGAACAAAATGCGCCAGGTCTATATTTTCCGAAAGAAGTTTTATTTTTTGTACCTGCGCGAACTGGTATACGCCCAACCCATCGTAGATTTGAGGGTGATCTATGTAATAGCCTGCGACTTTCTTGAGGTAGAAAAGAATGCTCGAACCCGCGTTCTGAACAAGTTCCGATCTTTGGCGGAATACATAACCTTTTGAAATTAGCTCATTATATATCTCCGGAGCCGCCTCTTTCGGGTTACCGATCGTGTAGGCAATCGTTCGGGGGCCGTCTATGTTCGACAACAAAGGAAGTTGCGGCAAGGTTCCGAAATCCACAATTCCTTTTGCGGTCATCCGGCGCGACCATCCGACGGCCGGATAATTGAAATAGCTGTAAATAATCCGGTTTCCATGGAAAAGGGTGACGATTATCGAGAACAGGGAGCCGCCTCTTACGTAAATGGCAGTACCATCAATGGGATCGAGCGTGAGAAGATAGCCGTTCGTTCCTTTGAATTTGGAAACCGATGGCGTCGACTCCTCTGCGAAGAGTCGGCAGCCGGCAAGTGATGTATTGAGAACCTCGGCAAGGACGGATTCCTGAACCATGATGTCGGATTCCGTAACGATGTCCACTTCGGCAATGCCCGTATTTAGCTTTTTGTGGACAACGACGTCTTTTTGCATTGCGAGCGCTAATTTTGCCCCACGATCGAAAGCTGGTTCAAGCGAAACCAAATAATCAATGTAGTTTTTTTCTGTCATATTTCAAGTCTATCATTTTTTACTTTACTTTAATAATTCTTCTATTGAAACACCCAGGGCCTTGGCGAAGACGGAAGCTATTTTTCCAAAGCGCGGTTTGATGGGAGCCGATCGACCAGAAAAGTTTACAAAACATTTCGAACATGGTATAATATAGTTTGACAATTCAATACCCAGGAGTAGCGCGCAATGAAACGACAAACCGTTGAGAAGCTTTTTCCTTCGATTGAGCCGTATAATTCGGGTTATCTTTCGGTCGGCGACGGGCACGAAATTTACTATGAGGAATGCGGCAACCCGAACGGCGTTCCCGTACTCTATCTTCACGGGGGGGCCCGGTGCCGGTTGTGATGAGAATGCACGGAGATTCTTTGATCCGGAGAAGTGTTGCATTATTGTTTTCGACCAGCGCGGAAGCGGCAGAAGCAAACCTTACGCAAGCACCTACGCCAACACAACGCATCATCTTGTAAAAGATATTAATAACTTAAATCCTGCGTGAAAATGACCAGAACTTTTACAATTATCCAGTAAATTGGGGAAAATTGCTGTAAATCCTGATTTGACACAAAGCTAACTTTTAGTTAGGTTTGTGTTTATGCATCGAACAGGCTCAAGGAATGTTACAGTTTCCTTTTCAGCAGGTAAACTGACAC
>MHXH01000018.1:0-67874 GCA_001824435.1 Parcubacteria group bacterium RIFCSPLOWO2_01_FULL_48_18
TCGCCAGATCTTCGATCTCATCTCCGGTTTTCACGGATGCCGTTTCATCAAACTTGCCAATTGCCACTCGCTTGCTTACCCGCGTAAGTTCTTGAATCGGCTTAACTATACGGTTGGCCAGAAACACGCTTACGATAATCGTCGCTATGGTAACCGCAATCACAAAGCCAGCCATCTGATTTCTCACCAAATGCAAAAAGGCATTTGCGTCTTTTACCGGCCATTCGGCAATAACCGCCAAGCCGTATTCCGACATATAACTGCCGGCAGCGATCACCTCTTCGCCCCAAAAACTGGTATACCGGCTCTGACCGCCAAGCCCAATGGAATTCTTTCCTGATAACACATACGCTACCAGCGGTATTCGTCCTACGCTCAAGAATTCAGAAGATTCTCTCTCCGTATGTGCCACCAGCTGCCCAAATTCCTCAACCACGTATACATACCCGGTGTCTTCTCCCAAGCGAATTTGCGCAACGACATCCTGGATAGGTTCAAGCTTTATTTCGCCGGCCATTACGCCAATAATAGTCCCCTCATTATTCTTTACCGGAACGCTCACGGTCATCATTGGGCCACGTATCGTCGAATAGACGTGGCCAACGTAATTACTCCCCCCAGCTGCTTTCCGAAAATACTCAATACCACCCACGTCATTGAATTTCCAGGAATCAACAATGCCATCAGCCCCTCGAATTAATTTCAAAAACTCTGCCTTATTTGAAATATCGATAATCGAGATCGTTTCAATATAAGAAATATCATTAAGAATGCCTTCTAGGATAAAACGGACGTCCTCTCTTTTTAACTCGGGAATTGCCGTATACGGTCGGCCCGTCGCCGTATTAATCCCTATAAAGAGCTCAAACGTGCTTACTGTTTCCTCTATGATCTTGGCAATTTCTTTTCTGGTATTCTGAATTACATTGTCTTCAATGCGCGCCACGTCGTAACGGTGAGAGAGGCCGGTTATATAGAGCGAAGTGGCTGCCGCAAGCGCCAGAGGAACAACCGAAACAAAAACCACGCGCGCAAAAATTTTGTTGCGCAGCCGGCTTCCGGTCAGCTGAAAACCGAACAATTTTACCGGCTTGTCTTTTTTGACGCGAATAATGTAGTCTGGATCATCTGGCATAAAGCCAGAATTCCCAATTTCTAATCTCCAATTTCCAATTAGATTCTTATTGGAAATTGGTAATTGAATATTGGAAATTATTCAACGAGTCCCATCTCTCTCGTCAGTTCCCTATCAATATAATTAATCTCAATCGGCTTAAAGCGGCCGAGGCCCATAATATCATTAGTCTGTCGCACAGAAACCACTCCTGCCGCCTGTTCCGGCGGCTCATCGCACGACGCGCTCACATTATCTATTTCAATTCCCTTTGAAACATATCGATCTGGAAGGCCCATCGCATGACCGAGTTCGTGATAAACAATGGAGGTGCCAAAGCTTCTAAAATTGGGATCGAAGAAGTATTCTTTATTTGATACAAGAAAAAATCCGTCGGCAAATTCTCCCTCAACGATAGCAACCATAGCAGGGGAAATGCCCAGGCAGTCCGCAATCTTTTCCGGATCCTCCAGTCCACTTTCGTATACTGCGCCCCCCCATCCTCCGGGGCCCTCATATACAAGCCCGATCACGTTATATTCTGACGGCCCGGACTGAACGAAGGATTCGTCATACAGATCTCCGCTTGGTCGAAACACGCGTTTTTCTATTTCATTGGAAATCAATATCACCGTGCGCGAACCGGCATCATAGTAATCGCTGTTTCGAGAAAGAATGACTGGGTTCGGATAAATGTCATAGACGATCGCGGATTGCCTGCGAAACTGTACTTCGTGGAACAGCGCCGCCTGATCAAGCGCGTATATCATTCTGGCGCGGAGCCATCGCCATTTTTCCTCGTTTACTTCGTTTTGATCGGTCGGCACAACATAGAATGCCTTAATCCGTACTTTTTCTATGCTCGTCTCAGGGTCTCCGTAACGATGAATTTGGGATTGTGTAACTTTGACATTTTCCTCAACACGATTTTTAAAAAGAAAAAGGCCGACGGCGCTTGCCGCAACCATACCGCAGAGAAGACCAACAACAAACAACCGCTTCATAATTTCATTATATCAACTCTCAGAAAATGGTAGAATATAGAAATAATGACGACCCCTAAGAACAAAATCTTTATCGCCGCTCTCGGTTTTATCGTTGGCTTCTTGATTGTGGTTATTCCGATGCGGATATGGAATAACGCGGATAAAGAGGGGACGGTTCCCGCCGAAGAAAAAATAGGAACCGTTCTAAAAGAAAGGGCGCAGAAGCAAGAAGTAGAAAAACCGCTTCGCCTGCATGTCTACGATGATCCTGCTATATCTCTAGACAAGATTGTGGTAAAGACAATTGTCTTTATCCCGAAAAGTTCTGTGTATGCGAAAACAATTGCTGATCATAAACAATACTATGACCAAATAATCTCATTCCTTACTACGGCGGTCATTCCGCCGATCAACCAGTTCCACGAAAGAGAATTTAGTGGGGCTTCAAAAATTCGCTTTGATATCTATTCTGACGTTGTCTACGGCAGACAAGAGGCCAGCACGTATGAGTTAAAATTTCTTCAAAAAACCAAAGAAGGTAAATTGGCAGTTATTACTAACGAGTTACACGAGAGAATTTTTTTAAAGAGTGGGGATTTATATAGAGAAGATTTTTCCGGAAGGGCGGAGGGAGAGTATATGATTTTGTTTATTGTATATGCTAGTCGGATACCCTTGAATCCGTACGCAATAGAGGCCGGGGTAGGTATTGCCGGCCTAGCGGCTGACATCGGAACTACGATAGTGGTATTTTCTCCAATGTTTGAACCGGAGGGAATTTACAATCTTAACGCCGCCTCGGTGGTGTATCATGAACTGGCTCATGCCATGGGCGCTCCGGAGCAGTACGATCAGTACTCGGCTGATATGATCGAGCAAAGAAACGCTCGCGCCGATATTATGGGCATAGGCGCTTCTGAACCACTACTTACCACCTATCTCGGAAAAGATATAAAGGTTCAGATGGGCTGGCATGATTAACAGGGGTTGGTGTTTGTAGATCATTTGTTGTCGCCGATTACTTGATGAGACTATTCAATTTCGTTCTCGTTGACGGACCAATAAAACCGTTGCCGCTGGTTAAACCGTTCGGGGCAAGAATTTCTGATGCGTACTTTTCTTGGAAACGAATCACCGCGGCTTTGGTCAGCAATCCAAAGTAGCCGGTAACCAACCCCTCAGGATATACGCCCTCATCTTTGAGCAGCTGCTGCAAGGCCTTGACGTCGTCGCCTTTTGCGCCAAGCGCAAGATTCTTCTCAAGCCGCGAAACAGCTAACTTTAATCTCGGAACTTCTGGTTTCTTTTCAGCCAGCGCCTTGAGTTTGGCTAGGGCATTAATTTTTGCTCTCGTTGACGAACCCACAAAGCCAGTGCCTTTTGTAAGGCCTGCCGGAACCAACACCTCTGATGCGTACTTTTCTTGGAAACGAATCACCGCGGCTTTGGTCAACAGTCCAAAATAGCCGGTAACCAATCCTTCGGGATAGACTCCTTCGTCTTTAAGGAATTGCTGCAAGGTTTTTACAGTATCTCCCGAATCTCCAAGTTTCAAACTTTTGGCGAGCACCGGAGGCAATGCTACTGCTGGTGGCGGCACGACCACCGCTGGCGGGAGCGCAGTTACTGGCGCAGGCGGCGGTGGCGTAACCGTAGATGGAGGTGGGGGCGGTGGAGCTACTGCCAATTGAGTTGACGAAGGCAGAGGTGTTACCGATGTCACCGGCTCAGAAGATGGCTGGGACGAAGGCGATGGTGACGACGGAGTCCCGCCTCCCCCGCTGCTTCCGGTCGAGGCAGCCGATGGAGTTGCAACCGCCGCTCCTACAATCGCAAAACGAGTCAAGTGTTCAAAGCTGCCCTTGTACGTAATCTGAAAATCTGCATAATAATCAATTCCTGTATTGGTGCCGGTGGCATTTGGATTGTCTAAACCCGACGACATATTCGAAGCGAAAGTCGCCGGATCAACAGAGACAAATGCATCGCCGGAATTATTCTTTATGAGTACATCAATTGACGTCGGAGCGCTCACCCATGATTGTGTACTTTCGTCAAAATAGGTGAGCGCTACTTCATCGATGGTGCCGAGCGCTGCAAGACTTCCAAAATCGCCGGAATCGGACATTTGCTGCTTAGTTTTTGTTATTTTGAGCGTAGAAGCCCCCGAAAGAGTAGTAATTGGAGATCCGTTTGCGTCGACAGCATCAATTTCAATGCCGGTACTTCCAACCGGGTTGGCGGTTCCAGTTATCGGAATATTGGCGGTTTCCTTAATGGTAATTTGAGCGCTGTTTTGCGATGTACCCAAGGCATTAGCCGGAAAGACCATTTCTACTCCAGAATTAGTATCGCTGTGGACTCCGCCAGCCGAAGGCGTCATCGATTTTGTTAATGGTTTATTTGTGGAGATGGTCGAACCAAGATTGATATTAAGCGTACTGGGCGGCGCATTTCCTGCATACGGACCCGCAGTTCCTTGTCCATAGCTGTCTGCGAGCGCCGAAATCGTCCATGTGCCGGCAACCGACGTTAGTTTAAGACTATAGGCGCCGTTTATATCAGCCGCAGTTGTCACAAAGCTACTATCGCTGTCTACGGCCCTCACCATTGCATTCGCAACCGCCTCTCCGCTGTCAAACGTAGAGTTTGAATTGGCATCTCTATAGACAAGCCCGGAAACGCTTAAGGTTGCTTCGTATAAGATCAGTTGGGCTCCGCTTGAACCCCCTGCTCCTACAGAAATCGCGGTTGGCTTTCCGATATAGCCCGGCTTTGAACCAACGATGGTATAGTCTCCTGCGGGCGCACGAAGCGAAAATGCTCCGGTTGAAGTTGATTTCGCGCCAACTCGATAGCGAGTTGAAGTGCTCATTACTTCCACCCAAACATCAGAGAGCGTATTGCTCGTACTATCTCTATACGTTGTTCCGGAAATGGTTACGAGCGTTGGAAGAGTAACGGTGATTGTTCGATTGACGGAGGCGTCCAAAGCAGCAGTTGAAGACGCATATCCTGTCCCCGTTGCGTTTTCCTTCGGAATGTTCATACCGTCAAGCGACAACTTCAAGATGTAGCTGGTCGAACTGGGTACTTGAAGAGAGGTACTCGTTACATTTTGAGCTTCAAACACGTTGCCTCGGTTCGTGCTTGGATCAAAGACATCAACGAAAAGCTTCGTTGTGGTGGTTGAAAAATTGAATGTAATGGTGTTAGGCGCGCCGGCAACGATATTTCTTCCGGTTGCGTCTGTTGAAGAAACATCTACAGTTATCTTACCTAATTCTCCTACCGTTGGAGAAAATGACCTGATCGTGTATGTATCCGACGCGCCGGTATTCGCCGGAACCTTCAAGGTGTAACTGCCAGAAGCATTGGTTAGGGCATCGTTGAATCTATACACGCTCGAGATAAGCGCTTCTGCGTAGACATTCACATTTGAGAACTCTTCGCCGGCGTCACAGCTTGAATTGCCGTTATTGTCTCGGCATACGGTTCCGGAAATTGATCTAAAGGTAACACCGGCAGTAGTCGGAGAGAAATTTATGCCGGTTGCGTTTGCGCCGGAAACCACTACGGTTCTCTCCGGAAGCGAGCCAAAACCGGGAATAAACGCCCCTACATTCCACGTGCCGTTCCCGACATATAGCGTATAGAGGCCCGAGGCATCGGTGTATGCTTCAGTGTGCCCCAGGCCGTCAGTGCGGTATGCATAAATTGATGCTCCTTGCACGACGTTACTCGAATCGTCGACTGCCTTGCCGCTGATCGAAAAATCTGGTTTTACAACTTTAATAACGATGTTGGCTTTTGGAGTTGGGTCGCTGCCGATAAATAACTGACCGGCCGAGTCGATGCGAACAGAAATTTCATTGCCCGACGGCATTCCCGGAACGAATACTCCTGCCAGAAACATGCCCTCTATAGCTCTAAGCGAAAAGCTTCCATCCGAACCGGTTTGCGCACGCGTTCCCATCTTTTCTATCGGCGAGTACGCATACACTTCTGCTCCGCCGATCCCGAGACCCGATCCGTTAACAACTTGTCCCGTTACAGTTTTATCTGCAACTCTAATATTGAACGTGGCAGTAGCAATAGTAACAGCGCATGCCGAGGGGCAACCGGAAACTTCTATGTCAAGCGGCTGGGGCATTATCCAGTTTGGCGGTGTGGGCGGTCCGGCGAAGAAGAAGCTTAAACCCTTGGGCATTGCCGGTCCTACGCCCACAAACCAACGGCCATTTTGGTTGAGATAGAGGGTGGTGATGGCAGGATCTGAGGCAGAGCGACTGCCGGCGCCGGGCGTTACAGTCCGTACCGAAAAGTTAGCTGGACCGCCGGCAAGAACGTCTAGTTCTTCAGAGGCCGAGAAAGTATTCGTAGCATGCGTTAATTTGACTGCAATTCCTACTGCGGCGGTACTTGATACAGGGGTGACAGTAAAGTTACGCGTGCAGATGTTTGAAACACAGGACGCGCTATCCACTCGCACCGGTGTTGGAAAAGAACTGCCAACGTAATCAGCGCCGCCGACAGTAAAGAACGGTTCGGTAACTACAAAGTAATCTCCTCCGACAAGGCTATCGGCCGAATATCTTCCGTCATCCGAGCTCGTGCCAAAGGTCAAATTTGCAGTGACAAGTGGTGCGGGGCCGGTCATCGGAGAGAACACGACTAGCCGCGCGTCGTTAATTGCCGCTCCGGAAGAAGCATTGGTGATTTGGCCGCGGAGCGTAAAATTGCCGCCGGCTAGAATGAAGAATGCTTCGGCGCCCACCGATTCAAGAAGCGTGCCGGACGCATCATAGGTTTTCATACCCACTGTATAGCCGCCGGTATTGAAGTCTCGAGGGATGGCCGTATTTTTGATTCCTGCAATATCAAGATGAATGAAGTCGTGTTGGTCTCCGGATTCGGATCTTGTTGTACCCGCAAGCGTTATTTTTACGACGTTTGAAACCGTATCAATCGTTACGCCGTCGTCCGAGGCGCCGCCGCTTGCCTCCGTCGAGGTTGAAAACGCGGGCGTTCCGGGTCCGGGACCGTTCAGATCATTGTTTGTCGGGCTTTGCGGTTCCTTTTTTGCTCCTCCGATGCCAAATCCAGACGGAAATGTCAGCTCAATGCGCCCGCCGCTAGGAATCTGTTTTGAAATCGGGAGCTCCACGCCATATGTCGTAGTGGCATTCGGCAGCATGGAGAACGGAAACACATGAGCAGATGGAATAAAACCGATAGTGCCGCCGGGTGGAGGAGTCATCGGGCCCATCACCGAGCCCGCGCCAGGATCAAGCTCGCCGCCAAAAAATGATGCTTGTTCCACCGTACCGTTAAATGTGCTGGTTGCCGACAGATTACCAATAAGATCGGGCAATGGGCTTATAATCAGTTTAAAACTGTTGCCCGGCACCAGTTTAAGGTTTTCTACAAATATGGTGTTATCTACCTCGTCATAATCAATCCGCTGTCCGCCGATCGCAGAGAGCACTACCGGCGTTCCGCTCGGACTCTCAAAAGAGTACTTCGAAAAGAGTGTTACTTCTCCGGTCGGAACCGGTTCAGAGAAAGTGACGGCCGCGCCGAAATCATGAGCCCTTGCAAATACAACTGCGGGTCCAGCAGTATCGGTATTGGCTGATTCTACTGTGAAATTAAGATTATAGTCATCGCCTGCGGTGCCGTTGCCGTCGCCATCAAACTGAAGCCCCACTATATTTTTAACCCCGCTTGCTCCGCTTTTTATCGTAAGGCGATAGTTTCTGCCCAAAACGAAAGGATTTGTAGCAACAAAGAAAACATCTTTATTAAAGAAGTCGTACTCAAAGATTCCGGGAAATTCAATATCGTCGGTGGAGGTAGCGGCAAACACGTTGTCCGGGCCGGCATCCTTGAGCACGACGTTCGTAGTGCCGAAAATAGTTGCCGGATCAAGGTCGTCGTCAGAATGAGCAATAATTTTCGTCTTAGTCCGTTGAAGGTTGGTTGCGCCCGCAGCAGGGATTGAGGCTACAACCTTGGGCGGCGTGGCGTCGTTTGAGGCCAAGGTTTCAAACGAGGCAAAAAACGGCGAACCGAGAAAAATATTGTCTTTGCTTTTTACTCCGGTGGTAACTCCTATCTCATAGCGCGAACTTGAAGCAAACGTTGCATCAAATTGGACCACTTCATCATTAAATGCCAAAGGGAGCGTAAAGTTTGAAGTTGTAACTGCGATTTTTGTTCCGTCAGTATTTAGTTTTGAAAGGTTGATCGTGCCGCTGTTTGCGCTGGAACTGGCAATTTTGGCCGTAAATTTGATTCCAACTTTAGAGATGTTCGGTGGTACTACCGATCCGGGGAAAGGCATGGTACCTTCCACAAACGGCGGGAACGTTGGCGTTATGGTTCCGGACCCAACCGAAAATACTACCCGGAACGATATTCCATCAGTTGATGTTGCGCCCTGGCCATTTACTAACCTTCCCGATTGATTCAATGCTTGACCCGCGAAATCTTTAACGCACGTAGTGCAGCTTGAAGTAGCGCCGCCTAAAACTTTAAATACATATGTAGTGCCCCCCTCAAGCGCGGCCCTGAATTCATACGGCGGCTTCGTGAAATCGTTCGGGTCGTTGATAACCACGGTGCCGGAAACCGATATGTCGTCTCCTGTTTCTGCTTGTCCGTCCGGCCCTACTTTTCGAAGGAGGACGGTTGAGCTTGTGATCGTGAGATTGTCGACCGGTTCATTGAAACCGAATCCGATACTGGGAATATCGCGCGGAATATTTGAATCATTGGGGCCCGGGAAGCTGAACTGAACGTACGGCGGACCTGTATCTCCTTGCGGGCCACCGGATGGAAATTCGCTGGCGCTCAAACTATTTTGAGGAGTAGAGGTCGTCTGCGTCACAAAATTAGCGGCGTTATTGTCAGTATCATAACCATTGCCGCCAAAAACATCGGAAATGTCGCTGTCACCCGACCCGGAATCAAACATCGAGTCAGCATTCGAAGTCGATCGCGCTTTTCGTTCAAGAGAGTTATTTAGGCCCAATTGCGGCGACGATGAACCCTCTACGAGACCCTGCGTTCCCCAGCCAAGCCGATCAATAATTCCTTGCGCGTCTGCCGCGATCGGCGAGAGACTTATGGTAACCCCGCTTGAGGTAGCAAGCGTTGTACCCACGGGGTTATACGTAGCATCAGGAGAGGTTATATCAGAATAACCGCTCTCCGGGGTAAATAAGTAGAAGCTCCTCGGTTGGAGCACCGAACGGTTAACCGTAAGAGCCTTATGGGATGCGGTCGAACTTGCGTCGGCAAGGTGCAGAAATATCCGCTGTGGAGAAGTACGGGCAAGCTTAAGATCCCCGTTGGTAAAGTCTTGATAGATAACAAAATAGGTGCTCGCGTCGTACGCGTATAGAGATGTGTATCGGCCGACGTCTCCGATATTGTCCAAGGTGTAAAACGTCCATGTCGTTCCACCGTTTACTGATTTTGCAAATTTAAGATTGTTATTGGCGGCATCTAGATACGTAATAAAAATCGTGCTTGCATCGATCGCAACAAGAGATGTGTATTGGCCGACGCTGCCTTGAGAGTCTATGGTTGAGGTAGTCCACGAAGCACCGCCGTTTACGGTTTTGGCGAAACGAAGATCTAATCCATCCGATTCGTAATAGCTGATAAAGTATGTGTTCGCGTTGACTGCCCGGATGGATGTTTGCCCGTAGATATTCCCGGCCGCATCAATGGTTGTAGTGCTAAATACTGCGCCGCCGTCTGTGGACTTCGCGAACTTCAAATCTCCATTACCATGATTCCGGTAGCTTACGATAATGGTGCTTGTGCCGATTCCGTGCACCGAAGTGTTTTGGCCCATTACGACTCCGGCTGAGTCGAGCGTTGATGTTGTCCACGCTGCGCCGCCGTTGTTTGACCTTGCAAAACGAAGCGACGTAGCGCCCGTATTGTCGTAGTAACTGATGTAGAAATTGCTGGCGTCCGAGGCGTAGAGCGAAAGATCACGCCCTTGATCTCCCGCGCTATCTATGGTTGAAGTTGTCCATGCTGTGCCGCCGTTTGTGGATTTTGCGAACTTTAGGTCGAGCGCGGTGAAATCAAAGTAAGCGATAAAAATCGTGCTTGTGCCGATTGATTGCAAGGCGCTGTACGACCCCACGTCGTTAGCGCCCCCGTTATCGACAACCACTGTTGTCCAGCTTGATCCGCTGTCCAAAGATTTTGCGAACTTAAGATTACCGTTCGTATTGTCGTAATAGCTCGCGTAGAGCGTTTGCGCGTCTACCGCGATAATTTGCATCGGTCCCGAACCGATTTCGCCCGTCGTATCAATCGGCCCCGTGGACCAATTCGTCCCTCCGGGAGAAAGGTTAAGCGCCATGTCGCCCGTATTATAAAGCTCGACAAATTCATTGAGTTCGTTTCCGGTCTTTCCTCTTCGAACTTCAGAAATCTTTAGGTTGGGAGTAATACGGTGCGTTGTGGTCGCGATCGCATTGCCGACAATATCTTTAAAATCGGCGCCGATCTGAAGCGTATCTCCCGGAGCAAACGTAATTACGGCTCCCGTAGCGCTTATATTCACGATTTGCCGATTTCTACAGGCAGAAGGGGGGTCGCATATTATTCCCGGAAGCTGGGTTTGCACCTCCGAATCACCAGAATTCTCGGTTGAAATGACGTAGGTTGAAGTGACGCCGCTTACTCCCGAAAATCGTAAATCTTCATTGGCAAAGACTAAAATAGAACCGGTGTTTTGAAGCACAACGTTTCGTATGACGGGCGCCGCAGTATCTTCGGTTCCTGGAGTAAATTGGATAGTTGATGATCCGGTGACGCACGCTTCATTCGCGTTATTCCAAATTTGACTTGCGGCACAGGCGATCGAAAGCTGACCCGATGATGTAACGTTTAGATTGGGGCTTATGGTGAGGGAAATGACTCGGTCTCCCGGTTCGGGAAAGGTATCGGGACTTAACGTATACGCGCTTGAACTTGCGCCGGTCAAGGCAAAATCTGTTGATGTCACCGCGCCGATTGAGCCGGTGGCGGTGTAAAGCGGTTGATCGAAAATAAGCCCAATTTTATTTTGTCCGTTTTTCCATTTGAGTTCGGTAAGCTGCGGCGCAGCCGCGAACGCATCGTCTGCGGGAAAAACAGAGAAAAATAAAAAAACGCCGACTGCGACGCAAAAAATAACAACTTTTTTAGGGATCGTCGCCGTGGCCAAAAATTCTTGAAATGCGTTTATCATAATTTTACGCCCGACGAATCCGTCCGCCAAAAACAGTACAGTATTGAAGTCATTATAATAAATCCGTGTAGAATCGCAAAACAGAGGACCTGTGGATAAGTAGAAACATTGCTTGGGTTTTTCTTTGATACGTTTTTGATGATTTATAAAACCGCATTCTAAGACTCCCAAGTTCTTCAAGTCTAAGGGCTTGTAAATAAATAACCTTCCCATCTCGCTTCCATCTTCACCCCATCTTCGGCTTTTCCTCAATCGCAGAATCTTCACCGTAGCGCTGCTACGCTTCAGATTCCGCTCAATCGGAAAAACCGAATCTGGGGCAAATCTGTAACCGAATCTGCAAAGGTTATTTATTTACAAGCCCTAAGCCTTGAAAAATTGGACATGCATGGTATATTATAATGGTATATTATATAGAGAATATCAATTAAAAGGTGGTTAGCATATTATTTCATGCGGAAGAAGCGCATCTATTCCATGACCAATTTTAGCAAAAATATTCTTTGGGCAATTGCGACGCTTCTGCTCACGGCATTATTATTTGCCTCGCTCGCGGACAACCAAGAAAAGCCGCAGGTGATTTCTCTCAATGAGTTGGCCGCAAAAGCGAATGCCAACGAAGTGGCAAAAGTCGTCGTTCAGAAAAATGACTTGAAAATTGAACTCAAAAACGGCGGCAAGCTCGTGTCAAAAAAGGAATTCGATTCAAGCTTGACGGAAACGCTCGTGAATTTCGGCGTTGAAAAAACCGCGCTCTCGCAAGTGGCGATCGAGATTAAAGAAGAATCCGGATTCAAATTTTGGGCCAGCGTAATTATTCCAGCAATACTCCCGCTCATTTTTATCGGGTTCCTGTTTTGGTTTTTGATGCGCCAGGCGTCGCGCGGAGCAAGCCAGGCATTTTCGTTCGGAAAAGTAAATCTTAAACTGTTTACCCATTTCAAGGATAAGATCACCTTCAAGGACGTTGCCGGCCTTAAAGAAGCCAAAGAAGAACTGAAAGAGGTCGTGGACTTTTTGAGCCATCCGAAAAAGTTTCTGGAAATCGGGGCAAGAATTCCGAGAGGGGCGCTGCTCATGGGCCCGCCGGGAACCGGAAAGACGCTTCTCGCGCGCGCAGTAGCCGGCGAAGCAAACGTGCCGTTCTTCCATATCTCCGGCTCTGAATTCGTGGAGATGTTCGTCGGCGTAGGCGCTTCGCGGGTGCGGGATCTTTTCGCCACCGCCAAAAAAGCAGCTCCGGCGATCATCTTCGTCGACGAAATTGATGCCGTGGGCCGCGAACGCGGCGCAGGGCTCGGCGGCGGCCACGACGAACGCGAACAAACCCTGAATCAAATTCTGGTTGAAATGGACGGCTTTGATCGCGATACCAATATCATTGTGATTGCGGCGACCAATCGCCCCGACATTTTGGATCCGGCCCTGCTTCGGCCGGGACGCTTTGACCGCAGAGTCGTATTAGACATGCCCGACATCAATGACCGTGAAGAGATTTTAAAAATTCATGCCAAAAACAAACCGCTCGCGGAGGGCGTCGATCTAAGAAAAGTAGCCACTCGCACACCAGGATTTGCGGGAGCAGATCTTGCGAACGTAATAAACGAAGCCGCGATTTTTACTGCACGGCAGAACAAAAAAATAATCGAACAAAGTGCTCTCTACGAATCAATTGAAAAGGTGCTCTTGGGTCCCGAGCGTAAAAGCCGTATCATCTCGCAGAAAGAGAAAGAAATCACCGCGTATCATGAAGCCGGTCACGCGCTTGTTGCTTCAAGTTTGCCGAACGCCGATCCGGTGCATAAAGTTTCCATTATTGCGCGCGGGAGGGCCGGGGGGTACACATTAAAACTTCCCACCGAAGATCGCAACCTGCGCACGCGATCGCAATTCCTTACCGATTTAGCGGTATATCTTGGCGGTTATGCGGCGGAAAAAATCGTTTTCAAAGAACTGTCCACCGGGGCGTCGAATGACCTGAAGGAAGCATCCGAGCTGGCGCGCAAGCTCATCACCAAGTACGGCATGAGCGAAAAGTTGGGTCCCGTGACGTTCGGCAAGTCGGAGGAAATGATTTTCCTCGGAAGAGAAATTGCAACGGAGAAAAATTATTCCGAGGAAACAGCCGCCCAAATCGACAAAGAGGTCAATCGTTTTATCACGAACGCGTATCAGACGGCCCATGACGTCATCATGAAGCATTTTAAGGTGCTCGAAGGGATCGCGCGAGCGTTGATTGAAAGAGAAACCCTTGAGCAGGAGGAATTCGTAGATCTTGTCAAAAAGTTCAAATTGAAACTGGTGGGAGCGTAATAGTTGATCTTCCCGCCCCGCGTGTGCGGGGTTTTGTCTTGGTAGCCCCAGTTTTTTGTCGTACATGCGCTCAAGCTTTCACATGATCCGGCGGTCGGTTATAATAACACCATGAGATTGGATAAAATTTTTAAAGAAGCCCTCGAGCGCGGCGCATCTGATATTTTCATCACTACGGGCAGCAGACCTGTGTTTCGGATTGCGGGCAATCTTGTTTTAAAAGAAGATCACGCCGTTCTCACCGATGAAACTGCGAGTTTGTACCTTTTTGAGATTATGGGGGAGGCGAATGTTAAGAAGTTTAAAGAAGAATTGGACATCGACCTTTCGATTGAGGTGCCTGCGGTGGCTCGATTCCGTGTGAACATATTCATGCAGCGCAAGGGAATCGGCGGGGTCTTTCGTCTCATCCCGTCTAAAATTCCCACCATGGAAGATTTGAGCTTGCCAGAGTCGTTTAAGAAGATACCCTCGTTTCAGAATGGCCTTATACTCGTAACCGGGCCGACGGGCTGCGGTAAATCAACAACGCTTGCCGCCATCATCAACGACATCAATATAAATACGGATGCTCACATTATAACCATTGAAGATCCGATAGAATTCGTCTACGAGAATAAAAAATCAATCATAGAGCAGCGTGAAGTCCGTACGCACACGCAAAGTTTTCAAAACGCTTTGCGCGCGACGTTACGCGAGGATCCTGATGTAATTTTGGTCGGCGAGATGCGAGATTTGGAAACAATCGCGCTCGCGATTACAGCCGCGGAAACAGGGCATCTGGTATTCGCCACGCTGCATACCAGCGGAGCCGCAAAGACAATCGACCGCATTATCAACGTTTTTCCCGGAGATCGTCAGGCCCAGGTTCGTTCTGAACTTTCCGAGGCTCTTCGAGCAGTCATTTGGAAAAAACTTCTGAAACGCGTGGATGGCGGAGTTGTGGGAGCGCACGAAGTCCTCTTCGTGAACACGGCAACGGCAAATCTTATTCGGGAAAACAAAACTCACCAAATTTCATCGGTGATAGAAATGGGCGTACAAGAAGGGATGCAAACGATGGAAAAAAACGTCGAGTTTTTGCTGGACCAAGGTATTATCAGTCTGGAAGAGGCGGCGAAACATCTTCCTCCGGAACAATTGGAAAAACTACAAAAATTGCAAAAGCAGCGCGGAAAACCCCGTTAGAACGGGCATCTCGCCAAGCTTGACTTGGCTTTGTGACCGACTGATAGAGTGTTAAGCTTCCATCAGTCATTGCTGTCGCCGACCCGCTTCGTCAAAGCTTCAACGAGACTAGCACGAATCAGCAGCGTTCTAGCGGGATAAATAATTCTTTCGGCGTCCATGCGTATACGACTGCCGAGGTGGTGGAATGGCAGACACGCAGGACTCAAAATCCTGTGCTCGCAAGGGCATGAGGGTTCGACTCCCTCCCTCGGCACCAGACAGAAAAACATCGGCTCGAACCATATTTTACGGAATCGGGAATTTCTTTTTGCCCCGAAAACTCCATACGATTTGGTCGCCGAGCGAAGCGAGGCGACATCTGAATCTTTGACATTTCCAACATGGTGCCCGGGGTGGGAGTCGAACCCACAAGCCCTGTTAGGGGCCGAGGATTTTAAGTCCTCTGCGTAAACCATTCCGCCACCCGGGCATTAAACTAAAATCTAGAATTTAAAATCCGAAAAAAAGTTCGCGGAGGCCACGGCGACAATTGCACTTTCGTATAACGGTTTTGTTCCCTATTTGTCCAAAATTGAAGAACAATTTTGGTTACAAACAGCAATCCCGCTCAAAAATTGGTTACAAACAGCAATCCCGCTCAAAAATTTGACCGAGGCCGGGATGGGAATCGAACCCACGTATAAGAGTTTTGCAGACTCTCGCCTTACCACTTGGCTACCCGGCCAAATTTTTGCGCGGGACAGACCGTCGTGTTAGCTACTTCACCACCCGGCCACAACTTTGCCCGAAACAAATGACTACCACACTGCTTGGTTACCACGCCTGCGTTCAAGTTAAGAACGGGTTAAAAGTTTTTGGGGATTCTTAAGTTGGAAATTACGCAGGGCGACTAGGGCGCATTGTCTCGTCAAGCAATTTATCTATCCTTTCCGCATTCGCGGACCCTCTATCAATTTTAAAAACCAGGTCGGGGAATGTCCTGATGTTAATTTTTTTGTTGACCATGCCCTTCAAATAGCGTCCCCGCGCCTGGAGCAGCGTTAGCACGCCCTCGGCTTTCCGAAAAGGATACACGGCTATTACTACCGTTGCCCTGGCCAAATCCTTGGTGGTTTGCGCATCCAGTACGGTTACCATCGCGCCTTCGAAATCGAAATCTCTTTCGATGATGGTCCCAAGCTCCCTTTTAATCAATTCGTTTATTTTATCGATTCGGTGCTTCAAGATACTAAAGACTTCTCGAATTAATAAAAGCGTAATTCGTCTCCTTCCTTAATTATAACATCGCCCTCGAATAAAATTCCCGCCTCGTTGTCTTTTTCAATCCGGTCAACGTCTTTGCGCTGAGACTGGAGATTGACGATTGTGCCGGATCCTGCTTTTTTCTCCCTGCGCCAGATTTCGACAGCTGCCTTATTTTTTATCTCCCCTGCCGTTATTTTTCCGCCAACCACTTGCCGTTTTTCAATACCGCGGAACGTGGCAAGTACCTTCATGACGCCCAGCGGCTCTCGGGGCAACCGCCTTTTAATTTCTTCCTCAACCGCCTTAAGCACGCGGTAAATAACATCGGAGGCGAAAATGGCAATGTGATTGTTTTTTGCAAGGTTCTCTGCCGATGTATGCACCTTCACATTGAATGCGGCAATTATCGATCCGGTCGAAATGGCCAAATTGACGTCGCCGTTTGTTATCTCTCCGACGCCAAAATCCACGATGCGAATTTCGATATTTTCTTTACCGAGCCCCTTGAGCAATTCGACAAGCGCCTCGGCAGATCCGGAAACGTCTGCCCGTACGATAATATTGTACACGTGTTCTTTGTCCGTTTTGAACGGTTGTAAACGAAGCGCGATAGTAACTTCTTCGCGGCGGCGGCGCATCTCTTCTTCAGCTGCCCTGCCGGCGATAAATTCTTCTCCCACCAGGGGCAATTCATCAAAACCGACAAGCAGCGCCGGCGCAGACGGCTTGACAAGCTTAATCCGCTTACCGAAAAAACTCTCCATGATCCGTATTTTCCCTCTTGCGGTAGCAGTCACGATCGCTTCCCCTACTTTCAGGGTGCCGTTCTTCAAAATAACGCTCGCGGTTGTTCCCCTTTGAGGGTCTGTTCTGGCTTCAATGACGATGCCAGCCGGGTCCCCTGCCGGATCGTACGTCAAGTTTTGGAGCTCCACGGCGATAAGCAACAAATCCAGCATCTCGCCGATGCCCTGGCCCGCTTTTGCCGACACTTCCTGATATGAAATATCTCCTCCCATGCCTTCCAGAAATACGCCGGCATCGAGTAATTCGCGCTTTGTCCTATCGACATCCGCGTTTGATTTGTCGACTTTGTTGATGGCAACGATAAACGGAATTTGCGCGGCCTTGATATGCATGATTGCTTCTTTTGTTTGTTCTTTAACTCCGTCATCTGCGGCAACAACCAGGATGGCAATATCGGCCACCCGCGCCCCTCGCTGCCGCATGCGCGAAAATGCTTCGTGGCCCGGCGTGTCAATAAACGTAATCCGCTTGCCGCCATGCACTATTTCATATGCTCCGATGGATTGCGTAATGCCGCCGGCTTCTTTGTCGACAACGTTGGTTTTCCGTATGGCATCCAGCATCTTTGTCTTTCCGTGATCGACGTGCCCCATTACGACCACCACCGGGGAACGTTCCTCTGGTTTTTTCACCCTTTTTATGGTCATGGTACCAATATAGTGTACCATGAGCTTTGGTGAAATCAAGCGTTTTCAATACGAAAATGCTATGGTAGGGTGTATGGTAATCTAATGATTTCTGATCGAATAACAATCGGAAAAATCGGAGAAAACCTTGCCGCCGAATACTTGAAAAAAGAGAGGTACGCGATTCTCGATCGAAATTTTAAGACAAAAATCGGGGAACTCGACATTATAGCGAAGGACAGAAAAAACGTCTTGGTGTTTATCGAAGTAAAAACCCTCGCGGTGCCGGAAAAAAATTTTAAAACCGAACAGCGGATTTTTCCGGAGGACCACCTCTCTCCAAGCAAATTGAAAAAACTTCTCCGTCTCGCCGAGCTTTATTGCGCCTTGCATGGCGACAAAATTTCCTCCGATGCAGAGCGGCGTATCGATCTTGTTGCCATTGACCTTGATCTTGCAAGCGGGAAAACGCATATCCGCCACCTTGAAAATATTATGCCCTAAAGAAGCTCTTTGCCATTACCAATGTTTTTCTCAAAAACAAAAGCCCTGATGAATATCAAGGCGTTGAAGATGAGGATTATTTTCCCCCGATGATTCTGCGAAGCAATGAGAGCGTAGAATTTTCCGTGATGAGCGGATTTTCTTTAAGTTGTCCGTTTTCAAACTTGATTTCGCGGTCATTCAACATTACGGTATAGTCCGTCACTCTTCCAAGCGGGTGCTGCCGGTCAATCTCGGCGATAAGATCGGAGAGCGTAGCGCCTCGCGGCACCGAAATTCTAACATGGGATCCATGGATGGTAACATCCACCTCAATGGTGTCGGAGGGCGGTGCGCCTCCCGGTCTCGTCCGTTCTTGCTCGCTCATACATGACTCCTGCTTTGGATTTTTCCGAGGTTCCTTAATCAGTATAAACGTTTGTTTCAATGGTTGGCAAGTGTTCCATATTCACAGCTATTTCCCACAACTCGCTTCGAGGAATTCTTGAGTTGGAAAAAAACGCCAGCGCATTGGAAATTGCGGCCGCGACTACCCAGAGAGTAGGAATCGTTTCTTGATTCGCGCAGGGAGCCGGAACCCCTTCTTCATCGGCATGAAGCGTTCTTTCGTAGCGCTCGACCAAATCCGGATTGCGAGGGTCAAGAACGTAGACAAGCGCGACGCCTTCCCCGGTTCTTGCATCGATATAGAGAGGGATATTGGCGCGGTATTTGCAGGCTTCAAAAACGGCTCTTCGCGCAGCCATGGAATCAACGAGCGTAACGACGATACCGTCAAATTCGTGAGCCGCATCTATTTTTTTGAACTCTGCTTCTACAGAAGACGTTTCCAGTTCATTGAGTATCTTCTGCAATACCGCCACCTTAGGATAGCCCACGTCGTCCAAGCGGTACAACTGGTTTAAAGCGTTACGGGGCTCGACGATATCGTGATCAAATACGGTAATTCGCCAATGGAAGGCGCCGGCCATTTTTGAAAGAAGAAACGTCGTGAAGCTTCCGAGGCTTCCCGCCCCCACGATGTTTATCGAGAACATTATTCGAAAATCCCGTCTAAGATGTAATCGAAGAGTTTTTCGAAGGGATCATAGACAATGTTCTGTTCGATAACCGATTGGATGTGATTTTCTCGCTCGCGCATAAGATGCAGTATGTCTCTTTTTGTGGCTGGATCTGTAAACGCTAGTCCTTCGAACAAAAACGGCGGCTGCCTCACGGGCTTGAAAACGTCAAGGCGCAGATTCATAGATCCGCGCTTATTCAAGACCAGGCTCATCCACCATTCGTTTAGGGGAATGCTCGACCAGCTTTCAATGGTTTCATTGTCGGTCTTGCTGAAGCGGGATTCAAAGTATACATGGCTATGCCACCACAGCCGATATTTGTTGATGAGCGGACCTCGGCCTTCACGCATCATTTCCTGCGTCCACTTCCCATGCGCCACGGGATCAAACTCCGTTCTGGAATACGAACAAACCTGTCTGAATATGACCGGTTCTCCCGTAATAGTATAGACGTTTCCGGTTTTCTCTACGAAACCGAGGCCGGATACTTCTGTGGGACAAAGGTGTACGGCGAGGAGCAGGTCTGCGAGCGTGAGAGGATTAATGCAAGCTTGCGGTACATCATTATGTTCGCGGTTCATTGCCGCCTCCTTCGTTCATCGAGCTTTCCCGCGCGTAAAAGCTCAATCACCGCATGCAAATATTCTACAAAGGACGCGCGAGCATGAAGTTTGGAAAGCTCCTTCAGTGTGTGTGTATCAAGTATGAAATAACCGTTTGGGTCTACCTTTAGCGAGAGAGGGTGATCGGACGGGATACCCCTAAGTTTTGGCAATGCATCGGATTTAATTTCGAGTTCAAGCGAAAGATTCCGGAAAGAAAAATTAATACAGAGAGCTGTTTCATCGCTTTGCGGCGCATATTCTTGCCGGATCATGTACGCGCCCGCGCCAATGAAGGCCTCAATCTGCTCGTTAACATGATATTCCAAATTTGATGCACGCATACGGTACCGCGCTAAAATTTTCTCTGCGCCCTTCATCTGATTCCGGAGATCTAAAACCCTGCTCAAATATTTTGAGAATTCTTCCTCAGCTTCTTTAAGAGCCTGGCTATTCAGTCTGTTAGCCCGTATAAGCTTGGCTTTGTGCAACAAAGCGGCATAGGCGCGTTTTGCCATCGCGCGTTCGTCGGGCGATCGGTAACCAAACTCGAAAATAGGATCATACTGTTGCGGAGTTTCTTTTTTTGACGGCTCACGGAGAGGGACAGGATTCGCTTCGTCCCAGCGCAAAAATGAAAGCAGAAGATGCACAAGCGGGGCAATCTTGAAATCCGCAATGAGTTTAGAGATATCTTGGTTTAACGGACTTCCAAAACAAACAGAATATCCGGTTGCGCCGGCATGCGGATGGCTGTGGGTGCCGCGATATTCGCCGGGAAGAAAGATTATACTGTCCTTAGTAAGATTTTCTTCGAGCAAACGTATGACGATATGAAATTGCCCGATGTCGTATTCGGTTTGTTGCGTTTTGCCCTCTATTTGCAGCCGAACAACCTGCATGATCCGCTTGGTGCATATACGCAAGTGGCCCTGATGTTCATCAACCGAAATGAGTCGTACGCCCTCCATGGCCAAGATCTTTTCAAAATCATCGTCGAGGGTCGCGGCGCTTTCCCCCTCGCGCTTCAACTGTTCAAGGCTATCCTGGAGTTCGGCAAGTTCAAGTGCCGCCCCATAACATTCGTCTTCCTCCTTGCTTAAAGCTTCTTTAAGGGCCCTAAGCCGCTCGGAGCCTCTTCTAAGTCGCTCTTGGTAATACGCACGGAGAAAAATCCGGAAGGCTTTCGTAAATGCGGCCTTCTCTTCGTTTCCCATCGCGAATTCCACCCTTCCGTACTGATATTTTTAAAAAGCTGTTGTTAGTATAGGATAAATTTTAACAATAGGCAATTTTTTGAAAGCGGAGAAACAAATAAGACGCGCCGTCGCGTCTTATTTACAGACAATTTTTTGAATACTATACGATTCTTGTCGATTGAGGTTGCGAATTATGTTTACGAAGCTGCTTGGCGAGTTTTTTCCATTTTCCTTCAGGAATGAATCGTTCGGAGTTGCAGTAGCTCAAGGCGAGTTCAGTCATGGTTCCGTACCGCAAGAAATCCTGGCCCGGAATGAAATCCTGAAACGCCCTCCGCAGATGTTCTGCGCCGAGCACCGCCCCTTCGTTGCTCGCGAGCGTATACGCTTTACGTACAATAGTTTCAATCTGCGCGCCGGTCAAACCAACCTCGTCCGACTCTTCTGTTCCTCGTTCATGCACGTCGGGATCGCATTCGATGAGACCCCGTGACGAATCGTAGTGCCGGTGAGAGAACCAGCCAAACTCCTGAAAGAACGAACCGTCTATGCTCCAGTTAAACGGAAATTTCTGTAACGCCGCCTGTATTTTCATTTTTTCGAGAATGGCGGGAAGTATTTCCCCTCTTTCCTCCGAAGAGGGAGGAAAGAACGGAATCCGTTCGTCAAATCGTCCTTCGCGAAGCAGGGCAGGATCGAGAAGATTGGGCATGTTTGAGGCAGCGAGCCACAGAACTCGTCCGCGGAGATTCGTGTCCGACATAAACTGGAAAAGGCGCGCCTGCATACGATTGTTGACGCCCGTATTGTCAATCATTGTGGACCGACTCTGATATTCCTGATCGATTTCGTCGACAAAGACTACGACAGGAGCTTGTGCCGCTATAAGTTCCAACGCGAAGTCAAGATTCCGTTCTGATTTACCCACCCACATTTCACGAATATTTTTGAGCTTCACAAACGGAAGCCCGGCCTCGTGGGCAATCGCCTCGGCAAAAGCCGTTTTTCCGGTTCCCGGTGCGCCCAAAAGCAGAATGCCCATCGGTACGGCAAGAAAATCTCCCCGCTTGATGGCCTGCACCACTTCAAAAATATATTCTTTGTGAACCTTGAGTCCGCCGATGGCCTCCACGCCCCAAAGCGGCTGCATTATTTCAAGAAGTCCGCCCGATTGTTCTTCGATGAATTTCTTTTTCATCCGAAAAACCGTTTCGGCAGCGAGAGGAGCTTTTCTTAAGCCCGCTTCTTTGATCATGTTGCCGATTGCGTTTCGCGACATGCCCGCCGAAAGATAAGCGAGTTGCTTGGTGTCGATACTTTCTTTGTGCGGAGGGTACGATTTAACGTGGAACGCGATTGTTTTTTCGCGCGCCGCGAGATCGGGGAAATAGAGCTTGAGAGGAGCTATGCCGTTTGTTTCCGATCGAAGCTGCGGAGCAATAAGTCCCAGGCTTTCTCCGACCAAGATTACAATATTACCGGCTTCCGAAATTTTTTTGTTCTTTGCCCATACGAGAAACGTTACCAGGGCATTCCGGTCGATTTCTTGGTTAGTAGCCGAGTCGCTGGGAGCGAGCGTTTCTATGTAATCGAGAATGGCGGCAAAAAAAGGTATTTTGAGTTCATCCTGCTCTTCAGGACAACTCTTTACAGCTTCTCCGTTGCCTGTTTTTCTTGAGGCATAAGTAATTTCGAGCATTTCTCCGAAAAGCTGGAGAGCATATGCCGGATTGAATCGATTCCGCCTGAATTGTTCCAAAACTACATATTCGCCGGTCATCTGATTTTTTTCAGGATGGAGCATAACGAGAAATTCAAAGAAATCTTTTTCCATCTTGTGGTTCAGAAATTTAATCCCCGTTCCACGGTTAAAAAACGCAATAAAACGCGCTTTACCCGCCACGGTCCCCGAAACAAGATGTTCGTTCAGTTGTTCAATGCACCCGCCACGCCCATTTAAGACGTCATCGGCCACGTTCAAATAAAGAAGGAAGACGTGGCTCGATCGGGATTGCCATTTATACCTTAAGGCCTTTTCCCAGCTTTTCACGCCCTACCTCCTTCCTGCTTTTCCGACAATGCTTCCGTTGGCGCGTTAAAAATCTCCATAATCTTTCCATCTCCCGGCGGAATTACCGCATCAATAATGCCAGCTGCTTGCGCCTCGTACGCAGAAAGGTATGTTTCGTTTTTCAGGAATCTTTTGACGAGCTTTATTCTGCCTTCGTCGTTCTCAAGCATGGTTTTATCCCTCGGCGCGATTTGTTCTTGCTCCAGGTGATACTCCGGAATTTTAGTCCGCTGCGCCAAGAGAAGATACATTTGACGAGCCAGCCGGTCGGTGTACTCCTTGGCTCGCTCAAAATCCTCGCCCTGTCCTCCGATAACCCGCGATTCCGCGTGGAGGTGGACGATTGAACGGTCAAGCGCATAGCGCTTTCCTCTGGTGCCGGAAGCAAGAATGATGGACGCCATACTCATGGAAGAACCGACAACGAGAATTTCTACATCAATTCCCATGGCTTGAACGTGTTCGATTGCCTGGACAATCATGAGGCCTGCATCAATATCGCCGCCGCGGTTATTAATAACCATCTTGATCGGGTCTCGGCTTTCACCCGCAAGATAAAAAAGCGAGGCGAAGATTTCTTCGGCAAGGAATGGAATGCTATCCGCCACAATGATGTCAACATTAATACTGGAATGGATCCTTCCGAAAAGCGTAATAATTCTTGAATTGCTGCCATAGATCATCCAAGGGGTTACGAGCGGCCCGGTGGGTGTCGGCGAAAACGGTCGTCGTAAGGTCATGTGCTGTTTTCCTCAATCAAAAGGATTTTCAAATACGCTAAGGTTATTCTACTATAAACAGTTAGTTTATGCAAAATAAAGAATGGAGCATCAAGTGGAAAAAAAATCAGCTTCCGAGAAAAGCTGGTTTTTTCATAAACATACGAGCGCCCTAAAGTTTATGCTGCGGGGGCGGCGTCCTGACCGTCTTCGGTAGGCGCCTCAATATTTGTTTTTTTGGTCGCGTCCGCGTCTTGAACAACGCCTCCTTCTTGGTTTTCGATCGCTTCTTTTTTGCGGACGAGCACAATTCTTTTATCCTCCGGCCTGATCGATTTGATGATGAATGGATATGATACGCCGACCTCAAGCGTTCCCTTCATTTCGTCAAAACCGCCGAATTCGGAAACATGGATAAGGCCAGAAAAGTCCGCATCAAGTTTTACTAACGCGCCGAACGGATTGAATTTTATCACCTCGCCTGCGATTTCCTGTCCTTCGGTAAACCGCTCCAACACCTTATCCCACGGATTTTCCTTGAGTTGCTTAAGCGAAAGGGAAATTTTACTGTCCCTGATATCGACAATCTTCGCTTTCACTAAATCGCTGACATTCAATACCGAACGGGGGGTATCGATTAAGCGGTGGTCGATTTCGGAAAGATGCACCAGGCCCTCCAGTTCTGAATTGTCGGAAAAACGTACAAATGCTCCGAAGTCTGTCACGCCGGATACGATACCGTCAATGACGTCACCGATCCGGTACGTTGCCACCAACGCTCTCAGATCGCTTTCGGCCACCGCGCGTTCTGAAATGACGAGCTTATTACTCTTCTGGTTGAACGAGAGGATTTTTACCGCCAGCGTTTTCCCCACGAACTGCCGAAGCGCCTCAAGGATTTTCTGCTGATCGGCGCCGACTCGCGGATAATGCTCGTTGCTCAATTGAGATACGGGCATAAAACCGGCGATGCCGAATACGTCGGCAACCAAACCGCCCCGATTATATCCGGTAATGGACGCCTCAAATTTTTCGTCCTTTGCATGTACGTCCTGAATCATATCCCAACCTTTCTGTTTGCCGGCTTCTTTCAACGAAAGTTCAATATAGCCCGCATCGTTTTCGGGGTCGATCACCTTTCCCACCACTTCTGCGCCAACCTCAAGCGTTTTGATCAGGTCGTTCGCGTTGAGATATTCAACGCCGTACACCAAGCCGGTGCCGTATGCGCCCAAATCCACGAAAAGCTTTTTGGGCCGCTTTTCCATTACCACGCCTTTCGCCAAGTCGCCATCCTTAAGGAGCGCGCACACTTTCTTATCCTTAAGCAACCGCTCCATATACCCATCCTCTTTTTCTACAACGGTTTGATGCATAATAGGGATAGTATATGCGACGTAGGAAGAAAATGCAAGGAGAGGGACGAAGAACAATATTGTTGAAAAAGTGGCCCAGGATTGTTATTCTTGAAAATAAACACATAAGTCCTTGATCTTCAACCCGTGACGCACAACGCCTTTTGTGTGCTAAAACTACGAGAGCGTAACTCCCGTCAGGGGTTATGATCGGCGACCACTGTTAATTTTTGACCATTTCTTGGTACGGAGAAAATTGTTTTAAAATACAGAGCGGCCAGCTTACCTTGATGACCGATCCGCCTTCCCCGTCAAGCGGCATAAAGCAGCCGCGTTTTCGATACGATATTTTGATACGCACACTCACCGCCGTGCCGGTCGAAAGACCGCGCGAGGAGGACGCATTTGTCATCATCGGTCCGGGGGAATACCAGATACAACGCCTTATCATTCGAGGCGCCGCGCTTGAATCAGAATCAAGCAATACCTTCTTAAAAACCATCTATCTGATAGACGATGGCAATCTGCGCCTGTGTCTTCTCGGGCATATCAGCGAGAAAGGGCTTGGCCCCAAGCTGATAGAATTTCTCGGAGAGGTTGATGCAATTATCGTCCCCGGCGGCGGTAAGCCATTCATCAACCAAGAAGACGCAGCAGAACTGATCAATCAGATTGAACCCTCGATTGTTATTCCGTCCTGCTTCAAGATACCGGGGCTTAAAAGAACTTCTGATGACGCCAAAAGATTTGTCAAAGAATTCGGATCGGCAGCTGCTCCGGTAGAAAAAATCACGATCAAGAAAAAAGATTTAGACCCGGAAGAAACAAATGTAATTCTCTTAACCCCAAATTAAATGACGCGTCGTGTTAAAATAAATGGCATTCCATGGAGGTATTAAAAAAACTACAAGAACAAGATGAGGGCATGAGACGGCGTCTCGTGTGGCTTTTGACAGCGACTTCGATGGCGCTGGTGTTGGCCGGCTGGATTTTTTATCTTAGGCGCAGCGCCGAACCTTATCGGGGGGCAGCAGATGGAACCAAGGGAATTGACACAGCGTCGGCAGTCACCACCCTCAAAGATGAATGGAAAGAGACAAAAGATACGCTGTCGCCGGCCATCGGCGGTCTTACGCAATCGATTGAAGAACTGACGGAGGCGCTGAAAGAACAACAATAACCGGTTTTCGCATCGATATATAAGCACTATTCGCGTCAACGCGCATGTCTGAACGCATTCAAAAAAGAGAAATTACGGAAGAAATGCAGACATCCTATCTCGACTACGCAATGTCGGTGATTATTTCGCGCGCCCTTCCCGACGTTCGGGACGGCTTCAAGCCGGTGCATCGGAGGATACTCTACGCGATGTACGAGATGGGGCTCAGGCATAATATAAAGTTCACCAAATGCGCCAACATCGTCGGCTCGGTGCTCGGCCGCTATCATCCGCACGGAGACATCGCGGTCTACGATTCACTCGTGCGCATGGCTCAAGATTTTTCGCTGCGTTATCCGCTGATCGAAGGCCAGGGCAATTTCGGTTCAATTGACGGAGACGGCGCAGCCGCATACCGGTACACCGAGGCCCGCCTTACCAAACTGGCAGAGGAAATGCTAAAAGACATTGAAAAGGATACCGTGAAGTTTAACGACAACTACGACGGCACGCGTAAGGAGCCGGCCGTACTCCCTGCTCTGCTGCCGAATCTTCTGTTAAACGGCACCGTCGGCATTGCCGTCGGCATGGCTACCAGCATTCCCCCGCATAACCTTACAGAAGTGACAAGCGCCGCCATTCACCTCATCGATAATCCGAAGGCGGGAAATGAAGATCTGCTTCAATATATCACCGGCCCGGATTTTCCGACCGGAGGGATCATCTACGATAAAAAGTCGATTCTCGAAGCTTATGCAACGGGCCGCGGCAAGGTGACCATACGGGCAGTCGCTGAAATTGGTGAACGCAAAAACAAAGAATTCCAGATCGTGGTAACCGAAATTCCCTATCAGGTCAATAAAGCGGAACTCATCACGCATATGGCAGAATTGGTGACGGAGAAAAAGCTCGACGGCATCCGCGACATCCGCGACGAATCGGATAAAGAAGGATTGCGCGTTGTCATTGAGCTTAAAAATACCGCCAATCCCCAACGGGTGCTCAATCAACTCTACAACCGCACCGACCTTCAAAAAGACTTTCATTTCAACCTGCTTGCCCTCTCCGACGGCATCCAGCCACAGATACTCTCTCTCAAAAACATCCTTGAGCTACATCTCAAGCACCGGAATGAAGTGATCAGGCGCCGCTCTCAGTTTGATCTGAAAAAAACGCAAGAACGGGTGCACATTCTTTTTGGACTTGCCCGAGCCCTCAAGCATATCGACGCCGTCATCCGTGCCATCAAAAAATCGGAGAGCAAAGAAGATGCCCACAAGAACCTCGTGCGCCAATTTAAATTGACAGCGGCGCAAGCAGACGCGATTTTGGAAATGAGGCTTCAAACGCTTGCCGGACTTGAACGCAAAAAGATAGAAACCGAGCTCAAGGAAAAACAAGCGCTCGCCGCACAGCTCGAATCAATTCTGAAAAACCCGAAGAAAATACTCAAGCTCATAAAAGACGACTTGCTCTATTTAAAAGACGCGTACGGCGACGAGCGGCGCACAAAAATCATTTCTTCGGCGCTGAAAGAATTTAAAGAGGAAGATCTTGTCCCGCAAGAAAAGGCCATCATTACGCTCACGCAAGGAGGGTATATCAAGCGTATGCCGCCGGCCACCGTCAAATCGCAGCGGCGCGGAGGCAAGGGCGTGATCGGCTTTGAAGTAAAGGAAGAAGATTTTGTATCGCACTTTTTACACGCGAATACGCACGACAATATTCTTTTTTTCACCGACAGGGGCCGCGCGTTCCAAACCAAGGTATATGAAATTCCCGAAGGATCGCGAACCAGCCAAGGAAAAGCAATCCATAATTTCCTGGAAGTTCCGGTCGACGAAAAAATAAAAGCCCTTGTCGCCTATCCTTCCGTACATGCACCCGGCGGGGGGGCAACGACCGACGGCCAAAGATCAAAAGTCAGCTATTTAGTCATGGCAACCGCCGGTGGTATGATTAAAAAAACGCCCCTTGAAGAATTCATGAGTGTGCGGCGTTCGGGCATCATCGCCATCCGGCTAAAGAAGGGGGATGAGCTGCGGTGGGCGCGCCTTTCCTCCGGAGAAGACGATATCATTCTTGTCGGCGACGACGGACAGGCAATCCGTTTTCCGGAAAAACAAACGCGGCCCATGGGAAGAACCGCTGCCGGCGTTACCGGCATGCGGCTCAAGACGGGTGCGAAAGTAAGCGCACTCGATATCGTGTCAAGGCATACCGCGTCCACAAACCTTCTGGTGGTTACCCAAAACGGCTTCGGCAAACAAACCCCGCTCAAAGAATACCGCCGACAGAGCCGCGGAGGCAGAGGGATTAAAACCGCAAAAGTCACGCCGAAAACCGGGCGAGTGGTCTGTGCAGAAATTATCGTAGAACAGAAAGAGTTGATCACGCTTTCAGAAAAAGGACAAATCATGAAAACCGACATCGCGAGCATCCGCACAATGGGCCGCGCTACGCAAGGAGTAAAAATCATGAATCTTCAAAAGAAAGATGCAATAGCAGGGGTAATTTCTATCTAGTACTTCATCAACTTAATTTTGCCTGCTCTGTGACAAAAAACTGTGTGTATGAGATGTTTTGTGGCAACGACGGCATCAAAATTAAGTTAATTCAGCACTAGCTTGTAGCTTTTTAACTTGTAGCTTCTTAGATAATCCTACAAGCTACAAGCTACAAGCTAACAGCTAACCTGTGCATTTCGATCGCCGCCAACTCATTCTCATAGGCTTTGTCGCGCTCATCATTGTCGGCGCGGTGATTACGTATCTTTTCGGCCGCAAAGATCCGATGAATCAACCGCGGGGAGAAGAGACTAGCATTGTTATGTGGGGCGTATACGATCCCATCAGTTTTTACGATGCGGCTGCCGCGAACTATTATGCGCAGAAAAACGCCGACGCCAAAATCATATACTACCAGATGGACCCCGAAACGTATGAAGAGGACCTGCTCAACGCGCTGGCCGCCGGAGAAGGACCGGATATTTTCATGATCCACAACACGTGGATCCCTAAGCACTTCAACAAGATCTGGTACGCCAATGAATCCATGGTTACGGCCGCAACAGCAGAACCGCTGTTCCCCGAAGTCGTCATGGGCGATTTTGCGCCCCAGGGATCTGTCTATGCGCTTCCTCTATCCATTGATACGCTCGCCCTCTATTACAACAAGGATCTATTTGATCAGGCGGGAATCGCGCTCCCCCCGAAAACGTGGAGCGAGTTCGAAGCGGCGGCAGATAAACTAAAGAAGATTGACCGTGTTACCGGCAAAGTGATCCGCGCCGGCGCCGCGCTTGGCGGCTCGGCCAAAAGCATCAGCCGCGCTGCGGATATTGTATCTCTCTTAATGCTCCAGCGCAGGGCACAGATGGTAAGCGACGGCTTTGATCGCGCAACATTCGGCGCGGAAACCGGAGACCTGTTCAGCGGCAGTAATCCCGGCCTCGAGGCCCTGGAATTTTATACGAAATTCGCCAATCCGTATGCCCTGCAGTTTACGTGGTCCGACGACTTTTCTACTGCAATCGATGCGTTTTCCGAAGGAAGCGCGGCGATGATGCTTGGCTACCTCAGCGAGCAGCCGAACATACGCGAGAAAAATCCGTTTCTCAATTTCGGCATCGCGCCGATGCTCCAACAAAACCCCGATGCGCCGGTTAACTACGCAAGCTACTGGGGATATACCGTACGGGCAAATTCGGAGAACTACCATGCGGCGTGGGATTTTATTCTTTTCCTGACCACGCAAGAAGATCAGGCAAGGGTTTACATGGACGCGAGCGGCAAACCGCCGGCGCTGCGCGCGCTCATCGGCGAAAAAATAAACGATTCCCGTCTCGGCGCATTCGCGCGCCAATCGCTGACTGCGCGTTCATGGCTTCAACCGGACAGCCGCGCGGTTGATGCGATTTTTTCCGATATGATACAATCAGTAATAACAGGAAGGTTCGGCCTCGACGAAGCGCTTTCCAATGCCGAACGGGAAGTAACGGCGCTTATCGAACGGTCAAGGTTTATGAAGTAACCCGCTTAATAGGTTTCATGATTTTTTCATACTTTTCATCTTTGTCATTACGCTCTTTGCGTTATCCGGCTGTAGTTGTTATCGCGGCTGTGGTGCTTGCCGTATTTTTGTCGGCTCCATCCTATGCAGTAGCAGTGTCCATCGTACCCCAGACATGCGCTACAGCCAGTAGTAGCGAAATTCTTGCCAAATGCGGCGTTTGCGCGCTTGCCCAAGCGTTTAAAAACGCGACGGACATTATGATCACCATTTCCGGTCCCTTGGCAGTAATGTTTCTTTTGTATGCCGCAGTACTTTTTTTGACATCAGGCGGATCCCAAGAAAGAGTGAGCCAAGCGAAAAAAGTGGCAACGTCAGCAGCAGTAGGGCTTGTGATTGTTCTTCTGTCCTGGGTTATTTTAAATACCATTATCAATGTTATTTTCGGCGCAAAACTATCCGCTCCATGGTCTAGCTTTACGTGTTAATTAATCTTTGCAAAAGAACCAGCGGCCAAAAATTATAAAAAATGGGGGAGGCGCCATATTTCTTGTCGCACTGTTCCTTTTATGGGTTACCACTACATCAGCAGTAACCACTATATCAGTCACCAATCCTTTAGGAGGCACCTGCAACGATCTTGTATGCATACTGGATAAGGTCGCCGGAGCGCTCTGGTGGATCGGTTCTCCGCTCGCGGTCATGATGGTCATCTGGGGCGCGATACAGATTCTTACTTCAGCCGGCAATGCAGAGCGGGTCAAAACCGGCAAGCACACAATCCTCTATGCGGTGGTGGGCATTATCTTTCTTCTGCTTGCGGGCGGCTTAAACCTTATTATTCAAAGCCTTTTTGCATGAAACTCGTCATACCATCACTTGTACTGGTTATCTTCTTCGCAGTATCAACGCATTCCGCGTTCGCGGCGCTTTCAAACCCGCTTGACCCCTGTAAAGAGATCACCTGCATTTTGGACAAATTCGCAGCCGGATTGTGGTGGATCGGCTCTCCACTCGCAGTCATCTTTGTCCTCTGGGGCGCGATTCAGATTCTCACCGCAGGCGGCGACGTAGAACGATTAAAAAAGGGCAAAAGTACCATTACCTATGCGATCATAGGGCTTATCATCCTTTTTGCAGGCGCTGGCGTAAACCTTATTATCCAGAGTCTTTTGAAATGAGGCGGCTGGTTATCCCCAACCCTTGCAATGTGCCGGATCCTATGGTATGATACCGATAGGCAAAGAGAGGCTTGTCCATTCCACGGCCAAACCCCCTGCCTTAGCAAAGCAATCAAAGAGTTTAAAGGTCGCCTTCAAAGTCCCAAATCTAATTTTGGGAAAAACGATATATGAGCATTGTAATTAATAAGAAAGCGTTTGTTGCCGCAGTCGCGCTTTTTGCGGTCATGTTCGCGGTACTGCCGTTTTTGACGTTTGCAGGTACCCCGGGAGGACCTACGCAGCCCCCGAAGAACATTACCAGCATTAGCAACTTCGTCACGGTGCTGCAGACTGTTTTGGGCTGGATGTTCACGATCTTTCTGATTCTCGCGGTCGTAATGATCATCTGGGCAGCGTTTCTGTACTTGACTGCCGGCGGCGATGAAGAAAAAACCAAGAAGGCAAAGCAGGTATTGATTTACGCAGTTGTCGCGATCGTCGTTGCATTGGTTGCGGCAGGCGTGCCGAACATTGTCGGCTCGCTCATCGGTTCTCCGCTTCCATAACGGCAAAAAGTGCCTCTATGATAGTTCTGGGCGCTTGCGAGCGCCCAGAACTGCGTAAGGCATTCATTCTGGAATGGTTATTGGAAAAAATAAAAAAGGGGTCGCCAAAGCAAACATGATAATGACAGCTCTATTGCTGATGTTGGTTGTATTGCCTTCTTTTATTTTCGCCCAAACTACCCCCGCAAAGCCGCCGAGATCGATCACGAGTATTGGTCAATTCGTTACCGCTCTCTGCACCGTCATGAATTGGCTATACACTTTTTTTCTGGTATTGTCGGTTCTCATGATCCTGTGGGCCGCGTTTCTATACGTCACGAGCGCCGGAAGCGATGAAAAAATCAAACAGGCAAAACAAACCATCGTCTATGCGGTAATTGCTATCATCGTTGCCGCGATTGCCGCAGGGCTCCCGAACATTATCGAAACCCTTCTTTCTGCGCCGGCTTCTAAAATACCCTGTTAATACAAAAAGACATTGTCTAACAGTTAGAGGATTACATTACAAAAAGGTCGTAGAAATTCAGTTATATACGTATTTATTTATGAGCATTGCCATGCGTCCAAAGACTATTATGATTGCGATTGCGTTATTGATGGCTGCGCTATTGCCGCTTGTCAGTTTTGCCGCAGCGCCGCCCGGAGGACCGACCCAACCGCCGAAAAACATCACAAGTATCGGTACATTAGTGACCGTGCTTCAAACCGTACTCGGCTGGATGTTCACGATCTTTCTGATTCTCGCGGTCGTCATGATCATCTGGGCAGCGTTTATTTATCTGACTGCCGGGGGAGAAGAAGAAAAACTGGGCAAAGCCAAATCAATCCTTATTTACGCGGTGGTAGCCGTCGTAGTGGCATTAGTTGCCGCAGGACTCCCGAACATTGTCGGCTCTTTAATCGGATCGCCCCTTCCATAATGGTTTTTCGGATGAAGAATATCATATAACCAAATTCCGCCCCTCTGGGGCGGAATTTGTATTTTACGCAGAGAGTAAAATATACTATCATGGGTTGTGGAGCAGAATATGCATGGGCGGGTGGCGGAATCGGCAGACGCGCAGGGTTTAGGACCCTGTGGGGAAACCCGTGAGAGTTCAAATCTCTCCCCGCCCACACTTCGACTCGCTTCGCTCGCTCAGTGTAAACCCATTAGAGCGAGGCGAAGTGCCCTGGGCCCATCGGGTCTGAGATCCTCAGGCCATTCGGCTCAGAGAGCCTCAGGCTCGATGAGGTCGAATGACTTGTCGAAAGGCTTTTAATTTTCGATTAGTGACCCAGAGCGTGTCCGGAAACCCCCTTTTCTACTGCAATCTCTTTCGTTCGGCTGCGGCTTCGTCGCTCCCCTGCCTATCAGCAGACAGACCTGCCTGCCGACAGGCAGGTCCTCGGCGTATACTCCGTATACAACCTCGTCGTCGCTCCTTACCTCGCTCGAACGGAGAAGAGATTTCGCTACGAAAAAGGGTTCCGGACATACTCTAGTGAGTCCACCGGTTTCAACGCACTTGCAAAAAAGAACTTTTCGTGGTATAATTGTAAACATACGATGGCTTTAGGTGCAACAACTCCAAATTTTATTTCTTCTTCGCCTCTAGCGGCACGAGCTTACGATTTCGCGAAAAAGGCTCACGAGGGACAAAGGCGCGCAACCGGCGAGCCGTACATCAATCATGCAGTAGAAACGGCAAAAACCGTATCCGCATGGAAATTAGACGAGAACGCGATAGCCGCTGCCCTCCTGCACGACGTTGCCGAAGATACGAACTGCACGCTTGATGACGTGCAAAAAGAATTCGGCGACGAAATCGTTTTTCTGGTTGCCGGAATCACCAAGCTCGGAAAGATTAAATACCGCGGTATCGAGGCGCAAATTGAGAATATGCGGAAAATGGTATTAGCAATGGCAGAGGATATCCGCGTCGTGCTGATCAAATTGGCAGATCGACTGCACAACATGGAAACGCTTTCCGTCATGCCGAACCAAAAACAGAAACGCATCGCATTGGAAACGGCAGAAATATACGCCCCGCTCGCCTACCGACTCGGCATGCAGAACTTAAGCGGACATCTTAGAGACCTTGCGATGCCGTTCTTGAATCCAAAAGAATACGGATGGTTACTCGAGAACGTCAAAGATCATTATGAAAGTCGCGTCGCTTATCTTGAGAGGGTGAAACCGACCATTGAAAGCTCGCTAAGAGAAAACGGCATCCATCAATTCCGTATTGACTTTCGCGCCAAACGCTACTCAAGTTTGTACAATAAACTCCTGCGCTACAACATGGACATTGACAGCATCTACGACCTCGTGGCTCTCCGTCTTATCGTGCCATCGGTGAACGACTGTTACGCGGCGCTCGGAGTTATTCATTCGCTCTGGCCGCCCATGCCGGGAAGAATCAAAGATTATATCGCCATGCCCAAGCCGAACGGATACCGCAGCATTCATACGACGGTATTTTGTTTTGACAACAAAATTACCGAATTCCAAATACGCACACAACAAATGCACGAAGAGGGGGAATTCGGCATCGCGGCGCACTGGGCGTACAAGGAACATAAAAGTTCACAGGAGCTTATCAAAAACGCGCAAGAGCTGACGTGGGTCAAGCAACTCCGGCAATGGCAAGAACACTTTTCCGATTCGAAACAATTCATGGAGTCGCTTAAAATCGACTTCTTCAGGGACAGGATTTTTGTTGTTACGCCACGAGGAGAAGTCATCGATTTGCCCGCCGGTGCGACGCCGATTGATTTTGCGTACAGAATACACACCGAGGTTGGCAATAGCTGCGTCGGCGCGAAAATAAATGGCAAGATTGTTCCGCTTGAGTTTGAACTCAGGTCCGGCGACGTAGTCCATATCCTGACGCAGAAAAACAAAAAGCCGTCGGAGTCATGGTTGCGTTTTGCAAAAACTGCGGCAGCGCGGGATCATATCAGGGGCGCTGTACGAACACAAAAAAGAACATTGCTCGGCATGCAGCCAAGAAAAATCGTTGAATTCAAAATCGCGGCGGGAGATCGGATCGGCCTTCTCAAAGACGTATGCGCTGTCTTTGCGGCCTCCAAGATCAACATCGTGAAGGCCCAAACCGTTTCCACGGCCTCCATGCCGCTTATGAAAATTCAATGCGAGATAAAAGAAACCCGCGAGATCGAAAAAATGCTCATCAAACTCAAACGGCTTAAGGAAATAAAAGAGGTAGGATACCGATATGTGTAGTCGGAAATTGTATGCAGGAACCCCATGTTATTTACGAAGACAACGATTTTCTTGCCATCAACAAACCTGCCGGTATGCTTGTCGATCAGGTAAGAGCCCTAGGGAAACTTCTTCCGGAACATAGAGAAGAAACACTTGCCGGTTGGCTTGAAAAAAAAATTCCCAGCGCAAAACTGGTACATCGACTTGATAAAGACACGTCCGGGATCATACTTGCCGCCAAAACTCCGGCATATTTTGATTATTTCAAGTTGCTTTTCAGGGAACGATTAATAAAAAAAACGTACCTTGCGCTTGTCGCTGGAAAATTCAAAAAGAAAACCGGCGTGATCAATGCACCGATAGGAATAAAACAAGGCATGATACGACACACGACCCATGAACCAAGGCGGCCGACAGAAGCGATAACGGAGTATAAGGTGGTCGGTGAATTTATCGCAGACGAAAAACCAATTTCCCTCCTTGAGGTATATCCTAAAACCGGAAGGACGCATCAAATCCGGGTACATCTGAATTCAATTCATCGCCCCGTCGTTGGCGACCCCCTCTACGGCGGCATCAGCGTTTCCACGCTAGGCGCATCGCGTCAGATGCTTCATGCGCAATCGCTCGAATTTATCCTCAAAGACGGCGGCCGCATTAAATTGGAAGCAAACGCACCGGATGATTTTAACCGCATCGTAAATCATCTAGCGGCAGCTTCACGTAATGCTTCGTAACCATACTTAAAACTATATTCTATTCGTAAAGTAGCCGCCGCAGAATTCCTGCGATATACCGAGCCCGTATAGCCGCAATCGAGAACGTCCTGTTATATATTTTTATCTCGTCGATGATACCGTTGAAGTAGCCCGAAGTGGTTCGGGCGCCAATCGAAATATCTTCGCCTTGCCGAAGGGTTCCGGTAAGCGTTGCTCGTTCCATCACTCTGCCGTTTCGATAAAGCACCATGTTTCCTACTTTGTTGATAGCGCCGACAAAATAGTACCATTGATTAGCTTTCAGATACTTTTCAGTATCAACCTGAAAACCGGTTCCCCCGGTGTTGAATACCTTAAACGCGGTTTGATCACCCCACCCCTCATAGCCAAATTCCATTTTATATCCGGAAGGCGCATCCCACCATACAAAGTAATACCACTGGCTTGGCTCTTCCCCGTAGTCGCGCAGCGGCTTTACCCACACCTCAACAGTGAGTTCGTCGGTCGAGGCCGAAAGGCTTGTTGATGTGCCAACAGCCACCCGATCGTCAACGCCGTCAAATTGCAGAGCCCAATTTCCGCCTCCCCTCTTAATTACTTTATGCGGCGTATCGCCTGTCCACGTTGCACCGTAGATGGTGCCGTGGTTTTTATTTCCCGATGTGTCGGACGTCGAAGTTCCAGCACCCTCATGAAAACCCCAATACGCAACAGGTTCTCCCGCTACATTGATGGCATTTCTAATGTCATGGCTCATTTGAAACCCTTTAACTATAGTTGATTGCTGTTGAGCCTCATTGAAGGCACGGCGAAATTCCGGATATCCGACTGCGGCGATGATAAGAATAATAGCCATCGTTATGATGAGCTCGAGCACGCTGAATCCTTGCCGCCTTTCGCCATTAAAATTCTTTCTCCTCATGGCTAATTATGAGCTGATAGTACAAATATAACACGACGAAGCTCCGCAAGCTCACACCTACGAAACTTCATTTCTCATCCGCAGGAATACTGTGCGCCTGTCATCAACGGCGTCTCACCCGAAGGACATCGCAAGTCCTTCGGGTAGAGCATGCCCGAAAAATCCTTTTCCGCCGTGAAATTGTTTATGTTCGAACCTTAACCGCCAAGCCAAATTGGATTTGACAGAGGCGTATCCGAGATATAGCATACTAAAAGCATGTCCTCAGGGCACGGATGGAGGTATAGGCCGGTGATTATTCGCGAGATGCACGTGGAGGATTTAGCAAGAGGGTTTTTGGAAACACTCCAAAGCTTGAGCACAACAGGAAATTTAACACCGATAGAGTGGACTGACGTTTATAACGAACTCAGAAACGACCCCGTCTACAGAATCTTCGTAGCGGAGGAGGATAAAAAAGTGATCGGAACCATCACGCTCCTCCTTGAGCGAAAATTCATTCATGCCGGAGGCATGGTCGGTCATATTGAAGACGTTGCCGTGCGAAAGGGCTGGCAAGGGCAAGGCGTCGGAAGAAAACTTGTGGAACACGCGCTTCGCGAAGCCGAACAATTTGGTTGTTATAAAGTTATTTTGGACTGCGGCGAAGACAACGTTCTGTTTTACGAAAAACTTGGTTTTCGAAAACACGAAATATGCATGCGTCGTGATATGACGTAGCCGCCCCGGAATTTGGCGGTTTTTCTATTTTTCTTTGAATTACGAAACTCAACGAGAGCACCTTTTCACAGATAAACAAAGGTGCGCGGCGTATATCCGCGGAAGATCATTGGAATGAAGTTGTGGTGGTGAAACTGGAAAAAAAACAAAAAACTTTAAGTCTCCTAAGAGCGAAGCTCGAGGTAAGATTTTCAAGGATCCCGTCTGTCCGCGGGGCAAGCTATATCTCAACACTCATTCGGAGATAAACGGGATTACGCCAACTGTATCCGCTCTCCCGCTCTCAGCGTGATCGCGGACAGTTACGGGACAACAGAAAAGAGGGTTTTCAGACATACTCTAAGGTTTTGTCAACGTTTCGCCGTACAGCGGCACACCGATGCCTACGATGCCCGCTCCAACCTGATACGGACTGGAAAGGGTTCCAAAAAGCACATCATTTCCATCTTCAATGCTCAATCGAAACGTACTCCCTTTTTGGGGAAAACCTCCGAGATTCGCCCTGACATAAAATGTTTTTGACGTTCCCCTCGGGACGGTTGCCGCGACATCTGAAAAATCAAGCCTCCCTCCGTTTGAAAATGGCAAGGTAATAGTAAGCGCCACAGGTTTATTGATTGCCGCATCATAGAGCGTGAAGTCGTCGGCAATTGCTGCGGTAGGCGAAGCGAAAACAGTAAAACTCATTGAGTGCGCGACGCCGTCAAATATAACGTCGTCTGATGCGTCCGCCGTAATGCTGAAACGCATTACCTCTGTCGTAGTAGCAAGAAGAGTTTCGCCGGCAGTCACTTTTGCACAACCGCTTGCGCCTATTTCGCACGCCGAGAATATGAGCGGGGGTGGGGGCGCCGCAGTTGTAAATTGCCCCTCGGCAAATGACACATTCCGCGATGGGTCTTCGGACTGGGCCTCAAAATAATACAACGTATACGATGAAAGTCCGCTCAGTGCCGAACAGTGACTCGTGGCATATTGCAAGCCGCCGCAGCGATCAGTCGAAATTCCCGGATAATACCCATAGGACGTTCCAAAAAGTACTCCAGTAGTGGCGGGTTCGTCGGTAAACCACTTAATGCGCGCGCTGGAGGGTGTGATATTTTCAGTCTTTACTCCGGAGATGGAAGGCGGGGTGGTATCAGATATTGTCGGAACCGGGGGGGTGGAAGAAGAAACCGCAGAAGAAGACTGCGTTGGCGTTGGCGCGGATGGCGCCTGCGGCAAGGATGGACCGGTTAACCCATCGGCTGAGACAGGCGGGACGGCAGCTCCCAACGCATTAATCTTTTCCTGCAAAAACGCAATTTGTTTGAGGAGTTCTTGCAGCTGTAGAGACAGAACAACAGATGTAGGGTCAGGGGGAGGTGGTCCGGCGACCGGCGGCGGAGGCGGCGGTTTTTCCATTAGGGGCTGCGTGGGTAATTGCTTAAGAAGGATTTCATTCGCCTTGCCTCGCGAAAGAGGACCGAAAAATCCGGAAACCGGACTAATGCCGTACGCATTCTGGAATTTCTTCACGGCCGCGAACGTGAGCGTAAGAAAGTTGCCGGTTACCGGACCGTTATAAAACCCCTGTTTTGTCAGAAATTCCTGCAGTCGAACGACGTCCGCATTATTTTCCATGCCGAAACTTAAATTTCGATCAAACGCCCGGGGCGCTGCCGCATAAACAAACGAATACCCGACGCAAAACACTATAATTAAACAAAGGGCTATTTTTTTCATAAGAAGACGAAAAATACGATATATTATTTTATAGTAACAGGGAGTGGAATCCTATACAAACGATGCGTTTGTGCTATAATTAAAATATTAATGGAAAAAATTATACTCAAAAAACTTGCAGCATTATTTCTTAATAGGAGACGCACTAACCTTTTTCGGTTTTTGGATCGTGGTCGCAATGGTTGGCGCATCACCGTTCCCATTTTTCGACTTTATGCTCGGTGAAGTTATTTTTACAATCATTGTTTTGCCACTAATTTTTTACTTAATCCGGTTTACTTCTTATCTACAGAAAGGGATTAAACAAATATCTCTATCAAACAGCCAGTCGGGACTATTTAGGCAAGTATCGCAAAATGCAGAAAAAGCCCTGCTTTTTATTGCCATAATGAGCTTACTACTTCTCTTGGGCGGACTTATAGTGTTCACAATTTCTTTCTCCCAATGATTCTCCTCGAACGCCCTAAAATTGGTTACGCTTCACACTAAACATGATCCCTATTCTCTGGGTTTTCAACGATTTTGCGCTTCTTGTCGTCCGTATTGTGTTCGGCATTATTTTTATTGCCCATGGGCTTCCGAAATTGCGCAACATCGAAGCAACGTCTCAAGGATTTCAGGCAATGGGCTTTGCGCCCGGCGCGTTCTGGGCGCGGTTCATTGCGCTGCTCGAAGTGCTCGGCGGGGGCGCGATGATCGTCGGAGTTATGGTTCAGCCGCTCGCATGGCTCTTTGCAATTGAAATGCTTGTTACCGCGCTAAAAGTGAATAGAAAGAAAGGGCTGGTGGGTGGTTATGAATTTGATTTAATTCTCTTGGCAGTTGCGGTTTTGCTTGGAACCTTGGGCGCGGGCAAAATCTCGCTGGATCAATATCTTCCTGTTTTCCTCTTTTAAACCGGCCGCGCTTAATTTTGGTTTCAAAACAAATTAAGAAATCAAAAAGTTAAAATGAATTATCGCGCCGCAGAGCGGCGCGATAATTCATTCCTGGTATACTCTCTTTCTTAATTCTTCCACCCGCGTTTTCAGCAGGGGGTATTTTTTAAATCGTTGATCTTTTTGAATAATTTTTACCGCTTCGGTGCGGGCAAGTTTGACCAGATCGAGGTTTTTAAGCGCTTTCATGGCAAGATCGGGAATGCCGGACTGCTTGGTTCCCAAAAATTCTCCGGGTCCGCGGATTTCAAGATCCTTCTGCGCAAGTTCGAAACCGTTCTTCGCGATCAGAAGCGCCCTCAAACGCTGGTGCGTTGAAACCGCCGGAGAATCCGTAAACAAAAAGCAGTGCGATTGATACTCTCCTCTCCCCACCCTTCCGCGAAATTGATACAACTGGGCAAGGCCGAACCGATCGGCGCCCTCAATCATCATAATCGTGGCGTTGGGCACGTCGACGCCCACCTCAATGACGGAGGTCGAAACCAACACATCGTGATCGCGACTCCGAAACTCATTCATGATTCTTTCTTTTTCTTTCGGTTTCATCTGCCCGTGCAGCATGACGATTCTCAAGTCAGGAAAGACGGAATTTTTCAACTTCTCATATTGCTCAGTTACCGACTTTGCCTCCAGGTGCGGAGAATCTTCAATGAGCGGGCAAATAATAAAAACCTGCTGTCCTTTCTGAACCTCACTGCGGATAAAATCATACGCATTTTGGCGGTCTGCCGGAGCGACTATCTGCGTAATGATCTCCTGCCTTCCTTTCGGTAATTCGTCGATAATGGAAATATCGAGATCGCCGAAGAGCGCCAAACTAAGCGTGCGCGGGATAGGCGTAGCGCTCATGGAAAGCAGATGCGGATAGTATTTCGTTTTAGCCGTTTTCTGCCAATCGCGCGCAAGACGAGCTCGCTGACTGACCCCAAACCGATGCTGCTCGTCAATAACCGCGAGCCCGAGTTTGTTAAATTTCACTTTTTCCTGAATAAGCGCGTGCGTGCCGATAATGATATGTACCCTTCCGGCGTCGATTTCTTTTATCACGTTTGCTTTTTTGCTTTGCGCTTCAAGCCCTGAAAATGCAAGCCGTTGTTGCCCCGAAGTCAAAAGTGCGATGCCGCAATCAAAGCCTTTAAACAGGTCGCTGATTGTTTTAAAGTGTTGGTATGCGAGTACCTCGGTAGGCGCCATAAATGCCGCCTGATGTCCCCTTTCCGACACCAGCAGGGCTGCGACGGCTGCGACAACTGTCTTACCAGACCCCACATCACCCTCCAAAAGCCGGTTCATCGGCTTGCCCTGCTTGATGTCTTTCAAAATTTCCCACAGCGATCGTTTCTGCGCAAACGTGAGTTCAAACGGAAGAACCCCAATAATCTGTTTAACGCGTTCAATATCCCATTGGATCGTCGCCGCTTTTTCTTGCGCCAGTTTTAATTTTTCTTCGACATTGATAAGCTGAACTATGAATAATTCTTCGAAGGCGAATCTTCGCTTCGCGGCATCCGCGTCTTCAATCGAAGGCGGGAAATGAATATGCTGCATGGCGTCATTTATTTCCGGAAGTTTCGTTCGCGCTCGAACTTCTTTCGGAATCGAATCCGGGAGCAATTCAAGGGCGTCAAGAATCGGCTTGATGACGAATCGGAGCGCCTTAGAGGTCAGCCCCTTTGTTTCGGGATAAATAGGAACGAGTCTTGCAGTATGCCGCGGTTGGCCCTGACGCTCATCCGTGATGATTTCATAAACCGGATTTGAAAAATATATTTCGTCTTCGTCCCAGCCAATCTTCCCGGCAAGGTTCACCAGGCTCCCGCGGCGCAAAATGCTTGCGATAAAAGGCTGGTTAAACCAGATTGCCCGCACCGCACCGCTTTGGTCGGCTACGGTCGCTTCGGTAATAAACATTCGCTTGCGCCAACTCTGCCGGACGCCGATATCCCGTACAAACCCCTGAACCGTCGCCTGTTCATTCGGTTCAAGTTCCATGATCGACGTGATTTTGGAAAAATCTTCGTATCTGAAAGGAAAGTGAAAAATCAAATCGCGCACCGTTTCGATTTTCAATTTCTCGAGTTTTCGAAGATACTTAGGACCGATTCCACGAATATGTATCAGCTGAGTATTTAGAGAAAACATTTTTGGAAAGAAAGTTTAGTCATTGGGGGTTGGTAATTGCTTGCCCGCCTAAGCCTTGGCGTAGGTGGGGGAATTTTATCTGTATCCCTTAAATTGTTCGGCGCCGTAAATCCTCTTCTGTCGTTCAATATTTCCGAGCAGCGCCAGGGGAATAATTGCAACTGCCGATGTGGCGGCCGCGAAGATAAACGGCGCCGGTTTGCCGATGTCTTGCCACAGTATACCACCGAAAAAATTGGCAGGCAAGGCCGCCAGTCCTGCTACAAGATGGTATGCCCCAAAAGCTTTTCCGCTTTGCTGAAGCGGAGCAAGGTCGGCAACCAACGCCCGAAATATAGTATCTCCTGCTGCGACAAAGATACCATACAATGCAAAAAGAATCCAAACGGTGTATGCGTTCGCCCCAAAGGCGAACCCAAGATTCGTGAGCGAGAATAACACAAATCCGGCAATCAAAACTTTTGTCCTTCCGATCCGGTCAGAAAGCCTACCGATCGGATATGCAGCTGCGGCGTACGACGCATTATAGAGAAGGTAGACAAGCGGGATGAAGGCAAGGTCAGTGCCCGCATCCTGCGCGCGCAGGATGAAAAATGCGTAACTGAAATTACCAAGGGCAAAAATAGCCGCCGCAACAAGGAGCAGCTTGAAATTTTTTGAAAAAACCAAGGGTCGGCCATCGGCTTCGCCACGAAAACCGGCGTCTTGCACCGATGGTTTCACGGCTGCATCAAGCATCTGGGGCGGGAAAGCACTTTCTTCCCCTCCACGTCGCGGCTCTTTCACGAATACCACCAGGCAGAAAACGGCTAACGCAGCAGGAATAAACGAAAGCCAAAAAATATTCCGCAGGTGTTCGGCAGAACTACCCCATGTAAACAGCGCCACCGAAACAATGATGGTTCCCGCGATCGCTCCGAACGTATCCATGGCCCGATGCAGGCCAAATGATCGTCCGATACGCTCTTCGTCGACAGATTCTTTAATAAGCGCGTCTCGAGGCGAAGTTCTGATGCCCTTGCCTACCCTATCAAGAAAACGAAACACCAGCACATGCCACCAGAAAAAAGACAGCGCAAAAAATGGCTTTGAAACCGCAGAGAAAGAATAACCGAAAACCGTAAGCGTCTTGCGCCTCTTAACCTTATCCGAAACCCGGCCGGAAACATATTTAAATATGGATGCGGTTGCCTCGGCAATACCTTCAATAACTCCGACTATAGGCATCGGCGCGCGCAATACGCCGGTAAGAAAAATGGGAAGGATCGGAAAAATCATTTCCGAGCTTACGTCGGTGAGAAGCGACGTGAGCCCGAGCCAGAATACATTCTTGGGATTTTTTACGCTACCGCCCCTTGGTACGCCTTCAGTCATTTCGCAATTGTACCACACCAATAATAAAACCGCACGCCGTGGTGCGGTAATAACTGCAAAACTACCAATGGTCTACTGAATTCTCGAGAAAATGATCACCGTTGCCATGGCAAGAAAGATCGCGAATATTTTCTTCGCGGTCATCTTTTCTTTCAGAACGAAAAAACCGAGAAGGACGGTTACCGCCGGATACATGGAAGAGATCGGAGCGACAACGGATACGTAGTGCGCATCGAGGAGCTGCCAAAGGCAGAACAGCACAACCTGAAAAATCAAAATCTTCGCAAGCATCAAGGCAATGCCCGCGGTGCTCCATTTGAGCGGCGGGAGCAGCGCCGGTTTGTATATACGCAAGAACGGCAACGCTGGTGCGGCAATAATCCAGAAAAGGGTTTTTCCAAAAAATACCATTCCCCCGTCCCACACAAAAGGGATCAAAGCAGGGCTCCCCCGTCTTTTGAGTATGCGATGGTAAACAAAAATGCTTAGCGGCGACGTGGCATTCCCGAGAATAAAGCCCCACAAAAAACGACCGCCGATACCAGCTCCTTCCACGGCGATTTTATCAAGAAATCCGATAACCCCGGAAATAAGGATAAGGAAAAATACGGAGCGCAAAACGGCGCCGGACGCACGAACAGCCTTGTCCCTGCCTTGATAGAGAAGATACACCGCAAAAACCGCGCATGCGACAACAAAAATTCTTGAAAATCCCAACGGCTCCCGAAGGATAGCGACCCCCAATAAAACAGTTATGAGAGGATGGATGGAAGTTGCCGGCACCACAAAGCTTATGGGTTCTTTCTCTACAAGTTCAAAGTAGAGAATTCCATGAAGGTGCACCAGGGCGACAAGCGCCAATATCCACGGGATTGCCGCCGCATCCTTGATAACGAAAAGCGAAGGAAAGAAAGCCCGATAGAAGACAAAGAATGAAAAAACGATCCAGGGACCGAGGATGGTTCCCCATAGAAGCCGTGACATCCCGAATCTTTCCTGAATCGGCTTATCGATGAACGCGGCTACGCCTTGGCCAATAATAATGACGGTCAGCGCGAGCGCCAGCGACAATTTACATCTCCTCTCATCGGACGAGCAGAGAACGTCCAGGAATACAAAATGCTTAAACGAACTGCGTATATCATAGCACGCTCGCCACACTCCATCAATGCGTCATAGGACAAAACAAAAAAGGCCCCGAAGGGCATAGCTCATTATTTGTTAGAATTCCGTGCTGTTATTTAACGAAGTACTCGACAAGCTTAATGACGAACGCAGCAACAAGCAGTGCTTCCGCTACATAGCCCAGGGAAACCGCAATAAATAAGAACGGGGATTCTTGAGAAACGCTTCTATGTAACTCCTTAAACGCTGTATCAGCATCGCCCTGGCTAGCTTTCCGTACCGCGCCCCACACTCCCCTAAAACGTCTGAGCTGATTCCACGAAACATACCCCAAGCAACCAATCAACGCTACCAACCAGACGTACCAGTAGCCTGCGATAAAACCGATCATACCCTTCCTTTCCTATACGCACACCGTGAATAACGGGTGCTGCGGCGAAAACGCCTAGTACCGAAGCAGCCCGAGAACTGATACAATTATAGCATGCTTATGCTTCCTGTCAAGATTCCAAAGCTTATCGACTCGCACACACATGTCCAGTTCGCCGCATACGACGCCGACCGCGATGCGGTTATTCAACGCGCGCTTGAAAACGGTGTGTGGTGTATTAACGTCGGCACCCAACGCGACACTTCGAAAAAGGCAGTAGAACTTGCGGAACAATACGAAGGCCTTTTTGCGACGGTCGGACTCCATCCGATTCACACGGAAAAGTCGTACCATGACGCGCAAGAACTTGGCGCATCCGAAGACGCAAAGGGATTTTCAAGCCGCGGCGAAGTATTTGATAAACCATACTATGCATCGCTGGCTGCGCATCCGAAGACGGTTGCGATCGGCGAGTGCGGATTGGATTACTTTCGCCTTCCGAACGATGAAAAGTCGAAACAAACACAGAAGGATGTCTTTGAAAAGCATATTACCGTGGCGGTCGATGTTCGCAAATCCCTCATGTGCCACTGCCGGCCGTCAAAAAACAACCAAGACGCATACGATGAATTATATGAAATCGTGAAGCCGCGCATCGATACGTTGAAAGCCACGGTTCTTCACTTTTTCGTCGGCAACCTCGATACGGCTAAAAAATTCCTCGATTTGGGATTTTACTTTACCTTCGGCGGCGTCATCACTTTTGCGCGCAATTACGACGAGGTCATTGCATATCTCCCGCTCGACCGGATCCTACTTGAAACCGACGCACCATATGTTACGCCCGAACCCTATCGCGGTAAACGCAATGAACCGGCCCATATCGTAGAAGTTGCAAAAAGAATGTGCGAGTTGAAAAAAACAGACATCGAAGCGCTACAGTATAAAATTCTCAAAAACAACCGTACGGTGTTCGGAATAACGCATTAATAAAAATGGCCCCGCGATTTACGAGGTCATATCTTCCCATTCGCCTTGGCCTTACGGTAGCCGGGTAACAGAATATCAATAAGCTGCTGCTCAACTGTTTTCTTTGGTTTCGGCTCCACGGTAATCCATGTTCTGCTAACTTCTCCTTCTTTAGCAAATCCCTCATCACCCTTTCCCCAAACTCCATCGTATACGATTCTGGGGGCTCCCTTCGTTGAATCCACTCGCGCCCGCGCATACGCAAGCGCGATGGGCGTCCTTCCGCGCTCCTTGTCTTCATACGAAGTAATAATCAATTTTCCCTGATGCCCTTCATCCAAAAAGCACTCTTGCACTTTTACGGTAATGCCGCTTAAAAACCGTTTAATCCCCCCCTTCGGAAAAAGTTCAATTTTTTTGCACAGCACATACTCCAATGCCAGAAGATTCATGCTGTCCCTCGAAATTCCCAGCTCTTCAAAAGGATCGAAGTTAAGGTCTACCCGCTTCACTGCGGCCCGCCGCACAAAATCTGCAGCAAGCGCATGAAACGTAAGAGAGTCGGCCAGCATCCATTCCCGTAAGATTCCGCTCGGATTACCCTTGAGCAAAAATTGATCATCAACCCACAGCCGTTCAATCGTATGTCTGCCGGATGAATCCTCACGCTCCAGCGAGACAGCAAATACGATTGGTTCAAACTCCGTCCGTTCGGCTAAAAGAGTGAGTGTCAAAGCGTTGCGGTCAATAACTTCAAGACTGTCCTTCACATACGTTTTTTTATAAACAATCGTGAGGGATTTCAGAAGCGGGTGTTGGGCTGGAAAGTCATAGGCGAACAACTGGTATGAGCCGAATTCAGAAACGTATGGCGCATCAAACGGCTGTACTGCCCGGTATGAGCGTTCAATCGCCTGCACCACCGAGTCAGCAATCTGCGCTCTTAAAGTGCTGGCGCCGCCGCACAGAAATAGACCCAACACAGCTAAGGCGCGAGCGACCATGAACACGAATCTCCGGATAGCCGCATTGATAAGGCACTAGAATAAGCATACAACCCGCTCGTCTGCGCCGCAAGCCGCAATGCTTTCTATGGGGCAAGCTGCGCGGTATTCTAATGAACAAACAAAAAAGCCGCTTCACAAAACGGCTTTCCAAAGAAATTACTGATCGAATGACGGAAACTTTTTCCGCATCTTTCGCCCTCCCACCAGCATTGTTACAAGCATAGGGCCTAACACAAGATAAAGAATGCCTACAGCGAACAAAATTACTCCCCCCTCGGTACTCATAAGGACATCCACGGCCTGCCTAAGCACGACCAGAGACAAAAACGCTCCGACCACCCAAAAACTAAATCCTACGACGAAAGAACCCACAAGCCACCTCATTGAGTATGCCGCCGCTTCTTTGGCCTGCTGTCTCCTCTCGACAACAATAGAAACAACAAATGCTCTACCGCAGAAAGGACAATGCAACCAACCATCCTGAACCGTTAGTCGTCTATTGCACGAATCGCATGTGTACGTCGCGGACAAAACGGCCATATCGATAACCCCCCGTTCGTTATTTTCAAAAACCCGAATTTAAGATACACTATAAACAAAGTATTGTCAATGAAAAAATACAATTTTAGAACAATCGAATCGTTCTGGCAGAAAGAATGGCGCACGGAACAAATCCATGAGCCGAACTTCTCGCGACCGCAAAAACCCTTTCGGCAAGCTCTTCAGCCGCGAGCTCAGGGCCGAGTGGCTCGGGGCAGGCCTTTTTATAATCTCATGATGTTCCCGTATCCGTCTGCCGAAGGACTCCATGTCGGCAATATGTACGCATTCACCGGCTCGGACATTTACGGCAGGTTTAAACGCATGCAAGGATATGACGTATTCGAACCGATCGGGCTTGACGGCTTTGGCATCCACAGCGAAAACTACGCGCTCAAAACCAACCAGCATCCGATGAAACTTGCGGAAAAATCAGAGAAGAATTTTTACCGCCAGCTCCGGATGCTCGGAAACAGTTTTGCATGGAACGAAACGCTCGAAACCTACGATCCGGAATATTACAAGTGGACCCAATGGATTTTAACGGAAATGTTCAAACGCGGGCTCATGTACCGGAAGAAGGCAGCGGTGAATTGGTGCCCATCGTGCAAAACCGTGCTTGCGGATGAACAAGTTTTGCAGAAATCTCAAGTCTCAAGTCCCAAATCTCAAAAAAACTCCAAACCCCAAATTCCAAATTCTGAACAAGACAAAGAAAATATTCCATATTCCAAATTCCATATTCCAAATTCCAAAGTAGGGGCGTGCGAGAGATGCGAGACGCCGGTCGTGAAAAAAGAACTTGAACAGTGGTTTTTGAAAATTACGGATTATGCCGAACGGCTCTTGAGCGATCTGGAGAAAATCGATTGGTCTGAAAAAGTAAAAATCGCGCAGAGGAATTGGATCGGAAAATCTGAAGGAGCGGAGATTGATTTTGAAATCCGGACGAAAGAAAAACCTAATTTCGTCCTACTTCACGGCTACACCGGGTCGCCAAAGCATAACTTCTTTCCTTGGCTTAAAAAAGAACTGGAGAAACGGGGATACAAGGTTCAGTCTCCAACCTTGCCGCATAGCGACGCATCCCGCGCAAACGAGAATGACGATATGGATGCGTTTCGGAAACAGGTGGAGTTAAACAGAAATACCGTACTTCTCGGCCATAGTTTGGGAACAATTGTGGCAATGAAGGCTCTTGAAAAGTTGGATTACCCGATCCGCAAACTTGCACTCGTTGGCGGATTTCTTGAGCCGCGCTTCCGCGACCACGCCCGATCCTTCACCAAAACGTTCAATTGGCGCTTTAACTTCGAAAAGATTAGGACGAACGCCGGAAAAATCACGATATTACATGACCCTAACGACCGAGCTATCCCATACGATCAGGGCGTGAAGCTCCACGACGCGCTCGGCGGCGAACTTATCGAGCCAATACCGAAAAAATCACACTTCTGCGGAAAGGAAGAACCGGAAATTTTAAAATATGCTCTTGATCGTCTTACCGTCTTCACCACGCGACCGGACACGATTTTTGGCGCAACCTATATGGTGCTGGCGCCGGAACATCCGCTAGTCAAGAATCTGGAATCTGGAATTTTGAATTTGGAAAGAGTTAAAGATTATATCCGAAAAACAAAAAACAAATCAGAGGAAGAACGAATTGCCGATGGGCGCGAAAAGACCGGTGTTGAACTAAAAGGAATAAAAGCAATAAATCCCGCAAACGGCGAAGAAATTCCGGTGTGGGTCGCGGATTATGTATTGAATTCGGTGGGCACAGGAGCAATCATGGCCGTGCCAGCGCACGATGAGCGAGATTTTGAGTTTGCGAAGAAATACAAACTGCCCATCATAGAGGTCGTTGAGCCCTTATTTGTAAAAACCGATGACATAGACGGAGTTCGCCCCGGATTGCCTCTTAAGGAGAGAAGCGCAATCGTTGCGGTTGTGAAGCACTGGTCCGAGGACAAATATCTTTGTCTAAAATGGAAAAAAACGGATTGGCGGGGATTTATTATTGGCGGCATCGAGGAAGACGAGGATATGGCTGAAGCCGCGGCTCGCGAGATTCGCGAAGAAACCGGTTATGCATCGGCAAGGTTTATCAGGAACTTAGGCGGTATTGTCCACGCGCGGTTTTATCATGCGGTGAAGAACGAAAATCGATGGGCCCGTTTTCACGGCTTATATTTTGAGTTAGCTGACGGAACAAGAGAGAAAATCTCCGACGAGGAAAAACAGATTCACGACGTGGTTTGGGTAGACAGAAAAGAAGTTGACCATTTCCTTGATTGGGTTACGGATATGCGTTTGATATGGCATAGGGTCTCAAGCCCGGACGACTTTCCCGGCCGGAACGACATTCACGAATCAAGCCGGGTAAACAAACAAGGTGTTTTAGCGTGCTCGGGGGAATTTAACGGAATGAACTCAGGGGAGGCGAAATGGAAGATCACCAATTTTGTAGGCGGCAAGCGGGGGAATCGGTATCGTCTCCGCGACTGGTTAATATCGCGCCAGCGCTACTGGGGGCCGCCAATACCGCTAATTTTTTGCGAAAACTGTGCAAACAAAATTAAGGAAGCCCCTCGACAAGCTCGGGGCAAATTCACCAAAGGTGAATTTGAAAACCCCGGATGGATTCCGGTGCCGGAAAAAGACTTACCCGTAAAACTTCCGTATGTAAAAGGTTTTCGACCCAGGGGAAAGGGGCAGTCGCCGCTTGCTTCGGTAAAATCTTTTTATGAGGTAAACTGCCCACGCTGCGGCAGTAGAGCGCGCGGAGAAACTGATGTTTCTGACACCTTTCTTGATTCTTCTTGGTATTACTTCGGCTACCTCGCAAAAGAAAATTCTAAATTCGAAATTCTAAATTCCAAATTCCGGGGCCGAGCAAAACAATGGCTGCCGGTTGACATGTATATCGGCGGGGCAGAGCATTCGGTTTTACATCTCCTTTACACACGTTTTATTACGAAAGTATTCCACGATTGGAAACTCATTAATTTCAACGAACCGTTTAAAAGATTCCGCGCTCACGGACTCCTTATAAAAGATGGCGCCAAAATGTCAAAGTCAAAGGGCAATGTCGTGAATCCTGATTTTTATATCAAGGAATTCGGCGCCGATGCGCTCCGGATGTATCTCATGTTTCTGGGGCCGTTTGAGCAAGGCGGCGATTTTCAGGATCGAGGAATACTGGGGATAACGAGATTTTTAGAAAGAGTGTGGAACTTGTGTCAAAAATCCGAAATCCAAAATCCGAAATCCAAAACAAATTCTAATGACAAAAATCAAAATGACAAAAACATTGAAAGGGCCCTACACAAAACCGTAAAAAAGGTTACCGAAGATATTGAAAACTTGCATTACAATACTGCAATCAGCGCGCTGATGATTTTGCTCAACGAAATGGAAAAAAACTCTTCTCGCTTGTCGCTCTTGGCTCTTCGCTCGTTTTTAAAATTGCTTGCTCCGTTTGCGCCGCATATCACCGAAGAATTGTGGTCCCGATTTTTTGATCCCCAAAAATTGAAGACCCCCGATTCGCAAAGCGAATCGGGACACAATTCCTCCAAAAAGTATCGATCGGTCCACAAAGAATCGTGGCCCATATACGATCCAGCGTTAACCGAGGAAGATACATTCAAGCTGGTCGTACAGGTAAACGGCAGAGTCCGTGATACGATTACCGCGCGAAAGGGAATCTCACAAAAAGAAGCAGAAGCGCTCGCGCGCACATCAGAGAACGTAATGCGTCACCTCGACAAAAAAGCCGCCAAAAAGATAATCCTTGTTAAGGATCGACTGATCAACTTTGTCCTCCAATAGAAATCCCGCAGGCAAACTCTATGATGGCCTTAAAAAGATTCCGCCGTGGCGGCGGATGTTCATTTAAAAAGACGCCTGCGCGATGCAGACGAATTTTAAATCTATCCCAACATTCTTTGCCAATAACCGGATACCACTACGTTCATCAGAAGACATAAAAGGATAACTCCGAGCGCCACATACATCGGCCGCTTATCGCCCGTGACAAGAGTATATCCCTGCGCCAGACTTACGCCGAAAAGAATCGCTGCGCTGACACGAATGTAAAATCCCAGGTAAGGAATCTTTTCATAAAGCGCCAGCACGGACTTAAGTTCCAAAAAGGCAATTAACTCTTTCGGGAGGCATAAAAACGTAAACGAGGCCGCGGCCAAAAACGCAACCGCCAACAAAAGTAAATCGTGCAGCAACGCCCCCTGCACAGATTTTACTTCAGCGTATAACTCTTTCCACTGCGGCCACCACTCTTTCAAGCGCTTCATCCGGTTTTGTCTCCTTTCTGATGAGTGTGACCGGCGGCACCTGTATGTATGCATCTGCCACCCCCTTCAAAAACGGCTTCGGGCTGCTTCCGGTAATCACGAAATGAAGCGGAATACCTCCCAGCGCGATTCGCAGCCCATCCTCGCTAATCGTTTCTTCCAGCTCGCCATCGGTAATTGCAATAATGCCTCTTTCTTCGTCCTTGGATTCGCGCAGGTCTTTCACGGCTGCCGCGACTGCCGGAAGAAATCGCGTTCCCGTATCCCACTTTGCGGGTATATTCCATTGAAAAACTCGCATTGCAGATTCAAGCGCCTCTTTTTCGTTACGCGCTACAAAAGGAACAGATGGGACGCCTGCCCAAAATCGCACATAAAACGGGTATTGCCGCTTTTCTATCCATTTCCTGATAATTTGAAGAGCGATCGCCTTTGCATGAATCTTGTTCACTTCCAGAAAAAGCTGATCCATGGAACCGGAGCCGTCTATAATCAGATACTTGCCCGGAATAATGCCGGAGGATTCATAGTAGTAAGACGCGGCGGTCTCGTTGCGCGCAAGGCGCTCCCAGAAAACATTTTCCTCGAAAAGGTGTTCGCGCCGAACGAGATGTCGCAGCTGAGCCGGATTTTCAATTGGCGCAACGATAAACTCTTCGGCCTTGTGCGGAACCCGTTCTTTCCGCGGACTCTCAAAACTATCTAAATCCAGATGATAAAAACTATACAACAGTTCCAAGTCAGATAAGGTCAGGTACGGACTCAACTGCGCAGCGTTATTCAAATATTGAGTTATCGTTCCTTCCACCATAAGCCCGACCTTCCAGCGGCTCAGCTCTTCCGGGCGCAACAAAAAAGTCTTGAACGCGATCGGCGCATCTACGTCTTCCCGCGAACGATTGTTTCGTTCCGAAGGCATCGTGGCCGCGACCCTTGCATACAAGGAGGGTGTCCCCGGTCGCGCCGCAATCAAAAGAATCACAAGCAGGATTTCAATTTTCATCCAGAGCTGTACCGTCGATGCGAAGAGCAATAGCTCTTTTTCCATCAGCTTTTCCTGACTTTCTCAAGCGCGGATTGAAACGCCTTCTCTTCCTCTTCCTGTCCCACCACAATCAACCCGTATCGGGTTACGGCCAAGTCTTCTGCGGCTACTCGATTACTTTTGCGTAGAAGCGCTTCCGCTTCCAAAAGCCGGCGGCAAACAGCTTCACGCCTATCGCTAATGTCAATGCGGCCTTTCCGAAGCGCATCGCACAATGCATGATACTGGTCCAGTATCTCGGGCGGCACCACAATAAAGTCCGGCTTCTCCAAAAATCTATTTAACAGCTGCACGTCCTTAAACGATATTTTGTGGGGCGGATTTTGCGTCAGTTGATCGTATGCGCGAGTCTTGTCATGTCGATCAACAATGCGCTTGCTTTCCGCGGACTGGAGCCGACGAGCACATGAACGCAGCAGGAATCGATCAATCGTCGCATCCAACCGTTTTTCGTGGCGCGAAACTACATAACGCAAATCTTGATTTGTGGTCGCAATAACACTGTGGAGCGGTAGTCGCTCGAGGTTCTGATTCCCGCGCTGGAAACGCCTAAGAAAAAGAACGCTGTGAAGCTCTCTCAATAACCGTTCGTCCGCATCCAAAAACTCATCAATACACGCAATGTCCGCGGTTAAGATTGAATTATCGGTCTTCCGGATAAACTCGCCCTCTTCGCGAAGCCGTTTCACGTCAAAAGGCCCAAACAATTCTTCATCCGAGTACGAACGGCCTATCTGCTGAAACCACAACCGTGCTCCCTCAACCGCTTTCACCAAAGTAAGCGCCAACGTAGTTTTCACAGTACCCTTCTCGCCGCTGATAAGCGCGTGTTCCTTGAGTAGAAGGCTATAAAGAATTTGCCGCAACAGATCTTCTCTTTCAGGAAAGTACTCCCGGTATCCCATTACCGATTGCTGAAGCGCCACGACAGCTTTTACAACTCCTGCATTTTCCATTAAAGCAAAATCGCTCTTCGCGTCATCCGGAACTTCCAGCGAATCCTCTCTAGTTCTTCTCACCTTAACGACCTCCTTCATCTTCGGAACGTGGTTGTTGTTCTGGAGCGAGAGACTCAAGGCGTTCTGATCAATCGACGCCCTTCTTCTCAAAAACGATACGGCCTGTTGGCGTACTCGTGCATTACGCATCAGGACAAGAAAGACGGCGATGGCCGCTCCAATAATAACGATGGTAGCTGCCATTCTTAGCGGACCTTGAGGCAGGTTCTGCGACGCAACGTGCAGCCGTCCGATTATGAAATATATCATCCATGCCGTCCCTGCAAGCAACGCAACTCTCAACACGAAAAACAAAGAAAACAAGGGCGGATTGCGAACTTGCTTCAAAAGAGAAAGGGACGCTAAAATGCCGAGCCTAGATAAAAACAGCATGGCTCCGAAAGCGGCGGTGGCCCACGATAAAATAAAAAGCCCTCTCGAGTCCACAAGCAACGCAGAGCACCAGGAAAACACGGAAAATCCTCCAAAACATCCTACCAGCACTATAAATTCCCGGGGTAACGTACGGTAAAAAAGCGCCAGTTCCGTAAACAGCTTTCTCATATCACGCTCCATGAGTAAGATATCAAACAGCTACTCTACATGGTACGGGGAAAGAAAATGACAGTCAAACAACCGCACAGGGAGTTGTGTACAACATATGAACATCCATTTGACAGACTATGCGACGGCTGGTATCTTGGGAAAGGATCGTTGAGAATGCTCATTGTTCCCGGGGCCCACAATGGCAGACGCCGAAAAGGATCAGCCGAAATACCAGCTTGATTTGCCGCAAGAATTCTTTGACAAGGGCTATGCGTTAATGGGGGAATTCGGCGAGGCGCTCAAAGAGCTGCGCAAATTTCTCAAAACAGGCCGCCGCGGAGTATGGGCAGGGATGTTCAACTGGATCATCGGACTTACCATTAGCGGCCTCATGCTTCTTTTTTATTTCTCGATCTTTCGCGGAAATGCGTCCCAATCCCCATACTCAAACTATGCTATGGCACCCGTACAGCTTCATGCGGTTAGCGTACCGGGGGATTCGCTCGGTGCCGCAGGGCTGCTACCCTCGCCTACCACAGACACAGAAAAAACAGGAACATTCGTATTCATAGACCTGCATGGTGTCATCTCGGATGAACCGCAACAAAACGGACTATTTAGTCAACCGGGGCTTTCGTTTCTGGATAACGTCCTAGGCCAACTCGGCGCAGCTTCACGCTTACCAGACATTCGCGCAGTCATTCTGCTTATCAACAGTCCCGGCGGCACCGTATCCGGGTCAGAAAAACTACGCAATGAAATTCTGCGCCTCAAGAAAGCCGGTATTACGGTTATCGCCGCCTATGAAGACCTTGCCGCGTCCGGCGCAATATATGCCAGCGTTGACGCCGACTATATTATCGCATCCCGCTCTTCGCTCGTCGGTTCAATCGGAGTTATTTTTTCCTATTTCAATATCAGCGGCTTCATGGGCCGCCACGGTCTGAAACTGGAAGTTTTCAAATCAGGCTCCATGAAAGACATGGGTTCGTTTGCCAGGGATCCTACGCAGGAAGAAAGAGCCAGGCTCGAACAGATCATCAAGGAAGATTTTGACCGCTTCGTGTCTATCGTCATGGAAGGAAGAAATTTGGCCCGGAGCAAGGTGCTCGCGTTTGCCGACGGATCGATATTCTCTCCTGCTCAAGCCGTAAACTTTAACCTGATTGACCAAGTAAGTGACGACCCAAGATACGACGCAGCGCTAAAGGCTATGGAACTTACAGGGGTTAAATATCCGTCGCTGGTCAAACCGCTCCGTAAACTGCCGGGGGTTATCGGCGCGTTTGCTTCAATCATGCGCCCGCCTCGGCAAAAAACCGTTCAAGAAGAAATCGGAGATATGATTGCTACTGTTCCGACGCTTCGCTACGAGTGGAAGCCGTTCGGCTCCTTCGTAGTAAGTCAATAACTTCAAAACGCCTACCGTGAATCGGTGGGCTGTTTTTTACAAAATCAAAAAAGAGCTCTACGCGAGAGCTCTATTTTCATATTACATAATTTTTAATGCGCTGGTTACTTTTTATTCTGATCTTTCGGCACCTGGAGGGGTTCCATGGTGCCGCTTTCATACGCTTCGCGCGCCGCAGATGTAAGAACGATCTGATACATCTTCTTCCGCGCAGCTTCCCCGGTAATCTCGTTCGTCCCGATACGCGCCACGAGGTTATCGCTCGGCAAAAAATTCCGAAGAACAAGATTCCGAATGATGCCTTGCTTGCGCCAGGTATCGTATGAACGGAGCTGGTCGAGGAGCTTGTCCTGCATATCTCGGTATCCGGCGCGGCCCGCAATGATGTAATCTTGCAGTTTTCCGAAGTTCGCCATAAGCTCTTTCACGCCTGCTTCCGGGTACGCTTCGGCAACCGACTTAAACGCCAGCATGAGCGGCGTATTCACGTTCGTGCCGCCACCTACCTGGCTGGGTTCATCGTACCGGCCACTCACGGCGTCCTCCAGGACCTGGGAGAGCGCATCGCGAGCCTCCTGCGCAACGCTCGCCTGTTCAAAGAAACCGCTCACATATGCGCTCAAATAATTCTGGTTGGAAGGATATTGAGCGCTGAGTTGTATTTCCCGGCTGATTCCTTCGTTGCGCGTCGCATTTGCAATGCCGTAAAGCCAGAGGCCGCCCACGACGAGCGTGCCGAGAACACCGAGAAGTACCGCAAGCCCGACGCCTACTTTTCCGCTGCGGTTACCGCCGATCTGCTTCATACACCCTCCTTTTTGGGGGGGTTGGGGGTTAATTGGAGAGTTGCTGGATTATCGTCAGTTTGAACTACGCCACGTTCGCTCGCCCACGCGAACGAAGACAACCCATACGATCATACATACAAGGAATGTAACGAACACAATCGCCGCCCTCTGGCCGCCGGTCAACTGAATTTCACTCTTCAGATACAGGAATCCGCCGCCAAAATCATCGATGTTATTCGCGGTCATGCTCACGCGCTGAAACTTCGTTGCCGGATTCTTCAACCCCCACAACACGATCTCGAGAACGCCCGTGCCGTGCACGGTACGAATCTTTGCCCCTGGAAGAAGTTCCGCCCTCATGGAACCGATCACGGAATCCGGATCAAGACGAACGCCCTTCAGGTCGTTCTGCAGCGCAACGAGCATCTGATCGTTGCCAAAAGGCATTCCAGTCGTGGCGCGGCCCCAGAGAACGCGTTCACCGTCCTGCGTTCCTAAAACGACAATAATGCTGTTCTTACTCAGGGCATCTCGTCCGAATACTGTCCGGTTTTGCCAGTGGGCCTTGAGCGCAAGGATATACTCATCCGGGGCCCTCACAATCTCTTCGCTCTTCGCGATGACAAGATGAAGATCACCCTGCAACTCGGGACCGAGCGCGGCATTCAGGTAATTCAGCGACATCTGCCACGTATTCGCGTTCGAAGGGCGAAACCCGACAAACGATATCTTGTCTGCCCAATAGAAGTTGTGGATTCCGCTTTGCGGAGAGGGCAACAGGTGTCGCGAAACAAATCGATCGATCTGGCTCGAATACTGTTTCAAAATCGTAAGATCGCTCGCGAGGATGTAATTCTCATAATTGTTCCGCTTCGTAACCGGTCCTGGCAAGGCCGAGTCGATTCGCGCCTTCGCATCCCTCCAGAAATCCGGAACGCCTACACCCGCACGATCAATAATGTTCTGCGGGACAGCTTTTTGTTTCCGCCACCGACGAAGATCAGGGTGGTACGGAAAACGGTTCGCCGCAATGGTAAAGGGATCCAAGGTGGTATTAACCACAAATGTCCACTCTTCATCACAGTAAGGACAGTCGTGGTAGCATGTATCCCAACAAGTGCTGCAATTTTTCCCTTCTGAATCGCAATTGCATGGATGCGGATTGCATGGGTAAGAATCGCAGTCGTACTCCCAATAACATGGACCGTCGCGGCTGCACGGGATCTTCTCCCACACCACGCCGGTTTCCGAACCGTTCCAGTATTCACGGAAGGTGACGTTGTTATTTTTGGCCATACCCCAACCAATCTTTGCGGTAAGGGGTGCCAAAACCAAACTGATGACGCTCATGCCGATCGCGTATTCGGTCCACGTAATAGAAAGATAACTGCCATTTCGATCGAGGGTGTATCGGATAATAAGACCGGCGATACCGGCCGCTATAATGCTGCCGAGGATTACGCCGAACATAACACATTCCCTCCCTCTGTCGCATCGTTAAATAAGTTTTAAGAATCTAACCCATTATATATCCACCGCGGTCCGCCTTGTCAAGTTCGGTCCGGAACCGCAAAGTATTGAAACTATCGAAGAAAGAGGGTACTATACCTGTGTATTAAATCTCCAATTCCCAATTTCCAAACAAAAAGTTTTAAACCCTAGGTTCTAAATTTCAATGCAATCCGCCTTCGCCAAACCGAATCTTGTTTGGCTTCGACGGATGCTGATTTTTGCAACCGCTCGCGTAGCGCATATCGTGCGCTCGCGGGCAAAAATCGCATGTGCGGCATCGTTGGTTACATTGGTAAACGGCAAGCACTGCCCATAGGACTGGCCGGCTTAGAGACTTTAGAATACCGCGGCTATGACAGCGCGGGTTTTGCAATTTGCAATCCGGGCCGCGTAACGCTGGTGAAACAGGTCGGCTACGTTCAACAACTTAAAGACAAAATCGAAAATCAGAATATAGCCGGCAACCTCTGCATACTCCATACAAGATGGGCAACGCATGGCACCCCGAACGAAGTAAATGCGCATCCGCACCATGATTGCGCCGGTCGGGTTTATCTTGTCCATAACGGCATCATTGAAAACTATAAAGAACTCAAGAATTATCTTGGGCAGCGCGGCCACGCATTTATTTCAGAAACCGACACCGAGGTCATGCCTCACCTTATCGAAGAGCTCCTTAAGGATGAGAACGATTTCAAGACGGCGCTTTTCAACGCCTTAAAAATGATCGAGGGGACGTATGCGTTCGCGATCATCAACAAAGAGGATCCGCACACTCTCTATGCCGCACGCCTTTCTTCTCCTCTGGTTATCGGCGTGGGCAACGAAGAGAACTTTCTGGCATCGGACCCATCAGCGCTCATTGAATCCACCAGAAAGGTCATCTACCTCAAAGACGGCGAAGTGGCGGAAATGACGAAAGACTCCATTGTCATTACCGACCTTGATCAGCGCCCCACCCCATTAAAAGTCGAACAGTTAGAATGGACTCTCGAGCAGGCGCAAAAAGGCAATTTTCCACACTTCATGCTCAAAGAAATTTTCGAGGGACCGGAGGTGGTCAAAGCCGCAATACAAGGACGCCTCAAGCCACGCGAGCATCTTGTAAAATTGGGAGGGCTTGAGCTTGCGCAAAAAAGACTAAACGCCATGCGCCGTCTTATTATTCTCGCGTGCGGAACTTCATATTATGCAGGCCTTGTCGGCGAATACATTTTTGAAGAAATTGCAGGAATCCCGACCGAAGTGCATTTTGCTTCAGAATTTCGCTACCGCGAGGAGCCGTTTGAACCCGGAACCGTCGCGCTTGCCATTTCCCAGTCCGGAGAAACCGCCGATACGCTTGCGGCCCTACGCAAAGCGAAAAAAGCCGGACTACTAACTCTTGGCCTTGTCAATGTCGTGGGTTCGACTATCGCGCGGGAAACAGATGCAGGGGTATACAACCACGCAGGGCCGGAAATAGGCGTTGCCTCGACCAAGGCATTCCTCTCACAACTCACCACTCTAATACTTATGGCGCTCTACGTATCCAAAAAACGCGGCGCGTTCCACACGGCGTTGATGCAAGAACTTATGGAAATTCCAAAAAAAATTCAATCGATACTCGACGCATCAGAACAAATACAGCAATTGGCGGCCACCTATGCCACGCATTCCAATTTTCTCTTTTTGGGAAGACGATATAATTATCCGGTTGCCCTGGAGGGCGCCTTAAAACTCAAAGAAATTTCTTACATCCATGCCGAAGGATACGGCGCCGGGGAAATGAAGCACGGCCCCATCGCAATGGTCGGACCGGATTTTCCAACCATCGCAGTCGTACCCTCGAACAGCGTATCGGATAAGATGTATTCCAATATCCAGGAAATCAAGGCTCGTCGGGGACCGATGATTGCCGTCGCCACCGAGGGCGACGAACACATCTCGTCGCTTGCCGACCATGTGCTGTATATTCCCAAAACCCTCGAGCCGCTTGAACCGCTTCTCTCGATTGTCCCGCTTCAACTGTTCGCATACTACATGGGCACCAAACGCGGTTATAATGTAGATAGACCGAGAAATCTCGCAAAAAGCGTTACTGTTGAATAAGAACCCCTAAAGGGGCGAGATTCCAAATTCAAGATTCCAGATTCTAAATTCTAAACCTTGAACGCTCCTCTTGTTGTCATAGCCGTCATAATAGGTATTGTGATTCTGGTATATGTCGTCAACAACCCTCCGCCGATTCAGATGCAGGGCGTTGTTGAGGTTGGAAAAAATCAAACCGGGCCTACCGGCGCAAACGAAACTCCGGCGCCGGTCACCGGCGTGGTAGAACAATCAACCCCTCCTTCGCGGCCGTCCGCGCAAACAAAAACTCCTCCACCTTCGCGTCCGGCTTCCCCGCAAAAATCCCCTTCGGCGTCCTCCCCGTGCGAGAAACCGTATATCAACGCATTTATCGGTTGCTATTATACAGGCACTGATCTTGACGAATTTAAATTCAGCCGCATAGATGCGCAAATTAATTTCGACTGGGGATTTAATGCTCCGGATGAACGCCTGTTTTCCGATATCTTTTCGGTGAAATGGAGCGGCTTTTTTGCTTTTGCGTCCGACACGTACGAATTCCAGGCGACGAGCGACGACGGCATGCGGGCTTATGTTGACGGCAAGCTCATTCTCGACAAATGGTTCAAGCAAACACCGACACTCTACCGCGTACAAAAACATCTAAGCGCGGGCGCGCATACGGTCACGGTTGAATATTATGAAGACGGCGGCGGCGCAGTGGCAAAGCTTTCGTGGATGAAAGCAAACGAAGCCGCAAAAATCGCTCCACCCTCTCTCGCGTCAGACGCAGTTCCTCCGTCCGGCTTCCAACTGAAAGACCTGTCGCCGTTTTACGGAAAAGCGTGGCTGTCGATCTCTGGCGGATGGTGGTACGGCAGCGGCTTTCCGTCAGTAGAGGTTGGATCCCGAGCCGCGAGCGGTGAATCAAAGCTGAACATCACCGGATGGCGAATTAAATCGAATAGGGACGAAATAACGGTGCCGCAGGCAGTGGAAATAGTGTATCCGGGTGGGGTCGGCGCTGCGCAAGACATCATGCTCGCATCAAATCAATTTGCCCGCATCTTTCTCACCGGCGGCAGCGCCGGAAGCCAACTGGGCTATAACATCCGCTTGAATATGTGTACCGGCTATCTCAACGAAACGTACGGCTTTGATCCGGCGCTCCCCGTCTCCTGTCCGAGACCGTCATGGTCTGACGACGACCACCTTCCCGGTTATTGCCAAGATTACATTGCGCAAATATCCACGTGCACCACGCCGCAAGACATGCCGCTTTACATACAAAATGAAGAACCATGCCGCAATTTTATAAACGAACGCTTCGGTTATCCCGTCTGTTTTGAACAAAACCGGCTGCGTCCTAATTTCCTCTCCGATGAATGGCGAGTATATGTTAATCGTTCAAGCATCCTGGATCCCCTACACGACAGAGTTCTTCTGCTCGATAGGAACAGCCTTTTAGTGGATATGTATACCTATTAAGGCGTTCGAGCGTCCTGGATCCGTTCCACGACCGAATTCTTCTGCTCGACGGAGCGGAACCCCGTACTGAAAGCCACTCATCTATGGGTTTACGCCCGTGGCTTTCTGGTGCGTGGGTAAACGTTTAGTCAATATTCCTACGATCGCAAAGATATTGACTAATGGCACCAGAACTTACGCAGTTGTCAGTAGCAATTCAAATCCTGCAGATCATTTTCTCTCGGCGAGCGTTACCGGAATTTTCATCTCTTTGCCCTTGCGCATGACGGTAAGGGCAATGACGTCTCCCACGCCATATTCATCCAAATGGTCCTGGAGGGTTTTTTCGGCAGTAAGTTTTTGGCCGTTGCACGCAATCACAATATCTTTTTCTTTCACGCCTGCCTGATCCGCGGGAGAGCCGGGTATAACCCCATAATCCGACGGCCCTTCTTTAATGACATACGCTCCGTGGTCAACGGGCAGTGTATACTTCTTCTGCAACTTCTCGTCCAAAATAAGATATCTCAAACCGAGCAGCGGCCTCCTGATGCGTCCGTACGTTTGCAAATCAGCGAGGTCGCGTTTTGCGGTATCTATAGGAATTGCAAAGCTGATATTCTGCGCGCCGGATATCACCGCGGCGTTTATGCCGATTACTTTCCCTTCAATGTCCACAAGCGGTCCTCCCGAGTTTCCGGGATTGATTGCGGCATCGGTCTGAATGAGTCCGCGCAATTCCTGCGCCGGCCCTGTCGGGTCCGGACGAGCGGAAATATACCGCGAGAGTCCGGAAACAATTCCGGCGGAAACCGTATTCTTGAAAAGGCCGAGCGCGTTTCCGACGGCAATTACCGTTTGCCCCAATTCAAGATCGGAAGAGTTTCCGAGTTCGATAACGGGCAAATGTTCCGCCGCAATTTTTATTATCGCGACATCATTGATCGGATCGCGTGCCAATATTTGAGCCGGATACTTCTCGCCGGTATCAAGAAGCACCGTGTACTCTGCTTTTCCTTCGGAAACCACGTGTTTATTGGTAAGAATGATCCCGTCCTTATCGACGACAAAGCCGGAGCCGCCGCCGACGCGCACCCGACCATCGGCTTCCACCTCCTCTTCCGGCACCTGCAATTTTCCTCCTTGGTGCGGAAGATACGGCAGTAGTTCTGCCGGCACCTCTTTTTCAACCTCTTCCAGCGTCTTCGTCACTACGATCGAAACAACCGCGGGCATCACTTTTTTTATTGCGTCAATAACAGGAGATGATTCCTTCATGATGCTTTTTTTATAATTTACGTCACGTCCGTCTCGACTCGCGTCAGCGAAGTTGGGCCGGATCGAAGGAGAAACAGATCGCTCGCCCCTTATCCCTGTCCCTTGTCACTATTGATGATATCACATGGCCGGCTTCGTTGAAACGCCACGGCCGAGGAATATCACGCGCAGAGGAATCACCACCTTCATCCGTGCAACAAGCTGCTGGATATTCTGGAAAAACAATAACCCCGATTAACCATCAAGGTTTCTTAACCCGATAAAAATCAGTTCCGATGAGACCGAAACTGATTTTTTATTGCGCAGCCCCGCTAATCTACATAGCCTGCCTATTCGATGAGGCTGTTTATTTTCGCCCGCGTCGCCACACCCACAAATCCGTTGCCGGCGCCTAGTCCATTCGGAGTAAGAATTTCAGACGCATACTTTTCTTGGAATTTCATCACCGCAGCTTTGGTAAGCGGACCAAGGTACCCGGTTATCTCTCCGGTCGGATACACTCCTTCGTCTTTGAGCAGCTGCTGAAGCGTTTTTACGTCGTCGCCGCGGGATCCTGCCGTAAGATTTCTCTCAAGACGCCGGAGCGCTGTTTTTAGTCCCGGAACCGAAGGCAATTTCTCAACTAAACCGCGCAGCTGGGCCAGCGCGTTCAGTTTAAGTCGCGTAAGCGAGCCCACAAAGCCAGTACCCCTCAAAACTCCGGCCGGTTTCAAAACCTCGGAATTATATTTTTCTTGAAGTCGCGCTACGGCTGTCTGCGTGAGCGGACCGAATGTACCCGTAACAAGGCCTTCCGGATACACTCCTTCTATTTTCAAAAGCTCTTGCAATTTCTTTACGTCCTCTCCCCGATCGCCTAACTTAAGACTTCTCGCAAACACCGATACCAATGAGGGGGGAAACGGTAGTACAGTAACCGTAGAAGAAGAAACCTCTTTTGCAGACGTTTTGCTCGGCGTTCCGACAACAGTTGCGGCAACCTGATTCACGTTCGGCGACTCATTGCCCGCAGAATCTACGGCGCGAACAATATAATAGTATGTGACGCCGCCTGTAAGTCCTGTATCCTTCTGGGAGGCGCCGGTTACATTGTTATATACGACAGCTCCAGGTTCTCCTTTTTTCTCCGAACGATACATCTTTGCATACTTAAAATCTTTAGCCGGATTCTGCCATGAAATAAGGACTACGCCCGCTTCCGAATTTGAAAGCGTGACACCAGCGGGTGCCTCTGGCGCAGTACTGTCCGCACTTCCTATAATCGCAAACCGCGTAAGATGATCGACGAGGGCCGTCACCACATTATTGGTTTTGTCCACAGCCGACTGGTCCAATTCGCGCCATGAATCGGTTGTTTCGTCCCAGAACGCGGCCTTAAGCTGATCCTCTGTAATGCCGTACTGCACTAGCAGATCGTCGGTATATGGAATTTCTACGGTTGCGCCTTGATTTAATTTAGTCACCAGCGACCCTGCCGTATCTCGCGCTTCAATATTGTATGCCACGCCTATCACCTGACTGGTACCCTGCGAAGGAGCCTCGGCATCCGGAGTAATGCTCACCGTCACCGTACCTCCGGTGGCAACCGCAGACCCGGGAAGCGTAAGCGCAGTACCATTTGCAGTTTCCACATATGCTGCGCCGGATGCGTCTATTTTCTTTATTTCAGGCGGCGGCAGTACAAATTCAAACAAGGACAACACAAGGTCTTGAACCACGTTCGCATCAATAACCTCAATCTGCAACTCGCTACTCTTATAAGGTTTTCCCTCTAATTCTTTGCCCGCCCTCACTCGCCAGGGTCCGGCTGCTACTTTTAAGGAATAGACCCCATTTTGGTCTGTCCGCGCTTCTGAAAATCCGCCTTGTTCTGACCATCCCCACACAAACGCATTCGCGACTCCCTTATCCTCAAGCAACACGCGGCCGGAAATCATCAATCCCGCGGACCGAAACGCCAAATTGACAGTAGCCACCCCTCCTCCTGATACAGAGAACTCCTGCTCGAGAGGATTCAAAAGGCCAGAATCAAACGGCACAAATGCATTCACATAGTACGTTCCTGCCGGCACGCTTACCTTGTATGTGCCGTCGCTCGCGGTTTCTGTTCCTGCAACAAATACGTTATACGCAGGAGGCGATCCATATCCTCCTGCTAAACTTACCTTGGCAATCTTCACAAAAGCACCTGGCGCCGGCTCGCCGTTCGGTTTAGTCGCTTTTCCGCTCACGGTTGCGTCCGCTTTAACTACCGTGAAGTCCCGGCTCGCTTGTGCTCCTTTAGCAACTATCACGGTTACTTCCCCTTTCTGCACAGAATAACCGCTGTTCGGATCGAGACGAACTCCAATTCTCCACTCCCCTGCCGCGACTCTTAATTCGTATGTACCCAATGCTTTATTAAAAGAAGCGTTCTGCCACGAGCCTTTCGCGTACGCGGAAACAAAGGCTTCAACGTTTGTTACCGGATTTCCATTCACATCACGAAGCGCACCGACAATTTTAGCGTCATTTGATTTTACCGATACGACAACTTGCGTCGTCTTTCCGGCGCTCGCAGTGACCGTCTGTCTGTCGCCGGCTACATATGGAGAATCCGGCGGCAGGAAAATACCCACGCGGTATACGCCGGCCGGAACTTTGAAATTGAACAGGCCGCGCTCAATCGGGCCTCCGGAAGCTGGCCCGGTCGCATAACCATTTGTCGGATAACCGCCGGGGTCAAATGAGCTGCTGTCCTCTTTTTCAACATACGCATAACCGTATACGTCCGTAGCGGTTTGACCCTGTTCGTTCTGCACCGTGCCGGATATCGTCGCATTGGCCGCAGACAGTTTGAACATAACTTCAAGCGGAGTTCCGGCAACCACCTCTACTTCGCGCGGCGGCTCGGCACTGTAATAATCTAATCCGGGATCTGGCGCCACGCTGATAAACCATCTGCCCGGACTCACGCGAAGCATGTATCCGCCTGACGCGTCAGTTCGCACGCTCGCGTATCCTCCGGATTCTTTCATATACGCATTTACAGTAGCGTTAGCCACGCCCGCGCCGGTAACACTATCCACCACGCTGCCCCGAATAACATCTTGCCGCTTGCCCAGCATAATGGTACCAAGCTGTACGGTTTCTCCCTCCTTTACTACTACCGAGGGAATTGACGGCACGTCCACCGCAGGATCTTGGGAACGAACATATATTATATAGGTACCTGCGGAAACCCGAAGTGAAAATGTGCCACCTGCTTCCACCGGAGCTCCACTGCCCTGTCCGTTATCGGTCCGCACTTCCACAAATACGGTATTGGCAGGCAATGCGGTACCGTCTGCGGAAAGCACTGTTCCCTTTATATATGACCCCGCGGTCTTGACTATGAAACTAATTGTTTTTTCCTCTGGGGTTTCGTCTTTTGCAAAACTGACCGCTACAAATGCTTGGTCGTAAAACCATTCTGCTGTATAACTTACCGGATAAATTCCCACTTTCCAGTCGCCGCCGCTTACCGTAAGCGTAAATTTGCCGCTCGCGTCGGTTTGGGTACCGCTCCAGGAACCGCCCCCCTCTTGATAGGCACCGACTTTCGCGTCAGAGATAACGCGGCCGTCGCTCCTCACTACCGATCCACGGATAACTTTGGCCGCTTGACTGAATAAAAGATTTCTTACCAACACATCTCCTGCTTTAAATGAAACCGCCTGGGGCGCGGGCTTGAGAAGATTCGTGGCGTTTGCCGGCGGATACAACACCAACTCATAACTCCCCGCAGGAATATTGGCAATGTTGTAAACTCCGTCGGTCAACGACTCGGTTGACCTACTGATAATATAATCTGGCGTATGGACGCTGACATATGCTCCTGCAACCGGTTTTCCGTCAGGGCCGAGCACGAGGCCAGAAAGTGAACCACTGCCCCCCTCGGTCGAGGCGCCGGTTGTAAACTCCACATACCAACTGCCGGGCATTGCCGCTCCGTCCGATGCCTTCACCGAAGCAGTAATGCCGAACCGATACACGGTATTGGTGGAAAGAGGTACGAGCGGCACAAAGTCAAAGCCATTGGTAAATGCCGTAATAGTTCCGTTCACTTTTGTGTCGGGAGAGGAAGCCGGCGCTAAAAACACGCTACCGCTATCGAGCGTTTTGGTATCAACGCCTTTGGAGAATACAATATGGACTTTCGGCGAAATCGAAACACCGGATTCTCCGTAGCGCGGGTAGCTTTGATATCCTTCAACCCAAAATCCCCCGGACGGCGGTACGGTACCGGTCGTACAACTGGATAACGGATTTGACGCGCACTCATACACCGTCAACTCGCCATACTTAACGTATTTCGACATCTCTCCGTTAAACCAAGCATTACCCATATCATGGCAGCCAGAACCAAGAAGATTAATAAGCTCTATTGAGCATGAGCTGGTGGGCGGCGGCGGCGTTGTACCGCCGGAAGAACAACCCGAGAAATAATCCTTGCTACATTCTTTTACCGCGTTCGTATTATATAAGACGTATTTGTTCATTTCTCCGTTAAACCAGGCAGTTCCCATATCGTGGCAGCCGGATCCCAACAAGTTGGTCGGTTCAGCCGAGCAGCCATATGAGGGTGGGGGCGGAAGGCCTGTGTCGCCGGATGTACAATTGGTGATATAATTGGTCGAACAGCTATACACCGTGGAACCTCCGAAATACACGTATTGGTTCATCTCGCTGTTAAACCAGGCATTGCCCATATTGTGGCA